>JACJNY010000009.1 GCA_014695295.1 Microcoleus sp. FACHB-61 | reverse complement strand
TTCTGGGGTCATATCTACTCGGTTTATCGTATTGTCTCTGATTTCTATTCTCTCATCAATTTGCTGGTAATTTTCCTCAGCATTTATACTTACTGCAAAACTGGGATGCTCCCTCGCGAATTTCCTGCCGTTTCTGTTGTCCTTCCTCAGACTCATCGCCATAATAAGCAGTTGGATGGTTAACAAAAGGTTTTAAAGCTCGTTCTTGGTCGATCGCTAGTGCTGTAGTCGGCACAACGATCGCACTGATACCACCAATTTGCGATCGCAAAAGCGCTGGCAATTGAGCGCAGAGACTTTTGCCAGAACCCGTAGGCAGATTAATCGCAAGTGTCGCCTTCTCAGGAGCAGTCAAAACAGCACGAATTGCTTCCCGTTGCCCGACACTTCGATACTTCTTCCTATCCACCAATTCCAGAAACGGATCTCCCGCTACTGGCTGGTAATTCCGGCGATTTTCCTCTTTAAATACGGGTTTGTCTGGATGATATTGTTCGGAAAAATCCAGCCAATTTTGTTGCCAAGGACGAGCGCTAATTAAATAGTAATCCGAGCCTTCAACCAAAACATTGATACCGCTTTGCCGCCAAATTTCGCGATTCGGGAAAGAAGAAATCCGAGGTACTTTGAGAGTTTGCGGCATTCCGCCCTGTAGCTCATCTTCTCGCCGCAATACGTGACGCACTAAAGCAGCAATATCCCCTTTTCCCGGCGCGTCAGGAGTTCCCGCAGCAGCCAAAGCATCAAGCAAGCGCCTGTAACAAGTTTCTGAAAACTGACTTGTATCAGCAGGAATCTTACCTGTTTGAAGAATGTCTCTTAACTCTTGGAAAAAATCAGCCATCACTCATCCCCCTCTTTCAGAAATTGAACGGGAACTCGCCCAGAAACAATGATGAATCCTACAGAATCAAGCTTGATTTGGGGATGTCGAATTCCTTCTAAAATAGCTTGACTTAAAGCAGTTTCTATGTTGACTTCTTTCGCTAATAATGAATGCGAAGTTTGTTGGCTTTGAGCTAAGCGGTTAAGACGCAGGCGCAGTTGAGCAAGTCTTTTTCCTAGTTTCTGTTCGGCAATTTGGGCCTGTTGTTCGCAGAGTTCGATGAAAGAAGTGCGAGCGCCCAACAATGTTTCAGAAGTCCGACGCGCCTGATGACAAAATTCTTGCCAATTACTAGCATCAATAAACTCATTCAGAATCGGCAATCGACTTTTCGCCAAGTTGTAATCTCGGCATGGATGACTGCTTTTACCTTTATAGGGACGTTGCAGGATATTCACAAGTGCTTCATCTTCAACAATGCTCATTGGTTCATACCGAGCATCCAGGAAAATTGTCTCTATAATTGGGGGAAGTAGCGCATCTGTACGTCGCTTTAGAGCCTGGTATTTGTTATTATCTATCCCAAAATCTGTTAAAACTTTTTGGGCTATCTCTAAATTGGCTTCGACTATATAATTAAAGCGAAAACCGAACCATTCCATCCCTTCCCCAGCATCCCAAGATTCATCGCATCGCCAGATTGCAAATGCTTGACCCCTGTCATCCCAATGGATATAAGATGCTAGTGCTTCCACAAATCCTTCGCCAATACGGTAGAGGTTGACACCAGGATATTGAGTTGATATTCTCCGGTTATAAGTACCAGAGGGTTGTGCATAAGCAGCAAAGCGAGTTTGCAGATCGTGGATGGGAATTAGAGTGCGCTTAGTAGGTTGATAACGCCCTACTTTTTCTAAATTCGGATCGTCAATTTGTTTGAAGTGCAGTGCTTGACATATCCAGTCTTCTGTTGCTCGTTTAATTTCCTGATGACGAGCATCATAATCATCTAAACTTTGAAAATATTGGGTAGCGTTTTCATCCTGGGCATCTATTTCATCTAAAGCGTTTTGTTCGCTAATTTTTACCTGTTCTTCAGCAATTTCTTGTTGGATAGTCCCTATCATTTCCAATAGTCCACTAGCACCAGATTGAAACAGAGTGGTTAGCAGTCCTGGTAGTTTTTCATCTACATAAAACTGGAGACTGGCAATTGATTGATGAAAGATGCCGAAACCGTCTTTTAATAATTGATACCAAGCATCGTGAGGGCTATCCTCTAAGTCTGAGCCGGCGAATACTGTAAATTGAACGTTTAAAGGGCGACCAATGCGATCGATCCTACCAATCCTTTGTTCTAAACGATTTGGCGACCAGGGAAGATCGAAATGAATCATCCAATCAACAAATTGAAAGTTGCGACCTTCTTCAGCAGAGGAATCGCACACAAGGATAAAACAATTTCGGTCATTTTTGAACTGGTTGAGGCTTTTCTCAACATGAGAACGAGACAGTCCTAATTGATGGCTAGCTACAGATGCTTGACCAAAAGTCTCTGATAAGCACCGGAAAATTTCAGCGCCTGTTTGGGCAAAACTGGTGAAAATGACTATTTTAGGTAGGGGAGTTCCCGATATCGGTCTGCGAATTCGCTGTTGCACCTGTTCGAGCAATTTATGAAGATTGCTGCGATAAGATTGAAGTTTAAAAGTCTCTGAAAGATGATACAGTATCACTATCTTTAGTAATTCGAGGCGAGATCCTTCTTCTGAAGGTTGCTGAATAATTCTTAGTAAAGATTGCAAAATCTGTTCTTCCCCAGAAAATTTAGGGGTTTCTGTCATAATGCGGATATTATCAGCACCAAATTCTTGAATCAAGGCAGAATGGGAGATGCCGCTTAAACGGGTTTCCAGCACTTGCGCTAAAATCCCTAACCAAGTCCCGCTAGCACGGAATAAAAGTAGAAAAATTTGCTGATATTGTTGTTGGTTTGGAGCGACTGTGCGCCATTCATCAATTAGTTCGTGAATTTCGGGCGATCGCTCATCTAAGTCATACTCTACTTTTGGTGTCACATTTCGGGCAAAAATTACATCTTCCACCGCAGCGCGACGGTTGCGGAGCATCCGACGGTGTAACCGATAGGTGTCGCTGATGTGGGTGCGAATCGATCGCACAATTGGATCTCGATCGGCGGGGAGTGTTTCTGGAGAAAGCAAACAATTTTGTAATTCCTCTACAAGATTTAGCAGATATTTATCTTCAGCAAAAAGGTTTCGCAGTTGGTTGAGGTTAGTTTTAAGCACAAACGGATTTGCTTTCTCTTTAAATGAGAGTAAAACTCGACCAATTTGTTGGCGGTTTTTCACTCTCGCGCGAAAACCTTCTAAATCATCAAGTTGATAGGTGGTCGGATCGAGTAAGTGCAGCATCGCCAGGAAATCTTGCTCGTGATTGAGAACTGGAGTTGCAGATAATAGAAGTAGGCGATCGCTTTTATGAGCGAGGTGTTTGCAAGTCTCGAAACGCCTGCGCTGTATCGAATCTGAAGAGGTCGCCATTGCTGCAATATGATGTGCTTCATCTAAAATCAGGAAGCCCAAATCGGCATTCGGGCTGACTCGATCGACATCCTCTACTGCAAGTACCTGGACACGATTGTCCAAGTCAGAGAGATAGAATTTATGTTCTAATTCTTGAAGCCACTGTTCCCGCAGGTATTGCGGTACAAGCACCACTGCACCTCCCTGCGGTCGATCGAGGAGATACTGGCGAAGAATAGCACCTGCTTCGATCGTCTTTCCCAGTCCAACTTCATCAGCTAAGAGGTAACGTTGAATGGGGTCTTCGAGTACGCGGCGGACAACTTCAACTTGATGAGGATAAAGGTCAATATTGGCAGAAATCAGCCCTGTCATCCCGCGACTGACAGCGCGTTGTTCGATGAGACACTGGACAAAAGCTAAACGTCGATCGTGAAAGTAGGGCGTTTCCTGACCTTTCATCGCTAGAGTTTCGATGGGGTCATCGATGGGTAGGTTGCAACGAACGTAAATTTCCTGTTCAGCAACTAATGCTATCTTTTTATCGGGTAGGTCGATTCGATACTGACCTTTGTCTTCGTCCCAGTCAAAAATTCTGCCAATTATCCATGTATCCTGGCTTTCTGGCTGGATGTAGCATCGTGTCTGAGGCGGGAGTTGAACTCTATAAAGCGAAGTTAATGGTAAGGTTTTTTCGAGGCGTTGCCCCATTGAGCAGAAGTATTCAACTGTTGCTGTAGAGTAGGATAGCTCGGTAACTTTTCCGATTCCTAAGTCGTTGTTTGGCGATTTTTCTGCGGAGACGCTTCGCGATCGCACCAGCAAACCAAGCTTTATCATAGTTCCGGCCTCTACATACCCTCTTACTAGAGTAGCCCATCCCCATGAAAAACTACCAGTGTAATTTAATTTTCCACCCTTTTTGTCCTTACTCTCAAGGGGAAACCTTAAACCGAAACGCAGTCATGAAGCTTAGCCTAAGACTTTCTGTAACGCATTCCGATCCCCAAATCTTTCCGTGTGGTAACGAGCATCCCACCACAGTCAAGCTGACGCACTTTAACAGAGCGGATTTGGTATTATATAGAATCCGAGCTATAACAGCTTAACTAATATTAGGAAACAAAACCAAAATGTCATTATTAGAAGCACAGCAGCTTACAATGCGATTCGGGGGTTTAACTGCGGTAAATCAGGTCAGCTTAACTTTGGATAAAGGAGCCATCGCTAGTTTAATTGGCCCCAACGGTGCCGGCAAAACCACATTTTTTAATATGCTTACGGGCATCTATAAACCGAGTGGGGGGCAGTTGGTACTTGAAAATAAAAATATTACCGGTTTACCGCCGGATCGCCTGACAACTTTCGGCATTGCTAGAACTTTTCAAAATATCCGCTTGTTTAACAACATGACTGTGGTGGATAATGTTTTAGTAGGTAGACACTGCCGATTAAAAACAGGTTTGTTGGGTGCAATACTCCGCAGTCCGGCTGTGATTTCGGAGGAACGGGAAGCTAAGAAAAAAGCCTTGACTATGCTTGATTTTGTCGGTTTAGGCGCTTCTAAAGCGCTGGAGTTGGCAAAAAACCTTTCCTACGGAGACCAGCGGAGATTGGAAATTGCGCGGGCCTTGGCTTCCGATCCCAAAGTGCTGCTTTTGGACGAACCAACTGCGGGGATGAACCCGAACGAAACGGCTGATTTAACTCGCTTTATTTACCGGATTCGCGATGAGTTGGATTTGAGTATTTTACTGATTGAACATGATATGAAGGTGGTGATGGGAATTAGCGATCGGGTTAGTGTTATGGAGTACGGTACTAAAATTGCTGAGGGCACTCCGGCCGAAGTTCGCGCAAATCCTCGCGTGATTGAGGCATATTTGGGAAAAGAAGAAGATGGCAATGGGTAAGGGGTAAGGTGCGCCGCAGCGCACCCTGCCCGATCCATGTTTTGCATCATTCCTAAACTTGGGATTTAAATTCCGACAATTTATTCTTAAATTTTCTCCCCTTGGCAAGCAAACCTAAAAACATAGCAGTGCCTAATATAGTGCTGGGTTCTGGAATCGGTTTCGCTTCTGCCTCTGCGATATTGTTCTTAATTTCTACTAACCTTAAGTTAGTGGCGCTGTCGAATGTCCGCGAATACACCCCAGAAGTATACAGGAGGGTTGTTGCTGCACTTCCTTTAGCCATAAAATTAAAATTAATTGCTGCGGGATTAAAGCTGTTGCTGGTAGACAAATTCAAATAAAGACCACTAGAAGAATCTAAACCGCTGGCAACTTGAAAATAGTCTCAAAGAATGTTAGTAACAGTGTTAATCAACCAGAAAGATATACTGCCCCTCGCGCTGCCGCGTTCGGCTTGGCGGTTGTCAACTGATGTTAAAAGATGTAAGACTGTCGGGAAATTGAAGGAAAAAGTGTCTTCGGCATCAATGTCGAAGTCGCCGATCACGGCTGCTTGACTTTGGGCTAAACCGGAATAGTTATTCCCGCTGCCTATGACTCCACTTTGCGAAAGATTTGCTGCCAGCAATTGGCGACAGTTAGATATAAAAACTGCATCAGCAGCCGCCTCGCTAATAACTGAACCGCTGTTAGCTATGGTTTGAGTGTCAGTGTTAGTAAATGTACCTATCTCTGTCGGTTGGTGACTGAATTTGTCAATGATTACTGCTGTCGCAGAACCTGCGATTATTGCAGCACTGCTAGGGGCAATACCTACAGTCAAGCTGGTTACTAAAGGAGTTGCTAATAAAAATGCGATCGCTCCGGTACTGTGATTTAATTTCATGGTAAATCTCCTTGAATTTGAAGGATTTTAAGTGCTGTTATTGGTAATTTGTAGCGGTTGGTTTCGCTTACGTATTAATAGTACCTATTTACTTAGAGATTTTTGTAAAGCTACTGTCAAGAAATCTTGTGTTTGATTAAAAGTTCTATAAAGTAGGCTGCAGCAACTGCTAAAAATACATGGTATGGGAGCTACGGCTAGTCTTGATTTAAGTAAAATTACTGCTTACTATAAAAAAGGTTAATTTTAAATAAATGCAATAAAAATTTATAATTAGTCAGGATAATATAATAAAGGACAAAGCAGAAAGAGTAATTATGTTGGAAATTAAAGACATTCACACCTACTACGGAAATATCCACGCCCTCAAAGGAGTATCGCTAACAGTCTCGCAGGGAGAAGTTGTGACATTAATCGGCAGCAACGGGGCCGGGAAAACTACAACTCTCCGCACGATTCAAGGACTGCTGCGCCCGCGCCAAGGCACTGTATTATTTGAGGGAAAGCCTTTAGAAGCACTGTCTACAGAGGCGATCGTCCGTTTGGGGATTTCTCAAAGTCCCGAAGGGAGGCTAATTTTTCCGCGAATGACGGTGCAAGAAAACCTGGAAATGGGTGCTTATCTCCGCAACGATACTCTCGGTATCAAGTCAGATATGGAAAAAGCATTAAATTTATTTCCCCGTTTGCGAGAAAGAATTAGTCAAAAAGGGGGAACTCTCAGCGGTGGCGAACAGCAAATGTTGGCGATCGCCCGGGCTTTGATGTCGCGCCCCCGCTTGTTATTATTGGACGAGCCGAGTATGGGATTGGCACCGATGTTAGTCAGTCAAATTTTTGCGATCGTCCGCGATATTAATGCTGAAGGAACAACTATTTTACTGGTGGAACAAAACGCCCGCATGGCTTTAAGTGTAGCCCACCGCGGCTATGTCATCCAAACTGGTCAGGTTGTAGTCGCCGGTACTGCTAGCGATTTGCAGTCAAATGAAACTGTTCGCAAAGCATATTTAGGTGAAAGTTAAATAGCTATCCCCATAATGGGTAATGGGTAACGGCAATTCCCAATTACCAATTACCAATTACCAATTACCCCATTTGCGATCGCAACTTCCCCGTTTCCAATTCCGTCTCAAAAGCCGCCCGCACCTTTTCCCACTCCACTTGGGCTTCCAACAGGCGATCGCGCGCCGTACTCACATCAAAAACCTGTTCTCCTCCAGACTCAACCGCGACGCGGCCCATATACTCCAACTCCTTGCAAACAGCAGAAAAAGACACGGCTCCTAAATTGGCGCTGCTCGACTTCAGCGTGTGGGAAGCCAGCTTCAAACTATCAGCATCACCGAGAAAAATAGCCTCCTTAATGGTTTCTAAATGCTGCGGTGCGTCTAACAAATATATCTTAATCAGCTCCCCCAAAAAATCCGGGTCTTCCTCATCATCTAGCTCGCGGAGATTCTGCAAAATATGAAAATCAATCGGCGAATCTGCTCCCGGTTGAACGCTCGAATATCCAGCAGCATCACTGTCAAGTTTATCGGAAATATCTTGATTTTTCTGCTCCGTAACGGCATCCAATTCATCCCGCTCCAGAGGTGAGCACTTGCTCAAGGCGATCGCCAACTCTTCCCGGCGCACGGGCTTAGTAATATAATCGTCCATACCTGCTTCCAGACACTTTTCGCGATCGCCCTGCATCGCATTAGCAGTCATCGCAATAATTCTCGGCTTCTTGTTAGCCGGCCATTCCTGACAAATCCGGCGCGTCGCTTCCAGCCCGTCCATGTTCGGCATCTGCACATCCATCAGCACAACATCGTAAGGTTGCCGCTTCAGGGCCTCCAAAACCTCCAACCCGTTAGCCGCAATATCAGCCCGATATCCTATCCTGTCGAGCAAATGCGTAGCGACTTTTTGATTCACCACATTGTCCTCGGCCAGCAAAATCCGAATCTGACTAGAATTAGCTGCATCCTGTCCGCCAGAATTGGTCGCAACCTGCCTCAAAACAGCAGGTGTCCGCTGCACGCGGTGCTGTTCTTGAGAATTTTCAAAATACTTCAATCCCGAAGTCAAAGTCACCACATTTGAAACTTCTCCCCTGCCACTTTTGCCCGTAACATATCCAAAAACTTGCAGCAACACATTATAAAACTGGGACTGTTTTAGAGGCTTAGTTAAAAAAGCCGAAAAATGTACTTCTGTAGTTTCAAGTTTTTTCCAAACTTCCGCCTTGCTTAAATAAGTAAACAGTACCAAAGGTAGCGCTATTTTGCGAGGGTTTTTAACTGTGATGCCATTCGGATTTAGAGCGCCAGACAAATTGCTCAGCTCAAATTTCCTAATCTCCACAGCCAAAGCCACACCGTCCATATCTGGTAGATTCATCGCCAAAATAGCTAAATCGAGCGCCGAGTTTCCTTTGATGATTTCCAAAGCCTCAGCACCCGAAGTTACAGCCACGGGTATCATTCCCCAAGACTCTGCCTGCCGGATCAAAACTTGCCGATTAATGGCATGATGCTCGGCAATTAACAAGCGCTTACCAGCGGCAAATTCCGGCCTTTTTTCCTCAGCCCGGATGTCATTAGCTTCAGCAACCACCGTGAAATAAAAAATCGAACCCGAACCCGATATCGACGGCGAAGTAAATTCTGGAGGCGGCATTCCAGCGGTACTTTGTCCGATCGCAGAAACTGCCGGTTGAGACTTAGAACTTCCCGGAGTAACCTGACTGACAACCCACATTGTACCCCCCATCATATCGCTCAAACGCTGGCTGATAGCCAGTCCCAAACCCGTCCCGCCGTAATGTCGCGTTGTCGAAGCATCCACCTGCGAAAAAGCTTTAAACAGGCGATCGATCCGGTCTGGCGGAATGCCAATTCCCGTATCTTGGACAGCAAATTGAATCTCGTATTGTTTGCTACCTGCCAACTCTCCCTGGTTAGTTGCTAGCGGTCGCGGCTCTAGAATATTGATTATTTCCGGCGAACTCTTAGCAGGTACGTTATCGATTTTCCTAGCCGTACAGCAAACGACAATTTCTCCAGATTCTGTAAACTTAACTGCATTTCCTAGCAGATTTACCAATATTTGGCGCAGCCTAGTCACATCTCCTAAAATGTTTTTCGGAACAGAATCGTCAATAAAGTAAGCTAGCTCTAAACCTTTTTCTGAGGCTCTAGGAGCCAGCAATTCCAAAGATTCTTCTATACAGTTTTGCAGCTCGAAAGGGCTGCGTTCCAAATCCATTTTCCCCGATTCAATCTTGGAAAAGTCGAGGATATCGTTAATAATAGTCAGCAAAGCATCGCCGCTGGTGCGAATTGTCTCCACAAAATCCCGCTGTTCTGGAGTTAAGTCCATATCCAGCAGCAAGCCCGTCATCCCGATTACCGCATTCATCGGAGTGCGGATTTCGTGACTCATAGTCGCTAAAAATTCGCTCTTAGCTCTGTTAGCAACTTCCGCCGCTTGTCGCGCTTGATCCAAAGCTTCATTTTGCTCGGCTAACTGTCGCTGTCGCTGAACTTCCGTTTCTAAAAGTTGTGCTTGAGCTAACGTAATTCCAACTTGAGCGGCAACATCTTCTAACAGTTCAATTTCGTCGGGATTCCACTGGCGAGTTGCATCGCACTGGTGCAAAGTAATAATTCCATTCGGTTCTCCTTGATAGGAAGTGCGAACCGCCAACATAGATTTTAATCCGATGCGGCGGCACATCGGCCCTGAAGATTCGAGCAAAGGATCGGCAAACACATCGGGAGATGCCAGGGCTATATCTTCAGCGAGTAGTTTTTCTGTGTAGGGGTTATAAGTGACAGAAAGTTCTAAATCTAAAGCCGATTGGTGACCGGGTTCTAAGTATTCGGCGACGCAAGGAAGGTGGGGATAAGGTTCGGAAAGATAGGTGTGAATTGTACAGCGATTGACGCCAAATACGCGGCCGATTTGGGTGGCGGTAGTCTGAAAAATTTCTTGAGTATCTAAAGTCGATCGCACTTTTTGAGTAATTTGTTTGAGTAGTAAAACGCGCTGGTACTGACCTTGCAAAGTTCGCTCTCGCTCTTCGCGGGCAATTTCCGCGCCGATGTAATTGCCCATCAACTTTAAAATTTCAAAATTCAGCGGTTTCAAAGGAGCTTTAGTGGTGCGGGAAGTAAAGCTCAAAGTGCCAAAAACTCGCCCTTGCACTATTACCCTCGTCCCCACAAAAGCCTCCAACTTGCGCACGCTGTAAGCGGGATGGTTGCGCCACTGAGTAGTGCCGGCTGATTCGACAGAAATAGGTTCGCTCGATCGCAAAACCTCTCGCTCGAAGGTTCTGCTCAAAGCAAAACCGTCTCCTTTAGCAAATCCAAAGGGAAAATCTTCCGGTACATAAGCCGCGATCACTTCGTAGCGATCGCCCAAAACCCTGCCCAACAGCCCGATATCCATCCCAAACTGACTGCAACCCATTGCCAGCAACCGGATCGTTCGATCTTCAAAAGAGCCTTCCGAGCTCACCATTACTTCGTAGAGCGATCGAATTGCCCGCTCGCTTTCCCGCAGATCCTCAACCCCTTCGACGCGGTTGCAGACATCGTGCAAAGTTCCTAAAATTCCAGCTATTTCGCCTTGGGAATTCCGCCGGGCTTGGGCAAATATTTCAACGGAAATAAAGCCAGAATTACTGTGGATTCCCAAGGAGTTGTTCCCCGAGTCCGACTTGTACTTAAATCGCAGTTCTCGCCGTTCAAATTCCGACTTCCCCGACAGCAAAGACTCCAATAAATTTGCACATTGCGCGCGCTCATCTGGATGCACCCAATCTAAAAAATTAGTTTGCAAACTTTCGGAAACCGAAAACATCGTAATTTCCGTCCAAGCGCGGTTTAAAAATGTCCAAACCCCCGCCACATCTATCTGGAAAATTACTGTTGCTTTCAAAGAGTCAAATAGTTGAAATTGCTCCTGATTATGAGCGCGGTTTGTGAGTTCTAACTGCTTGTTTGGAGTAATATCTGTATGAGTTCCTACTACCCGCAGCGGTTTGCCCGTAGCGCTGCGCAAAACTTGACCCCGGTTCAGCACCCAGACAGTGCTGCCGTCTTTGCAGTACATCCGATATTCTGCTGCAAAATCCGCTGTCTTTTCAGCGAAGTGATCTTCTAAAGCTGCCTTTACTGCGTCAATATCATCTCGGTGGATGCGACTCCACCATTCGGATCGGCGATTGGAGATTTCCCCTTCTTTGTAGCCCAGCATTTCTTGCCACCGCGCCGAATAAAAAAACTCATCTGTTTCGAGATTCCAGTCCCAAATCCCCTGATTGTTGACTGCGGCGGGGAGATTTGGGCGTTCCACGAAATTGTTGTGAGAACTTTCAGCCGCGAGGTGGCTATTTGCTGCCGTCCGCTGTATTTCTGCTGAGAGTCTTTTGTATTGAGCGTTGCTAGATTCTAGCTGGCGCTGCAAAGCGATCAAGCCAGAATGCAGAGATTTTGAATCCAGCGCTTGTAAAAGGATAGTTTTAGGATTGATAATCCCGATCGGGTGATTGCTTTCGTTGATGACTAATAAAGGCAACTGACAGTAGCTTTTTTGCAGCAGGGCGACTGCTGCTTCGAGGGTAGAGTGCGATCGCACCAGCGGCGGCGAACTGCTGCAAATTGCTCCCGCTTTAATCTTGTTCGAGTCTCTTCTCAGGGCCTGCAACTGCACGATGTCCCGCGAACTTACCACCCCAACCAGTTTGTGAAGGTTGGGGTTTGTAAATTTGGAATTTTGAGCAGCACCAGTCGAGTGTTGTTCGGGGGTTTCAGTGATTAATACATAACTAACATTGTGCCTGAACATCAGTTGCGCCAAATAGCGAACCGAAGAAGTAGCAGGAGCATGAATAATTCGCGAGGCTGCGATTTGAGGGATTTGATAAAGTTTAATTAAATTCGCGGGCAGCTCTAATTTCTGATGCAGAATTGGCAGCGGCGGAGGAAACGCGAAGGCTGCAGGTGGCGAAGCGCTGCTAATTGCTTTTTGTGTCGATTCCCCAATTTCCTGCAACAATTGCACCAAGCTTTGAGAGCTAATTAAACCGACAAGTTCTTCAGTCTCGCTAACGATGGGCAAATGGCTGATCTGATTTTTATCCAGCAGATTTGCTAAGGCAAAAAAGTCGGGAATTTCCGATTCTCGGGCTACAGTTACGGTTCTGATCATGATTTGCTCGATCGCAAATCCGCTCAAAGCAGCGCCGATCGAATTTAGCTGTACGACATCTCGCGTTGTAAAAATCCCCAGCACTGTCTGACCGCCCTGATAGGGAGCTTTTGAGCCGTTGAGACGCAGCCCGTTGCCTCCTGCGTGTACCGCACGCGGTACGCCGTTGTAGAAACCCGACTGTTCCCGCGATTGTGGGGAAGTCCCGTTTGTGGGATTTCCGAATTGAGAATTCCCGCGCGGTTCTACCACGAGGACGTAACTGGCTCCTGTGCTGCTCATCAGCTCGATCGCCTTTTCTACGGGCGTCTCAGGGGTGACAGTGAGGGGATTGCGGTTGATGACCTGACTGAGGGAGGGAATAAACATCAGGGGGCATAAAAGTGATATTTGTTGGAAAAACCCGATCGCGAGCAGCAGGTTGGATAGAGAGGCTTTGCCCGCGAGATTTCCCAGCGCGCTCAAAGTTTTTGTACGATTAGACTCACTCCTACTTCCAGCATCTTGGCATTGAAAATTAATTCCGTGCCACATCCTGATAATTGACCGGTTCTGAAAATCAGAACCAATGCTATCTGCCAGAGGGCGGACATGAAGGCTGGCGGGCAATTCCTCGCTTAGCGTAACTGCTGCGGGTTTACGAGCAAGAATTTCTGCGATTGTCTAGACTGCACCCTACTTTCTCGCCCTCAACGGAACTCTTGCTCGGATTCTGTTTGAGGCAAGATACCTGCACGCTACCAATTTACCAGCGACAGGAGGGGAATCACAACATGACGATTTAGGTATTGCAACTGTACAATTAGGGGTTCGAGGGTTCGAGGGTTCCAGGGTTCGGGGGCTCAAGGGTCAAACAGGCAGAAAATAAATAATTCTAATCATAACTAATTCTATCTTATCCCAATTATGAGTCCGAGGATTTGAGCTTCAATTCTGGCGATCGAACTTGATGAGAATAGCGCTGTTCCCCGCCACCGCAAAACTCGCATTGCCACCCTTCAGCGTTAATTTACCAACAACCTCATCCATTCTCCTAGAACTGAACTCCCGCACCGTGCCATTACCGGCTTTGAGCAGAGCTGAAATATCAGCATTAACAGTGTAAGATTTGGCTCCATTGTTGACAGCCAGCAAGTAAACATTCTTGCTAGCATCGGTAGTTGCAACTGCCATTAACTCCGAACTGTTAGTGATAGGAAAAAAGGTAGCTTTCCCGCCCTGCAAAGCCCTAATTCCCATCCGCAAAGCATAGTAGCCTGCGCGCCGTTTTCCCCCGTCCCCTAGCAAACCTTCCGCCCCTGCGGGCTTGCCCCAGTCGTACAAACAGAATATGTGACTTCCGTAAATATAATTATCCCCCGGTTGAGAACCTCGAATCAAATTCTTAATCAAATTTAAAGCTAAAGATAAATCGCCGTAGCTAATGTTGTAAGTTCCCCATTCTCCTACCCAAAGCTGCGACTTAGCGCGGGCAGTACCGTTCATCCAGCCGCGCACTTTGCGGGTGTAGTTAGAAATATCTGCATCGTAGTTGTGGACATTGACTGTATTGAAATAATTGGGTATTTCCTGCAAAGCACTAGCCGGCCAACTGCTGCCACCTATGGTTTTCGGGCCGTGGATGCGGTAAGTGCGATCGGGTAAATAATTTTTGTAAACAAAGTCGATCGCATCTTTTGCCACCTTAACCAACTCAAAATAGTCAGCCCTAGTCCCGCCCCAACCCTGATCGCGATTGTCCGGTTCGTTATGAATTTCCCAATCATCAACGCGGTAATCATTGCGAACATTCAGCCAATAAACCGTAGCAAAAACGTGTTCCCACCACTCGTTCCAATCTTCTTTTGCGCGCGGCGGATTCAGTTGCAGCGCCCAACTCGGATTCCAGTTATTATCAACATTCCGAATACTCACAACCGGGCGAATATTGGCTTGTTTGAGAGTATTAAAAATAGTCCGGGCATTGCCTTGCCAAACTATACCAGGTTTTCCCGACCACCAATAATCGCTACCCTGGGGCGGATCGGTCATAATCTTATCCCAATGCGCCCAATTAATTATATTTGGATTTGCCTTAATTTGGGATATTTCCGGCCACCCGTATTTACCATCATCGTCTTCGGCTTCCCATCGGGACATCCCGCCGTAAATGCGGTAGGTATTAATCCCCAAATCTTGCAAATCTTTGATGTCGAAATTGATATTGCCCTCGACTGCACCGATGTAGCGAGTGCTAACACCCGCAGCATTCCCGGAAATTTTAATTGTTTCGATGTTTTGAGAAAAAATTGTCGTTCCGCTGAACAACGCTAGGCTGAGGGCCATTAAAAGGGCGAACGTAAAATTCCGAATAGTTGTTTTCGAGAACACGGGACTAATGACTAATGATTAAATCACGCCTATAAATATAGCAGGTAGTCATACCATTTTAGATTAGAAATTTTAAGGTTTCGAGAGAAAATGACTAATGACTTAAGTCTTTAGTCATTAGTAAACAGTCAAATACATTGAGAAAATTTGCGTAATTCCTGTTACTAAAACTTTTCCACAACGTACTTGCCCAAATTCCTGCCCGCTGTCAACCCATTTCGATTCTCTGACAACCAGTGAGAACCGCCGTAAACGCGACTCATCCCGGCTTCCTCCGCAGCTTCAGTAATACTTTTAAAAGCCCGAGGCTGCAATTTTACCGAAGCATCGGCGACGGTGGTAAAACTAACATTATCGCCGAAGAAAGCTGTCAAAACTACATCTGCTGCGCCGCCAAAGGTACTGTGTCCCAAAACATAAGCTGGGCAAGATGGAGTATTCAGTTTTTTTAAAACAAATTTTAAGAATAGTTGTTGATATTATTATTAAGGAGATGAAACTTAACCCTCTTTTGTCACTTTCGGCAGAAAATAATCTGGGATGGTTATAGCATAAGACTTTTACCAAAAACCTTGATTTCAGCCATTCTGTTAGAAAATAAATGCTCAAATCCTTGATCTATCTACAGTTTAAAATTTTGGTCTCATTTTTAATTTCCCAGAGTGACAAAAGAGGGTTAACCAAGCTGTAACATTAAAATCATTGTTTTTAGTGAAGTTCAGGGCTTAAAGACATTCAGTAAACCATAAAATTTTATAAAGTAGTTAATTTTTATTAGCAATAAGCTTAGAATCTACATCGTCTAGATTAATTGGGGCAAGACACTTAAACGTAATTCCAGATACGTGATTCTTCCAGTCTTTTGACTCAGAAGATAATTCGAGGGTGTCAGAGAAAGAGCTGGTTGCAATAGATAGATCCAGATTACTGCCTCCTGTTGATATTGCTTGACCCGTACATAGTGCTTGTGAAAGCTAAAAAACGCTATGGGGGAAAGTTATAAATTAGATGCGTTTGCCCTGCACAACAAAGCAGTTTCAATCCCTCATCGAACCACAACCGATAGCCGAGAGTAAGGTGATCTGCGGTAAGTTGAAATATAAACACAGATACCTAAAAAATATCTGCGTCTATCTGCGCTGATCTGCCATCAAAAATATCTCTTATGTGAAAATCAAACTAACGGGCAGTTAAAACAATGTATTGAGGGCGCGCTCGATAAATCCCTCCTCTTCCAGCCTAGCCATCAGTCGCGTTACTGCAATCCGCGTAAGGGCAAGTGCTTCGGAAATCTCCTGATGAGTCAATCTCAAATCAATTAACAGTCCTTGTGCCATTTCGCGACCCAACTTTTGTCCCAACACAACCAATAGTTGCAGGAGTCGATCGCGGGTAGGAGTCAATTCAAACAGCTTTGCTTGCCAAAAAATCTCTCATGTACCGATTCACTAACTGCGGCTGTTCCTGGTGTACCCAGTGGCTGCAATTGGGAAGGTACTGAATCTGAAAATCTCGCACGTAATCTGCTGTCCCATAGGTTAACTCTTTGCCGAGGGCGAGATCTTTTTCTCCCCAAATCATCAGCGTCGGAACTTCCAGCACATCCCAATTCGCGCGATCGAGAAATCCGCGAGCCAGATTGCGGTAATAATTGATAGTAGCAGTCAGAGCGCCCCGTTTGGCCGCCGCATCTTTGTAAGCTTCGATATCTGAGGGGCTAAAAGTCCTTTTGTCAACTGCCATACCTTCCAAAGCAGCAGAAATTGCCTGATAGTCGCCCAACTGAATTAACAACTCCGGCAAAACTGGCAACTGAAAGAAAAAGATGTACCAACTTCTCAGCAATTGTTGGGGAGTGCGTAATCCTTCAGCAAACTTGGCCGGATGCGGTAGATTCATCACAATTAATTTATCCACCATTTGGGGATAAGCATAAGCAAAATTCCAGGCGATCGCGCCTCCCCAGTCGTGACCAACTAAGACGCAACTTTCATACCCCAAACCCTGAATAATTCCCTTGACATCTTGCACAAACTCTGACATCACGTAAGCAGATTTATCCTGAGGTTTGTCGCTGTCGTTGTAACCCCTGAGATCCACAGCGACAACTTTATAATCTGATGCAAATTCCGGGATTTGATGCCGCCAAGAATACCAAAATTCAGGAAATCCGTGCATCATCAGCATCAGCGGCCCAGAACCTTGAGTGACATAGTGCAGTTTAATGCCGTTCGTAGCGATAAATTCGTGTTTCCAAGCAGCTTCTAGCACAGACATATTTGATGCTTCCTCTAGCTATCCAGATAGCCTAGCAGTTCCTCTCTTTGACAGGAACCAACTTTGGGCAGATCTAGCAATTATCGCAGCACCTGTCAACTCTTCCTCTTCTCTTCTCTTGCTTTGTGGAACAGGCGTCCCGCCTGTGGTTCTTGGCGAAAGCGGTTCGTAACAAAAAAAGCCGTAGCACGGGCGAGGGCGGGACGCCATCGCCCGTTTCCCGAAAAGATTGCTATCTCAGTCAAAATATTAGTATAATGTTGCTGGCATCCCGACAACTGTTAAGCGAAAAATCACTTACTTTCGAGCGATCGAGAATCCCGACTCGCAAAAATTTGAGGTGTTGTGAGGGTGCAAGTTAAATAATTCAGCTCGGGCGAGTTTACTAGGAATTAAAGGAGTTAATATCATGTCTGGCGATCGCCTGCAAAACATTGTTAACCGCTTGACAGATCGTCTAAAGCGCGATGTATTAGTTGAAAAATCCCTCTACGACATTCGAGAAATTTTGCAGAGCGATCGCGCGGTGCTTTATCATTTTTACAAACAGTGGCAAGGTCGAGTGACTTACGAGATGTTGAGTGCGATCGAACTCTCAATCTTGGGTTCAACGGGGCCAGATGAGTGTTTTAGCAACGAATACGCTGCTTTGTACGAAGGCGGCAGAGTTAGAGCAATTACAGATATTGAAGTAGAACCAATCCACGAATGCCACCGAGATTTTTTGCGTAGCCTGAAAGTTCGCGCCAATTTAGCTGTGCCAATTTTAACAAAAAAAGGACTGTGGGGGCTGTTAATTGCTCATCAGTGCAGCGGGCCCCGCACTTGGTCGCGATCGGACATTGAATTAATGCAAAGACAAGCGCAAAATATGGCAACGTCTCCCACAATTCAAGATAGTTAATTTTGAATCCCAGGTTCTGCTTTGTGACAGTTGGGGTATCGAGCATAAAATATAGATGCGAAGTTTCCACTTTCCAGCCCAGATGAAAATTGTGCGATCGCACTACTTTAACAAACTATGAAAATGTTTAACTTTGAGAAGTAGAGACAGAGCTTCCTCACGCTCGAATAACTGTAACCGAGACAGAAATACTTACACAGATATAATATTGCAAAGCTTACGGAAAGAGAATTTCATATTCTATTTTGTGTAATTAATTCTGTCTAACTACTTATCCATCTAACTGTTCCCAACCTTTGTCTCTAGCAAGAGTTGGCGGCAAGAATTTTTCGGATGCTGGGGGAGCGAAACCCAAGAATGATATCTTGAGGAGACACGCCACGTTGAATCAGTTCTCGATCAATATAGATTTCGGTACTGTTGTGTTGAATCCAGATTTGATTTTCGATGATATCGAGCTGCATGGCACAGCCATAGATGCGATATTCCTCGCGCCATTCGTTGTGCATAACGAGGTATCGATCGCGTGCGAAATCGAATATTAGCTGAGCATTTGCGTCATTTTTAGAAAAGTCTTCGAGAAAGTCACAAACAATTTTGCGGTATTCGTTTAGTCTATCCATTGGTCGATCGCCTCACGAGTTGGATTGTAAATAATTAGTCTAATTTCATAACGTTCGATGACAGTTTTTGCGGGTTCAAATCTGAGAAACATTTGGTAGGTATCGGTGGGCACTGCCAGATACAGTATACGTTCTGGTTCGCTAGAGACTTCGATAGCAATGCGATAGTTGAGGAATTGACCGAGGGCGGTGTGGAATTCAGAAATGGTGGAGCCACCTGCGAAACTTTTGACTTCTACAGCTATTTTACGTCCTTCTTTTTCAGCGGCGATCGCTTCTTTGGCTGCAAGATCGATGTAGACATCAGCAACACCATAGCGTAACTGGTAGGGATCGTGGGTAATCTTCCAGCCATCTTTTTGTAGGGCGATTTTGACCGTGTTGTGGAAGAGATCCTTTGCCATTTTTAGATTGTACCCAAGGATTTACATCGGAACTTAAGGGTGCACCGACTTCCACCGAAACCATGACGGCGGTGTATTGTCCGGTGTCGGTGAGTTGTTTGGCTAAAGCTAGGATGGCGGTGGTTTTACCGACTTGTCGGAGTGCATGGATGACGAAATAGTTGCGTTGAGCGATTAACCGTTCTAAGCCCGGTAAGCGCAGTGTTGGGGGTAGGATGTAATGAATGTCTGCTTGGCATGGGCCTGCGGTATTAAACCAGCGGGGCATAGGTGAACTGGGGCTAATGGGGTTGCTCTCAGTTTACTGTGCTGTTGTTGGAATGGTGTTCTATTGTTAAGCGGGAGTTTGTACCGACTCCTAGGGCTGGATGATAATCTCAACCGGAATCCCTAACTCTTGATTCAGCTTCCGATGTCATAACGGATTGAGACAATCAGCCGTAAAATGCAGCGGCGACAAATAACCTCGAATTCATCACCAGTGGTTTTTGCTCGTCCGCTGCCATAAACTGTTACCCCTAGCGCTTATGGTGACTGGTTTTTAGCCTTTTTAATTAGCTTTAAACAAGCGTGTATCGTTGCCAGAGAGTAATAGAACATCCAATTATACCAAATGGCTTTGTCATAATCCTGCATTTGCTTTTCATTGTGGTGTCGTATTCCATAGGTATTAGCTATCTCAAATAAAGCCCTCTCGGCGTGGTTTAATTTTACTTCCTTAATTTGATCACGCAGAAACTCCAAAACAGCAAATAAGTCTCGAATTGCATCATACTTTTCATCTAGAGATGAGCGAGAACGTCTAAATTTAAGACTTGCGGATTCAACTCGCTGCTCAACATTTTCAGGATCGTAAAGAGGCAATTTTTCAAGAACTAACTCCTCAAATCCTTGCTCTGGAGATTCTAGAATTTCACCCTTTTCGGAGAGTTCATATCCCTCTCTATAGTCACACAAGAGCTGATTAATCCTCTCTCTAAATTCTTGCTTACCAGTCTCCCTATCGAAGGTGTCATAAGAATCTCCATGATTACTCCATTCATCGTATCGATGAATCGGCTCAGAAACACGATCGTAAAGAAACTCGATGACATCAAACAAGTCATCCTCTGAATAATTATTACATTTTTCCTCAATTGGCCATAAGTCAGGTTTCCTGATGTCGAGCAACATTTGTGCTTCTATATCAGAACCTAGCTTGCCTGGGACATCTCCAGAGTTTTCATAAAAATAATCGTTCTTTAGAAACTCAAGATAAAAAGCTTTGAAAAATGTAACGAACCTGGGTAGATCCAGGCGACTCCCATCAGGATTTTTACCAGTACGAATAGAATAGTATTTCCGATTCATGAACGATTATCCCACTTTTGTAAATATATCCGGAAGGGCGAAGGATTCGCACCTATATTCTATCAATTATAGGACGTACTTTAATTGTAGGGTGCGTCAGGTGAGTTTCTTAAACGATTATTGAAGGTTTAAATATCTGACGCACCTTACTAATTATGAGAATTGCGTAATTCCTGCTAGTATTAACTAACAGCTACAGCCTCCCCTAAAGGATGCTGCTGTAAAACTGCTTGCAAATACTTCCCAGTATAAGACCTCTGATTTGCCGCCACATCCTCCGGCGTCCCCGCCACAATAATCTCGCCGCCCTTATCTCCCCCTTCAGGCCCCAAATCGATCGCCCAATCGCAGCACCGAATCACATCTAAATTGTGTTCGATTACCAAAATTGAGTTCCCCTTATCCACCAATCTTTGCAGCACATTTAACAAATGGTGAACATCATAAAACGACAAACCAGTCGTCGGTTCATCGATCAAATAAAGCGTCTTCCCAGTAGCGCGGCGCGACAGTTCCGTTGCCAATTTTACCCGCTGCGCTTCGCCCCCAGAAAGCGTCGGCGCCGGCTGTCCCAACTGAATGTAACCCAAACCGACATCAACCAAAGTTTGCAGTCTGGCGCCCGCCCTAGGAATATTTTTAAACATTTCCAAAGATTCCTCTACGGTCATGTTCAAAACATCAGAAATCGACTTGCCTTTGTACTTCACTTGCAGCGTTTCCCGGTTGTACCGTGCACCCTTGCAAACCTCACACTGCACGTAAACATCCGGCAGAAAATTCATCGAAATCACGTTCACGCCTTGGCCGCCGCAAGCTTCGCACCTTCCCCCTTTCACGTTAAAAGAAAACTGCCCCGCTTTGTAACCTCTGGCCTTCGCTTCAATGCTTTCGGCAAACAAATCCCGAATCACGTCAAAGACTCCCGTGTAAGTAGCGGGATTAGAACGCGGAGTGCGGCCTATGGGAGATTGGTCAATTACAATTACCTTATCAACCACATCCTCTAGAGAGCGTTCTCCCTTGGTTTTGAGGGCGTCCATATCGGGCGGTAAAGGCACTTTTTTGGTGAGATAGTGTTGCAGCGACGGGTACAGCAATTCATTGATTAAAGTGGATTTTCCCGAACCGGAAACGCCTGTCACGCAGACGAGTTTTCCCAGCGGAATTTCGACATCGATATTTTTTAAATTGTTGCGCGTCGCATTTATGATTGAGAGAGCTTTGCCGTTGCCTTTTCTCCTTTCATTAGGCGTTTCAATTACGCGCTTTCCCGACAAATAAGCCCCCGTCAAAGATTCCTCGGCCGCCAGCAAGTCTGGTAAACTTCCTTGCGATATAATTTTGCCGCCGTGGACGCCAGCGCCGGGCCCGATATCCACAATGTGGTCGGCCGCTCGCATGGTTTCTTCATCGTGTTCTACGACAATCAAAGTATTGCCTAAATCGCGCAATTTTGTTAAGGTTTGCAGCAGGCGAAAGTTGTCTCTTTGGTGCAGTCCGATGCTGGGTTCGTCCAAAACGTAGAGTACCCCCGTCAAACCCGAACCGATTTGAGTCGCTAGCCGAATTCGCTGGGCTTCTCCGCCAGAAAGCGTCATTGCTGCGCGGTCTAAAGTCAGGTAATCTAACCCGACATCGAGCAAAAATTGCAGCCTTGCTTTGATTTCTCTCAGGGCTAAGTCGGATATTTGGAATTGCCGATCGCTCAATCCCAAATTATTTACTCTTTCGCGACATTCGCGAATCGAAATACTCGTTAAATCGACAATTCCGTACTGTCCCAACCGCACCGAAAGCGCCTCTGTCTTCAAGCGCTTGCCCTGACAAACCTCGCAAGAGCGATCGACCCGATACTGTTCCAACTTCTGCTTGATCAAATCAGAACCAGTATCGTCGTACTGGCGCTGCAACATGGCAATCACGCCATTAAAATCTCTCCTCAAATCAGTGCTGCCCTCGCGCTTTTTACCTTCTGCGCTGCGCTTGGACTCATTGCCGTACAAAATTACTCGCTGGTGTTCGGGCCTTAATCGATACCAAGGAGTGTCGATATCAAACCCGCAAGTATCAGCAATACTGCAAAGCAGAGAGAGATAATAGGAATTGTCTTTGTCTGACCAAGGCGCGATCGCACAATAAAGAGGCGCTTTCTCGTCGGGAATTACCAACTCCGGTGCAAAAGTCCGCAAACTCCCCAAACCGTGGCAGTTCTGGCACGCGCCGTAGGGCGAATTAAAAGAAAATAACCTGGGTGAAAGTTCCTCCATTACCGCGCCGTGTTCGGGACAAGCAAAGTTTTCGGAAAATACGATCGGCCCCTGTGGTTCGGAATTTTCATCACTCGGTAACTCTTCAATTATTGCAATTCCCTCTGAATGGCGCAAACAAGTTGCCAGAGAATCAACTAAACGTTCTTCTAAACCTGGTTTTTTAATTAACCGATCGACAACTATCTCGATATTGTGCGTTAGATTTTTATCTAATTCGATATTTTCCGAAAGTTCTAAAATTTCTCCGTTAACTTTGACGCGAATAAATCCTTCCGCAGCTAAACTCGACAATAATTTGCGGTGAGTGCCTTTTTTTCCGCGCACAACAGGTGCCAGAAGGTGAAAGCGAGTGCCGTCGGGAAGTGCCATGACTCGATCGCACATTTCATCAATTGTCTGCGGCGCAATGCAGCGATCGCATATCGGACAGTGCGGTTCGCCGGCTCTGCCGTAGAGCAATCTGAGATAATCGTAAATTTCTGTAACAGTGCCAACAGTCGATCGCGGGTTGTGAGAAGTTGACTTTTGGTCGATCGAAATAGCCGGACTCAAGCCTTCGATCGCGTCCACATCGGGTTTGTCCAACTGTCCCAAAAACTGGCGCGCGTAGGCGCTGAGAGATTCGACGTAGCGGCGCTGTCCCTCGGCAAAAATTGTATCGAAAGCGAGGGAAGACTTACCAGAACCGGAGACGCCAGTAAAAACGATCAGGCGATCGCGCGGCAGTTCCAGATCGATATTTTTCAGGTTGTGCTGTCTCGCACCGCGAACCCGAATCGTATTTTGGTTGTTAGAGTGAGAATTCGTCACATTATGCCCGTTGCGGGATGCACTTGGCTGGCTTTTTGAGGTTTCGGCGCGTTGGGACATGAGAGTAGTGCAAAACAGTGCTTAACCATCTTAGCGCTGCCGATCGAATTGCTGGCATCCAAACTCAAGAATATCAAAGAATTGTCAAATAAGTTTCCGTCGGCCCGTCGGGCAAAACCTTCAAACATTGATGCTTCAAATCCACTTCAATTCCCAGCGCTTCCATCGGAATCACGCCTAAAAGTGGCGTTTTCCCCTCGGATAATTCCAAACACTCAAAAGTCCCTTCGCGCCCGTACAGAGAAATCGAAGCATCCCGAAAAATCCTCGCCTCACTAATGCCCGTTGCAGTCTCAACGACGACTTGCTTGAGAATTTTCAAACCCAGTCGGGCGATCGCATCTTTAGGCAAACACAAACTTGTCGCGCCCGTATCCACCTAAGCATTTTCTAGAGTGACAGACCTGACTTCCTCAATGGGAATTCAACCATCTTCTGCTTTGGCTTCATCAATTAGATTCCTAATCCCTCGCCTTTGTGGAACGTTTTTAATTAGGTATTATGTAGTTCACTGCTTAGTTTAATCTAAAACTTCTTTGGTTAATTATAGCCTATACTTTTTACTATTGGACGCCAATAAATTTGTGAGTTTGCAAAGATAACCTGTAACTAGGATTCTGTTTCAGCAAGTCCAATATAATTGGAACCGCTGAATATTTAGAGTTCCATTCTGGTTGCAAGAAAACCGGAACATTCACATTACTTGCCAAATGCTTGTGATAAAATTCAACTTCTTCGCCAGTGCTAACTACCAACTTAATTTCATTAGCTCTAGTCCAGAAAAGCTCTTGCACCGGATATTTAGGATTGACGTGTTCCTTAGGAGAAAGAGTAATCCAAGCCTGCGGAGACAAATCCTGCCAGTAAGCGCCCGAAGTTTCAATACTCACCTGCTTGTCAGCTTCTAACAAAGCTTCAACTAACTCCGGCAAATCCCCGTGTATAAAAGGTTCGCCGCCAGTAATGACAACTCTCGGAGACTGCAATTGAGCTAGCAATTGTGCGATAGACTGCGGCACAGACGGCAAACCTTTGCCCCCATTCGAGTAACCGGTGTCGCACCAAGGACACCGCACAGGGCAACCGGCCAATCTAATAAAATCAACTAAAGCCCCCGTCCAGTAACCTTCGCCTTGAACAGTACACTGAAAAGTTTCGTGAATCGGTAATTTTACCTGCAAATTTGAACCCAACATTTCCGCCTCTGATTAACTAAAAAATACATCATTCTGTAGAGTGCGCATTGCGCACCTGACTCTATACTTTTGAGTTTCTAGGGTGCGCCACGCGCACCTTACTCTATATATAAAACTGACTTGTATATTCTTGAATAATTAGCAGTTTGTGGCAATTTAAAAATGAACCGCAAACCGCAAACAACTCTTTAATTATGCTGTTCAGGTTCCATCATAGTAGCCCAGCGACGTTTCAATGCCAAAGTTAGCCCGTCAGCAATGGGGACAACACTTAGAGTAACTCTGGGATCGTTACGCAATTTCTCGTTGAAAGTACGAATGGCGGTGGTGCTTTCGTCTTGTACTTGAGGGTCAGCAACTCGTCCTGACCACAGAACATTGTCAATTACAACTAAACCGCCAGTGCGTACAAGTTGCAGCGATCGCTCAAAATAAGCCTCATAATTTTCTTTATCGGCGTCGATGAAGGCAAAATCAAAGGTTCCTGCTTGTCCCTCGGCTATTAGTTTGTCGAGAGTGTTTATTGCTGGGCCCAACTGCAAAGAAATTTTATTAGCAACCCCCGCAGCTTCCCAATAGCGTCGCGCGATCGCAGTATATTCCTCGCTGACATCGCAGGCAATAATTTGACCGTTAGGAGGCAGCGCTAAAGCTACGCACAGCGAGCTATAACCAGTAAAAACCCCTATTTCTAAGGTTTTTGTCGCTCCCATAAGCTGCACCAGAATCTCCATAAACTGACCTTGTTCGGGAGCTATCTGCATCATACCCATAGGATGCTTAGCAGTTTCTTCCCGTAGTGAAGCGAGAATATCGGGTTCCCGCAGAGAAATAGATAACAGATAATCGTAAAGTTGATTTTCTAAGCCAAGAGTTGAGTTCGCCATAGGTTTGTCCTTGCTGCTGACTTTTGATTTGAGATTGTAGACGCGCAGTTAATGGAAATCGGAGACTGTAGAGTTAATTTTGGCACCTATTTTGCTGTGGCTGATGACAGGTTGCAGTAGCAGTGTCTCGGTTACACAGAGGCAACTTGCAAAATGCGCGATCTACTTCCAAACCAGTTTATCCCAGCCACAGGTGATTTAGCAGCTCTGGAAAAGAAAAATCGATAGAGGGGAGCGTTTTGAGATTGCTGCGTTCCTCGCACTAGCACCGCGTTACGCCGTTAGTGATAGCAGTTCAAAGATGAATGCAACTCTAGACAAGCTGCAAACCCATACATAATCAGCCATTCCCCATCTCAAATCTCAAATCTCAAATGGTATGAGTAGGGGAGAATGTGACTTCATCCTGATTGCTAACTAGATTGGAGTTTAGACTAAGCACAAATTGACTCAGCTAACGCTGAGTAGAAATTGTGGTGAATTTAGAGAGAGCTTCCTAGGTTAACTAATGGATTTTGACGAGTTTTGGAACCTA
>JACJNY010000081.1 GCA_014695295.1 Microcoleus sp. FACHB-61 | reverse complement strand
TTATCTTATGGTTGAGTCTGATAGCTGATCGCCAGCGACCATTGCCGTTCTTGAGAACTGTTCGCTAGTCTCACAGCGAGCGTATTTTTTGACCTGCTTAGTCTAAACTCCAAAATATTAAAAAAAAGCAAAAGCGCTCGCCCTTTTTATGTCACAGAGCGAACGCCTATCACATTATTTTTTAGTAAGCAAACGCTTGATAAACCTCAACTTCCGGCTTCTCTTCCAGGGATTCCACAATCGGATTAAAGCGCAATAAATGGCGGGCGCGTTCCGAAAGAGTATCGAAGGAAGCACGGGGAATGTGAATGCAAACCTCCGGGCGATATAACCAGCGCCGGCTGTAGCCAATCACCACCATCGGGCGCGGTATTTCCGTGCGGTTAGGGGTGCCCCGGTGAAGCCCCCGCACATCGCGGATCATCACATCTCCCGCTTTCATCAAAACCGGCTCTAACTCGATCTCACCCGACTCCATGCGCTGCAACCCTTCCGCCTTCGAGATCATGTGCGTGCCCCGCACCACCTCAAACGGGCCATTTTCCAGCGTCATATCGACGAGTGGGAAGTTAACCGCTAGTTGGAATGGCGGCGTTTCTATCCCAGTTTCCGGGAAAAGCGGCGGCGCATCCCGGTGCACCTCTTGATAGTCAGAACCCAGCAACGGCGTGTCTGTCGCCAACTGGCACATCACTGCATCTTCGCCCACCAAACGCTCAACCAGCGCTAGCACATCCTCATCTTCATAAATACTGGGATCGGCAAAGGGAGCGTTGAAAGGAAGGGTAACATAATAACGAGCTGGGCCGCGATTGCGAAGTTTACCTTCGCGCTCGATATGATCGTGTAGCAAGGGCGCAAAAGCTTCGCGCCAAACCTTCAGTGTTGCGGTGGAAAAGTGATCGCGCAACACACAATAGCCATCGTTCAACACCGCTTGGGCGAACGATTCAATTTGTTGTTGATTATACCGTTGTTGCTTCATATTTTAATTTTTAGCATTTCATTAGGCTTTTGTGGTGGTGTATAAAGCTAAATTTGCTGATTTTAATAAATTGTTACCAAACAGCTAACTCAGCATTTTATTGCTAAGTATTATCCCTGATTTTAATTTTTTAACCGAGGGTGCCAGTATTCGTACTTATTTTATTAAAATTAGATAAGAATGGTGATTCATTTGACAGCGACCCAAGTTATATTAAATCCTAAGTAGCCAATCTTTAGAAGCAGCGGAGCGCTTTTTGGAGAACCGGCGATTGTACATACGCTCTCTCAGCTTTCTCCGTTCCCCACTTCACACGACAGCCTAGGATATTTTCTAAGTAGTGTTTCACGCGGCAGAATTGAAATAGCCCGCACGGTCGATCGAACTTGGTTAAAATGTTTACATTATTAGGATGGGTTCCCTTCACCCGATCGGTGAGGATGGCAGTTATCTTGGAAGAAAGCACCATACATAATAAAGGTCTTGCAAGCGCAGTGGCTTATAGTCGCGCCACTCACACTCGTGTCCCCGCTAGTATCGCAGTCGAACTTTACCGCCATCTATGCTGACTTGTGCGATCGCCAGTTTCGCTTGAGGATAGGAAAATTCTTGACGCTGCACAAGTCTGTGTAGACTGCTATGAGTCACCTTAACCCCCGTGAGGGTGGCGAGGTCAACAGAAGCATTTTGGTACGACTCTGAAGCTGAAAGCAGAAAACAGCATTTTTCCAGGAGACGACTTCTACGGCTGTAAGGCTGCACCCCCAAGCGGTTTGCTTGTTTCTGGGTGATTAACAGCCGTCCTACACAAATGTTGAGCTTGCGCGATCGCCCTTTAACCGTTTTCGTTACTTTTTGGATAAAAAAAGGGCAACTTTGAGGCTGACATATTCTAGCATCTGTTGACGTACTACTTTCTCAAGCCCTTCTAAGGTCGCTATTTCTTGTGAATCTGTATTTTTGTAGAGGATTTGCGCTATTTCCTGAATACAAGCTGATTAGCGTAATTGTTCTTCGGGAGGCTGATTTTTTTTCCCCATCTACTCTCTTAATTTTACCCGCAGGCCGTCTATCTGCACGCATCGGGATACTCCCAGCCGAATCATTGTATCGAACCCAAAATATGATGCAGGCTACGGTTAGAGCTGTTACTAATCACACCCGGCAACTCTCTGTACTTTCAAGGAATAAAACTTAGAAAAACCAAGCGGATAGCCGGATTTGATGTCGCAGACCAATCGAAACGGAATTATAAAGGATGGAGGGTTAATAAAGCGTGGTTTATTTTCACTCTTTTAGGCTCCTTACCGCAAGCTATCGCTAGCTATAAGCAAAGGGATGGAAATACAAAAAATCTTCATAATTGTTAATTACCAGGAAATCCGTGAGATATCTATTAACAAAAAATAGACTAATTAATAGGAAGTTTTTATAAAAACCTTATCAATTTTTCAGACTATTAAAAGCAATTTCGTAAAAAAAAATTACAAAAGTATGCTTATCGCGTCAAATAACCCCAAAGAACTTATCGCAGACGCAGCACATTTGGGAGAGATAACGATACCCAAAAGTGGATAAATTATATCTTTATATATGCTGAACCTGTAGGGTCGGCTTAATGAAGCTAATTCGTAATAAGCGTCACTTTTATCGACATAGACTCAAAGCTGCAACCAGGCTAAGGCATGGTTTATAGCTATACTTGTCACTCCCCCAGAGATAACTAAAACCTTCTTCCTGACCTCCCTTACATCCGTTAAATCCCAAGAAAGCGAATCCGTTGCCGAACTTCCTTCTTCCTTAAACATCTGCTATATAATTTAGGGCTGCCGGTTCGGGATGCTAAGATCGAGCCGTACCATTTATCTATTGGTATTTGCTTTCTGATACGAAATCCTAAGTTTTCAATAACTTGTCGGGTTTCGGCGTGAGTGTAATCCGACCACAAGTGATATTCTAAAGAAAGGTTTTGCACGAATTGCCAAATCTCTCTATCTTTAAATAACAGCCATTCTGCACCTTCGCAGTCTACTTTTGCTAAATCAACGCTGCCACCAATTCGCTCGATCGCCCTGCGAAATGATACCATCGGTATGTCGCCGCTTTCGCTAACGGTCGAGCGGGTTTTTCCCGAGACTTCCCGAATGTCAAGAACTACTTTACCATCTCGGTCTCCTACTGCTTCCATAAAATAGGTAAAATTTGCGATTTTAGATTGATGTTTAAGGTAGTTTTCCAGGTGGGGATTAGCTTCGTAGGCGTGAATTACAGCCTGGGGAAACCTGTTCCTCGCAGCAATCGGAAATAACCCGACATTGGCTCCAATATCAATAATTGTCATCAGCGGTTCAGATAATTGCTCGACTCCGTAGCAGTCGTCTAAAAGCACCTCTATAAGTTCTCCGTCCATGCCTTTCTCTGAAGGCACGTTTACTTGATGATTTTTTACTTGCACAATTAATTGTTCGGGCAATTGAAAGCTAGCAACTCTGTTAAATTTTATCCCTAACTTTTTTGCTCTAATGTTGCGATGCACCAGTTGCTGAAGTTTATGGAAAAGCATAGAGAGAAGTTGAATTTTTTTTAAATTTTAAATTAAATAACGTTAACTAATGGCAAGCCTCTAGGTAATAAATCACATTTTGCACCGCTGGGAAACTGGGTTTATGACGGCAAATTCAACCTAAAAGGTGAGATTTTCAGTCAACAAACCAGGCTTATTAGATTTTGTTGAGAAGGGCGCCCGCTATCAGTACAGACAGTTATTTTATTGGGTTTGGGAGTATAGTAAATTGAGAGTAAATCTGCTTTAATATATGTTAAAATGCGCTCCTAAACACGGCAATCAAAAATGTTATAGTTCGATCGACTGTTCCCAACAATTGAAGAGCGAGTAATGCTGCACTTTCCCAGCGGTGCGGAGTCGGAAATTAACCAGCGGTTGAGGGAAAAATTCGTCGCCCTGGGAGTGAATGCTTGACTCGATCGTGCGAACAATGCGATCGCCCTAATTCCCGGCCGCAATCCCCAAAAGTCGATCGCCATTACCGCTCAACAAAAATAGGAAATTGGCGCCTTAGAGTATGTAGCACTCATGCACGCTCTACTCGATAACCACTCTGAGTGCTTCCTATCGTTGACACAATAGACCTGTTGCCTGAATCAAGTTAACAGAGGTTTGTGCTGGAGACACCACCCAAAAGCTTGGTTCGGCACAACAGCCTTCACCCCAAGCTGACAAGAACCCAATTATTCTCAAACGCGACATTTGTTCTTGAACAGTTTTTGCCACAGAAGCAGTAAAAAGACGAGCTGAATACACCTGGGTTTTAGCACCTGGCTGTACGTCCGGTGAGGGTGGCCACCACCGCCACTAACTCGGCAGCATCTACGGGTTTGGTCAAATGCTCCTGAAAACCTGCTAATAGTGCCTGCCGACGATCGTCATTCCGAGCATAAGCCGTCAGCGCGATCGCGGGTAGCCGACCGCCTCGCTGGGCTTCAAATTGCCGCAACTTGCAGATCAGGGAGTAGCCATCCTCATCCGGCATCCCAATATCGCTCACTAAAACATCAGGGCTGCGATCCGTTGCGGTTTCGATAATGGTCAACGCCTGCTTGACCGAAGCAACAGCGATGACATCAGCACCATACTTTTGCAGAATCGTGCTCAGCAACTCTAGGGCGTCAGCCTCGTCATCTACCACTAAAATTTGTAACCCTTCAAGGGTCGGCGACGCCTCAACCCTCCCCTTCGCCTCGACGATCGACTTTAATGGCTCTGGGTCGCTGGGTGGTAGATGGATAATCATCGCGGGAAGTTTGACTGTAAAGGTCGTCCCCTGTCCTATCCCTGGACTCACTACGGTTACAGTCCCGCCATGCAATTCAACTAATTGACGCACAATAGCTAAGCCTAAACCCAACCCCCCATAACTGCGAGTGGTCGTGCTGTCGTGCTGGCGGAAGCGATCGAAGACAAAGGGTAGAAAGTCCGAGCTGATGCCTGGTCCAGTGTCGCTGACAGTAATTTCAACATGAGAATTAACCCGCTGCAAACGAATCTCGACTCGCCCATCTTTAGGCGTGAATTTGAGGGCGTTAGAAAGTAGATTCCACACAACTTGCTGCAACCGAGCGGCATCACCCAAGAGCGGACCAGCTTCAGAATCGAGTACGCTTTGCAGGCGAATTGATTTTGCCTCAGCCGCCAAGCGTACAGACTCAATCGCAGATTCAATCACGGGTACAAGGTTGACGGGACGCACCTGGAGGCGCAGTTTACCCGTAATGATGCGAGAAATATCGAGGATGTCTTCGATGAGCTGGGCTTGAGACTTGGCGTTTCGCTCGATCGTCTCCAAAGCCCGCACGACCTTATCCTCACTCAGAGTTCGCTGCCGTAACATCGTTGACCATCCTAAGATGGCGTTGAGAGGAGTTCTGAGTTCATGAGAAAGAATCGAGAGAAACTCATCCTTGGCACGGTTGGCAGCCTCTGCCTCTGCCCGAATCATTTGTTCACGCATCAATAATTCGTCTTTGGTGCGATTAGACGCTTCCAGTTGGGCGGTGCGTTCCTGCACCCGTTGCTCTAGCTCCACATTAATCGCCTGGATACAGCGGCGACTCTCCTCTAGTTCCTGGTTTGTAAGGGCGAGTTGGGCTGGACTGGGCGTATCGAGCGCCACTGGAATTAAGGGAATCAGTAAAAAGGTGAACGTATATAAAGACCAAGCACCAGTGACCGCTTTGATCAGTCCTGAAACCCAGTAGAAGGGGTGCCAAAGTGTCACTACTTCCATCAGATGGGTTGTGCCACATAAGGCAAAAATAAAAAAGAAACCCACCAGCAGTATCACCGTGTGGTCAGGCAAATCCTTACGCTCATTCGTAAAGTAAACAATGGCAAACGCCACCGAGTAATACGCCAGGGTAGTCAGTACATCTGACGTTAAGTGCAGCCAGACTAACCCCGGTTTCCAGAGATAACAATGCCCGTGAGGAATGAAATTAGTCGAAAAGAAGGTGCTCAAGAGGTCAGGCATATGAGTTTACGGCACTGTCAAGTTAATTTAGGGGGTGTCATCAATTCAACCAGATGACCGCAGCAGCCAGAAGAATCGCACGCCGGAAACTTCACCACCCTAGGGTGATAGCGCGTCGCGATCGCCCGATACTGCTTGAGCTTGGCGAAAAAGTTCTCAATCAAATGACGGGCTGTGTACAATTTTGTATCGTAAGTTCGCAGGGTCTTGCGGTGGTGGCGAGGTGAAATCACGGCGCTCTTCCCCTCGGCATTGAGGGGGTCAATCACGCCCCGATCTGCATCATAGCCCTTGTTAGCCAGCAGTGTATCCCCCACCAGTAATGGCTGCAGTTGGTCGCCTCCTTCTCGCGTCACCAGCTTGTCCGGGGGTGAGGTGAAACCCCAACGAATCTCCTCAAAAAGCTCAGCAGGAAGATGTTTCTTGAAAGTGGGAAAATGCCTGGATCGAAAGTAAATGTACGGCCCAGGAATTAGCGTCGGCGGGAATTCTATCGGGAACGCGGATGGTGGTGGGAAAGCACGGCAAACGCCCGCTGCGGTTGAAGGATTACGATCTAAGCTACAGGCTCGACAGCAAGCTTTCTGTGCCTATTTTGCTAGCTCTGGCGGAATGTTTGAAAGAGCCTGGGGTGAATGTTTATTTGGTGGCGTTGGCGAAGGAGGAAGTCGGGGCGATCGCAGCTTTGTATTTCACTCCGCGCCAGCCGTTGGACGCGCCGATCGCTTTGGAAATTGGCTCTCTTGTGGGTCAATACCCGATTCTTGACGGCGAAAACCCGGTTTTGCTGGTTCAGGAAGGCTACGGAGTATACGATGAAGGATGAAACGGGGAATTGCGCGCAGCAGCCTGCGTACAGGTGCAGTTGGCGGCAATTAGCGGTTTTGGGAGCGATGCTTCGATCGCCCTGAAGTTCGGCCACGCGGCCGGCGCGGCTTGTTTGGGCTTCCCCACCCAGAACACCCAGGGGTTTGAGATTGCTCACCTGGCGGGCGATCGACAACTGCGATCGTATCCTCAAAGACTACTGTGACGAGCTTTCGGACGAGTAGAAAAAAAACTTTCGCAAACTACTTGACAGATTGGGAAAGATTAGTTAAGGTAATAAAGGTGCGGAACACAAGCAAACGCAACGCGCCCCCATCGTCTAGAGGCCTAGGACACATCCCTTTCACGGATGCGACGGGGATTCGAATTCCCCTGGGGGTATTGAAAACTTAAGCCTGATATCAAAGTGATATCTAGCAACTGGTAAAGGCAACAAGCCCGATCCACACGCTAGGTATCATTTTAGTTTTTGGGGCGATCGAGAAATTTGGTCTTTGATTAGAACCCAGATTCCGCCCTTCAAGTGCCACACCGTGATAATTTTCACCTTTCACGAGTCTGAACCTTCACGGGGTTGTCACCCCGTGAAGCCATCTCCTCTTCAACCAATTCTAAACAAGTAGCGACTGTTGACTTGGAATTTTGTCAAAATTGATGCAAACCTCATGGCTTCGTCAAAAATATCTGAATGTGACAGTCAAAGGTGACAGTCAAAGGGCGGAATGTGGGTTCAAACAGTTGTGCAGCCTCGCTGAACCTTTCCCGATTGTAGAGCATCCAGGCACTTTCAAAAGCTGTTTTCGCGCTCGACTTAGCCGATGGAATTTCCGGCTGTTTGTAGTGAGGAGTTTACTCCTTTAAATGAGGACTAAACTCCTCACTACGATCGCAATTCCCAATTACCAAGTATATTTATTTCTCAGCCATTTGAGCGAGCTTTTCCTTAACCAACAAATCTAACAACGAGCGCAACACAAACAAACCGCCGAATCCCGAAACCGCAAAAGCTGCGATCGCCCCCGTTTTGTATCCGCCTATCAACAGCACTGCACCAGACAGAAACACAAAACCAGTCAGGCAAGCAAAAATTAGAGTTTTCAGGGCTAAATTAATGCGTTTCAAGGCTCTTTCGCTCTCGATATTTCGCACTCTAATTTGCAGTTCGCCCTCTTCTATTCGCTGCTCCAAACGCTTGATAAAAACTTGCGATTTGCTCGGCTGCCGTAACTTATATGTAATAAAACTTCGCGCTTGCCTTGCCAATTCTCCGATCGCAGTTCCCCGCCCCTTGCTCACCGCAATACTCTTGACAAAAGGCTGAGCGGACGCTATGAAATTGTAGTTAGGGTCGAGAGTTCTAGCAATGCCGTCGAGAGTCGTCACGGATTTAACAATAAACATCATTTCTGCAGGCAAGCGAAACGGTTGCTGCTCGAACATGATGTAAAGTTCGTTCTTAATTTCATTAAAAGCTTGAAAGTCGATCGGCTTATCAATAAACTTATCCAACAGAAAAGCAATCAACCTCCGCACCGGCATCATATCAGGCATCGGCTCAACTAAGCCCATCGTAATTAAAGTATTGAGTACCTCGTCAGTATCCTTTCTCAGCACAGCGAAAAAAGTCTTGACCATTTTGTCTTTAGCCAGAGACTTCACCTCAGCCATCATCCCAAAATCGTAAAAAATCAAGCTGCCATCTTCTGTCACCGCCAAATTTCCCGGATGCGGATCAGCTTGAAAAAAACCGTCAATTAGCAATTGTTTCAAATAACAGCAAATTCCGAGTTGATTGAGCTTCACAATATCTACTCCAATCGCCTCTAAACTAATGCGGTCGTCCACCTTAATGCCTGGTGCATATTCTAGAGTCAGCACTTTTTTAGTCGTGTATTGCCAGTAGACTTTCGGGACAATAACCTGAGGATATTCTCGAAAATTCTGGCTAAAGCGATCGGAATTTTTACCTTCTTGCACGTAGTCAATTTCTTGATATAAAATCTTAAAAAACTCGTGATAAATAGATTCCAGGTCGTACTTGCGCGTCCCAGGCAAATAGCGATCGCAAAAACGCATCAGTTGCCGCACCGCCTTCACATCCAAATCAAATAAACTTTCTAAACCCGGACGCTGCACCTTCACAATCACATCTTCCCCGGTGTGCAGCCTCGCTTTGTGCACCTGTCCCAGACTCGCAGCAGCGAGTGGCAACGGGTCAAAATCGCGGTACAAAGCATAAATATCCTTGCCTAACTCTGATTCTACAAGAGCGATCGCCTCTTCGGAACTAAACTGAGGAACCCGATCCTGCAACTGTTCGAGTTCCTTCACATACTCAAGCGGCAGCAAATCCGCGCGAGTCGAGAGAGACTGCCCGATTTTAATAAAAGTCGGGCCTAAATTTAGCAAAGTATTGACCAACCAATGAGCGCGAATTCTTCTAGTATGAGGCGAATTATTTTGCAGCAGTGCGTCCCACCACAAAAAAAACATAAACTTTCCCGCCGCTGCAAAAATGTCTATTTGTCGTGCCAGCGGCGAATATTTAGAACGTTGCCAACGCAGGGTTTTAGGTGCAGCTTTTGTGAGCATAATATTGGCGATCGAATTCCATGCACCGTGACAATTTTTAGGGGACAATCCAGGACGCAGAAACCCGCTTGTACGAAAAGACGGGTTGCAGGCCTTTGAAACAGTTAAAAAACTCTGTTTCTTTGGTCTATACTGCGTAATATCATCTCCGACTATACAATTATAATTAAGTTCGTAGTAACGAATGCAAGTCCTTATTAATTCATAAATAGAGGACGGTCGTACTCATTACAAAAACGCGCTAATTACGAGCCAATAACAAACATCATATAAGTCCTGGGGAAAATCAGCAATCGAGAACCGGCAATTTAGACGGCAACCAGACAAACAATTCAAAAAAGAGGACTTGGTAGCGTTTACCACATTTCCCAATCTCCCTCTTCTGGCAAGCCTTCTCGTTTCGCCTGTTCGCTGCCAATTCCCAGCAGCTTCTCAACCTAACTATTCTTCTAGATTACAGAGTTCCGCTGGAAATTGTGGCAGAGTCAGAGTAAAAGATGTGCGCCACAACTCGTCAGCTTCTGAACTTTCTGCCGGACAGCTAGATACATCAATAGTACCATTCAAGTGCTGCACTAAAGACTTTACCAGAGCCAGACCCAAACCCGTACCGGCGATAGCTTGGTCAGTAATGCCAGTGCCGCGGCGGAACTTGTCAAAGATGTGGGGCAAATCAGCAGCAGAAATGCCGGACCCGAAATTAGAAACGCTCAGGACAATATAGCCGGCTGCCTCAGACGCCTCCAAAACTACCGCTGTTCCAGAAGCAGAGTATTTTCCAGCATTCGTCAGCAGTTCCAGCAGCACCCGATTGAGAATGTCCGGGTCGGTTTCCCAGCAAGGGGTCAACTTGGGCAAATCCACCTTCAGAGTCAATTGCTTATCCGCCCACTGTTTTTCAAAATCCCCAGCTAAATCTTGAAATAAACGGTTGAGATCGATTTTGATTAGAGAAATCGGGACTTGCTGAGGCTCAAACTGCTTGAGGGTCAGCAAATCGTTAACCAGAGCAGTTTCCTTAGAACACTGCTGCTCTAGAATGTCGAGATACTTAGCCCGACTCGCTGACGGCAGTTCAGCTTGTTTGAGCATCAGAATCGCCAGCTTCATGATGGTTAAAGGGGTGCGCAACTCGTGACTCAGAGTGCTGAGAAACTCGTCTTTAATCACCTTCAATTTGCGCATTTGCTCTAGTTGATTGCCAGATTGTTCGTACAGTTTCCCCTGCACGTCGAGACTTTGCTGCAACTGAGCAGTTCTGTCGAAGAGTAGGGTTTGCACTTCCTTAAGCGTCTGAGTTTGGACAATCATCTTGCTCGCTTGAGCGCTGACTGATTCCAGAACTTCTAATTCTTCAGGGTTCCAAGCGCGCGGCTCGGAGTGCTGCAAAACCAAGAACCCCAAGACTGTTTCCTGGCAGGGACCGCCCGTGAGGGGAACCAGCAGCAAGCCGCGAATGCCTTGGAGTTTCAAAATTTCTGTGGCTCCCTCTTGTTCCTTGCCGATTAATTCGCCTGCGTCAGCGAGGGCGAAGGGTTTGGGTACGCTGTGGAATGCTTTGCCGCACAAATTAGATTCCGACAGCCAAAAAGCGGGATAGTTATTTGGTTTTGAGTTTGGGATTTTCGATTGGGAATTAGCATTTTTTTCCTTGTTTTTTGTTGGGGCTTTCGAGCTTTTTTTTACCTCACCGCTTTGTGCTATTTCCTGTTTGTTGGCATCTTTTTTCAGAACGGATTCGCAAACTAATTCGACTTTGGCTTTGGGCGTTTGATTGGGGGAGCGAGCTTTAAATAGAGGATCTGTATATTTCAATAGCAGGATTTGACCTCTATCTACTTCCAGGGTATCGACGGTATTTTCAATAACTTGCTGCAATATTCGATCGACTTCTGAATTTGTCTCGATCGATGCAGCAACTGACATGAGTAGATTTTTGTATTTAGCTTGTCGCTTTAACTGTTCGTTTAAGCTGGCAATTTCTTGAGTTTTTTGAATGTGAGAAATCGCGATGCCGATCGCGTCCGATGCTGTTTCTAGGCGCTGCCGATCGGCTGCCGACCACTCGTGAGGGTGCGACTTACCAAGAATCATCATGCCATTTACAGCCCCTCCAAATCGCGCAGGCCCTGCCAAAATTGCCCGAAAAGGCAGCGGTGTCACAGGGGAATTAAGCGATGAAGCTGCCAGACTATCTTGAGAGTCGGATATCGCCACTATCTCGCCGTTTGCTAGCACGTTTGCCCAGATGGGATGTTCGAGTGATATGCTAGGCGATTTTAATTTTGTGGTTTGGGAGTGTTCCGGTGTTTGAGTTGAATCCGCTGCAGCATCGGCAGCATTTGGGCGATCGCTCCTATTTTGCCAGTAAGCATTCGGATTTACTACTTTCTGGTCAACCACAGCAGCAACTAAACAGAAATCTGCCCCCCATGCAACCCCTAAAGTATTTGCTATTTGCAGCAGCAGAATTTCTCGATCGAAGCTGGTCGCGAGAATTTGGCAAATTTGTCGCCCGAGGAGGGCAGGATCGACCTGGTACTGCATAAGACGATCCAGAAATTTTTGGATTGATACTGGTTCTGGGATTTGCGGTAAATGCAAAGTGCAAGACTCTGACTGCGATCGGTCGATCGAAGTAAACTCTTGATTTCCCTGGCGATCGATCATGGCAACCAAGCCTTTATTCTAAGATGTTTGAGCCGGCTCGCGCTGCAAATATAGAACCTATCCATAACTGTCGGCTTGACTGTTATGAGCTTGCTTTCTGTGTTTGCGCAGCTTGTCGGCGGGTCACTAGATATGTGAAAATATACTCAGATCAGACTGAGTTCTATTTTCCTGTTTTCTATCCTTCGATCTGTACGGGATGAACTTTACCATCCTTTACCGGGTGAGAATAAATCCCATTCCCGCTAATTTTGACCGTTATTGGTAGTATGAAGCTTTTCTAGAGACCGCTTAGTGACACCCCTCTCCTCACTCTGTGATGTTTCCTATTTAAGTGTGTGATCCTAACAAATTTTTATTGTGATACAAATCCGCCGATCGACTAACGCCGATCGCAAAAATTCAAACTCCCAAAATTCTCACTCATAACAGAGCTGAGCGTTTCCGAGTTTTTGCTCAAAAACTCATTTTTCACAACTCCTAGAGCAGCAGGGGAAACTCTATTGTTAGATTTATCCGACATACCTCCTTACTTATTTTGTGCTTCCTGTTGGGCTTTATCGCTATTTTGGCGGTAAAGTGCCGTCCGGTTAACAGCCGTTGTGTAGCGGGGATGCTTGGAGGGTACGGCGGCCATCAAATCCGAAGCTTGCTGCCACTTAGCAGCTACGACTAACCAATCCTCGCGAGATTGAGCGGTTTTGCCCTCGGTGGCTGCTTGTTCGGCTACTCGCACTGCTTGGGCAAAAGAGTCAACAGCAGAATTAACAGTCTCTTTAGAAATTTTCAAAGCAGGTTTTGCCTCCGAGGGAGCGCCAGTGGCAACTGCTTGGGTGGTGGCCTGTGTGCTGTTTGGCACTTGGGAATTGAGCCCTTTGTGAATGGCGGCCGCTGCGGCGAGCAAAAGCACGGTCAAACTGATGCCGCCGACGATACCGCGCTGAAATTGCCGCGGTTGCTGCATCGAGCGAGGTACAGCCATTCTCGGCAAAGCTCGCTTGCCGGAGAGAGCTTGGCGTTCGTGATGGGCGGTGGCTAAACGCTTAAACAAATTAGGCTTTCTGAGTTTAATTTCTTGAGACCACAACAGTTGATTCTCGGGATCGCGGCTAATTTCTTCGAGCCACAGCAGTTGGTGTTCTCGGACAAGCCGGCTGTTGATGTTGACTCGGCGAATATTGTGGGGCGAAATGCGCTCCAAAATTTCTCGGACTCCATCGACCAAGCTAGACTGTTCGAGCAGTTGGGGTGTTGCAGCTTCGCACAGCAGTTGCAGCACCCCGTCTGCAAACACGGCTCGGGCTCTTACGCCTACCTGTGCCAGTTCGTCATTAAGGATTTGAATAATCGATGCAACCGAACCCTGGCGAGCTTGTCGAGCAATGTCATCTATTGGATTTGCCATAAAACTATCTTGACGCTTAGCAAGCTGTTAATTGTTAACCGAAAGTCTCGGATCTAATTTTTACTCATACAGGTTATCACTGACACTGCCAGGTTAAAATGAACAGATGCAAATCTTGCATACCGATCCACTTAAAATTATCGCCACAGCATCGAGCGAGGCTAACAGGAAATAAACTATGGGTAAAGTAATTAGCGGTCAAATTTTTGTTGTAGACGACAACATCGACACAGATCAAATTATCCCTGCCGAATACCTGACCCTGGTTCCCTCGAAGCCGGACGAGTACGAGAAACTAGGCAGTTACGCTATGATTGGGTTGCCCGATCGCTACGGTAAGTTTATCGAATCCGGTGAACAAAAAACCCGGTATCCGATTATAATAGCTGGCGAAAATTTTGGCTGCGGTTCTTCGCGGGAACACGCTCCGATCGCTCTGGGGGCCGCCGGCGTCACAGCAGTGGTGGCTTTGTCTTACGCACGCATTTTCTTTCGCAATTGCTCGGCTACTGGCGAATTGTACCCGATCGAATCAGTTGAGCGGCTCTGCGACTTGTTTGTAACGGGCGAAGAAGTGACGATCGACTTTGCGGGCGATCGAATTATCAACCACACTCAAAATCTAACTTATTCCCTCAAGCCTCTAGGAGATGTCGGGCCAGTGATTGATGCTGGAGGGCTGTTTGACTACGCGCGCCAAACGGGAATGATTGCGGCTCGCTCTTAACTGTTAAAACCCCTGCAATCTAGGGTGCACGGCCCAAGAGCACCCTACGAATATCTCCCTGCTCAAACCTCTGCAATGTAGGGTGCGCGGCAATTTTCTCAAATCGACTCAATAAAATTTAATAAAATACGCTGGTGAGCAATGCCAAAAGGCCGCACATCTCTTGACTGCTCAGAATAGCATTTGCCGGCCCGAATCTGCTCCGGTGTCAACAACTTCATATCCCAACCCTCCTGCAAAACTAAATCCTTGACATCCGCACTAAGTTGTGCATGAAAAACGTGGCGAACAACATCTGCTTCTGTATCGCAACAGAAAAAAGAAACACTTGCAGGAGCATGGCCAATTTCCTCTGATAATTCCCGCAAAACAGCCACTTCCGCAGTTTCTCCCGGTTCCATGTGTCCGCCAAACAAAGCCCAATGTCCGGGATACCTGATATTAGGAATATCGTCCCGCAACTGGCAGAGAAACTTGCCGTCTCGGTACAAAATCGCGATCGCAACGTGAATTTTAGTCATAAGAAAGTTCGGCAACGAGCAATGTAGGGGATTTAACGGATGGATATTGACGATAAAAGGAAGAGGGAAGAAGTTATCTAAGAGATAAGGGAGAAGTTGGTGTAGTAGGCGCAGGTTCACCCTAATGTGTCATATAAACAAAAGAGCCGATAAACCCGCCCCGGCCGGGATATTATAGTCGATCGACTTTCAGCATAAATAAACATACCCACAGCGCTTGGGCGCAAGTAAAAACCTTTGATTTTTATGGAATGGACGTACTTAATTATTGAAACAAATTAGCATATTGCTATTTTTATTTATTTGCCGCTGGAGAGCGCTTTAATTGTTCCATTTCCTCAACATAAACTTCACCTAAATCCTTTCCTGCCAATTCCTTCAGAGTAATACTCTTGTAGCGGACTTCTCCCTTGAGCAACACTTCATCGCCAAGCTGGGGCAAAGCTTCGTTAGTTAAAACCCAAATCGTACCCGTACCGTCTTGAAGCTGATAAGCCGCATTCCCCACAAACGGAGCGCGATTTTCCACCTTTCCCCGGAGATAAACTTCACCATCGACTTGCCGCTTTTGTTGAATGTCGCCAATGCTAGCAACATTAAAACCAAGATTGAGTTGAGACATGGGTAAATTGCCACAACTGAAAAAACCGCTGGCGAGGACTAGCGACAAAGAGCCGGTGCAGAATCTTTGAACCCAAACTTGCTTAATTGCAGTAGTCATTGGTCAACTGATTTGAGATTTGAGATACGACTTACTTTAACAGAATCCAAAGAATCGATCGCAAGTAAGAAATTTCTCTAGTGTAGTCCTTGACGGGGATTAAGCTAAAATCTAAAATCGTCAGCCCCTAACCCAGAGTCTACAATGGATGCCAAAACTGCTCAAATACTAGATGGCAAAGCTTTAGCGACAAAGATTCAAACCGAGCTGAGCGATCGAGTTCGCGCCCTACAACCCCAAAAGGGGCGTCCTCCCGGACTTGCGGTGCTGATGGTGGGCGACAACCCAGCCAGCGCGGCCTATGTGCGCAACAAAGAGCGAGCCTGCGCTAAAGTTGGCATAGCTTCCTTCGGCCAGCATTACCCCGCAAACGCCACTCAAGCCGAACTAGAACTTGCAATTCGTGCACTCAACGAGGACGATCGAGTAGATGGCATTTTAGTTCAATTACCGCTACCAGAACACTTAGATGCAATTTCGCTGCTGTATCAAATTGCTCCCGATAAAGATGCTGACGGACTTCACCCTGTAAATTTAGGCCGTCTCGTGCGCGGGGAGGAAGGTTTGCGGAGTTGTACTCCCGCCGGAGTGATGCGGTTATTGCAGGAATACCAGATTGATTTAAAAGGAAAAAATGCCGTTGTTTTGGGACGGAGTATTTTGGTAGGTAAACCGATGGCGCTGATGCTGTTAGAAGCCGACTGTACTGTTACTGTAGCTCATTCGCGGACGCAAAACCTAGAAGCGATTACCAATCAAGCCGATATTTTAATAGCCGCAGTCGGCCGCACAGAAATGATTACACCTAATATGGTCAAACCTGGATCAGTAGTAATTGATGTCGGTATTAACCGCGTCGTCAATCCAGACGGTACGAGTCGTTTGGCCGGAGATGTTGATTTTAATGCTGTTAAAACAGTAGCCGAATTTATCACGCCGGTGCCGGGAGGAATCGGGCCGATGACTGTTGCTATGCTTTTGGAAAATACCGTTTCGAGTTATATTGAATACGGTTCTAATTGAATAGGGGCAAACTTGTGAGCCAGTATTGGCTCAATTAGTAGGGTTAGTAATCTACCAACACACAGAGATTTTAGCTATGGCTTTAAAACCGGATGCGTCAGGGACATTGCGCTTAATTGGCGACAACACCTCGGAAGGAATTCAACTTTTTTCTGGAGATCTAATAAACTTCCCTTTAGGAGCTTGGGCGCTTGATGGCAACGATACAGTAGAGGGCTCAGGGGCTAGTGAGTTAATCCTGGGAAATGAAGGGGAAGATATTCTCCGAGGTTTGGCAGGCAACGATTCTTTATTTGGGGGAAAAGGAAGAGATGCCCTGTATGGAAATGAGGGAAATGACTGCCTCAGTGGTGGTCTAGATGCTGATTTCCTTACGGGAGACGCTGGCGATGATATTTTATTTGGGGGGAGAGGCAATGATCTTTTAGGCGGCGGAGATGGGAATAACACTCTGGTTGGCGGCTTGGGCAGAGACTTATTAAATTGTGAGTTGGGCAATAATTTATGCGTTCTAGGAATAGATCCTGCCACTACAGATATCAATTCTAGTGATAGAATCGCACGTTTTGATCCTGATTTAGATCGCATTGGATTAGCGAGTGACTTAACGGTCAATGATATAGTGTTGGAGCCGCTACAGAATGTAACACTAACAGTTAGGTTCGATTTCCCGCAAGCTTTACAAGCATTCTTCCCTCCAGCTTTTCTCAGCGAATTTAGCGAACCAGTTTCAGGGACTCTAATCAGAGTCAGGAATTCTAACGCGATTTTAGGTTTTGTAGAGGATGTAACGCCTAATGACCTACAAAGCAGTATTGTTTCCGTTCAGGGTTTCTAAATTCAGGACAATCAGTGGTGAGCTGACCAACTTATCATATAGTTAGCCCTAAATTAACTGCTGATATTTACAGGACTTACGCAGAAACGCTAGTAGTAGGGTGCGAAATACGCACCTTACTACTATGGGTCATGTAAAAATTGGCTATGCAGCATAAGTCCTGTAAAATTCTTTACTCTTTGAGTCCGCCTCGGCGTACGAAACTTGGTGTAGTAGCGCTTTCAATATCCGATCGCAATTACTAATCACTAAGATTTACCGTGAGGAATTTTTGACAGCAACAACGCGAATTCGGCGATAATCTGCAATCCAATTACCATCGCGGTACAGCGCCGATCGCAAACGCTCTTCAACGGAGTTAATTACCTGCGATCGCACATCATCAGACAACCCCGACAAAAACCCGCCAGCAAACATTTCAATCCAATTTACCATACCCGCGCTGCCACCTTCTAGGGGAGTCGGTCGATCAAACAAAACCGCATAACCCACATCAAATCCCTGCTTTTCCAAAAGCCCAGCATACTCGCCAATACTCGGAAAATACCAAGGATTAAGCGCTTCAGGCTCCTCACAGCCAATTTCTGACAAAACACTCAAAAGTGCGCGGACGATCGCCCCCACGTTCCCCTTACCGCCAAACTCAGCCACAAAACGTCCTCCCGGCTTCAGCGCTTTTTCCACACAATTAATCACAGCATCCGGCTGTTTAATCCAGTGCAAAACCGCATTAGAAAACACAGCATCTAACGGCTCTTCTACTTGAAAACTCCTGGCATCTGCGGCAGCGAAGTTAATGTGAGGATAGTTTACTTTTGCCGTGGAAATCATCGACAAAGATGAATCAATACCTTGCACAAAAGCACCACTTTGAGCAATCTTTTCAGTTAACTGTCCGGTACCGCAGCCCAAATCCAGAATTTGTTCAGCAGCCTTCGGAGCGAGTAATTCTAAAAGCGATTCGCCGTACTGCCAAACAAAAGCATGATTTTTCTCATAAAGAGCTGTATTCCAAGAATTTTGTGACATTTTAACTCCCTCAAATTGTAAATTACATTGACTTTAATTGCCGCCAAATAACATAAAACCATTCTCACTCAATGATTTTTATTATGTTCTCTTCTCTGCGTGTCCTAGCGCTTACGCGCCGCTTCGCTAAAGTGCCTTCGCGGTTCGTTTTAAAAAACTTCCTTCACACATTGATATGACTGACGCATGGGTAGCTAGAAACCCGGTTTCTACCTATATTTCTCGTTACTAAACCTATTTCTCGTAGAAACCGGGTTTCTGAGACGAACACGCGGTTCGTTATTAAATTATTTGCCAGCCAGCAGATTAATTGCATTCCCATCAATACGGCAAACCCTAATATTTTCCAAAATACGCGCTCCCTGCTTTTCTTAAAAATCAATTCCAGGCGATTGGCAGTATTAACAGTCCATTCCATGCGGCCGCAATTAGTTGACTCAGCAATTTGTGCCAAATACTTTAACAGCGCTGTACCGACTCCCCTTCCCCGCATAGTAGCTTGCACAAATAAATCATCAAGCCAAAGACACGGCTGCGTCAATAAACTTGAATAAGATGAATAAAAAAGAGCAAATCCTACCGCTGTTCCGGCAACTTCAGCCAACAAAACCCGCACTAGCGGAGGCTGGCAAAACAACGTTTGCTGCAATTTATCGGCGGTTGCTGTCAACAGATTTTTACATCCATCGAACTCGCTTTTTTGTGAAATAAAATCCACAATTAATTTCAAATCTGCAAGCTCTGCTTCTCTAATTTTGATATCCAAGTTAGCCATTGTTTAATTCTCAATCTCGCCTATTAATCACTGTATTAAATGCCATCATAAATGTCCAATATATGTTTAACTAGCAACTTATACTTTTAAAATATAAATGATTGGGGAGCTATGGAACTTCGGCATTTGCGTTATTTCATTGCAGTTGCAGAGGAACTGAATTTCACTCGCGCAGCCGAAAAACTGCATATTGCCCAACCTCCGCTGAGCCAACAAATCCAGCATTTGGAGGCAGAGTTGGGGTTTCAACTGTTTCGCCGCACCAAGCGGACGGTGCATTTAACGGCTGCGGGACAGGTTTTTTTCGAGGAAGCCGGGAAAATTCTGCAGCAAGTCGATCGAGCAATTCAACTCGGCCGACAAACCAGTCGGGGCGAACTCGGCCAACTGACGATCGGCTTTGTGAGTTCTGCAGCACACAACGTGGTTCCAGCGATTTTGCAGGCCTTTCGTACTCGGTGTGCCGCCGTCAAGCTCGAACTGCACGAACTGACTACAAACGAACAGTTGCAGCGGCTGCGGTTCGGGCAAATTGATATCGGCTTCGTGCGTCCTCCGGTTGAGGAAGACGGGATAAATTCTGAAATCATTTTTCGAGAACCGCTGATCGTGGCACTGCCAGAAACGCATCATTTGGCCGATCGCGCGAAGGTGGAATTACGCGAACTTTCTACGGAACCGTTCATCCTATTTCCCCGTTCCCTGGCTCCGGGGTTGTACGATCCGATCGTCAGTCTTTGTCAGCAAGCAGGTTTTAGCCCTCGCGCGGCTCAAGAAGCAATTCAAATGCAAACCATTGTCAGCTTGGTAGCCGCCGAAATGGGCGTGGCGATCGTCCCGGCGTCGATGCAAAATTTTCAGCGCAGCGGGGTTGTTTACAAAGCGCTGCCAGAATCAACCTGCATTGTGGCGATCGCTCTAATTTGGCGCAGCGATCCAACGGCGGCGGTGCAGCGGTTTTTGGAAGTCGCCAGACAAATCAGCGGATTTGAGATTTGAGATTGTAAATTTTAGATTGACTGGTAATTTGACAAAGTTATCAAAACTCAAAGATTTTCTGTGCAACAACACCCGTAGAATGATTAATTGATGCTCGGGGTTCGAGCAACAACCGCCGTAAAAGTCGGCACGATGCGACCCCAACGGCTCACAATATCCCACATAACTATTCAGTACAAGAGAGCAAGGGATGGTATTGGCAACAGAAATGGGTTCGTCCCAACCGGAATCCTCTTTCGACCTATCTACTTATCTAGTCAATCGAAAAGAGGCGATCGAGGTAGCTCTCGACAGTGCACTCCCGGTCATCTACCCAGAGAAAATTTATGAAGCAATGCGCTACTCGCTGCTAGCGGGGGGCAAGCGCTTGCGTCCGATCCTGTGTATCGCTAGCTGCGAACTGGCCGGCGGCACTACATCTATGGCAATTCCGACAGCTTGCGCTTTGGAAATGATCCACACCATGTCGCTGATCCACGACGATTTGCCGGCAATGGACAATGACGACTACCGGCGCGGCAAACTGACGAACCACAAAGTCTACGGCGAGGATATCGCCATTTTGGCTGGCGATGGTTTGTTGACCTATGCTTTTGAATTTATCGCCACTAAAACTGAGAACGTACCCCCCCAACAGGTGTTGCAGACGATCGCCCATTTAGCGCGGGCATCGGGTGCTGCTGGACTTGTAGGAGGCCAGGTGGTTGATTTGGAATCGGAAGGAAAGACAGATGTTTCTCTGGAAACTTTGAATTACATTCACGCTCACAAAACAGGCGCGCTGTTAGAGGCTTGCGTAGTTTGTGGGGCAATTCTGGCTGGGGCCTCGGCTGCGGATTTGCAGCGGCTGTCTAGTTTCGCTCAAAATATTGGGTTGGCTTTCCAGATCATTGACGACATTCTGGATATTACTGCTACTCAAGAAGAACTGGGCAAAACTGCTGGCAAAGATGTTCAAGCAGGAAAAGTGACTTATCCCAGCTTGTGGGGAATTGAGGAGTCTCGGCGCCAAGCTTCGCAGCTTGTTGCTGATGCTAAGGCTCAATTGGCAGTGTTTGGGAGCAAAGCTCTACCGCTGCTGGCAATCGCCGATTTTATTACCAGCCGCAGTAACTAGAAATACCAAACACTATGCAGGAAATTTGCAGCAGCGTCTTAAACAATCATGTACTGGTGGTTGCTTTGCTCGCTTGTCTGGCGGCTCAGATCATGAAGCTGCCGATCGAGTTGGTCAAAAATCGCAAGTTTAATCTTCAGTATTTGGTAACAACGGGGGGAATGCCCAGCGCTCACTCGTCTTTTGTGGGCGCTTTGGCTGCTGGAGTCGGACAAACGATGGGATGGGAAAGTCCGGACTTTGCGATCGCTGCGATCTTTGCAATTATTGTGATGTACGACGCAGCAGGCGTCCGCCAAGCAGCAGGCAAGCAAGCTCGCATCCTCAACCAAATTATTGACGAGTTTTTTGAGGAAGATCACAACCTTAATGAGGCTCGCCTGAAAGAGTTGCTGGGACACACTCCTTTTCAAGTGCTTGTCGGTTTGGGCCTGGGAATTACTATTGCTTGGCTCGCAGGGCCTGCATATTAAGTTTTAAGTACGGAGTAAATTTGGGGCAGTGGTGTTTTTTGACGAGTTGGAGGTAAAAGTTGGCGGCGGGGATTAATTGTTCGGCAACTCATCCGTCTCTAGCTCAGAAAAGCACCCGAACTTTTTGGAAGTTTCTGGCAAGGCCTATTCCCTAATTAAGCACTTCAAAAAGTTCAAAAAGTTTTTTCACTTCCCACTCCTTGGAATTGTTTTGCTATGCTCCAAAGACTATATGTACACAACTTCAGATGCCTAGAAAACTTTGAACTGCCCATAAAGGGGATGCCATCTGCTCTCTTGATTGGAAAAAATGGTGCAGGTAAATCAACTATTGCCTCTGCATTAGAAGTCCTTCAGAAGATTTGTCGAGGCATCAATAGAATGCGCGATCTTGAAAAACTTAACCTTATTAGCTCGAAAGATTTCGCTCGTGGAAGGTCTGATGTTCCGATCCGGTTTGAAATAGAAGTATTACTCCAAGATAAATTATACAAATATGTTCTTGCCTTAGATTTACCCGAAAAATTTAGAGAGCTTCGAGTGTTTGAAGAGGAACTGCTAGTTGCAGGAGATCCAATTTACTCTCGAAAAGAAGCCCAAGTCACTCTTCACACCAGATCCCCAAATCGTGAAGCTCAGTTTCGGGTAGATTGGCATCTTGTTGCCCTGCCCGTAATTCAGGAGCAATCTGAGACCGATCCGCTTCATATTTTCAAGACTTGGCTGGCTCGCACGATCATTTTAGCCCCGATTCCCAGCTTAATGACTGGAGACTCAAACGGTGAAACTTTGGAGCCAAAGCTAGATGGTTCAAACTTTGGGGAGTGGGTTTCGGGCTTACTGAGTCGCTATCCTGCGGCCTACACACAGGTTGATAAATATCTCCGAGAAGTCATGCCTGACATTCAGGATTTTCTGAATGAACTAATCGGCAAAGACTCGAAAAGCATGATTGTTCGGTTTGAAGCAAATAATGCGAATCTGAGTATTGAATTTAATGACTTATCTGACGGGGAGAAATGCTTTTTTCTTTGCGCTGTTGTCTTGGCTGCCAACAAATTTTATGGCCCACTTTTTTGCTTTTGGGACGAGCCAGATAACTATCTATCCTTATCGGAGGTTGGACATTTTGTAATGTCTCTGCGACGCTCATTTAAAAATAGCGGTCAAATCTTAGTGACATCGCATAATCCTGAAGCAATCCGCAAGTTTTCAAATGAAAATACCTTTGTATTAGATCGCAAAAGCCACTTAGAGCCAACTTTAGTCAGACCGCTGAGTGAGATGTCTGTTAAAGGCGACCTGATAAATGCCTTGATTGGTGGCGACATAGAGCTATGAGTAATAAGTATCAACCGCACATTCTTGTGTTGGCCGAAGATGATGCTAATCGCCAGATTGCCAACGGATTTCTTCTTGAGCCATACCTTAATAACCGTGCTGTTAAAGTCCTGCCACTTCCTGGTGGTTGGAAAAAAACTGTGGAGGAATTCACGAAGAATTATGCGTCTGAAATGCGACAATTACCAGAAAGAATGATGGTTTTGCTCATTGATTTCGATGAGAATGAAAATCGGTTGAGTTATGTAGAAAGTCATATTCCAGATGATCTAAAAGCAAGAGTATTCGTGCTGGGAGTGCTATCTGAACCAGAGAATCTAAGGACAGACATCAAAAAGACTTTTGAGGAGATTGGAAAAGCTCTTGCAAAAGATTGTTCTGACAACACAAATGAGTTATGGGGACATAATCTTCTCAAACACAACAAAGGAGAATTAGATCGTATGGCTTCATCTGTAAAACCATTTCTCTTTAAATAAATACACCCAAAATTCGCCCACGCTACTTAAATGTCAGGTGCGCGACTGCCAATAATTTAGCGGAGTGGGGAGCGCTCAAAAGTCGCGCACCCTAATGACTACTGACCGAATTCTGCTTGCAGCAGGTCGTCGTTGTCATCGGCGATCGTGGCGACAATAGTAATAACCCGAGAAATTTCCCCGGTCGAGATTTCGGCCATCGTCCGAGTCGATACTACCGCAACTTGATTGTCAACAATGGCAAAATGAGATTCCAAAGTAGACAGCCAATTCATTTCTAGGATTTTCCGCATTAATTGAGCTTCATTCTTCGCCGGCAACTGCAGTACAAAAGCCCAAACAGTCAAAGTATCATCTTCGGTTTCGCCGGTGAGTTGCACGAACACTTCAACACTGCCGTACTTAAACTTCCAAAGATGTCCGCCAGCTTCACTTTGACCGACCATCACTTTTTGGTCTACAGCCATGCTGGCGATGACAGTTTCAATTTCTTCTGCATAGGTGACGGCTGTGGCTTTTTCGACCTGCTCGGAGGCGATCGCGCTTTCCCTCGATTGGCTTTCTGCGGAAGCTGTTTGTATGTTCGGCTCGCTGGTAGTCATGATTATATTTAGACGGAAAACTATTCCAATAATCAGTTTACTTGGTAAAGCTTAAAATTATGACTTTAAATAACTGGTTCCGAGGCTATGCCTGGGAACCAGTATATCTCTTAGCTTGCGGAGGCAGACGCAAGTTTTACTTGCAGAGCCGTTTCAACCAGGTTCGCGATCGTTCTTAAGCCTTGGGCTTAGTCGCCGCCGGCTTCTTCTCAATGGTATTCAAGCCGTTGAGGAACATGGGCACCAATTTCTCCACAAATGCCTGCGGGTCGCGGTTCCAGGCGCGCTGAGCTACATCGACTCTGGTCATTTGCAGGTCGGGGGCGAGCAGGGTTCTGGGTAAGCGCTCCATCAGGTATTGCGGGCGTTCCCACATCGGCATGGTGTTGGCAATATCCACGAGGCGGGTAACGCGGCGGAGTTCTGCCCCCAGCATGATATCCATTCCCGATTCAAAAGCTGCTTGTTCGATCGCCACATACTTGCGCTTTGCCTGTTCCACCTTCTGGCGGTGTTCCGGGCTTTTGTCGGCAATTTGGGCCAGCCAGCGGTTGCCCCAGCGGACGTGACCAGCTTCTTCGGGAAAAATCTTTTCGATTGTTTCGCGGATTTTGACATTTTCTGCGGTTTGGGGAGCCTGTTTGAGGGCGTGGATGTGCGCTGAGAAGTATTCGCAGCCCCGCTTTTCGGTGACATTGATTGCGGCTAAGGCTGCAATTACACCGTCATCGAGGTTGCGGTATTGCTCTTTGTCCAGCAGGCGCTCAAATTCGTCAATGTAGGAGACTCCCGGCGGCGTTCCCACATTTTGGCCGATGTCTACCAGCAAGTCGGTGAGCCACATAGCGTGTCGCGCTTCGTCGGAAATGTGCCGGGAGAGGTCGCGCACGAGTTCGGCCGGTTGCCCGTCTAGCCGTTCGATCAAGTCGGTGAGGTCTTTGCAACTGCGCTGTTCGCTAAACCGATAGCGATTGAGGGTGATCAAGTGAATTTCGCGATCGCGCACTACATTAGCTAAAATTTCGCGCGCTCCCATTGCGTTGCGCAGCTTGCGGGGGTAGGCAACAGTCATGCTTTTATGTTGTTTTGTAAAGATACCTATATAAGTGTAACGCAGTTTTTCGGCTTCCTAATTCACTCGCAAGGGTGAAAGTTGTTGTGTTGCAGGGAAATTAAATTTTATACAGACAACTTTTTTACTCGCCTATCGATCGACTAAAATAGTTTTGATTTGTCATTTACGCAAGCGTTGCGCGGAGTAAAGAAAGCAAACACAAAGCAAACACAAAGCAATCTCAGGCACTCAAAACTCTTCAGTTTCCGTCGAGTCTTTTGCCTCAAAACTAGCAGACTCTTGTTAAAATTTTCGCGCCTCTTCTACTTTCAACCTAGCCAGAGTTGTCGCCACATCGGCTAACTGTCAAACCAGATTCATCCGACAAACCAGGTTTTTTTCCCTCCAGAAGCCCTTTTCTACAAAATGTACTCGATAGCGAAACATTTTAATGGAATTGGGAGGAGTAACTTTAACTTTAATGGTTATAGTCTCTCTTCGGTTGAAGTTTGAAGGTCCAGCAGCACCCGTTCTAGATCCAAGTAAACAAATGTCAGCACGATCGCCCGATATTCATGGGTCGATTGTAACACTACAAGTTGCCGATCGAGGTTCAACGCCTTCGTGCCTGACAACTACAGTATATTTTCCCTGCTTCAGGTTATCAAAATTCACATCTGCCTCAAACAGGTCAACTGTCTCCTCGGCCAGCACTCGTCCTTCTTGAGTCAGTAAAGTGACAAACGCAATGCCGTCAACTGAAGTCATTGCGACGTTACTCAGATTGCGGATCGTCACAAAAATATCGAACATCTTTTGGTCATTGTTAATTGCTAATTGCTAATTTAAAATGAGTGCAGAATATCAAAAACAAAGGAGCATAAATACGGTGAATCATTTCAAGTTTTTGCTAATTTTGACTGTTAGTGCAGCGGTTCTCGGTTTGGGAAAAAGTGGGGCGCTAGCTGGTGTCTGGAATATCTCTGAGACTGAGCCTTGTTTGCAGCTTCACGGCGTGCGGGTTGCTCAAAGGGACGATCGCAATTTAAGCAACTCGAAAGGTACATTAAAAGAAGGCAGTGCCATCTCAGTCGATCCTAATGATGTGGTTGGCATACCAAAAGCTGAAGCGCGGCGGCGTTTTATTCTGAATAAGATATATCGGGTTCAGGAAGGCACTACCGCTGAGGATTTGTTTATTGTTGATGAGAAAGCGAATAAATGGGCTGTAGAGGATGTTTCTGAGGCTACAGAGGGTGCTACTACTAACAGCGTTGCCCAGATAGTGTCGGGTAACGGGAGAGCCTGGGCACTGATCCAGAAGTTCTAAACTAGAAAAAAACGCCGCTTTTAAGGGCGACGTTCTTATCAATTAAAAATCACAAGTTAAAAATGGTATAATCCCCATTTTTAACTTTTAATTTTTAATTATTAATTTTCTAACAATCGTAGTATAGAGCAAACTCGTAGGGGTGAGGACGCAGCCGCATCGGGTTGACTTCATTGTCGAGTTTGTAGGAAATCCAGGTTTGGATGAAGTCTTCGGTAAATACGCCGGTTTCAGTTAAGAAACTGTGGTCTTTTTCTAAAGCTTCTAAAGCGCCTTCCAAGGAACCGGGAGTTGAAGGAATTTTGCTCAATTCTTCAGGGGAAAGGTCGTAGATATCCACGTCCAAAGGTTCGCCCGGATCGATTTGATTCTTGATGCCGTCTATGCCGGCGCACAGCATGGCTGCAAATGCTAAATAGGGGTTGGATGTGGCATCGGGACAGCGGAATTCTAACCGCTTGGCTTTGGGGTTGGTTCCCGACAACGGAATCCGCACTGATGCCGATCGATTCCCTTGAGAGTAAGCTAAGTTTACAGGCGCTTCAAAGCCCGGAACTAAACGCTTGTAGGAATTGGTGGTGGGGTTGGTGAGTGCCAAAAGTGCCGGTGCGTGCTTGAGAATGCCGCCGATGTAATGCAGTCCCATTTGACTGAAACCAGCATATTGATCCCCTGCAAATAGAGGTTGGCCGTCTTTCCAAATCGACTGGTGAACGTGCATCCCGGAACCGTTGTCGTTAAATAGCGGTTTGGGCATGAAGGTGATGGTTTTGCCGTATTTTTTGCCGACGTTTTTGATTACGTATTTGTAAGTCAGCAAGTAGTCGGCGGCTTTTACCAAAGTGTCAAAGCGGAAGCCGAGTTCGCATTGACCGCCGGTGGCGACTTCGTGGTGGTGCTTTTCGATGGGTACGCCGCATTTTGCCATTGTCAGCAGCATTTCCGTTCTCATGTCTTGAGAGGTATCGGTTGGTGCTACTGGGAAATAACCTTCTTTGTAACGCGGTTTGTAGCCGAGGTTGCCGCCTGCTTCTTCTTTGCCGGAATTCCAGCGACCTTCGATCGAATCTACGTAATAGTAGCCGGAATTTTGGGTTTGGTCGAAGCGAACGTCGTCAAAAATGAAGAATTCTGCTTCCGGGCCAAAGAATGCTGTATCGCCGAGACCGGTCGAAAGCAAGTAGTCTATGGCTTTTTGGGCAATGGTGCGGGGACAGCGACTGTACGGTTCGCCGGTGCGGGGTTCTTTGATGCTGCAAATGAAGCTGATGGTCGGTTCTGCCATGAACGGGTCCATCCAAGCGGTGGTCGGATCGATGACCATCGTCATGTCTGATTCGTTGATGGCTTTCCAGCCCCGAATGCTGGAACCGTCGAAGGGTACGCCGTCTGTGAATGAGGTTTCGTCGATTTGGTCGTGGTACAGGGAAAGGTGCTGCCAGATCCCCGGCATATCGATGAATTTGAGGTCAACGATCTGGATCTTATTTTCTTGTATGTAGTTTAATGCTTCTTGGGGTGTCTGGAACATGACTTACTCCTGATATTGGTTGTGTCTTGGCGATCGGCCGATTTCAGACTGTTTGGGCGATCGTAGGCCTTCAGTACCCACTATTTTGTATCTATGGCTACAAAATTTTGAAATTGGTGCCCAGTGCGGCCGGGCAGTTCGTGATTCTTGCCCTCTCGATTTTTCGGCTGAAGATACAAGGCAAACGGCTGAATTTTGCTGCCGTTTGCCGAGGATAGACTACCCTCCCTGAAAATCCCATCTCAAATCTTAATCAAACGCCGATTTGTAGTAGTCTACAATAGGCGGTCTGTCTCAGATAGCAAAGTATTGATAAAGATTTTTGGGAGAGAAACTTATGCGCGATGCAGTGACGAGCCTGATTGAAAATTATGATGTTGCTGGTAGGTATTTAGACCGGGATGGTATCGATCGGTTGAAGTCTTATTTTGCAACAGGCACGGCACGGGTACAGGCGGCGGCGGCGATTAACAGCAATGCTGCGGCAATTGTCAAGCAAGCTGGTATTCAGCTATTTGCCGAACAGCCGGAATTAATCCGTCCGGGCGGAAATGCCTACACGACTCGCCGCTACGCGGCTTGTCTGCGGGATATGGACTACTACTTGCGCTATGCTACTTACGCCTTGGTGGCTGGAAGTACCGACGTACTCGACGAGCGCGTGCTGCAAGGTTTGCGGGAAACTTACAATTCTCTGGGCGTTCCCATTGGCCCGACGGTGATGGGGATTGGCATTATGAAGGAGATGGTTAAGGCTCAGGTGGCATCTGCAGGCTTGTCTGTGGGGCCTTTTTTGGAGCAGCCTTTTGATTACATGATTCGCGAATTGAGCGAACAAGATATTTAAGTCAATTTGCTAGTTCTTTTAGCAAAAAATTGCACTTGTTGCTTGCACTTAGCAGCAGTTAGATTGATCGCTTTTTTTGGCATCACAGCCTCCAAGCGATCTTTTTTTATGGGTTAGACAATTTTAGATTAAAGATTTTAGATTAAAAATTTTATATTAAAGATTTTAGATTAAAGATTTAAATAATTGGGAATGACTGATGAATTAAGGGTTTGGAGCTTCCCTATAATTGCATTCTTTCTTGAAACTGGTGTTAAAAATCGCCAACACATCCCCAGACGAGGCATTTGTCCAGGGGACTTTTGGTTTGGCCCATATCGACTTGTTCGGCGGTTGTTGCTTCAACTTCGCCGTTGGGGTAAAGAATGTGGATGATGTCACCGCTGACGAATGCGAGGGGATTTTCTTGACAATTGCCAGGATTTCTGATAGGAAAGTTAATTGTTTTCATGGTCGATCGCCCTGATGGTATTTGTAGCGCTTTTAGCTGCATATAAATCATCCGCTAGTCGCAAAAATTATTGTGTGATTTTATGAAGGTATATCTGTGATAAAACTACACAATCAGAGCGATCTCAGTCACATAATGTGAGCTGGGGGCGATCGCCCCGCGACGATCGAAAAACCAAAATGCTCGCCAAAAATCAGCAGTCCGGCTTGTGCGTAAGTGCTAATCTGGTACTGTCCTTAACCCTATCCGTACAGATTAAAAACCTTGGCTAAACAGCGACTAGACACTTTATTGGTCAGCCTAGATTTGTGCAGTTCCAGACAACAAGCTCAGGCATTGATTCGGACGGGGAAAGTCTCCATCAACCAACAGGTAGTTGACAAACCGGGCACTGAGGTTGACATTGCAGCAAAAATTCAGATCAAAGAGCGATCGCGCTACGTTTCTAGAGGCGGCGACAAATTAGCCAAAGCTTTAGAAGTTTTTGCGATTCCCGTTGCAGGCAGAATTTGTCTCGACGGCGGCATTTCCACAGGCGGTTTTACCGACTGTCTCCTGCAAGCCGGCGCCGCCCTAGTCTACGGCGTAGATGTTGGCTACGGCCAAGCAGATTGGGGCTTGCGCAACGATCCGAGGGTTATTTTGAAAGAACGCGCCAATTTGCGGTACATGACTGCTACTGAGCTTTACGGCGACTCTGAGCCAGCAGATTTGGCGGTAGTAGATGTGTCGTTTATTTCCCTGGATAAGATTTTACCGGCGCTGTGGGAATTGTTGGCACCACCGCGAGAAGCGGTGTTGCTGGTAAAGCCGCAGTTTGAGGTAGGGCGCGAGAGAGTCGGAAAAAAAGGCGTAGTGCGAGACTCAGCAACTCAAGCCGATGCGATTTTTCAAGTGTGGAAGGCAGCCACAGCTTTAGGATGGCAGGAACGCGGCTTAACGTGGTCGCCTTTACTTGGCCCGGCCGGTAATATCGAGTATCTTTTATGGTTGGGGATCGATCGCGAACAGGAGCCAGAGCCGATGGCGATCGAAGAGAGCGTTGTGAAGGAACGGATCGCACAAGTCACCAAAGCGGCCGCGCGGGAACTTGTCGATCGATTGTAGATTGTAGATTGTAGATTTTAGATTGATTTCAAGATGTCAAGCTAATCTCTTTTAAAAGTCAAATTTGAAACTCCTGATTAATCTAAAATTTCAAGTTTTTTGGTCAATCGGACTCCTCAACTTTCACAAGAGTGAATAATTCCATGCAATCATTCAAACAAGCCGGTTCGATTTTCCTGTACGTTCTAGGTGCCATCGGGTATGTGGCGATTGTAGCTACTATTGTAGGCGTTTCAATTGTCATCAAGTGGGCAGCTCTGCTACTGGCAGACAAATTATTATATACAATTCTGATTATCGGCGATTTGTTGAGAGGCATAGAAATTATTGAACTGTTAAATATATTGGTATTTGCTTTTATCGGTATGGGAGTGGGTGTGGCGACCAGGCTTCTACACCCTCAATACGGTCGCAAAATTAGTGCGGCTTTGTTGATACTTATAGTCCCCTTAGTTTTCATGATTACGCCAGCCATCAGATATAATTCTTGGCTGGAAAAAGTAGAGGAATCGGATAACTTATTACCCGCGCAAACTGCAACATTAACTAACTCATTTTTGAATAGAAAAGTAGGAGTGTCCGGTTTTATCGGTTATTACGTATATACTGGTCAGTTTCCCGTTATTCCGGCGAAACAATCGGAGATGAAAGACCTAGACAGCTTTGAAAAAAAAGTTAATTCCAGATTTGTACAGTTCACAGGTATTGCTCCGACTATTGTTTCTTGGTCAATGCGGGTTTGTTTTTGGCTGATTAGAATATTTTATTTTTCTATAGCGGTAATTGCGACGATCGCCCATTTTAGGGAAGGTGTGAGAATCGCGAGACGGTAATACCCTTTTCGATTTTCGATTAAAGAAGTGGGAATCACTGATGACTATCGTGCTTTGGAGCTTACCTAAAGTTGCATTCTTTTTTGACAATGGTATAAGAATACAAGCCGTAGGGTGCGTCAGACCCTAGCTCTTCGATTATTCACAAATAACCCTCTCCTGACGCACCCTACTCAACTACTAGGGCAATTTTTAATTGCCAATTTTAAACTCTTGCTGCAAGCGATCGATAATTGTATTACGCTCGATGGTAGCGAGAATTTCTTGAATTACCGTATCTTGTCCCAGCGGGCCCCAAGTGCAGCCTTTTTCTAAATAAACTTGGGCGGCGCGACCGACAGCGTAGGTTCCGTAAGCTGCTAAACTAGCTTGAGTGACAGCGACTCCGGCAAAAGTAGAAAAGCCGATGTGCGGGGCCGCAGCGGCCGCACTTTTGCCAAATCCCAACAGAAAACTGCTACCCAATTCTCCCAAAAGTACGCCGCCAGCACTGGAGAAAATAGTCTGCCAAAGTTTCCCGGCTTCGTAACCAGTCATGGGTAAACCGTAAAGTCTGGATAAAGAGCGAATTAAGGCTAAATCTGCGACACTTGCTCCCATTACATCCAAGAATGCCACTGGATTTAAACCGACAGCCAAAGCTTTATATTTTGCAAATTGCCAGATTAAATCTTCGGCTTCTGTTTGTCGCAATTTGAGAACGTGACGGGCAATGTTTGCTTCGGCATCTCTAGCTTCAACTAAAGCATTTAGAGCGAGAAGCGATCGACCTTCTCTGTTAAGAATGGTGAGAATTTTATGTTTGAGTTCGTCTATCTGCGCGGGCGGCGACTCCCATTCGTTAGTGACTCTTCCGTCAGACCATTCCACCCGCACTTGCACCGGTGCTGGTTCGGCGGCTACCATGACTATTTCTAAAGATTTGGAAGTTTTAGCGGGTGATTTTGCAGTAGATTTATCCGAGGAGTTGTTTGGGCGATCGGACAAGTTTTCGGGATCTGTTTCATCTGTTACCGCAGCGGCTGCTAACTGTTCAGAATTTCCCAGCGCTTGCAAACTTTGGTAAATAGCTTTTCTGTCTAATTCTGGATAAAGGTCAATTTTATTAAAAACTAAAATCAGCGGTTTTTGAGCTGTCTGCAATTCGCACAGTGCTTGATATTCAGTGCGGGTGATATCCCCTGCTACGACAAACAGAATTAAGTCAGCTTGTCGAGTTACTTGTTTCGCCATTTCGCCGCGCACTTCGCCACCAACTTCATCAAGCCCGGGAGTATCGATCAATTCAACTTGCACCCCTCCTTTCCCCCCCTTGCCAAGGGGAGGTTGGGTGGATTCTTCGCTGTCCAGGAAGGATAAAGGCACACTCCAGCGCACGGAACGCGGCCACTGAGTCACGCCGTTGAGAGGGCCTGTTTGCAGAATTTTGTGACCTAAAAGCGCGTTTAATACGGCTGACTTGCCACGGCTGACTAAGCCGAAAGTAGCAATGCGGATTATGTTGTGGTCTAGTTTTTCTGAGGTGGAAGTTAAGATATCTAACTGATATTGCAGCGCCGCTTCTAATTCTGTATTATTCGAGTTTTTTTTCCCTTGGCGCAGGTGGGAATAGCGCGCCAGGGCTTCGCGCAAACTGGCACGGGCAAGAGATAAGCGATTTTCTTGAAGGGAATTGTCAGCCATTGGCGATCGGCTTTTTTAAGCAGGTATAATTGATCGTCGAATTATAAGTCCTATTTCTTATTTTAATACAATTTTTCATAAATTTATAATTTTTTATTTAGGAATTAGGTAGAGACACGGCACTGCCGTGTCCCTACGGATATCGTGGGCCACCTACCGGATTTAATATCAGATATCCTGGGCGATTGACCGGATTTAATATCAGATGCTGGACTAATTTTAATTTGCCCCTGAATTAACCGTTTCTTAATGGGCTGCGGCTAGGACACGGCACTGCCGTGTCCTTACGGATATCATGCGCGATCGACCGAATTTAACAACATCAGATGCTGGACTACTTCTAATTGACCGCCGACTTAACGGTTTCTGGCCCAGATACCTGAGATGAAAGGCGACTCGCCACTTGGTTGACGAAAGATTGCAAGAAGGAAACTTGCTGATTTTGCGTAAATACTGCTTGCAAAGTTTTAGTCAACTGGTCGATATTTAAAATGCCTATTGCAGCATTTTCCCCTTCTCGACTTTGGAAATATTCAATTAAACTTAGTCCAGCTATTCTGGTAAAATATGCTGCACTAATTCCCTGCACTGCGCCTCCTGCTACGTAGGTGACGGCATTGCTTTTGAGCAGTCCAGTAATAGTTTGGGTAGACATTTCTACTAATCCCAATTTAAACATTTGACTTGCCAAAGTTGCCGCTACTGTCTTAGCTTGGTCTAAGGAAAACTTTTGCTGGTAGATGGCGCCGAGGTCGATTACGAGTTGGGTGCTGATGGCGGTTGTTGCTAGCAAGTCTAAAGCTGGAACCGGGTTAGTAAAGACGGCAGCGGCGGCGATGTACTGATATTGTTCGATAATGGGAATTGCCCGATCGCGCCTGACTGCATTTAATAAGGTTTTTGCCTCTAGCTTGATACTTGCAGCCTCGCGCACTGCACTCGCCCAGACCAACTGTTGCCGTTCTTCAGTTAAGATTTTAGTCAATCTTTCCGTCAGCCCGTCAAGTTGAGAGACTTGATTTTCGATCCGTTCTTGAACTGTGCCGTCCGCTTGGTGTCGGCGCACTTTAATAGAATTGGGAGAAGCTGCGATCGCAATTATATCTTCTGTCCCCAATATTCCTTGCATTTTCTGCTGCAAAGAGTGCAAAACCTGCGACTGCTGTTCTGGCAAATATTGGTCTAGTTTGTTCCAGACTAGCAGCACGCGCTGGCCGGCGGACGCTAGCTGAGATAATGTTTTAAATTCGGAATCTGTGATGTCGCCCGCTGTCACAAACAGCACTAAATCACCGTTGATTTTGGCATCGGCATTTGTATTAGCAAACAGCGGTGTAGTTTCTTGTAAACTAAGCTTTTGCGGGTGTTGAGAGGCCCAATTAGAATTTAAAACTTGAATTAAGGCAGTTTTGCCGACAGCTTTGCCGCCAGTTACGGTAATCCGTAAATCTTGTCTGTCTAATTCGGCTCTGAGCCGATCGAGCTGTGCTGTTAGATTAGCAGGAGCTGCAGAGTTTGGAGCTTCTGAAGCCAGCAATTTAATGGCGGTTTCTGAAGCCGCGATCGCTTTTTCGGCTGCTTCCCTGTTGGCCAGGGGTTGCGGGAGTGCGAGTTCGAGTGTGGGGGATTGTTGTTTCCACCACCAATACCCCGCACCGGCAGCCGCCAAGCCGATGAGTGCCGTTTCGCCCATTTCTGAACCCGAATGCTGTAGAGTTTCCAACAGCCAAAGCGCTACTGAAAGTCCTATTCCGCCTATCAAAATCGGTCGCCGCAAGTTAAGTGTCATTTTTCCCTTCCTGTGGGTATTGTCGCCAAGCTTAACCTTACCGGGCTTGGCCTCCCTCCCTATATTCCATCGTACCTCTGCGGCATCCAAACTGGCAGGCGGGCGATCGGGCTTTTGGGCGGATTACACCCTAAACCTTTTCCAGAATTGCAAAATGTTTGTAGTAAGGACTTTAGTCTTTGCTGTTTAGTTGAGAAATAAAGCAGTGAATCCTTACTACAAACTGTTAATCTTTGAGAAATCGGAGGGGTAATTGTTTAGTCTCCCAGACAAATTCCCAAACCGCGGGCCGTTTTAACCAGAGTACCATCGAAGTCTACAGGTCTGTATTTGGCGATCGCATCTTCCAGAGGAACGCTCACAACTTCCCGCTTTTGCCAAGATACCATGCAGTCGTATTTCTCTTCGGCAATTAAATCAACTGCTGCGACGCCAAAAGCAGAAGCAATTAATCTTTCTAGCGGTGAAGGAGTTCCTCCGCGTTGGATGTGTCCCAAAACGGTGACGCGAGTTTCTGCACCGCTGCAGTCAGAAATTGTATCAGCTAAATACTGACCAATTCCCCCTAATCGACTTTGACCTAAGCGATTTGTGTGCATTACTAACTCGCCTTCTTCAGTGCGAACGGCCTCCGCTACTATAATTAAACAGTAGTTTTTTCCCCGGTCTTGGCGTTCTTGGATTTGGGCGCAGATTTTGGAAATTTTGTAAGGGATTTCGGGAATCAGAATTATATCAGCTCCCCCAGAAATTCCGGCACTGATCGCAATATGTCCGGCGTCGCGCCCCATGACTTCAACAATCATGACGCGACTGTGACTTGCCGCAGTAAAATGCAAGCGATCGAGTGCTTCAGTCGCAATATTGACAGCCGTATCAAAACCGATGGAACGCTCGGTAATTCCGACATCATTATCAATAGTTTTAGGAATAGCAACTAAATTTAAATTGCCTTGTTGAGCAATCTTCCTGAGAATGGCGAGACTGCCGTCGCCACCAATGCCAATTAAGGCATCCAGACCTAGTTGATGATAGCCTTCGATAATGTCCTCAGCCCGATCGCGTAGAGTCCCATCAGGCATCTGGAAAGCAAAAGGGTCGCCCTTATTTGTCGTGCCTAGCATCGTACCGCCAATGGTGAGCCACGAGTCTACTTTCTCAATATCCAAGGGAATTGCTTCAGGGGGACGGCTCATCAATCCGTTGGTGGCTTGACGAATCCCCATCACTTTCCAATTGTAAGTTCCCGTTGCGCGGTGGACAACGGCTCGAATAACTGCGTTTAAGCCTGCACAGTCACCTCCGCTGGTGAGAATACCGATACATTTTTGTTCTCCCATAATTGCCCGACTTTTGTTACTCCGAATATGAGTTGATATTTTTAGATCCCGATCGCCCAATCCTTATTTTCGAGGTAAATAGGTAGGCGAAAATAAACTTTACTCTGTAACAGAATGTAAAGCTATCATAACTTTTGTGATTGCTTTCATAAGATATCGCTCCTGTGGGGAGCGTTTCACTCGTTTTTGACTACTTATGTATTTTCAAGCTTCATCGACCTAATTGAGTGCCTCATCTCTGACGCATTCCACAAGTTCGATCGCCAACTAAGTAGCATCGCCAATCACCGTCTCCAACAAAACATCAATTTTACTTCGGATTGAGGCGTTTAGAAACTTGGTTAATTATACCGCTGAGAATAGCACCTCCCATAAGAATTCCGAGGGCGGGATTAAATACGGGCTGCCAGAGACTGTACCACAAATCAAAACCGAGATTCACCCCAGTCGATCGGCCCGCTACTGCGATCGCAAACCACGCAAAACTGGCAAAGACGAAAAACACATCAGCTACTAAAAGCAAGTTGAGAAAGTTAAGAAATTTATCTTTCATTGTCGAGGGTTCCTTTTGAGTGTATATGTGTCAAGTTTTGGCAAGCGGTTGGTAATGGAGCAGATTGATAGCTGCAACTGGCGATCGAATAAAGATAAAATATCATTCAATTGTTTTCGCGCACAGGCTGTCAAAATATGGTTCGCTATACACTTCCTCAAAGCCCCGAAATTATTTTAACTGTCAAAGGGAAAGATTCAGCCAAAGCCCGCGAAGAAGCGATGGATCGGCTGATGGAACTCATGGATGAGGGCAAGCTGCCTACGGAACTCGTGGAGGGATTTGGGCCCAAGCAGTTTGTTGAAGTTAAGGATATCGAAGATGCTGCGTCTGAAGGCGAGGACGCGATTACTGAAGCCGTGCAGATTTTGAGCAATTTGGCAAGTCTCAAATTGAAAGTGATGGAATCCCGCGAAGAAGCACTCAAAATCCGGGCGGCGATCGACATTTTGTTTACAGATGAGGCTGTGACTGCCGAGGAAATTGGTCGTTTGAAAGATGGTTTCAAGGTTCTCAAAAACTTTGCTCAAGCTAACGTCCGCTATCGAGAAGCTAGAAGTAAAGCCGAAGAAGCGCGGGCAATTCTCGACGAAGCTTTGCAATCTGTCGAACCGGAAAACAAAGCGCAGAAGTCGGCGAAATAGTAGCAGGTTGAGTTGACTCACATCTAGCAACAATCTCAGAAGCTTTTCGGCCTGTTCCATTACAAATCAATTCTTTTGTGGAACAGACCCAAAAGCCTGTTACTAAGAAAAAATGTAGAGAATAGTGGAATATTTGAGATTGAGGAACCAACACAACCTCCCACAAATTTGACGTTTATCTACCTTCAAAAAATCAGGAGAAAAATTGTGAACCAACAAACAGGAACTCTCAGAAACTCGATGTCAGGCAGCTTGCTCCTGGCTAAGAAATTAGGTTTTGAACCAAAAACTGTGATTGATGTCGGTGCGGCATTGGGAACTTTTAACCTTTACGAAACTTTCCCAGATTCGCGACATTTGCTAATTGAACCCATCGTCGAAAATGAACCTTATCTCGCCAAAATTTGCCGCAAGCTCAAAAGTGCAGAATACATTATTGCTGCAGCGACCAAAGAATCGGGAGTTTTCACCCTCAACGTCAGTCCCGGTATGGTGCATTCTTCACTTTCTGAAAATCGCGTTACTGACAGCAGTAATCCTTATTTGAGGAACATACCAGCAATTACCCTGGATGGAATATGCAGGGAAAGAAACTTGCCAGGCCCGTATTTAATTAAAGTTGATGTAGACGGACAGGAGTTAGATGTTTTAGCGGGAGCAACTGAGATTTTGCAGCAGACTGAATATGTAATTGTAGAAGTTACTTTGTTCGGTCAGATGTATGATGTAATGAGTTTTATGAAGTCCCAAGGATTCGCAGCTTACGATATAGTTGATTTGGCATATCGCCCGATTGATTCAGCTTTGTGGCAAGTGGACATGGCTTTTGTTAAGGAATCCGGTCACTTCCGAAAAGAGAGGGGTTACGCGACAGGAGAGCAGGATATCGAAGCACTTAACTCGCATCTCAAAGCTTATCGGGAAAGTTTCATCCAACACATTGACACTCATTACAGCGACCCAGTAGAGCCGGAACCACAGGTCAGCCAAGCTGTTTGGGGCGAAGATTATGTCATCATTTAACTCAAGTTGCTTCCATCTGATATCTTGTATCATTATCAAGAACAGGTTTTCGGGCCTGTTCCACAAAGAGTGAGTTTTCTTGTGGGGTGGGCAGGAGATCCCGTCCGTTATCCCTTCGATGATTCGGATCTTAAAATCGCTACTAAACAAACAAAGTCCCACCAGAGCGGGACTAAGAATATGATATTTGAAAACAGGATGCGATAGAATTAGTTGGCTCGATCGCTGCTACCTAGATCGGCCGCTTTTTCTACTGCTTCCCGTCCTGGCGTAACTGCTTCGCCCACGTTATCTTTTACCGATTCTATAAATTTTTTGGTACTGGGGGCAATGGGTTGGTCGAGATTCAGCTTTTCTCGGATATTGTCAAGTACACCCTTGGCATCATTTTCTGTATCGCTTGTTGGCTGCCGATCGGGAAGGGCAACTTCGTAAGATTTAGCTTCTGGGGTTAAAGGTGTAGCGATCGCTTGCATTTTGTTGCCCGAGAATCCCAATTCGGAGCTAAAAATCAGCGCTATTCCTACAGCAAAGATTATTCCTACTCGCAGGCAATTTTTAACTAAGCGCAATGTAAACTTTTTCATTGAAAAACTCTGTTTCTTCTGTTACTGTAATACAGAATAATGGCTGTTGTTTCTTAGCAAATCTATCTAAAGATAGGAATTGGGCTCAATTTATTGTGTTAGCATCCTTCCCAAATCAACCTCAACAATAAAGTTTGGGGCGCTGCGGCGCCAACAGGCGACCGATCGCAACTAGGAACTCAAGAAAGGTACATTTACTACTTCTCCTGGCACAGATCCGACTTGCACTTTCAATCCTTCGCCGCCCGCTTTTGTGCGGATGTAAGCAAGACCAAAAAAGCCGGATTCAGTTTCCGTAAAACTGGTGAGTTTGCCGACTTTTTCCTCTCCGATTGTGACGTTTGTTCCGGGTTCAACCGCACCGCTCAACTGCACGCCCCAAAGTTGCTGTTTGACTCCTTTGTAGGTGTTCAACCTGGCAATTGTTTCTTGACCGATGTAGCAGCCTTTGTCATAGGTAATCGTGTGTAAAAGACGGGCTTCTAATGGGTTGTAATCGTCTGTGAGTTCAAAATCGGGTGCGGGGCGTCCTTGTTCGATTCGCAGTTGTTCCCAAACTCGATCGCCCATCGGTACAGCCCCAGCTTTGACTAATTCCTTCCACAAGTTGGCTGCATCGCTTGCTTGCGCCATTAACGTGTATCCGGGAGTTGCTAAACCGCTACCAACCGCAACTCGGATGTCCATACCTGCAAAATTTATCAATTTGTGAGTAGCGTAAGGTTTATTTTCGAGTTCGGTAACTCCGATTTTTTCTAGTAGTTGAGTGCTTTCGGGCCCGAGCAAACTGAAAGCAACAGTTGTATCGGTTAAATCTGTTAACTCAACGCGATCCATTGGGAAAATATAGCGATCGAGCAATTCCAGCAGTTGGCGGCGGCGGTTGGCTGAAACTAGCAGCAGTACGGCATCTTCTGTAGCGTAAGCGGTGGCGAGGTCGATCGTCCGGGCGGTGGAAGTCACGAAAACGGTGTCGCAACCTTGACCGGGTTTGAGTATATTGAAGTTATTGGTACTTTGATTGTGCAAGAACCGCAGGCGATCGCTGTCTGAGATTTGAATGCGTCCCCAGTGAGTGCGATCGTACAAAGCCACACCTTGTTTAGTTGCTGCGATCGCTTCTGCGTCGTTACCAAAACTGACTGGCACAATTTCTTTGGTTGTTAACTCTGCAAAAGTAGCACCGGCCGCTGCTTGAATGTCGTGCAATTCCTGAATCAGCATAAAATTTTGTTGACTGTTGACTGTTGACTGTTGACTGTTGACTGTTGACTGTTGACTGATGACTGATGACTGTTAACTACTGCTTTCTTGTCAACTGACAACTGACTATTTGTCCAAATTAGCGAATATTTCTTGAATTAATTGGCTGGCTTTGGCATCAAGGCGATCCCAATCTACATCGCCAGTGTCATCGTCAATCAAGCTAGTATCAATTACAACTTCTTGGCTTTGGATTTGAGTGTGGGCGGGCTGGTAGTTGACGAAGCATACTCGATAGCAAAGTTCCCAAATATCGACGGATCTTTGCTCGCCTTGAAGCTCTAAAAGTAGTTGATAGCCCGGAATGGGAATTTGCACTTCTTGATAAGTGCCCGTCCAGACTGACTCCTCTAATTGTTTGCGGATGTTGTCGATCACTCGGATCATCGCTGGCTGCATGAGCAGTTCAGCTTGCTGCCACGCGATCGGGCTAGTTATTTTAGGCTTCATATACACGGTTCTAAAAAAGAAAATCAATAAATTAATTTTCTAGCATTCGGTGCCAACTTTTGAGACATTCGCCACAAAATGTTAAATTTAGTTGCTGACCAATTAAGACACCGTTGTCAAAGAAACCGGGTTTCTCGCGATCGATATTGAGCTTGGCAACGAAACACCTACAAAAAAACCGGATTTCTGGCCCTGCGCATAAATTACACAGAGAAACCCGGTTTCTACGATAAATATTTTGACTTCCGCAAGGAGCGTCTAGGCAGAAACGGGGTTTCTAGCTCCGCAGATAAGTCGGAAATTGACTTTTGGGATGGGCGATGTAGGATTTGAACCTACGGCATCCTGCGTGTAAAGCAGGCGCTCTACCACTGAGCTAATCGCCCAATTGCGCTTATAGGGATTTATCATATCACAGTATCCCAGAAATATCAACTAAAAAAATCCTAAACTTTTAATGCCCTCTGGCCGCACGCACGATCAAATAACCCTGTGGAGTTTGCCCTTGGTGGCAGCCCTCACGTTTGGCCAGACTCAGAGCAGCAACCTGACTTTGCTCGTTTCCGGCAGTTTCTTATTCGGCGGGCTGATGTTTGGCCCCGACTTGGATATCTACTCCTGCCAGTATCAGCGCTGGGGATGGTTCAAACCGATTTGGCTCCCGTACCAAAAAAGCCTGCGCCACCGCTCTTTTTTGTCCCACGGCCCACTGATCGGCACTGCTTTGCGAATCTTGTACCTCGCTATCTGGATCGCGGTTTTCGGAGTGTTGGGATTGGCAATTGCCGAAAAAGTCGGGAACTTGGGCGGGAATTGGCAGGAAGCGGTTCTGAGTTACGGGCGATCGATCTGGGAACACCACATCGAAATTTTAGCCGTTTACATCGGTCTAGAATTGGGCGCTATGAGCCACTATCTGAGCGATTGGGGCGGCTCTGCTTACAAAAGATTCAAAAAAAAAGGATTGAGCGGGTTGCGGCCTCCTAAGACAATTAAGAGGCGGAAAATCAAAGCTCCCAGTCGCACATCTAGCAAATCCATAGCAGAAGGAAGAAGGAAGAAGGAAGAAGGAAGAAGGAAGAAGTAATAAAATTAATGGTTGGAGCCATTAACAACGTCATAACCGTCGGGCGCGGTTGATATAAAAGGTAAATTATTATGTCTAATTCTGAAAGTCGATCGCTCACAGCACTCCAAGAACTTATAGAAGTTGTAGCTAAATTGCGATCGCCAGACGGCGGATGTCCCTGGGATTTAGCCCAAACTCCCCAAACTCTCATTCCCCACATAATCGAAGAAGCTTATGAAACCGCCGATGCGATTCGCAAAGGAGATAAAGATGCGATCGTCGAAGAATTGGGCGACTTACTGTTACAGGTAATTCTACAAGCTCAAATTGCCAGCGAATCCAATCAGTTTACCTTCGCCGAAATCGCTGCGGGCATTACAGAAAAACTAATTCGGCGACATCCCCACGTCTTTGGCGATGTCGAACTCAACAGCGTGGATGAAGTCAACGAAAACTGGGAAAAAATCAAAGCAGCAGAAAAAGGCACAACTGCGGAAAAGCCGCCAACTTTAGCCTCAAAAATGAGCCGTTATGCCAGCACTTTGCCGCCGATCACCGCCGGGATGAAAATCTCTCAAAAAGCTGCGGAAGTGAGTTTTGATTGGGACAGTGTAGACGGCGTTTGGGATAAATTTCACGAAGAAATGGCAGAATTTGAACACGCTCTCAAACACGAGGATAAGGCAGCGCAGCAGTCAGAATTGGGAGATATTATGTTTGTGTTGATTCAATTAGCTCGCTGGTACGATTTAGATCCGTCGGCTGCTTTGCAAGGAACAAACGATCGCTTCGTGCAGCGGTTTGCGAAGGTAGAGGCTGCGTGCGATCGACCTTTGTCAGATTATGCCCCAGAAGAGTTAGAATCTCTGTGGCAGCAAGCTAAAGCTTTAATTGCTAAACAAAAGGGCGATCGGTAATCAATCACCGCAGATAAACAACAATATACGACATAAAACCAACTTCACAAAAGACGTGCTAGAGTGTGAAGATGGAAAAAGCCTACCGCTACCGATTCTACCCCACCGCCGAGCAAGAAAACCTCTTGCGACGGACAATGGGCTGTACTCGGCTAGTGTACAACAAGGCTTTGGCTTACCGCACAAAATCTTGGTACGAACGCCAGGAAAGAGTTGGCTACGGCGAAACTTCCTCTATGCTGACGAACTGGAAGAAAGAGGAAGAACTTGATTTCTTGAATGATGTTAGCTGCGTACCTCTTCAGCAAGGACTCCGCCATCTTCAGGCAGCGTTCACCAATTTCTTTGCAGGACGAGCCAAGTATCCTAATTTCAAGAAGAAGCATAACGGTGGTAGCGCTGAATTTACCAAGTCTGCCTTCCGTTGGAAAAACGGACAGGTATTCTTGGCTAAATGTAACGAGCCGTTACCTATTCGTTGGAGCAAACAAATTCCCGCAGGTTGTACTCCGTCAACTATTACGGTGAAGTTAACACCTGCTGGACTCTGGTTCGCGTCAATCCTCGTGGACGACTACACAATCAAGCCACTTCCAAAGTCAGATAAAGCTATTGGATTGGATGTGGGGATTACCAGCCTGATTGCTACCAGCGACGGCGATAAAATCACCAATTCCAAACCTTTCAAACAACTACGGAAGAAGTTAAAAAGAAAGCAAAAAGCTTTGGCTCGCAAGCAAAAAGGAAGCAACAACCGAGAAAAAGCACGGAAACGAGTAGCAAAAATCCACGCGCAGATAACTGATGTGCGTAAAGATTTCTTGCACAAGCTAACGACTCGACTCGTTCGTGAAAACCAAACGATTGTAGTTGAGGATTTAGCTATCAAAAATATGGTGAAAAACCATAAATTAGCTCTTGCCATCAGCGATGCTAGTTGGGGTGAATTAATTCGCCAACTAAGCTACAAGTGTGAGTGGTACAGGCGGGATTTAATAAAAATAGACCGCTGGTTTCCTAGTTCTAAGCGCTGTGGAAACTGCGGTCACATTGTTGAGAAGTTGTCGCTGAACATTCGCGAATGGGAGTGTTCTACGTGTGGGACTAATCACGACCGCGATATCAATGCGGCAAAAAATATTTTGGCGGCTGGGCTAGCCGTTTCAGTCTGTGGAGCGACCGTAAGACCTGAAGAGAGCAAGTCTCGGAAGGCTGGTGCTATGAAGCAGAAACCCAATTAGCAATGATTGGGAATCCCCGTACCTTCAGGTCGGGGTGGATGTCAAATCCAAACCTGCCCCACCCTTGGAGAACTCTCGCAGCTCAAAACATCCATTCACTACGACAGCCGGAAATTCAAAAAACAATCTCTCCCAAAAACACTTGACTTTTTAAACCAAATGTGCATTGAAAGACAAGACGAACTCAACATCTGGGAAAGCTTAAACTGCATTGCTTCCTAGCAGAAATGAGGCAGATTTCCTTTCCAAAAAACTGAAGCGAAACATTTGCGAGCAATTGCGAGATAAAATCACCCCAAAAATCACCCGCGAATGCTCCGCCACATTCATGAAAGCAATCACCAAAGCAATTAAGACATTGCCTGAGCGATATAATCAAAATAAGGAGCTGCTTCCTTAGCATCATCCTGATTGAGCAAAGCCAAAGAAGCTTCCTTCAAACAGCGGATAGCTTCGACCATGCCAGGAACAGGAACGCCAAGAGAATTATACATTTCCCGGACGCCAATCAAACCGATGCTTTCGATCGGCTCCTTGTCACCCGCCAAGATACCGTAGGTAATCAGGCGCAAGTACCAGCCGTAGTCGCGCAGACACAAAGCCCGTTCGCGTTGGCCGTAAGCATTACCTCCGGGGGAGATAAAGTCAGGGCGTTTTTTCCAGAGTTTTTTGCTAGCTTCTTCAACAATTTTTTTCTCACTGTCAGACAGCGCAGTAGCAATACGCACCCGCTGTTCTCCGGTTTTAAAAAAATCTTTGATGCTTTGAAGTTCGCCGGTACTGGGATAGCGAAGTTCGTCGTCGGCTTGGAGAATTAGTTGGCTAACTACGCTCATTGTTATTCAAAAGAATTGAGGATATTTGAGAGTAAGATTAATTGGCATTCTCATCCATTAAAGATGAGATTCTTGGCTGGGCGATTTACTTTGCTTCTAACATTTATCAACATTAGAAGTAGCGGGTAAATCTCCGCAAACGTTATGCTTGATGTTCAAGCCAGTTTCCCTGTGTTCCAGGGTACTGCGGGAAAAACTCAAAAACTGCGAGTGAGAGTTTTGATGTCGGCAGACACTTTGACTGTTTAACGAGTTTTTGCTAGCTCGCCCCAACAGCATATCGCACAGGCTCGACCGGGGCAACTCACGGCAGGCTTGACTTGCAGGTTGAAGCTTGGCTTTAGCACCAAGACTTTCAGCAGCAGGAAGACAGCCTGCAATTGAGTTTGAGTGCGATTGCTTACGCCCCGCTTCGCTACGACTTATCTCAGGAAAGAGAGAGCGATATTGCATTACCATATCAAATCCTACCACGACTACTTGTGACCAAATCTAAATTCCCCACCCCAAACTCGACGAAATTGGCAAACCCTTGCCAGCAAGGTCAACTGATTGAGATAGAGATTACCGACTTGACAGACACCGGCGACGGAGTTGGTCGTTTTGGTGAGTTAGTAGTGTTTGTGCCCGATACCGTGACGGGCGATCGAGTCCTTGTGCGCCTCGTGCAAGTCAAATCCACCTATGCTACAGGCAAGCTGGACACACTTCTCGAAGCCTCCCAACACCGCATTCGAGCTAACTGCATTGTGGCCGACAAGTGCGGTGGCTGTCAGTGGCAGCACGTAGATTATCAATATCAGCTTGCAGCCAAGCAAAATCAAATCATTCAAGCCTTAGAAAGGATTGGCGGATTTAGCAATCTGCAAGTTGATGAAATTTTAACTGGAAAAATCGAGGGATTTCCTCAATTTTTGGGATACCGCAACAAAGCGACTTATCCCGTGGCAATATCTGCAACAGGTCAAGTCCAAGCAGGTTACTATCAAAAAAGCACCCACAAATTAGTCAATCTCAATCAGTGTCCGGTGCAAGACCCGCGCCTCAATCCTTTGTTAAAAGAGGTCAAAGAAGACATCCACTGGCGGGATTGGCAAGTCTACGACGAAAAGAAACATACAGGAGAATTGCGTCACTTGTCCTTGCGGATCGGACGGCGCACCGGCGAGATGCTGCTAACTTTAATAGTTCGCACTGGTGACTTGCCGGGAATTGAAGAGCAAGCATCAGAGTGGCTGAAACAATATCCTCAACTGGCCGGGGTTTGTTTGAATATAAATCCCGCTAAAACGAATGTGATTTTTGGTGCGGAAACTCGCTGCGTTGCTGGTCGTTCTTATCTGCGGGAAAGCTTTGCTGGTTTGAACTTTCAGCTAAGAGCCGATACTTTTTTTCAGGTAAATACAGAGGCGGCTGAAGCGTTGTTAGAGGTGATGGTAGGGGAATTGAATTTGCAGGGAAACGAGATTTTGGTTGACGCTTTCTGCGGAATTGGTACTTTTACTTTACCCCTGGCAAAACAAGTAAAAATAGCGATAGGTTTAGAAGTGCAACCGGCGGCGATCGAACAAGCCCAATTAAATGCTGAGTTAAATGACGTGAGAAATGTCGAGTTTCAGGCCGGAACTGTAGAGAGTTTGCTGCCTTCCTTGGGATTGACACCGGATATTCTGCTGCTAGATCCGCCGAGGAAAGGGTGCGATCGCACGGTTTTGGAAGCTATCAAGGAAATCAAACCAAATCGCATTGTTTATGTTAGCTGCAAGCCTGCTACTTTGGCTCGCGACCTCAAGATTTTGTGCGAAAATGGGGATTATAAGTTAGCGCGAGTGCAGCCTGCGGATTTCTTTCCTCAGACTTCTCATGTGGAGTGTGCGGCTTTTTTGGTGCGGTAGCTTAAGGCGATCGCCCTAAGCTTGATTTTCGCAAGTCTATCGAATAGCGATCGCCCTTAAATTTACCTCGCTATACCTCAGCAGCTTGCGGGTCTTTTTGAGATTCTAGCCAACGTTCGTAGGCTTCCCTGTCGCCACCGAATCCATCGATCGAAACCTGACGATCGGGCATTGGTTTGAGCGCTGCATCGATCGGATTGTAGCGACAATAGCAGATAACCACCATGCCAAATTCGCTCGAACCACCTTCAGGAAGGTTGGGGATATCGGGGGTGTAGGTTTCGACTCTAGCAACTTCCCAATCACCTGTTTTGTAATGGGTACTCCAACCGTGGAAATTGGGTTCGTGTTCTGCTTCAACCCTGACAAACTCGGTTGGTCTGTATCCTGGTTGCGGGATCGGGCGATCGGAGGAATCGAAGTATTCAGCAAGGATGCGAGTCAGAGAATGAGTGTGGGATAGCATTCGATCTTCCCATCCCGGTTGCCGCCCTTCGGCTCTAAAAACAATGTATTTACGCATCGTCCTCATCCTGAGTGCATATCTTTTTAATTTAATCAAAAAATCTCTCTTTTTATTTTAACTAGACTTTGAGTAATGTCATAATAGAACAAATGTTTTAAAGCCGATTCGCATTTTCAAACTATACAGATGTCCGTATCCTCACAATCTGACGCTACGCCTGCATATCGCGGCTATCGACTTCAAGCTCTATACACACTTTCGCGCCTACTTGAATCCAATGACAGCGCGAACTTTACTTTTCAGCCTGAAGGTAAAGAAGACCTAGCTATTTTTGACGCTAGTAACAATCTCGTGGAAGTAGTACAGGTCAAAGCGTACAGTCAGGATCTGGCGCTTTCCTGTTTTAAGCTTAAAAAAAGTGATTCTTTCTTTTACAGAGTAGCCCAACTTTTGAAGGCTAACTCTCACTTGACAATTAGGATCGCTAGTTTCGGTGAAATAGGTCAGGAAATGCGCCAAGCTTGTGGGGAAAATGATAATAAACGACAAACTGTAGCCAAAAAACTCAGCGAACACAAATTTCTGTCCGAGGTAGAAGCAGATAGCCTCTTGGCAAAAATACAGTTAATTCGTGTAAAAGAAGCTGCAATAACAGAGAGTGTGTATAGGTTTGTCAAAGAGACTTTAACAGGTGTAGATCCAGAATCTGCTTTTGAAATATTAAATTTTTGGCTGTATATCTGTGCCGAGAATAAGTGCAAGATAACTCGGCGTGATGTGGTTGATAGGATTAACAAAGTCGGTCGGTTTATAGCTGAACGGGCTGCCCATCACAAAGAGTGGTTTACCACCATTGTGCCTCTAGAAGAGCCAGAGATTGATGCCAAATTAAAAGATGAATTATCGGATGAATTTTATGTGGGAATTTCAGCTCGTTACGAGCATATTCTGGCGGATGTTGATGTTTTGCGCTCTCAAAAACTACAAGAAATAGCTAAAAATTTTGAAGAAAATAGAGTCGTTATTATCCACGGGGCTTCTGGTCAAGGCAAGACTACTTTAGCATTTCGCTATCTTCACGAGTTCTTTCCAGACCAATGGCGATTTAAAGTTCAACTAATTGATAGTAGAGAACACGCTCTTAGTATTGCGACGGCTCTAGCAGGTCAAGCTGATGCAATCGGTATACCAATTGCCGTTTACTTGGATGTTTCACCCAACGATATTGGTTGGACTGAGTTAGTCAAGGAATTATCTACTCATAGAAACATTCAAGTTCTAGTAACGGTTCGCGAAGAAGATTTTCGTCGAGCCAGTATTTCTGGTGCTGAAATTCAATTTTCTGGAGTCGAACTGACCTTCGATAGAATTGAGGCGCAGGAAATCTATCAATCTCTTACAAAGAAGAAACTTCCAGCAGAGATATTGACTTTTGAGGAGGCCTGGAACAGGTTTGGCGGTGAAGGTCCCCTCATGGAATTTGTCTATCTGGTGACTCAGGGAAATTCTCTTCGAGAAAGACTCTCACAACAAATAAGAGGACTTAAGGATGAAGCCAGAACAGGAAAGCTAAGTTATTCAGAAATTAAACTCTTGAGATTGGCTTCTGTAGCGTCAGCCTTTGAATCTCGGTTGCAGATTAAACCCCTTGTCAAACATTTAGCTTTAACTGTGCCCGAGAGAACTTTTGAACTATTTGAAGGAGAGTATTTGCTGAGGCTTAGTGAGGATGGTTCCCTAATACAGGGATTACATCCTATACGTTCAGCAATACTTGCTGACCTTCTAAGCGATTCAACATTTTCACCCTGGTCGGAAAGTGCTAGCATCTGTTTGCCATTCATCTTTGAACGGGATGTTGAAAGTTTTCTCCTTTACGCCTTCTCCCGTCATCGGTTTGAAATTGAACCTTTGCTAAACTCTCTTACCTCATATCAGCCACAACAGTGGACTGCAATAGCAGGAGTCACGCGGGCTTTAATTTGGTTAGGCATTAAGGAATACGCTGAAGCTAATAAACAACTTATTGCAGAAATATATCAAGAGGAAGGTACTAATTGTCTGTTGGTATTAGATGGCGATATAGCAGATGCTACTCCTGGCTGGGGGAGATTGTGGTTAAGCAACTTAGGACACACGATCCCTCCAGAAAGGCGGCAGCGAATAGAAGCTTATCAATCTCGTCAGACTGATAAAAAGCAGGTGTTTGTACGTGCGGAAAGATGGTTGTCAAGTCGGACTCAAAAACCTACAGCACCCTCATCTGATGTGGATTGGTCTGGTATGGCGGAAACAATATTTTGGATAGGACATTTTGGAGTATCCTGGCCTTTATTAGAATGGCTTTCTAATTATGAGATTGACCGAGCAATTGATGCGCTCCCCATCGAGATATTAGCTGATTTAATGCTAGGGATGTCTTGCGGATATCAAGACGGCTTTAGTTCTTGGCTGGAGAGTAATCGCTCTAGACTTATGAATCGCTTTCGGCAAGAAACACAAACAGTAGCATTGGAAGATGATGGAGAAAAACTTACGGCTCATTTTATTGTTGATATCCAGCAACAAAATGGCTCTCAATCTGAAGACGAACAAGAAGCCGAAACTACTAAAAATCGCTTGCATGAAGAAGCCGTGCAGCGATGCGGACTATTAAGAAGACTGCTGCCAAATCGAGAATCGTATGCTTGTCAAGGTTACGGCCACAGGGTTTGGTCAGGTGAAATCCCATTCGATGAAACTCAAAAAACAGGTATTCCCAAGTCTTATCTTCCAATCTCGTGGCTGCTCTCAGTCAATTCAACATTTAGAGGATTGGCGCTACAACCTTTTCGACCTAAAACTTGGCAGGAATATACTCATTCAATTTTAAACCTCAGACAGACTGTACTGCAAGCGATTAAACAACTAGAACAGGGTTTAGAAGTATATTTCCGTCACTCAAAAAACGTTCCGTTAATGGATAAATCAATTAATGCAGAAAGATGGGATTATTGTCGGCAGATACTGCTAAAAAAGCCCCTGCTTCCCCTTTGCGCTCTTGATGAATGGGGTTTTGTTGATGAACTGACCTCGGATTCACCTAGTGAAGGTAGTAAAGAGGCTAAAGAAAATTTACCCGTTGTCAGTAAGCGAACTTTGTTTCTCAAATTATACAAGCCTTTTTTAACTAATTTTGGAACTTACACTAGCACTCTTTATAAAGTTTTTAACCAAGCACTTCATGCAATAGCATTAAACCCACTCCTGGGAAAAGGATTGAAGCCTGAACAGAACAATGAGGAAACCAAAAACCAAATAATTGAAATCGCCAAACAAAAAGGGATTCAACCTCATGTGATTCGTATATCCAATTTCAACCTAGCTAATACAATCCAAGTTTTGCCCAAGCTCCACAAGAACTTTAGACAATTGCTCGCTCAATTTATCAATGACAATGAATTGGAGTCTTTGGATGGTCAAGAACAGGTAGTGTATAGGCGTGTATGGAATCTCTGGTATTTATTTACATCTCAACCAGATTTACGCTTAAAGAAGCCTGTCCCAGAGTCTGCTAATCGATTTGATAATCTTAAAAGAGGAATTAGAAACAATCTCAAACAAGAGTTGCGAAATATTTCCTCTGACAAGTTACGGATTCAGATTGTATCTGAAGAGATTCTTTGGAGACAGGAACGGACACTGTGGATAAAAATTGATGGCGAAAATCCTGTAGAAGTATACAACTCCCTGGAAAGGGTACTGACTGCGATCTGGCAGGTATTTTTGGAACTTAAGAACAAAGACTTGCGATACCATGTGATTGACTTAAATTGGCCTTTTGTTGTCATTATACCCTTAGTCAAAGGCAAGTCTTTGAATGCTACGGCATGGCGCATTTCCCTAAATGTTCTGTTATCAAATGACGAACAGCTTGAATTGAAGTGGTGGAATTTAGCTCCCCATCCTATTCCTCCAGATGCTTTAACTGAGTTGAGATTAACAACTTGGGCAGAACCGCGTTTAGAAGTGGCGCATAAGCTAACTGCTTCGGTGTCCAAGTTATCGTTATTTGCAGCCCATCTTCGAGATTTTGCAAGACTTCCCGATTTATTGGAGTTTAGACTAAGCAGGTCAAAAAATACGCTCGCTGTGAGACTAGCGAACAGTTCTCAAGAACGGCAATGGTCGCTGGCGATCAGCTATCAGACTCAACCATAAGATAA
>JACJNY010000080.1 GCA_014695295.1 Microcoleus sp. FACHB-61 | reverse complement strand
CCAGTGCTAGAACGTCTGAGGGAAGCAGGCGGCGGGCTTGGAATCCACCCAAATCTTGAATGTGCGGCTCGATGAGATGCTGGATGCTATCCGTCATGATGTTTATGAAGTTGCGAACCCTAATCGTCTATGTCAAAAGTGCATTATAGCTGGCAAAAGCATAGTCATTTATGACATGACATGGGAGGCCTCAAGTCCCTCCCCCTTCACTTTTACTTTGAGCGGATTGACCCGCCTCGGCTGAACTACGCAGCTCTCTATCCCATTGCTGAAGGCATTTGGGATTGCTTTTCTAAGGATGTTATACGCAGCATTAACATCAGAATTAATTAATTGACCGACTGATGTTTTGTACAAACCTCTCTTGATTCGCTTACCCTGGAACACAGGGTCTTTATCGGTTTTTCCGTAAACAGGGATTGGGTCTAGATTCAGAAAATTTGCGCGCGAAGTGTAAGATTCTTCTTGCACGATCACCTTAATCCCAACCAACCGAGTCTTGTATTCCAACATCTCAATTAATCGAGCGTGAGGAATACTGACAAAGTTTTGATTGGTTTGCTTCCCTAAATCAATCTCGGTTTTCCACTGTGCATTCTTACCAATTACTAGCGTCCCAATTTGTTTCGCTACCAAATGGTCAACAATTAGGCGACTTGTGTGATGCAAGTAATTATTGACTTTTAGGTGGCGACAGCGAGTTAAACGCTGAATGCGCGGTGAAATCTTGCGGCTTCCTTTCAACTGAGATTGTAACTGTGCTTTGCGTTTGTTGTAGAACTGGTTGATTGATTTCAATGGTCGCCCGTTAATCAACAGAGGGATAAAACCCGGCTGATTTGAAGTTAACGCCACTAAGTTATCCAATCCTAAATCAATACTAGCTACAGAGTTGCCGTTACTAACGGTGGACTCCGCTTCATCATAAATCACCTCAATTACATAGGAATCGCATTTGGGAACCAGTCTAACTTGACAAATTTGAGCGGGATTGACTTGAGTTTTGATTAAAAGCTCCGTACCCGAAAGCTTGATAATTCCTTTTCTCAACAGTGTAGTGCTAATCGCTTGAATCGTGTAGACGAGAATGTTTCGCCCTTTAGCTTTATCTTTGTACTTCGGCAGTTTTGGGCAATCGGTGAATTTAGAGGAATCGGCTTTGTAAGCTTTGACTGCTTCAAAGAATGATTTCCAATTCTTATCCAATATCATCAAGATTTGTTGGCTAACCTTAGCAGGTAAAGCCTTGTAGGCTTGATGATACTTCATCAAACGGTTCATTTCGTTGTAGTTGATATAGCCCCATCCATAGATAAAACTCTGACGAATGACGTAGTTAGCGGCATTGTAGAGATTTTTGGATTTAAAAGCTAATTCATCAATCAGTGCGAAACGGTGTTCCGTAGATTTAATCATATGTCGCTCTGTTAGTTGCATCCCGACTCTCCATTCGTAACGAGCGAAACAATTTCATTTAACTTTCCTGACTATATGATACTACTATTGTTTATTGATGCTTACAATCTTAATGAAGTTTTATAATACAAAAAGCTATCCTTGTAGAGGGCGATCGCTATATCAATAACTTTTGTCAACTTTCGCAATGGAAAGCTGTTGTAGAGTGTCGAGTTCTCAACGAGCTTTCTGCTTACAGGACGATGGAGAGTTCATCAGTGACTTGAATCCGACCTTTGACTAGGGAGCGAATCAGGCGATCGAGTGAGCCACGTTCTTCTTCACTGATGGACTCATCGAGGATGGCGGCCATCATGCCGTAGCGGTCAGCTTTAGTGAGCCGGTGAGTATCGGTGACAGTGGCGATTAATTCGTTGATAGCGCCGGGGAGAAGGTTGACTGGTGACATGGGATTTCTTTGAACTCGACACCTTAATCATCTCGTGGTTTCTCGTAAGAGCAAGTGATGGTGATGGTTTTTTTCCGTGATAATACTGAAAATATTGGGTGAACCAAGTCCGTGTTACAAGTGATGGAAGTCACAACATTGAAACCAATGCAGCGGTGGAACAATTAGAACCCACCTTCCGCCCTTCAAGTGTCACACCGTGATAATTTTCGCCTTTAACGAGTCTGAACTTCTTGCGGTGCAAAAGTTTCAGACCTTCATAGGAAGAACGACCTCCTCTTAAACCAATTCTCAAGAAGTAGCGACTGTTGACTTAAAATTCCCTCAAAATTGATGCAAACCTCATGGCTTTGTCAAAAATATCTGAATGTGACAGTCAAAGAGCTGCAGGTGGGTTAGAAGATGGTTCTGGAACTGCAACGGTGGTAACACGGACATTCGGATCGAGGGCGTCACCTTGAGAGTAAATATAATCAAAAGCAGCTCGATCTTTAAGCATATTTGCCCGCAAAAACAGGGCGCTCCAACGGGCGATCGTTTCAATCCCAACGGCTCGATTTAATGTAGCAGGATTGCGATCGGGGTTCGCACCCGCAGGGTTATTAACATTGGTGATGCTAAAGTGATTTGCACCCATAACAGTAATCAAAGCTTTGGGTGGTGTTTGAATTTTATCAAAGGTGCTTTGAGCTCGATCGGGAAGGGCGACACCATCGATATCGCCTTGAATCAACGCCACTGCAAGGTCATCATTAGCAATGGGGACAAATTCATTTGAAATCGGATTGCGTAAGTTGGCTCCAAAAAATGCACCTGCTAATAGTTCTTTCGGGCGCGTAAATGGTTCTTGACACAAATACAATTCTGGGAGGCATTTATTCGCCATCACCGATAACCCCACTGCGCCACCAAAAGAATGACCCAATAAACCAAGGCGCTGCGTATCGACCACAGACGCAATCGGGGATGTGGGCTTCGTTTTTTCGATCGCCATTTGAGACAAAACCGCCGCAATTTGCGAAGTTTCTGAGAGCAAGCTAGGTGGCGAAGTGGGATTGATGGGCAAAGGGCGAAAATGGTTCGGAACCACTACCACAAAGCCGTACCGCGCCACGAGGCTAGCGTAATCTGAATAAAATGATTTATCTACAAGCGCACCTTGCAATAAAAGTACAATTGGGAAAGAGTAATTGCCAGAATTAATATCGGAGGGTTGAGGATAATAAATGTCAGCTAAATCGTTATTAGCTGATATCGTTGTGCTGTAAAAACCGATTTCTTTAAATGGCGGTGAATAATTGATTGTTGTGGCAAAAATTTTCCCACCAATGACAACCAATGCAGCAATTGCATAAACAATTGCTAGGTTTTTTGCAGAGAAAAAATTATGGCTAAAATTAATCATTAATTTTGCTTTGATAGTGCGTGCATAAGCTAGTGAAAAAAAGTAAGTCGGCGACTGCTGGTAATTCAAGGAGCGGGAATTATTTATAAGTTGTATGAGAGATAACTCTTAGGAGTACCAAGCCATCTTTTTAACAATTGTTGAAAAGTTGTAGCAGTTTAAAATCTTTGCGATCTACAGCTTTTGTGGCTTTAGTTGTGCTGGTAGCCTCAAAACACTGCCTTAAATCTAGACTCCAGACAAATCGAGTAAAATCTACCTAAAGGTATAAACTTAATTATACCTTTAGTTAGATACGAAATATAGCTCATATTGAATGAGTGAGCTAAAGTGCTCTGTTTACTATAGTAATTCCCAGCCGGGTGAGAAGTTAGAGGAGTGATATATCAGGCGTCTGACCCGACCTATGCTAAATCCGTTGAATGAGTTTATCCAGTCCAATCCCCAGCTACGATCGGTTAAAGCAGATGATAGCGTCGGATAGAATCTGTTAATCAAGGACTTGATGAATGCAACTAGACTATTCGTGGTATTCGGTTGCGCCTAATGCTCCAAAACAGAAGCCAAATGTAGAAAATATCCTTGGCGTGGGAGCGAAGCGACTTGCAAGCGGGCATATTGGCTATTCCCCGCAAGTCAGGGGCGATCGCTCATAATGGAAATGAAAGCCAGCAAAGTTTATTGTCGTTGAATTTGGGCAAGCGCTGGCATTTAGCAAGTACAGCAGTACATAGCTCGTGCCGGTGTAATGTTTTTGCTTCGATTCAATTTACCAAAGCTATCAAGGTCAAGGAGATTGGCATGGAATGTCCACGGTGCAAGGGACTCACAATCATTCACGTCCGGGCTGTTCCCGGCGTCCACCAACAATATGATGTGGAATGCCCCGTTTGCGGCGGCACTGGAGAGCTTCCAAACTCCACCGCACTCCCGAACCATTGCTCTGCTTGTGGCGAACCTATCCGCACTGGGGAGACGTGGTGCGATCGCCATAAACCAGCAGAGCAATTTTAGTAGGCATTAAACCCAGATAAGTGCTAATAGAGAAGAATTATATTCTTGAGAAACTGATTCTGTAGAAAAAGGTTTGTCTAGCATAGGCTTAGAGGACTTAATGCAAATGTGGACAGGTGCTAGTTTTGCTAAGGAGTCTAAAGATCCCGATTATGCTAGACATCTAATTAGATATTTACGACGATTAATAACTCATATCCTTCATCGTCTAGCCGCAGATAAAAAAATGCCTGATGGACTACATATCCTAGTTTATTCCATAATAAAAACCCAATAACAAAAGCTAATTTTTCTACATTGGTCGCTCAGTTAATGATAAGGAGAAAGAACTCCCAAAAATATTAAAGTAGATATTGAAGCGATCGAACTGTTCGTTCACTCTTATTGATTTTTGTTTCTGAGGTTTGTACTTTGCCAGCTATGGGTCAAAGTTGCCGCTTGTCATGTCGAGTTCAATTTTGCGGGCTTTGATGGAGGCTGCTTTGCAATTGGCGATCGAATCCGGCAGAGCGATGTACAACGAAAAGCGCTTGCCTTACCACGACCACGCTAACCGCAGCCGATCCTTGAAAACTTCTATATTTACGGAGCCTTTGGGTCGATCGCACTTTTATCGCATTCAATGCCTAAGTTTGAGATATTGTGCCACCCCTAATTGAGAATGGTAAGAGCTGCCTCGCCGACCGTAAAACAACAAAACCTTCTCATAGAGAAGGTTTTATCACAATCGGAGCGGCGGGATTTGAACCCACGACCCCTACTACCCCAAAGTAGTGCGCTACCAAGCTGCGCTACGCCCCGACAGCTTTAATAGCTTAGCATGGAATTCGATAGAAAGTCAAAAAACTTTTAAAACTTTTGCGGCCTGCACCAAACCGGGCGCCGCAGCCGCCGGCCAAAAACCCTCGCACCTCCGGCCAGCATTCAAGATCAACTGCACGCTGTAAGCTTCGGGATAGCCTTCCACCTGCACCCACAGCAAGTCGCTTTCGGCTTCAATGGCGATTTTTTCCTCGTCCATTAACTCAGAGGCCATTTGACTCATTGTGCCGGCCAATTGCCCCAACAATCGGCAAAAATCGTTCAACTCAGCCTCAGTGAGTTCGATCGCCCAACCGTCGCCAGCCACCAAACCCTTAAACTCCTCCGCCTCCGGGTTCCATCCCAAACGCCACCCAACACCCGTTTTAATTACACGTTCCACCATTGAGGGATTTTAGATTTTAGATTTTGGATTTTAGATTTTAGATTAGTAGGACTTACCCATAAATACGAAAGAAACCAGGTTTTTTACCAGTGTTAAAAGCTCAACTGCAGTATTTCCAGAAAAAACCCGGTTTCTGCATCCCTGAGTATTACGGTATCAGCAACTTCGCATCTCCCGGCTGCGGCTGCGGTATCTCCGGGGAATTCGATCGCCCTTGTGGTTTTTCCCCCGCCGGTGTGCGCCCACGCCCGGAAGTCTCGGTAAAAACATCAACCAAAGCTTGAACCAAAGCATCCCGCTGTACTCTATTTAAACTTTGAATAGCAGCGCGATCCTTTTCCATCGGATTTTGCCGCAAAACGTCGTTTCCCGGATACACACTTTCTACCAAATAATCGGGAGTTGCGCCCAAATAGTCAGCTAAACTCAACTTCCAATCAAAGCGGTAATTGGGCGGCCGTCCTTTGACAAATACGTGATATCGAATCAACCGCCCGACTAAAGTATTGGTAGGATCGACTTTTCCAGTTTCCTTAGAAATGTAGTTATTTTCGATCGGGAAATCCGGCAATTTTTCGTACACAAATTTCCACGCATCTTGCACCCTCACTTGCAACGGCGCAGATTGTTGAGCAACCCGCTGCACAGACGCAGACTCTGAACTCCGCAGCAGCGAAGGTTCCAAAGCCGACAGACTCAGTTCGCCCGATTCCAATACCCAACTCAAAAGCGTGAAAATCGCCACACTCAAAGTAACGAACAGAAAACTCAAGCCCAGCTTTAATTTCTTCACGGTTTTGATAATTATTTCAAAAATAGAATAATTTCATAAACTTACCGCCAAGCAGATGTCCTAGTTGATAATTTTAGGACTTACGCTCATCAAGGCGGTTTCTTAGACAAATCAGAAGTTTCTCAACAAAGAAGCTAGGAATAAACCGGGCTTCTCCCCTGATCCGCCTGTCGAGTTTGAGAAAGTTTTGAGAGTTGAGTTTAAAAAAATTGCTCGCAATTCACCACTCAAAACTCAAAACTCCCCAACTCTAGATGTCTCCGATAATTTCCGGCTGAGTGAGTTCGTCCGACATCTCAAATATCGCCCGCATTACAGGTTTCATTTGATGGTCGTCCATACTGTCAAAATCTTCATAGCGACGGCGTTTTGCGCGGTTCGCCACCTGCACCGTAATCCGATAGCGGTTGGATGCAGCACCGATCAACTCTTCCGCCCGACGGGTTAGCTGAGTTGAATCGAAGGTTGGACGCTTAACCATGAGACTACCTACTTTATCTAATGTTACATTCTAGTTTAGTATGTCAAGATTCATAAATTACTAACTGAGTATTATTGCTTATGCAGGCAGCAACAGCCTATTCCTTTGGCCACTTGCATCGGGGAAATTCTCATCCCCTCAAATTGGTTGCTTTCGGCGACAGCTTAATCTACGGTTTCGGCGACGGTGTAGGCGGGGGTTGGGTGGAAAGATTGCGGCGCCAGTGGATGTTACCGGAGAGTGCAGGCCACGTTTTATACAATTTGGGTGTTCGGGGCGATCGGGCTTATCAAGTCTCCCAGCGGCTCGAAAACGAGTTTCGGCACCGGGGCGAACTCAGAAACCGCGTCCCGGATGCGATTATTCTTTCCGTCGGCCTCAACGATTCGGCAAGAGTGCAGTCGCCTAGCGGGCGCAGCTACACTGATTTTGAACATTTTAAAACTGTTTTGGATAATTTGTTAAACCTGTCCCAACAACTTTGCCCGGTAATATTTGTCGGGATGGTGCCGGTGGATGAAAGTAAAATGCCTTTTCAAGATTGTTTGTATTACAGTCATGCTGACCAATATCGGTATAAAGAAGCAACGAAATTAGCTTGTGAGTTGCGGGGAATTCCCTATTTAGATATTTTTGATAAATGGCTCGCTCGGGGCAATATTTGGTGTAGTTCGTGTCTAACTTCGGATGGGCTCCATCCCAATGCAGCGGGCTATCAATCTTTATTTGAAGATGTGACCAGTTGGGAGCCAATCGCAAGTATTAGTCATTAGACATCAGTCACGCCTCATCATTAAAAATGAAGTAGGGTGCGTCAGCTAGCATTATTTCCGCTACAAACTAACAATCTCACAACTGACGCACGCCCGCAAAAAACGGTGCGTCAGAGTCATACTTTCGGTGCAAATAGAAAATCTCAAACCTGACGCACCCTAGCACTGATTGTATTCTTCACCATCAAGTGAAACTTTATAAAAGGCTCAGTAACCAGGAGGGTGTTGCAAATTACCAACCACTTTGTCGATCGCTTCTGCGATCGCCAACAACTCCATTTCGCGCCACCGCTTACCAACAATTTGCATTCCAATCGGTAAACCATTTTGAGTTTGTCCAATTGGAATTACCACCGCAGGATGTCCGCTCAGATTAGAAGGCATGGTGTAAGCTCCGTTTGCCACTGAATAAGGATAGGATCTGCCATTAAGCTCAACGGCACTCCAAGCGGGACGGTGAGTAAACGCACCGGTTGCAGCAACGGGACAAAGCCATACATCCCAAGGTTCTAATGCCTCATCTATATGGGCAGTGAAGCGATCGCGCTGTGTGAGTGCCTCGAAATATCCTTTCAAACTTGGATTCAATATCTCAGGTAGCAATCTGCTGAAATCTCCCAATTTTCGGAGTTCCTTGTCGCCTTGGGTTGCGGTGCGGAAGATTAATCCTAAACTACGACGCAGGTTATATCTATCCTGCGGTTGAGCGTAGATAGTGAGGTACATTGACATCCGTCCGTAGAGATTCAATATTTTGGAAAGGTCAAAGTCTTTGGGAAGCCAGCGTTCGATTTGGACACCTGCGTGAGAGAGTGTCTGCACGATCGACTGCATAGCTGCTCGAATTTCAGAAGCAACGGGAACTTCAGCCCATTCATCGCTCCAAGCGATTTTGAGATGCTGCAAAGGCTTGCCAGAGGGTCGATCGAGCGGAATCGGCGGGACATCAGGGCGTCGCAGATCCGCGCCTGCAATTAATGAAAAACATAGCCGGATGTCTTCGATCGATCGCGCAAAACACCCAACGGTCATCATTTGCCGAATAGACAGTGGCATTCCCGGCACTTCAGGAATCTGCCCTGCTGTAGAAATACGGCGATCTGTCGGCTTTAAACCATATATGCCGCAGAAATGAGCGGGTTGACGCACCGAACCCCCGAAATCGTTCCCCAAATCCAACGGTGAAAGTCCGGAGGCGACAGCAGCGGCACTGCCCCCGGAACTGCCCCCAGGTGTGTAGTCTAGATGCCAAGGATTATTCACCCGTGGAAACAGAGAATTTGTGCTTTGATAATCGGCAGCTAGTTCCGCCATGTTGGTTTTTCCCACGATGACAGCACCTGCTGCCCGCAATCTCGCAACAGCAGTTGCATCCTGTTGAGGGACATAATCTTTGAGGGGAATATAGCCTGCTGTGGTGCGGAGTCCGGCTGTTTCAAAAATGTCTTTAATCGTGATGGGAACCCCATGTAAAGCACCCCAGTTTTCTCCTCTGGCTAGGGCTTCATCGGCAAGTTTTGCTCTAGTACGAGCATTCTCTTCATCCAGCGTACAAATGGCGTTTAGTTTCGAGTTGTGCTTTGCGATTTGAGTAAGGTAAGCGTCGAGAACTTCGACGGCAGAGACTTCGCGATCGCGAATCATTCGCGCTAGCTGATGGGCAGAGGCAAACGTCAGGCTACTCATAAGCAACAAACAGGTATTTCTCGATCGAGTCAATTATATTCACTTTTAGTTAATATAGTTAACTAATATCAAACGGCTTTGTCCGTAAATCCTGTTAATCACAGAGAGAACGCAGATAAAGGAGATAAGGAATTTAAGGAATTTAAGGAATTTAAGCATTTTAAAATCCCACACTAAGAATAAAAATATTTATTTTAAACGACCGTATCTTCCCCGCACTAAAAATAAGAGCATTCAATAATGATTACATAAGTGAGGGAAAAAGCCAGTTCGGGCAGAATCAATCAGCCTATCAAAAGCTTACTTCTCCTCAATAAAAAAATTGTGTAAATTGGAGAATCAAAAAATGTCTGTATTAAATCGCATCAAATCCGGCACATCTGTTTTATTAACCTTGGGAACCGTTGCCGGAACCGCAGCGCCGATGCTAGCTCCTGCCCCTTCTTTTGCTCAAACAGCTTTTTCGGATGTTAATAATAACTACTGGGCAAAAGACTTTATTCAAGATTTGTCAGAAAGAGGCATTATCAAAGGATTTCCCGATGGTAGTTTTCGCCCGGATGCACCGGTAACGCGGGCTGAATTCGCGGCAATGGTGCGTTATGTGAAAAAGGCAAAAACCCGCGCTGCTGTGAGGTTTGCCGATGTTCCGTCGAATTTTTGGGCAAGCGGGGCGATCGCAGAAGCTTACGAAATGGGATGGATGTCTGGCTATCCCGGCAATGTTTTCAGACCGACACAGCAGATTCCTCGCGTTCAAGTTGTAGTCGCTTTAAATAACGGAATGGGCTATGAGCCTACCTGCAATTTTCAAGATGTTCTCAGCTACTATAGCGATGCGGGTGAAATTCAAAGTTATGCTGTCCAAAGCGTTGCTGCTGCTACTGAAAAACAGTTAGTTGTCAGCTATCCCAATCCTAAATCTCTCAAACCCAACAAGTCAGCAACGCGAGCGGAAGTAGCTGCTTTTATCTATCAAACATTAGTGAGTACCAATCAAGCAAGAGCCATTAATTCTCCTTACATTGCTAAGATTGATGTTAGCGAGTCTGTTGCTGTGAAAATTCCCAGCGGGGCGACTATTCCAGTCGAGTACACAAAAGGCAAGATTTTGCTCGGCCCCAATGACAAATCTCCGATTACGCTGACTGTTGCTTCGGATATCACGGGCAATAATGGCCAAGTGCTGATACCCGAAGGCTCCAAAGTGAACGGGGAATTGCGATCGACTGCTTCGGGCGTTCAGTTTGTGGCTCAAGAATTAAGTATAATCAACGGCAGCAGAGTGCCTCTGGCGGCCACTTCGCAACTGATTACTAGGAAAGAAACTGTTACCAAGGGCGTTAATGTTGGTAATCTGGTTAAGAATACGGCGTTGGGTGCAGCAGCAGCGGCGGCGATTGCAGGTGTTACGGGCGATCGGGCGATCGCGACTGAAGAGGTGCTCGGCGGTGCGGGAATCGGGACTTTGATCGGGGTGTTTTTGGGTCGAGATAAAGTCGATTTGTATGCTGTTAATCCCGACACCGATTTAGATTTGCAGTTGGATTCCGAGTTGGTAGTTGGTACTACCAGCACAGGCATTTGTAGCGCTCGATAGAGCCGATACTTGGAAATTTCCTGAAACCCCTCGCCTTCAAGGAGAGGGGCTTTAATTTGCGTATTTCACATCCCTACAGGCGCATCTAATTAAACAATTACTCAGGAAGTTTTTAAATTGTGAATTTCTACGGACATCCCAAACTTTCTCTGGTAGAAACTGCCGTCACGGGATTGACACCATCTGCTTTCTCGCACAGGAGAGTCACTTGATAAGCGTCGATAATCGCGTCAGTAAAATCAGCGCCGGAAATTGCCGCATCATAAAACCGAGTTCGAGTCATAATTGCCTCGGAAAAATTAGCATTCGTCAAATTAGCGCCGTCGAATGTAACTCTATCTACCAAAGCACCGGAGAGGTTGGCACCAGACAAGTTGGCATTCAGCAAAACTCCCTTAGTCAAAATCGCATTAGTTAAATCAGCACCTTGAAAATTTGTTCCCCGCATTTCGGCAGCGACAAATGTTCCCCCCGCTAAATCCGAGTTGGAAAAATCGCGATCGGACAAATTAATATTTGTGTAGTTAATATTTGTTTTCGGCAGGGCAAATGCCGGAGTAGCACTCAGCAGCACCCACCCAAAAGCCAACACTAAACTTAAAACCAGGCTCAGGAAAATTCGGAACACACTTTTCATGATGATGGGAATGGGGAATTGGGCATAGTTGACTGTTGACTGTTGACTGTTGACTGTTGACTGTTAACTGCTGACTAATGACTAATGACTCATGACTCATGACTAATTAAAATCGCTTTACCCAATCTTCGCCGACGCGAAGTGTCAAGTCAGAATTAATTTCACCGGTAGAAGATGCTTCAATTTTACCGCCGCCTAACGCTTTTTGCAGTAGATTCGCTGCCTCTAAATCGCCTTGCTGAACAATAATTTGACTTTGACGCTGCTTCTCCGGCGAATCCTGCACTACAACAGATACATTAAAAAAGCCCTGTTTTCTGAGAAATTCAGCAACGGTGTTTGCGGTTGTCGGTTTGCTAGAAGCGTTTTGGACAGCTATTTTGAGGTTTCTGGGCAAAACGGACGCGCTGGGATTGGGAGGTCGTCCTTGTGCAAAATCCGGCACGCCCGGGTTTAAATATTGTGTCATAATGCGATCTATCCCGACCGCATCTAAAATCCAATAACTCTTCAAATCCCCTTGTTCTGAACTAGAACGTCCAGGTAACATTACCATTTTAAAATTCTCTCGATCCAATTGCAAACCAAAATTTGCCAGCGTCAATATTTCCTCATAATTTAGGTTTGTATCCACATATTTTTGCATCAATCGAATAATTTGTGGCAAGCGCACCAATACTGATGGACTTGCGAGGCGGTTCCGAATAGCTTGAATTAAAGATTGCTGCCGCTGAATGCGGCCGATATCTCCTAAACCGTCGTTGCGAAATCGAGCAAATTGTTCTGCTTGTTCTCCGTTGAGAGTTTGCCATCCCTTGGCTAAGTTTATTTTTAACTTTTGGGCGGTATCTGTATAGGACATCGCGCGAGGTACAAATACCTCAATTCCGCCCAACAAATCGACTAATTCCCGAAACGCACTGCTGCTGACTCGCACGTATCGTTCAATTGTCGTATTGTTCAGCATACTGCTAACCAATCGCGTCGCCAAAGCTGCTCCACCCCTGGCATTGGCTTCGCTAATTTTGCTGAAGGCAATTCCGGGAACTTCGACTTGAGTATCTCGCGGAACTGAAAGCAAACTAATAGATTTATCTCTAGGATCGAGGTGCAATAAGAGTATTGTATCGCTGCGACCCTCAAAAATCTTAGGGCCATTGGCTGCAGCTTCCGGCACGCGGTCAATTCCCAATATCAAGATATTAACTGGCCGCGATAGGCGGTATCCAGAGCGGCTGGATGAGGGAGAGTTAAAGCCAGTAGCCTCTAAGACTCTACTGATACCTGGCGGTTCCACGGGAGCTAAAAGGGCAGTAATTGCCCCCATTGTGGCGGAAATGGCGGCTGTGAAAACTAAGAAAAATAGCCCCACTATATACAGAAAGAATTTAGGCTTTTTTCTAGATTCTCGATCGACTGGTTTAACAAAGTTGCTTTTAAAGATTGACCAGTTTTTCATCGAAATTTCTGGGTTTGAAACCCCGTGCTTCTAGCACGGCTTTACAGATTAATTTGCGGAGCGCCACGAATTGTAAGACAAAAACTTACAATCTGTAGGCGCTGCATTTTGGCACAATCGCTTGCTTGTTTTTAGATCGTGCAAACTAATTGTTTTTCGATGTGGGTCTTTCTTTGTTGGCGACTCTTGCCAACCCCCAACATAACAGAACCCATATTTAGGGTGTTTAACGATTGAACCGCGCTTAAATTCTGCACTTAAAGTTCCGCCGTAGCGAGAGCGGACATGACCAGTGGAATGCTGCAAACGATGGAGCTGTCTGCGATGAAACTCCAAAGGGATTACTTCTATTACCTTGGTGTTATCGGGCTGGATATGTCCTCCGATATACCAATTAGCTAATACCCAAGAGTCAACGCAATGAGCCTCAAACAAGTTTGACAGCTTTTGTTTAGACTTGACGAGTCCTAAATCTTGACGCATTTTACAGGTGTCAAAGCCATGCCTAATTTCCAGGTGAGCAATTTTCTCAATTTCCGAGTAGAACCATCGTTTACCTACCTCCAGAGGACTAAAACTTGTATTCCATTTCTTAGCTCCCTTCCAGGTTTTTGCTTTAACGTCTTCTACAACAAATGTCGATATCGGAAACATCAAAGTCAACCATTTGGCAATCCTTAATTTCCACTGCCATCTCGCTTTAGTCGATGGGGGGATGCGATTTTTATTGACCGAGCGATTAGTTCTGTTTTGACGGCAGGGAGTATTGCGAAACCGCCTACCACGTCGCATATTTCGTCTGACCTCAACGCGATCTTTTACCCAATCAATTGCATGGGTTTGGATGTTTAAGTAGGTATGCGTTCTGGATTTAACGGTAAATCCTTCACGCTTACTACCTGGGTCAATGCCAACTGCAATTGGTTGATAGTTGTGGCTTAAAGGTTTTGCATTCAGTCGAACACAAAATACTCCTTTTTTAAAAAACGGCGTAGCTTTGCCCGATTCGATCCAACGTCTAGCCCGAGCAGGGGTAGTTGGCATCAGGGGACGGTTATTGCTGCCTACAACTGGTACAAACATTGACGGTAAGTCCTATTTCTAGGTGTATATTTCCCTTCGCCACTGACCACCAGAGAGGTTAAAAACTAGGGAGGCATTCTTAACGTCTTGCGGGAGACCACTCCCAGGCAGTTCAGTAATTGGCTAGACACTTTTTTAGTCCTGAATTAAGAAGGTGGTGAGTCTTCCTCTTTTCAAGCCCCACGCCTTCAGGCTGGGGTTAGTGACTGACTTGCTGTTGATTATTGCATTTTTTCAGCTTTGCAGTAAAACTTGGGCGGTGCTTCGGGAAAGTATTTGAGCAAAGCCGGACACAGCCAGCCTTCGAGATTTTTCGATTCCCACCGATACCAGTTACCGCCGTATTCTGCTTTCAACCACAGCATTTCTGCTTGATATCCGGGAAATGGATTCGCTGAAAATAAGAGTCGGAAACCTTGAGCGGCATTGGGAATGTCTGCGACGAGCGCGTTAATCATTTCGGGGACGCCCTGAACAAAAGGTTCTCGGACAAGTCCGACTCGCTCGTCGTCAAAAACCCAGGTGTACTGTTCGCGATAGGGGTAAATTACCATCATGGCATTGGACATGGTATTTTCCTCTTTTTATTTCGTTTTTTTTAGGCGAGACTTCCAATCTTGATACATTATATTCTCTTGCGCGGGAGTTGTGCGCTATCCGGTTTGACAACCCTGTTTTAAATTGGGAAATCTCGCAGCTTATTTACAAACTTTCTTGGGCTTGGGCGGATTTGCGAACTCTAGGGATAGCGAGCTTTATAGCGTTTTTGTTTGTTTTTTAGTTGAGGTAAAGCGTAGCAAAATTAAAGATGGTTAAACGTAATTCGTGGCTAGACTTTTTCCTCTTATTGTGTCTATTCTTATAACACTTATTTCGTTTTTAGTAAGACCGAATAGTTTTTATTCACCCAAACTATGAGGACGGACTCCCTAACTACAAACCTATAAATGTTTGTAGTTGGGTGTTATGTTGTTTTTGAAGCTTCCCCTCAAATTCTAGTCAGCTCAACCAGCGCCTTAGCCAAATATTGATACTGTGGCAAAGTATTGTATAACTGAGCCGAAATCCTCACCAACTGCTTACTAGCATTCGGCCAAGGAATCACCGGAACTTCTATTTTAAAAATCTCCCACAGCGCCTCTTGCAAAGGTGGAATTCCTCCCTTTGCAACCTCATCAGACTGGCCGTCTGCCAGAGGGACAACAGCCATCGAACCCACCATTTCATCCGGGCAAGGCAGCGGCAAATCTAATTTGTCCGCCAATATTTTTCTCCCCGCCAACGCTAAAGCATGATTTTTTGCCCTCAATTCCGGCCAGCCGCCACTCAACAAAGAACCCATAAAATCAATAGCGACAGGCACACACAAATAAGGACTCGGATCGACAGTTCCCATCCAGTCAAATTCTAATTGAAAGCGCGATTTATCAGCGCGCGGCGAGTTAGCACCGTGACTGATCGTAGTTGGGCGAATGGCATCTTGCTTGTCGCGCCGCACGTATAAAAAGCCCGCACCTTTGGGCGCGCACAGCCATTTGTGGCAATTTCCCGTATAGTAAGCCGCGCCAATTTCATCTAAATTCAGCGCTACCATTCCCGGCGCGTGAGCTCCGTCTACCAATACATCCACGCCACGGTTAGCTAACTCGCCCACTAATTCTTTGATGGGAAAGATTAAACCTGTTTGGCTCACAACGTGGTCTAATAATGCTAACTTTGTTTGCGGTGAAACGCACTTAATTATTGCTTCAATAATTTGTTCGGATGACTCAATTGGAAAGGGGACTTCTGCTACTATTACTTTAGCCCCTGTACGCTCGGCTACAAAATTAAGTGTGTTGCGGCAAGCGTTGTATTCCTGATTTGTAGTTAGCAACTCGTCGCCCGGAGCAAAACAGAGCGATCGCAAAACTGCATTTACTCCCGTCGTCGCATTCGGCACAAAAGCCAAGTCATCCTCACCCGCACCGATAAATGCTGCTAACTGATTTCTCGCATTATCCAACAACGGTTCAAATTCCCGCATTAAAAAGCGCAAAGGTTCTCTTTCCAGTTGTTCCCGAAAACTGGTTTGCGCTTCGAGTACGGGAATCGGACAGGCCCCAAAAGAGCCGTGATTGAGGAAAGTTATCTTGCGATCGAGCAACCAATATTCGTTAATCATCAGTAATTAGTAAGTAGTCCTTAGTCATTAGCCATTAGTCATTAGTCAACAGTCAACCGTTACTCATTTTACCTTTTAATTGCTCAAACTCTTCTAATGTATTGCAATTCGATAACATTACTGCTTCTCGTTCCCCTACAGGTAGAGGGATTGCGGGGATTTGATTTAACCACACTTGAAAGGAACGTCCCCCTTTTTCAATAAAACTTTGCAAACTGGGCAGAGATTGCTGGCGGTAGAAGCCGCACAAAGGCTCCCAGCGCGAATTTTGATAAGGCACAACTGCTAAAGTTGATGGGGGAAAGTCTGTTAACTGACTTGCCCAATTCTGAATAATCTGGGCATCTAACAAAGGCAAATCGCAAGCTAACAGTAAAATCCACTCGGCGGCAATTTCTGTCAATCCCTGAGTCAATGCAACCAAGGGCCCGGAGCCCGGATTGTACTCTAGCAGAAATTGGGATTTTTCAGTTAAGGTCGATCGATAGCGATCGGGCCAAGCAGTCAGAACATAAACTTCTGGCCCTACAACTGCTGCAACTTCCCACACCCGCTGCAATAGGGATTTGCCCTCAATTTCCAGCAAAGCTTTATCCCTACCCATCCGCGAACTTTGACCGCCTGCAAGCACAATTACAGCAATTTTATGATTTGTCATTGGGAAGAAGGAAGAGGGAAGTTCGGCAACGGATTATGTAACGGATGTAACGGATGTCAGGAAGAAGGAAGAGGCAAGAGGGAAGAAGGAAGAAGGAAGAGGCAAGAAGGAAGAAAAATTTCTCCATTTAGGGTGCTGTGTACAAAACCTGCTCAATGTATTGTGTCCACCGCACAAAACCTCATTAATTATTCTTAACCAAAAACACTAACGGCTTGGCTAACTTCCTCAAGTTTTTGCACGACTTGACCGCTGCTCAATAAAGTTTCTGCCTCAATTAAACCAGAGCTTATATCCGAACAAACTCCGCTGCGCCACAGATAAAATCCGCCGTTCCAGATAGCGGACTGCATCAATTCCGAGGGTTTTCCCAGCAACACTTCCTGCATTTCTTTTAATAACTCAGATGCTGATTCAAAGCCAGGATTTGTGCTGCTAAAACCGTAATCGCCGTGAGCTAAAAGCACTCGCTCGAACTCCGCATCCGGCTTAGAAATGCCGATAATCGCAGTACGATCGCGCGGCAAATCGCAGCTTCCCTCCAATCCTTTGACTGTGGTATAATTTTTGATTCCCCGCAGCTCAAAGGCTTTTTGAAACATACCTTCTGTGGGCGGGTGGACGTAGCCGGAGATGACGTTAACGTCGCCGGCATAGGGACACCACATCAACTCCATTGTCGAAAAAGGTGGCCGTTTGCCGATTTCGCGGCGGTAGGGTACTAAAGCGGCCGCTTGAGGAAAATGCTTGGGAAGGTAAACAAAACCTAAACCCGTATTGTCAAAAACTTGCTGGACTTTTCCTAAACGGAGTTTTCTCCAGTCTACTCCCAAACCGCGCCAAATTTCAATCAGGGGAATGCCTTCCTTGGTTGGCATGGTATCGCCCCCGTGCATGATGGTTGGGACGCCAGAGGCGGCTAAAATTAGGGCTGTTAAAGGGCTAATTGGAGCCGTGCGCGATCGCCCGTCGTAAGCAACGCCAAACACGGCGGCGGTAGAGACGGAAAACCCTTTTTCTCGGTTTGGGGGGGCAAGCATAGGCCCCAATTCTTCATAAGCATCGAGCATTCCGGCTAATTCTTCGCCGGTGGGCCGTTTAATGCGGTGGGAAATCATAAAAGCTCCGATTTGAGCCGGTGTTGCTTCTCCCAGCAGCATCATCCGCGTGGCTGCTGATGCTTCGGAGCGAGTTAAGTTTTCTCCTGTGTGTACTCCGCTGCCAATTTTTCGCAGCAATTCTCTAAATGCGTCACTCATAACTTTTGAAGTTGGTAATTGGTAGTTGGTAGTTAGTAAGTGGTAGTTAGTAATATCAATTCCGGTTGCACCGGAATTATTGTTGACTGTTGACTGTTGACTGTTGACTGTTAACTGTCAGTCGAAGAACTGAATGATAGTTGAGTATTGACTGTTGATTCGATTTTACAATTCCGATGCTAGCGGAGTTGATATAATTGGTAATATTTGAACCGTTTTAAATTTAAAATTCCGAACTTTCAATTCAAAATTATCGAATTAACTCCCTGATTTTTCTAGCTGGATTACATCAAATGGCGGCACAGATTCGCGTACCAGGTTCCAGAAATGGGCGATCGGCGGAATTTGCATTCGATCGTGAGTTGTCACCAACACCACTTCGCGAGTCCAAGCCGGATCGGCCGCCAATTGAGCGATCGTCGAAACCTTGGAATTTGACCGCTCTTGGGCGATCGGCCGAATTGCTAAAGTGCGATCGCCCTTCGCCTCCACCAAAGCTGAATGCGGCAGCAAAGCAATCAATTCTCCCTGTCGCACCACACCCCGAAAAGCATCAAGAGTGTTGAGTTCCAAAACAGCATGAAGTTTAGCACCGATGCGTCCAAATTGTTCTTGCACCATCCGCTGCATTCCGTACCCATCCTTAAACACCACTTGCGGGTAACAAATCAATTCCGCCAAAGGTACTCGATCGTACTTGGTCAAGGGATGACCCGCCGCCATCAACACCTCGATCGGCTCATTGTAGAGCACCTCAACCAACATTTCCGGGGCTTGAGTAAAATAGCGGTTGTTCATCACCACCGCTATGTCCACCAAACCGTCTTTGAGGACTTTCAGAGCTCGATCGCTCCCCAGGGAAGTCACCCGCAACTGCACGTTTGGATAGTCGCGGCAAAACTTTTGCAGCACAGGCGGCAAATAAGCACCGCAAACCGAGTGAATCGCAGCCACGCACAGTTCCGGCTGCTTTCCCGACAACAAGTCTCCCAATTCTTCAGCAGCATTTCGCCAAGTCTGACAGATTTTGCGAGCGTGAGGTAGCAGGCGTTCCCCTCCCACAGTCAGCTTCGCGTGGGCCGTGCGGTGAAACAGCGACAAACCCACTTCCGCTTCTAATCCCTGCACTTGGCGGCTAATAGTCGATTGGGTAACGCCGCACTTCCGGGCCGCTTGCTGAAAGCTACCGGTTTCAGCAACTGAAAGAAATGCTTGAAGCTGCTCTAAGCGCATGGAGGTTTAATTCGATATGGTTTCAGAAATTTTACTGGAAGATAATCTGTGACATTAACCGATTTAGTAGAAGAATTTAGTAGACTTTGATACAGGTAGAGATTAGTTTTGATTCCGGGGCAAGACGCGGGGATGCTTGGCTCTACGAATCAATTTGCTCGGGTAGGATTTATGAGCGCCCAAGTACAGGTCGATTCTCCAATCTAGAAGGGATTTCTGAATCGGCAAAATTATCAAAAAATCGATTAAATAAAGATAAATCTATCGATTTTTGCAAGCTTCTAGCTAAACGGTTGGAATGAACTGCACAGTCAGAATCGCTTCATCAATTGCGCTAAATTGCTTTGTTTCTCCCTATGCTTTGGACTCTAAAACTAGCCTTAAATTTCTTACCTCCTTGGGCATTATAGTACCTGACTCTCTCTAAACCTCTCAATAAATGTACGAATATTGCAGGCAGGTTAAAACCTGTAGTGAACTTTCAGCCCCGGACTAAAGCCACTATTATTTTCTGTTTTTTTGTGTATAAACTAGGAATTAGCGGGTCAGCAACACAAGTGCAAGTACGATCGAGCGCACAGGAAAGCCGAAATGCTGCAATTTCTTAAGATTATGTCATTTAACCACAATTTTATTCCGCAGGGTGGATGTTGCCAGTGGCAGCCCCAGTTGATGGGACTGCACGCGGTCAGCGATTTATTAATTGCCTTGGCTTATTATTCAATTCCAGCAATTCTCACATACTATGCCCGGAAGCAGCGGGAGGTGCCTTTGAACAAGGGGTTTCTCCTATTGGGAGCCTGGTTTTTCTGCGGCGGGACAACTCACTTGATGCAAGTTTGGATGGTGCTGCATCCCAGCTACTGGCTGTCAAGTTCGATCGCCGCCGTTACCGCTATCATCTCTTTGTGGGCTGTAGCCTCCCTCACACCCTGGGTTCCTCAAGTGTTGGCTTTGGCTGGGGCGGCCTCTTTACCAGCAAATACGGCGCTGGGAACCCAAAAGGTCGATCGACCGCAAGCCGACTCTGCCATTAAAAATTCTTTCGCATTCCCCACAACCGAACTCCAGCAAATTAACCAGCTATTGCTCGCAGAAATAACGCAGCGCGAGCGAGTCGAGGAACTGCTGCTTGACACTGTAGACAAGCTGCAAGAAAGCGAAGAACGCTTCCGCGTTTTTCAGGAATTATCTCTAGACGGATTTAACGTGTTCCGCAGCATCCGCGACGAATCCACAATTGTGGATTTTGAATGGGAATACGTCAATCCCGCAGCGGCCAAAATGCAACACCGTACCCCTGAAGAATTAACAGGCAAGCGATTGCTGCAAGTGCTGCCTGGCGCTAAAGATAACAATTTGTTCGACCGTTACGTACAAGTTGTAGAAACAGGAATTCCCCTCGATACCGAGATTTATTACAACAGCGAAGGCATTGTCGGCTGGTTTCGGATTATGACCGTTAAACTGGGCGACGGCGTTGCTATTTCTTTTAGCGATATTACTGGGCGCAAGCAAGTAGAAGCATCCCTGCGCAACGCGCTGCAAAAACTCACTTCTCATTTTGAAAATACGCCCCTAGCGGTGATTGAGTGGGATGAAAATTTGTGTCTCAGCGGATGGTCGCCGGCGGCCCAGAAGATTTTTGGGTGGAAGGCAACAGAAGTTTTAGGCAAGCATTTTAGCGAATGGAACTTTATTTCTAAGGGCGATTCTGAAGAGGTAAAATCGGCAATTTATAGTTTAAAAAACCCACGCGATCGCTGCAATGTAGTTCGCAACAGCAATTATAATAAGTACGGTTCGTTGGTGCACTGCGAGTGGTACAATTCGGCTTTTTACAGCGAGTCGGGACAGTTGATATCGGTGCTGTCTCTGGTTTTGGACGTGACGGAACGCTTTAATTTTCTGGAAGTGCTGCGAGAGTCTGAAGAGCGGTTTCGGATTGCAGCCGAAAGTGCCAGCGATTTGATTTACGAATGGGATATCCAGACCGGCATCGTGCTGTGGTTCGGTCAGGTAGACCAACATTTGGAGTACGAAAAAGGCGGATTTCCGAGGACAAGAGCAGCTTGGAACAGTATCTTGCACCCGATCGACCGCGATCGAGTTTTGGCTGCGGTCGATCGGTATTTGAGTGCGCCAGACAGTTCTGCCGCCCCATTTTTTCAGGAATACCGCGTTCAGTGCCACCGGGGCCGCTTGCTCCACTGGATCGATCGGGGCAAAGCAGTGCTTGACAAACAAGGCAATCCCTGCAAATGGATCGGCGTGATTAGCGACATCAGCGATCGCAAAGAGGCCGAAGAACAGCGGAATCTAGCCTTGGTGCGGGAAAAGGCTGCCCGTCGCGAAGCCGAAGCCAGCGAACTGCTTTACCGCGTCCTCGCTGAAGCCATCCCGCAAATAGTTTGGACTGCCAGACCCGACGGCTGGCTCGACTACTACAACCAGCGCTGGTTTGAATATACCGGCTTGACGCTGGAGGAAACTCAAGGCTGGGGGTGGCAGCCAGTTTTGCATCCAGATGACGTGGAAAACTGCCTAGAACGCTGGAATACCTCCGTGCAGACGGGGAGGACTTACGAGGTGGAATACCGCTTTAAACGGGCATCTGACGGGGCTTACCGCTGGCATCTGGGCCGGGCATTGCCCGTGCGGGATGCTGAGGGGAAAATCATCAAGTGGTTCGGGACTTGTACGGATATTGACGATCGCCAGCGAGCGGCCCAAACAGCCTATTTTCGCGCTCAAGCTTTGGCTGTGCTGTCGTCGGCTTCCCTGGATTACGAGGAGGCGCTGCAAGGTTTGGCAGATTTAGCAGTACCGGCGCTGGGGGATTGGTGCTGCGTGCATTTGCTCGAACCCGACGGCTCGATCCGCTTGCACGCAGTTGCTAACTCAGATCCGAGCAAAGTCGCTCTGCTGTGGCAAACCGACCGGCGCTTGCCGCTAGACCCCCAGGGACGGCACGGAGTAGCAAAGGTGTTGCGGACTGGAGAGTCGAAGCTCTACGCAGAAATACCGGACTGGGTGATCCAGGCGGTTGTGCCGGACAGGGAGCTGCAGTTCGTGCTGCAATCCCAGGTGCTGTCGGCAATCTGCGTGCCGCTGATCGCTCGCGGGCGGACGCTGGGAGCGATTTCGCTGCTGTGCGGGGAGTCCGGCCGCCGCTGCGGGGAGGGCGATTTGGTTTTGCTGGAGGATTTGGCGCGGGATGCGGCGGTGGCGATCGACAATGCGCGGCTTTACCGGGAAGCAGCCGAGGCCAACCGGATTAAAGACCAGTTTTTGGGAACGCTTTCTCACGAGTTGCGGACGCCTCTGAACGCCATTTTGGGCTGGGCCCAGATGCTGCGGCAGCGCAAGATGAGTGCCGAAAAAACGGCTGTGGGTTTGGAGACTATTGAGCGAAACGCGCGGTTGCAGACTCAGATGATTGAGGATTTGCTGGACGTTTCCCGGATTGTGAGCGGCAAAGTGTGTTTGAAGCTGTCCCCGGTGGATTTGGCACGGATTGTAGAAACGGCCGTGAAGGCGCTGAGCCCTGATGCTGAAGCTCGGGGAATTGAATTGGTGAGTTTTTGTGGCGAAGGGGTGAGCTCGGTGAGGGGCGATGCTACTCGTTTGCAGCAGGTGGTGTGTAATTTGCTCTCGAATGCTATTAAGTTTACGCCGCCGTCGGGTCGCGTGGAAATAAGGCTGTCGGAGGATGGGGAACCGGGAGCAGCGGGTGGCGCCATCTTGTCTGGCCCGTCTCCGGTTCACTCTGTTTCGATCGTTGTCAGCGATACGGGAATTGGCATTAGCAAGGAGTTTTTGCCGTTTGTGTTCGATCGCTTCCGCCAAGCTGACAGCACTTCTACGCGCAATTACGGCGGGCTGGGACTGGGATTGGCGATCGTCCGCCATCTCGTGGAACTCCACGGCGGCAGTGTCTGGGCAGAAAGTCCCGGGGAAGGACTCGGCTCGACTTTCGGAGTGCGATTGCCAATTGAGCACAGGTAAAGTTTTGATTGTTCAGTTATCGAGTTCAAAATTCAATATTTAAGTTCTACGTAAGGTGCTTATGGCAAACCCTAGATTTAAATGTTCTCCGCAAATCCGCTCGCTCTTAATTCTGCGGCCATTCTTGCAATGCGATCGCAATTCCATGTTTTAATCTTGGTTCGAGACTCTCTTGCTTCACTAAACTTTCTAAGTGCTGCCTCGCCTCGGCAGCACCTAGCTGTTTGAGCGCTGCCGTGCAGTGCAGCCTGACGCTGTTGTCTGCGTCGCCCAACATTGAAATCAGAGCATCCAGTCCCCTCATATCTCCTAATTGCCCTAACCCTAAAGCTAAAGATTGTTTGATTCCAGCAGACTGCAAGGCGGGATGATTGCTTTCGAGCAAATCGATCGTAATTTCAGCAGCTTTGGCTTTTAATTCCGGCTTTTCCACTCGCCCTAAAACAGTAACAATTTCTTGACAAACAAGAGAGTTTGTGTTAGGAAAGTCGGCGATTAAGGTTTGCTGCAAATATTCTAAAGCGGCTGCGGTTTCGATCCAGCTTAGGGCGCGCACAGTTTCGATTTGCAATTCAACCGCAGTTAGGGGCGATCGCAGCAATTCAAATAAAGCAGCCGCTGCAGCATCGGTTTTCACTCGCCCGATCGCGATCGCCGCTTGCTGACAAACTTCTAATCGGATGTCCGAAAGCAAAGGTTTGAGCAAGTTAACTAAATCTAATTCTGCATCTAAATAGGCGCGCACCCCGAGAGCTCGCACGGCTTCTTTTCTGACTGCTGTCGCCGGATCTTTAAGTGCTGCTACCAGTACCGGCGGGATGCGGGAGTCGTGAAAGCTGCTCAGGGCCTCGATTGCGTGCGCCCGCACCGCAACTTGAGAGTCTCCGACTACGCTCAACAGCGGTGGGATGGTTTCGGTGCGCCGAATTTGGGCGAGTGCTGCTGTTGCAAACTGTCGCGAGTCTTCTTGGAGTAGGAGAGTTGCGAGGGATTCTATGGCTGTCGGGCCGAAATTCCCTAGGGTTTCGGCGGCGATTTGGCTCAATTCTTCGTCGGAATTTTTGACCAATTCTACTAAAGCATGAATCACTTCCGGGCGATCGAACTTTCCGAGAATGCGGGCGGCGAACCACCGGGGTTCCGTGTCTGCGTCTTCGTCTTCGAGCACGGCAATTAAAGGTGCGATCGCGCCATTTCCCAGATTGGGCAATACTTTAGCAATTTCCCAGCGGTCTTGAAAATCACCCCATTCTAACGCTTCTATTGCTAAACTGACAGCTTGCTCTAAAATGTCTTGTTCCTGCGGCTTGCCGCCCTTGGCTGTCACTTGCTGCAAGCATTCGACTAACAAGGGCCAGTTTTTGCGATCGGCAGCGACTTGCGCTTGTTCTAAAAAGTTAGACATGATTTTAATTTAGTTGCGATCGAGAAGCGAGATTGTTTGCTGCTAGCCCAGAGCCGGAGGGACTTTTTAGGAATCTTTTGCTACAATTATCTATTTTTTGACATTTTTGTCAATCCATCATAACGGGTAAAATGGAAGTAAAGCATTAATTTCATGCAGTTAAGGCATCAAGCTATACTTTTTGTAATTGAAAATACGCAATATTCCTAATTAAAAATTAACAAATGAAGAAAGCTCTACTTTTAGTAAACCAGCACTCCCGAAAAGGGCAAAAGCTATTATCTCAAGCCACTGTAGAATTAGAAGCACTGGGTTTTGAGTTAATTATAGAATCTACCGACCACGCCCGCGAACTTTCCGACACTATTCGCCGCTACCAAAATCGAGTCCAATTAGTAATAATTGGGGGTGGCGACGGCACTCTCAACGCCGCCATAGAAGGTTTGATAGATACCAAATTACCCTTGGGTATTTTGCCGATGGGAACGGCTAACGACCTAGCCCGCACTCTGGGAATTCCTACAGATTTATCAGCAGCTTGTCAAGTAATTGCCAGCGGTAAAGTTCGGCTAATAGACTTGGGTTGGGTTAACGGTCAACATTTTTTTAATGTTGCGAGTTTGGGACTAAGCGTGGAAATTACCCAGCGGCTGACTAAAAATGTGAAGCAGCGCTGGGGAGTGTTAGCTTATGCTTTTACTGCTTTGCAGACAATTTTGTCAGCGCGACCGTTCCGAGCAGAAATTAAGGTAAACAACCAATCTTTTAATGTTAAAACTATTCAAATTGCCATTGGCAACGGCCGCTATTACGGAGGTGGCATGACAGTTGCCGAGGATGCCACAATCGACGACAGGCGACTGGATTTGTACAGTTTGGAAACAATAAATTGGTGGGAAATCATTGCTTTGCTGCCGGCGATGAGGCAAGGAAATTATACCAGTTCGCCTAACGTTCGCGTCTTGTACGCTCAAGAATTTGAGGTTAATACTAGCAAACGCCGTCCGATTAATACTGACGGTGAAATCACCACTTACACGCCTGCAAAATTCCGAGTGATTCCCCAAGCTTTAGCAGTTATAGCTCCTTCATAACTCATGACTTATATAATTATGTTGTGGAACAGGCATCTTGCCTGTTCATATATAATTATGTTGTGGAACAGGCATCTTGCCTGTTCATATATTCGCCACGGGCAAGATGCCCGTGCCACAATTAATCAATAAATTATATTGTGTTGTGGAACAGGCATCTTGCCTGTTCATATATTCGCCACGGGCAAGATGCCCGTGCCACAGTTAATTAATTAATGAATAAATTATATTGTGTTGTGGAACAGGCATCTTGCCTGTTCATATATTAGCCACGGGCAAGATGCCCGTGCCACAATTAATAACTTAATAATCGCCTCCAGCGCCATATTGCCACGCTTCAACTAATCGGTGAAAATAGTATTGGTGTTCCGGTGCTAATTTTTTTACCTGCGGTTCTACGGCTTTTCCCAAAGGCTGCAATCCCGTATAAATTCCTAAGTTTAGATAATGAACCATCCAATCTAGCAAATTAGCTATTCCAACCTGCGGAATAATTTTCATAACTAATCCGGGATGGCTAATTGCTGTTTTAAACAGGGTTTGGGACAAAGCCGGAAACAGCACGATATCTTGAAGAAACGGTTTGAGTACCGGTTCTCCCAACTCTTCCATTACCTGAAATACGGTAGCCAAAAGTTGATTGATTTGATTGGGGTCTATTTTTTGATTCATCGCAGCACTCATCGAACGCTGAAACAACCAGGTAACTGATAGATTCGGCTGGTAGGGTTGCAAAAGTGCGAGGGAATTTTTGTCGAGACTGTCGCTTGTCAAAGCTTCCTCAATTCCTAAAGTCAAGCGTTTGAGGTGGCGTACCATTGCGCCGAAACCGCCGAAGCTGAGGGGAGATTGGCTACCGCTGCTGTCTCCCACTGGGAGTATGCGATTCCAAGGCGTTTTTAGAGGACTTTGGCGATAGCAGGGGAAGAATCCGTAGAGTGCTCTTTGGAACTTTAACTGTTCGAGTTCGACGTTTTGATATTGGGGAAGCAAGCGCAAATACTCTTCAAATAATGTTTCTAAACTGAATCTTTCTGTGTCGGCGTCTATGTAGGTAAATAAGTAGGTGGTGCGGCCGTCTCTGGCTGGAAATGCTTCCCAAAAATATTGGCACTGATTTTGCATCGGGGTAAAGGATGCAAATATATCGCCAGTGTCGTTTTTGGGGTATCCTTGAGCGCAACTGCCGACTACTAAACATACGGCGTCGGGTTTTTTCCCTTGTCTAGCTTGGCGGACAATGGGCGAAAAATGTCCCATTGCGTCTAATAATAATCGGGTTTTAAATAAATTATTAGCAAGTTGTGTATCGGTTTTTTCCGATTCTACAAGGACTCCATTTGGATGAATTTTTGCTGTTTTAAATGGTGTATTTTCAAATAATTTTCCTCCCGCTTCTATAAATCGTTGCTTTAGGGTTTCTAGGAGGTAAACTGGGTCTATTCCGATGTTCAGTACGTCGCGCACCCAAATGTCTGGGGTGTTGGCAAAGCTGATGCGAGCTGGGTTGTATTCGGTGGCTATCGCCTTTTCTATCTCTTCCACAGAGAGCAAATTTAGTTCTAAGAATGCGTCTAATTCTTTCCGAGAAATGTTCCATTCTTGCTCGCGGCCTCGCAGGGTGCCGCGTTCTAGCAAGGCTACTCGCCAACCCCGCACGGCTAAGGCTGTACCGATTAATATTCCTAGGGTTCCGCCGCCGATAACTATGTCGAAGTCGAGGGTTTCGAGGGGTTGTTGGCTGTGTGTGACTGCTTGGGGTGCTGGTGCGGTGTTTTGTTTGAGGTTTTCCCAGAGTCGATCGACTTTTCTCAGGCCTCCGAGGGCGTCTGTTGGCAGTTGGGAGAGGATTTGTTCGGTGAGGGACATCGGGTTTTAGTATTAAACAGTAATTGATTTTTTATAATTTAGCTTAGATCAACGTTTCTGACAGTTTCAGGGCTTACGCATGGAGTATGGAGTGGCGAGAAACGCGGTTTCTACGAATTTTGGGCTTAGTAACGAGAAATCTACGAATCAACCGGGTTTATGAGGTTGGGAGTGCGATCGCGAACTGAGTTTTTATCATCACACAGAGAAACCCGGTTTCTGAAAAAACCGGGTTTCTACCCCTCGTCGGTAAGTCTGGGGAATTATCTTTAATCAGCCGTGCTTAACTCTTCAACTCGCAGCCGATCGCACAAAATTCGCTCGCACACAATCGCACCCGTCTCCGCACTCCTACAAACTTCTAACTGAGCTTCCGGCAGCGCTTCAAACAAAAAACGTTCCCCCGGAAAAACCGTCCGCTCAAAATACCAATTAGGAATATTTGTAATCCGAGCGATTTGCACTTTGCTAGTATTATTAAGATACCAACACAAAATGCGCGCATGATCTTCAGAAATTACCTCATTCAGGGTCAAATTCATTTTTTTAACTTGTTTGTGAAATTGTGCGATCCATCGGCGAATGGTCTCAATTTAATATACCATATCACCAGTTAAAACAAAATTTTTTAAGCATTTTTTAAGTTAATTAATAAATGCCCCAAGCGAAACTTTGGCGCATTCCACCTGTTCCCAAGAAGGTGCAAAAGCCGGCATTGCGAAAGCGCAAGATTTCCATCCACCCCGAACAGGTGCGTTCAACAATTGACAGTGACCCACTGAACCTGTTTGCAGTTGGTAGTGACCGCAAAAATTACACTTAGAAGTCGGCTTGCAGCCGCGCTCGCTAATTACCAGATTGGGATTGCTGTTGATGTTGTCGCGTTCTAGAGTCAGAGTTTCCATTAAGGTATTTTTTAAATGTTGTCTCTTAAGTATGACAACAGGATTTCAGTGGTTGCGTCTATCTCAAGGCTTAGTTCGCCTTTAAGTTTTGTTGAGGGATCGACAAAAAATAGGTTATTTTTGACAGTATAAAGCGAGGGAGCAATTTCATTTCCTTCCTGTCGAATTTGTGGGCCTGGCTTTACTGCCGATCGGCTTCCCTGGGGATGTACTTCCTCAGACAGAGCTAATTATCCTCGCCTAACTTGCTGAACAAATCGGCTAAAATTGTATTAGAAAACAAAAAACCTTCAGGATCGCTCAACCTCAAATATCCTGAAAGTGGCAGTTTCGCGCCCTCGCCTAAAGTTGCGATCGATCCATCCGATCTCCCAATTTCCACCCATCCTTGCCGCCAGTAGGGCTGCAAACAACGCCAAATTTTATCAACCGTTTGCTGAGTAAACTTCTGAGTCAGCGCCGACAGGCTAACTCCTTCTGCTAAACGTAAACCTAGCATCAGCGTTTCTAACAAAACGTCATTTTCTGAGACTTGAAAATTTTGCTCAATAGCTGGTTCAATATCTGGCTGGGTTTCGCCTGCCAGCTTTGGGGTAGCAGCGGAATTGAGGCGAGACATCGATCGCACCCACTGATAATATTCTTGAGTTTTGCGAGGTCTGGTCAACCTCTGGCCTTCCACGTAACTCGCCGCCCCCATTCCCAAGCCGTAATAAGGGCGATTTTCCCAATAAACGCGGTTGTGGCGGCACTGATAGCCATCGCGAGCGTAATTAGAAATTTCGTAATGTTCGTAGCCAGCACCGGTCAGAATTTCCCGCGCTAAACGGTACATTTGAGCAGCAGTTTCATCTGCTGGTAGCGGCTGCGCGCCTGCTTCAAAGTAGCGCCCGAAAGCAGTTCCCTGCTCAACAATTAAGTCGTAACTCGACAGGTGAGTCGGGGAAATTTCCACCGCCGATTTCAGGGAAGCTTCCCACTGTTCTAAAGTTTGGTGCGGCAATCCCGAAATCAGGTCTAAACTGAAATTGACAATACCAGCCGATCGCACTATTTCTACTGCTTCAAAAATTTCGGCTACCGAGTGCGATCGCCCGCAAGCTTGGAGCAATTCATCCTGAAAAGCCTGCACTCCCAAACTAACTCGATTTACTCCCGCCGCTGCATATCCCCGCAACTGTTCTAAAGTAAACGTACCCGGGTCTATTTCTATAGAAATTTCCGCCTCAGCAGCAATCCCAAATTTGCCGTCGAGAGTCTCTAAAATATTGCTCAACTGACTGACAGAAAGCAGCGAAGGCGTGCCACCACCAAAAAAAACTGTTTTCAGAGATGCGCCTAAATTTTTAGTTTCTTGAATTTCTTGACACAGTACAGCAACGTATTGCACAATTGTGCCGGAATTATCGCCATTTTTGCGATCGCCCACCACAAAAACCGGAAAATCGCAGTAGTAACACCGGCGGCGACAAAAAGGTACGTGCAGGTAAGCCGAACTCGGAATGCCGAAATTTGCCGCTTGCACACTTTTTTTTAATTCAAATGTTAAATAATCTGTGGGAGGGTTCATTACATCTCAAGCGGAAAGCGCAAGTTCAAATCTAAAGTTTTAATTAAACCATCATGAATAATTATGTATATTATGACATTTTCTTAGCAAAAAAGCGCTGCGAACGATCGGCTGTTTTAATGTAACCTCGTACCAGTTTAGATCGGCTACAATTCCCGGACAGCACGCAGGGCGGTCTATTCGCACCTCGTGCCTGCTTTCGGCGGGGCGTGGTAAATTCCGAGCGACTCCCTGGCACATCCCCCAAAGGGTACAACCGCGAAATATAAGTTTATGAAAATCCCTGAGTAAATATAGCGAGATCCGGCCAAAGCATGAAAACAAGTATCAGCACTGCAAAGATATAATGTGAATAAATTCATTAACCTAGAACTAATGCTAGACGCAATCATAATAATCTCATTCATAATCGCAGGCGGAGGCATCGGCTATTACGGAGTCGAACTCCTGCCGACCGAGCTGCTGGAGCAAGTTACAAATATACAAGGTTTAAGTTCTGTACTAGGCTCGTTTGGAGCATTAATCGGCTTCGTGATGGGATTAGTGGCTCAAACAACCTACCGACGCTTGGAAAAACAAGTCCGCGATATGCCGGTAGAGATGCTGCTGACGCGGGCGATCGGCTTAATCATCGGACTGCTAGTAGCGAACTTAATGTTGGCTCCGCTGTTCCTCCTGCCAATTCCCCGCGAGTTCGGCTTCATCAAACCTCTAGTCGCAGTCTTGGGTAGCGTCATGTTCGGCTTCACCGGCGTCAGTTTGACCGACACTCACGGCCGCGCTTTCTTGCGGCTGATCAACCCCAAAAGCTTAGACACGGTGTTGGTAGCGGAAGGTACTTTCAAACCAGCAACTGCCAAAGTTGTCGATACTAGCTGCATTATTGACGGCCGAATTGAAAACTTGCTAGAAACAGGTTTCCTCGAAGGTCAAATTATCGTGCCGCAATTCGTGCTCCAAGAACTGCAACTAATAGCTGATTCTGCGAACGATCAAAAGCGAGTGCGCGGGCGGCGCGGCTTAGATATTCTCAACCGCATCAAAGAAACATATCCAGAACGGATTCAAATTCACTCGGCTGACTACGAAGATATTGCCACAGTCGATGCGAAATTAGTCCGCTTCGCTTTGGATATCGACGGCATTTTGCTCACCAACGATTACAACTTATCAAAAGTAGCTACCGTCCAAAAACTGCCGGTTTTGAATATCAACGATTTGACTCATGCGGTGCGTCCGACTTATTTGCCGGGAGATACGATCGAACTAAAAATCCGCAAAGAAGGCAAAGAACCCTCTCAGGGAATCGGTTACTTGGATGACGGCACAATGGTTGTCGTAGAAGCAGGAAGCAGCTATGTCGGCGGCGAAGCCCGAGTCGTAGTCACCAGCGCCCTGCAAACTAGCGCCGGCCGCATGATTTTTGCCCGCCCTCAAGAGTCCGTTATTGTTTGAAACTGAGTAACAATGGCCAGGGCAATCAGAATCAAATATTGCGATCGCTGTTCCCAATCTGCCCCGACTCTCTACCGTGCCCGGTATGACGAGTCGGGGCAGTGGTTTTTTTTGTGTCTTAAATGTTGGGAATCGGTAAGTATAGCAACCGCCCCGGCGGTTAGGACGTAGCGCTCTTTCATCACTCTCTGATAAATTGGCGATTTTTCGAGGATACAGCCCATGAAGATTCAAGGTTTCACCCCAAAGTGACAAAAGAGGGATATAAGCCGAATGGCAGTCACAAATAGGGGAGCAAGGAGACACGCAGAAAAAAAAGCGTTTTATTGGTGTTCCATAGTATCATCTTATTAAAAATTGTGTAAGGAATTTATGAGAAAGATGAAAGCCGCTGTTTTTGTAGAAAAAGGGCGAATCGAGATTCAAGAAAAACCAATTCCTGAGATTGGGCCTACTGATGCCCTGATGAAAATCACCACGACGACAATCTGTGGCACAGATGTTCATATACTCAAAGGTGAAGTACCCGTCCAGCCTGGACGGACACTAGGACATGAACCAATTGGCGTCATTGCAGAACTCGGCTCAGGAGTTCACGGCTATGAAATAGGACAGCGTATTCTTGTTGGTGCTATAACTCCTTGTGGTCAGTGCAATTTCTGTCTTGACGGCTACCAAGCGCAGTGCGGCGGGAAGCCAATGGGTGGTTGGCGCTTCGGCAATACCATTGATGGTTCTCAGGCGGAATACATGCTAGTGCCGAACGCAATGGCAAATTTGACTCCCATACCTGACGAATTAACCGACGAACAGGTGCTCATGTGTCCCGATGTTATGAGTACGGGTTTTAGTGGTGCCGAAAGCGGAAATATCAAGATTGGTGATACAGTCGCCATATTTGCCCAAGGACCAATTGGTATGAGCGCAACTGTCGGTGCCAGACTCAGAGGTGCTTCCAAAATCATTGCCGTGAGCAGCAATCCAGCACGCCTGGAAATGTCCCAAATGCTTGGCTCCGACATTGTTTTAAACTATAAAGAGTGCAATCCAGTCGAAGCGATCCTGGATTTGACTGATGGTCGTGGTGTAGATGTAGCGATTGAAGCACTCGGTATTCAGGAAACCTTTGAAGCCTGTTTGCGTGTGGTTAAACCAGGCGGAATTGTATCGAGTCTAGGAGTCTATTCTGGAAAACTTTCCATTCCTGTAGATGCCTTTGCCGCCGGTATTGGAGATAAGAAAATTGTTACCACCCTCTGCCCCGGTGGAAAAGAACGTATGCGGCGGCTGATAAATGTCATACAGTCGGCTCGTGCCGACCTGAGACCTATGATCACACACAGGTTTAAGCTAGATCAAATAAAAGAAGCGTATGAATTATTCGGCAATCAACGAGATGGTGTGATAAAAGTTGCCATAAACCCATAAATCCATGATTGAACGGCACTAAGTTAAGCGCGATCGCGCTTACAGAATATCCTGGCGTGCTGCTGCTAACCCATCACCGGCTTTGAGAATACTTTTCCATCCCAACATACTCTGAGCCTCGTGATTTTCTTTGTACCTGAACCTATTTTGAGCAATGCTATGACTGAACTAATTTTTAAGCCATCCAGCTTGATGGCGCCAAGAGCGGCATGACGTAGGTCGTAGCTGTAGGGTTTGGGCATAAGTCGTGCGATCGCCTGAAGCGGGACTATTTCTAGTCTACGTCTTAACCGACGAAAGCGGTTGCTATAATATCAATTCCGGTTACACCGGAATGATGGGGAGTGGGGAGTGATCCGTGGGGGAAGGTGGAATTATTGACCTTGACTTTATCATTCCCATCCAACCGGAAACGATATAAAAACAATCCTTTTTACTTCTACGGCGGCACTTGGAAAGCTAGCAAGAAAAAATAGAAATTACCAGCTTGTTCTTCTTTTCTCTTCCTTCGCGTCCTTAGCGTCTTCGCGGTTCAATCATATCAATATCTAATTCCGGATTATTCCAGTAATTCTGGAGTAATTAAAATCAACAAATCTCGATCGCATCTTCATAGAATGTCTCGATCGCACAGCTAAAATTAACGCTCTTCAACTGAACTTCTTGTCCTTGACTGTAAGGATAAAGCACCCACAAACCCTCTGCATTCCGGCGAAAACACTCTACACTAACTCTTTCTTGATTGATTAATACATACTCTTGCAAACTTTCAGAAGTGCGGTAATCAGCAAATTTATCGCCTCTGTCAAAAGCCGCTGTTGTCGGCGATAAAACTTCCACAATTAAGCGCGGGTAGCGAATGAAATCTTCAGCAGTATTTCTGTCTCGTTCATCGCAACTCACCGCTACATCGGGATAATAATAGAAATTGGATGTATCGAGCATAACTTTCATGTCTGCCATGTAAGGTATGCAGCCACTTCCCCGAAGATGATTTCTCAGCAAAGTTGCTGCATTGAGACTAATGATGACATGAGCTTTGCTTGCCCCTGCCAATGCATAGATTTCACCTTGTCTGTACTCGTGTTTGATCGGACTGACTTTCTCGGCTGCTAAATAATCTTCAGGAGAGACGTAGGTGTCGCTTTTACTTGCAACCATATAATTTTGAGGTTGGTGAGGATTACACAATCCTAGCCCAATACGCTTGGGTTAGCGCTTTCAGACGTATTTCATTTCACGCATTTATGAGAGTTCCAGACTTGTGAAAGGAAATCAGATTATTCTTATCTGAACCCTATTGTTTAATGTGTAGGTTTTCTCGCCACACATTCGATTCATGGGGAAATTGAATGCGATCGCAGAGCCATCAAACAAACAACTTTGTGGGATTAAAAGATTTCTGTCAATGCGTAAATCCTAGCTTTGTTGATAGCCTGAACTAATAAGTCTTATAAGAAATTCTGTATCTAAATATACATTTTTTGTATAAACCATGACATTTATCAAGTTATCCTGACATTAAGGGCTAGATTCCACACCTTACCTACAAAATTTGTAAGCTCCAGAGTTGAGAAGGTACTCCAAGCTTTTACCAAGCTATGGGCTTTGGTTGTTGGCGTTGGCACTCCAGCTAAGTTCTCAGATTTTAGTCGTCCGTGAAATGTGATATGAGTTGAAATCTCCCAAATCCATGTCGAAACTCAAAGAATCTTTTAATCACCCCCATACCGAACCAGCCGATACCGCGATTCGCCTAAAGCAGCATAAAGACCTGTTTTCCTGGCTTTCGATCGCTGCGGGGCTAATTTTTCTACAGGGGTACATGATTGCTCCCCTGATTCCACGTTTGGCTGAAGTTTTTAATGTTCCCGTTCAGGAAATTGGCTTTATCGTTCCAGCCTATATGCTGTCCTATGCACTGATGGCATTGTTCTTCGGCCTCCTGTCCGATCGCTTTGGTCGATGGTCTATTATTCGCATCTCGCTTGCTCTTTTTGTCATTTTCACGGCTTTAACTGCCACTGCTCAAAATGCTTCGCAGATGGCAACCTGGCGGCTATTAACCGGGATTGGAGCAAGTGGTGTGATTCCCCTTACCTTCGCCTTAATTGGCGATTTATTCCCGTTCGATCAGCGAGGTGCCAAGCTAGGATTGGTGTTTGCAGCAATGGAAGGGGGAATGGCAGCAGGCTCTGCGGGGGGAGCGATTCTTGAGCCATTTGTAGGTTGGCGATCGCTCTTTATAGGTACTGCTGTGCTTGCTGCTGTTGTGCTTTGGCGGCTTTATCCTTACGGCTCTTTATTTGATACACCAAAAGTCACCCAATTACCGCCTATTCGCCAAATCTTTAGGGGATACAGCCAGATATTAGCCACCTTTCGGGGAAAGCGTACATATACTTATGTTCTGTGGAATGGTATCTACCACTCAGGGGTATATACATGGCTAGGGTTGTATTTATCGGAACGGTACAACATGGATGCCTTGAGCATTGGTTTAAACATTCTTGGGTACGGCATTCCCGGTTTATTGCTGAGTTCTTTCATTGGTCAAGCCGTCGATCGGTGGGGACGGCGTTGGCTCGTTCCCGCAGGGTTGGTCATGGCTGCTCTGGCTGGGATTGGAATGATTTTTGAGATTCCGCCAATCGGAACGACGATCGCAGTTCTTTTTTTGTCTTTAGGGTATGACCTGACTCAACCGTTGTTTGTCGGAATTGTGACCGATCTCGGAGATGACAACAATTTGGGGCAAACGATGGGACTGAAGGTATTTACTCTCTTTACTGGATTTGGTGTAGGCAGTGTCATATTTGGAGAGCTACTGCGCTTTGGATTTGCACCTTCTCTTGCGATCTTTGGTGGCATTCAGTTGATAATTGGTTTGATCGCAGTCCCACTATTCTGGCAGGAAGTCCCCTCTCGATTACGGGGTTAGCGACTGTTGCCCAAACCAATGTTGCCTACATCAATACTGCTCAAATCATTGCGCTCACTGGTGGTGAGAACGCTCTTGATACTGTTCTGTTGTAGAGCATCTATAGAGCAATACGCTTGGGTTAGCGCTTTCAGACGAATTTCATTTCACGCATTTATGAGAGTTCCAGACTTGTGAAAGGAAATCAGATTATTTTTATCTGAACCGTATTGTATTATAGCCGTAGCTTGCGGGGCGGGACGCCATCGCCCTTTTTCAGCTTTCAGCCCTAGTTTTAACGTCGGCGCGGGGCCGGAAGCCTCGCGCTATTGCCATTGTGCGGTTGCGGTTTTTCTTGCAGCTTCATTGTCAAACTAACCCGCTTTAACTTCTCATTCACCTCCAAAACCCGCACTTTGACAACTTGTCCGACTTTAACAATCTGTTTGGGGTCATCTACGAATCGATCGGCTAATTGAGAAACGTGAACCAAACCATCTTGGTGCACCCCCACATCCACAAAGGCTCCAAAGTTAGCTACATTCGTGATTATGCCTTCTAATTCCATCCCAACTTGTAAGTCGGAGATTTCTTTGATTCCTGCTTGGAAAGTGGCATATTTAAACTCGGCTCGCGGGTCTCTTCCCGGTTTTTCTAGTTCGGAAATAATGTCTCGGAGTGTTGGTTCTCCGACTTTTTCGGTGACATATTTCTTGATGTTTACAGTCTTGATTTTTTCCGATATTTGTGTTATTCCTGTCAGCGGCAAGTCTAAATCCTTGGCGATCGCCTGCACTACAGGATAACTTTCTGGATGAACTGCTGTATTGTCCAGGGGGTTTTCGCCGCCGCGAATGCGGAGAAACCCGGCTGCTTGTTCAAAAGCTTTTGGCCCGAGTTTGGGAACTTTTAGGAGTTGGCGGCGATTTTTAAATGCGCCGTTTTCGTTGCGGTAATTGACGATATTTTTGGCAACTGTTGCCGTCATTCCTGACACAAATGTCAGCAGTTCTTTGGAGGCTGTGTTTAAGTCAACTCCGACATAATTAACGCAGCTTTCGACTGTTTCGTCGAGTTTCTTTTTGAGCAGTTTTTGGTCAACGTCGTGCTGGTATTGACCGACTCCTATTGATTTCGGGTCGATTTTCACGAGCTCGGCGAGGGGGTCTTGCAAGCGCCGTCCGATGCTGACTGCGCCGCGGACGGTGATATCGAGGTCAGGAAATTCGGCGATCGCCACTTCGCTTGCTGAATAAATCGATGCACCGGATTCATTCACCATGACTTTAATCGGTTTCCTGTCCATTTCTGCCAAAACTTCCGAAACAAATTCGTCTGTTTCCCGGGAAGCTGTACCGTTGCCGATCGCGATTAATTCAATTTTATATTTTTCAATTAAATGCTTGACAATTTTACCAGCTTGCTGTCGCTGAGCCGCTGCTTGGTGGGGAAAAATTGCTTGATATTCTAAAAATTGCCCGGTTTCATCGAGGGCGGAAACTTTACACCCCGTGCGAAATCCCGGATCGATCGCCAGTGTCGGTTTCATTCCCGCCGGCGCCGACAGCAGCAACTCGCGGAGGTTGGTTTCAAAAGTGGCGATCGACTCGATATCAGCGACGGCTTTGTTGTGCGATCGCACTTCTGTAATTAACGAAGTCTTCATCAGTCGGTTGAAGGCATCCTTCAAAGTCGATCGATAAAACTCTTTAACTTCCGGTATCCTAGTTCTAATTTCCTGAGCTTCCAAATAAGCCATCACTGCGGATTCATCAAACGCCAGTTCCAAATCTAAGACTCCTTCCGTTTCCCCCCGAAAAAGCGCTAACATATTGTGCGACTGAACGCTTCTCGCTGCAACTTGATAATTGCGGTACATTTCAAATTTAGTGCTTCCTTCCGGGAAATCCTCTTTAATTTTCGAGACAAAAACTCCTGTTTTCATCAAAAACTCTCGCAAGTAAGCCCGCAATTCTGCTTTTTCCGAAACCGCTTCCGCCAAAATATCCGCAGCACCTTTGAGAGCTTCTTCTGCTGTTTTCACTCCCTTTTCTTCCGAAATGTATTTAGCTGCTTCCGCCTCTAAATCTGCTGGTTTAGCCGTCGGTAAGTTCAGACCTTTTATAAAATTTGCCAGCGGTTCCAAACCTTTTTCCCTAGCAATTGTCGCTCGCGTCCGCCGCTTCGGTTTGTAAGGCAGATAAAGGTCTTCGAGTTCGTTTTTTTGCAAACAAGATTCGATTTTAGCTTGCAGTTCTTCAGTGAGTTTGCCCTGAGAGCTAATCGTCTCTAAAATCGACTTTTTGCGGTCTTCAATTTCCGTCAGATAGGTGAAGCGATCGGAGATGTCCCGCAACTGAATTTCATTCAGCAAATCCGTGCGTTCTTTGCGGTAGCGGGCAATAAACGGAATAGTTGCTCCCTCTGCGAAAAGTTCCAGAGCATTATTGACTTGGGAGAGATTGATGGAAAGTTCTTGAGCAATCAGTTGAGGAATGTCGATCATAGTGCAGAAATTCGGGTCAGTTGCTGGCGCTTAATAAATTATTTAGGAGTAGGGGGAATTAAGGGGGAAATGAACCGCAGGCGGCACAGAGGAAGGAATCACATAAATAAGACTTTTAGATAGCTTTATCGATTGTCCTAGCCGTCTTTAAAGGATGTTAGCATAAATGCAGTAATTTTTCAATATTCCCCCTGTACCGAATACAAAATTCCTGAAGACAAATCAGTTTGTCTTCAGGAATTTTGTATTTTGTTACATCAAAATAAGACAGGAACCCTCACGACAAACAGCCTTTAAGATTTGATCAAAACTTGATTGATAGCCGCTTGTTTCTTCCGGGTACTATTGGCGGTCAATTGGTTCGCGTAGAGATATTGATGCAAATAAGCTTTACCGACCGAACCGAAAAGTTGCAGTTTATCAGAAATCACCAATCGCATGGCATCGATAGCTTTTTCCATTATTTCCAACAAATCCGGATGTGCTTCAGAAATGCTACTTTTTAACACGTCCATATAAGCTTGGCGAACTTCCGTATTTACATTAAATTTAGATACTCCGAATTGAATACATTGATGAATCATTGATTCCGGCAAACCGCTAGCACCGTGCAGCACTAACGGCACTGAAACAGAAGCGCGGATTTTTGCCAGACGCGGAAAATCGAGTTTCGGTTCGCTGAGATATTTCCCGTGAACGTTGCCAATTGTTACCGCTAAAAAATCCACCTTAGTTTCTTTGATAAACTCTGCTGCTGCCACTGGATCGGTCATTTTTGCAGCTTTTTCATCCATTGTCAAACCGTCTTCCCTGCCACTAATTCTGCCGATTTCTGCTTCAACTGCCGCACCGTTAGCGTGGGATAATTTAGCCATTTCCCGGGTAAATATTAAGTTTTGTTCGTAGGGCAAAGGAGAACCGTCTGCCATAATTGATTTAATGCCGGCGGCTAGGCCGAGGTGAATGTCTGTTTCTGAGGTGCTGTGATCTAAGTGTACTGCGATCGGCACTAAAGATTTCCGGGCTGCTTCCATGCACAGCGCGACTAAAGGCGATTTTCCGTATTGCAGGGCGCTGGGGTGAAGTTGCAGTATAGCAGGACTGTGCAGCCCTTCGGCGGCATTGATGACGGCTTTTACTCCTTCGAGGTTGTAGACGTTAAAAGCGCCGATCGCATAACCCTTTCTCCAGGCCGTGTTCAGTAATTCGCTAGTTGAGGCGAGCATATAGTACCTACTTTAAAAACTTTTCTGAATGTTGATCATTCTATCAAAGTTTTAGGGCAAGCTCAGCTTAATTTGTGTTTATTTTAATTGCGAATTCTTCGGCTACTATTTATGTCAAGTGCATTTATTCTTGGGTAAGGTGCGCCTAGCGCACCCTACTATTTGTTTGGTGCGCTAGGCGCACCTTACTCCTTGAGTGATTTACTATTTTTGTGCGTTACCAGCGTGCAAACCGCACTCTTTTACGGTCGCTTCTTCCCACCACCAGCGACCTTCGCGTTCGTGTTGGTTCGGCAATACCGCCCTCGTACAAGGTTCGCAACCAATGCTTACAAAACCGCGTTCGTGCAACTTGTTGTAAGGCACCTCCAAAGCGCGAATGTATTCCCAAACTTCTGCCGAAGACCAGTTTGCTAAGGGGTTGAATTTAATTAATTCATGGTCGGGAGTTGAGAATGCAGTGTCCAATTCAACAACCGGAATATGGTTGCGGGTACTGGGACTTTGGTCTTTGCGCTGACCGGTAATCCAAGCATCGAGAGTATTCAGTTTGCGGCGCAGCGGTCTGACTTTTCGCACCCCGCAGCATTCTTTGTGACCGTCTTGATAAAAACTAAACAATCCCTTTTCATCTACTAGGGCTTGTACTTCGGCAGCATCGGGAAACATTACTTCTAATTTAATGCCGTAATGTTCTCTGACTTTCTCCAAAAACTGATAGGTTTCTGAGTGCAATCGTCCGGTGTCTAGGGTGAAAACGCGGAAATTCTTGGTAATTTTTGAGGCCATATCGATCAGCACTACATCTTCTGCACCGCTGAACGAAATTGAGATATTGTCAAAATTTTCTAGGGCAAATTTGAGAATTTCTCGCGGTGTTTTTTGACTGTATTCTGCTTCTAGGGCGGCAATGTTGAGATTTCTTTGGATGGCAACCATATTTTCGGGTTTTCAGTGTTCTTTTCCTCTAGCCCTTTATTATAGCCGATCGCCGTCTCTCTCACACCGATAAATTTGACAATCAAGCAATTTGGTCACCAACCCCCGGATTCATCCGTGAAGCGAGAAAAAAGCTCCGAATGCTCATCAGCAGCCCCCGGATTTATCAGTGGGAGCGCTTTCTTCAATTCTCAAATCTCAATTCTCAAATCTCAAATCGATTGGCCGCATCTTGCAGCAGTCTTTTCGGCTGGGCCCGCGATCGAGCTCAAGGATGACGATCGCCCGCTTGTCCCAGTGTTGGTGAACCCAACACTCCTCTACTGGGTAAAATTGGACTGCCGCGCGGTCAATAGAATTTGCCCCCAACTTATAAGTTACAGACAATAAAATTATTTAAATGCCATTGGTAACATCCCTAAAATTTGACGTGCCTCATTAATACAACAATCTCGCTGATCGAGCGATCTCGTGCTGTCTATTAACAGAAAAAACTTTCCATCAGTACCAGTAGTAAAAGCGCCCTAAATTCTTCAAATTTGCTCTCCGTTGCGCTGATTAAATAATTGAGCCAGCACCATTTCCCTAATGCACTGACCGAGTTAGGACTCGATAGCAGATAACTGCGCGAGGACAAATTAAACGCACGGCGGGTTGACTTATCCAAAACTTACACACAACACTCAATAAACCGGGCTTTTTTTTACGCAAACACCCGGTTCCTGCCTGAGCCCTCTTCTCGTTTTAGCTGTGGTATAGCAGATGTTGAAGGAAGCAGCAAGACCGAAGTTGCAATCTTCACCTTATGTTTGTGCAATTAAGAACCTTCTTACAGTTTTGGCGATTGCTATATTAGTTTGGTCAATATTCTTCTGATTTTACCAGGTTGTTTCACTTTTGGGGCTTATTTTAAGAAAAGTTAAGTTAGTTTCATGGCTCTAAGTGTTAGTTGGCAGTAGGCTGAAAAAAATGATATGATGCCAACAAGGAGGCATTACATCAAGGCGTTCGACATCAAAATTTAATGTCAAAGCCAAGAGTCAAAAAATTAAGAAAATAAACTTTTGAAAAGATGGCAAGCCACTTTTAGCAATAAGATCCCATACTGTTTAACGAGAAAAAAAACATTTGTAGCCACTGCGGAGTCACCTGTAACCGAGTGGCCAGGGGCGATCGCCGATCGGCGGTTGGGTGGGGAATGGGCACCCTATCCTAAAAATCTCCCGCCTACAATTTCATAGGCTATCACGCAGGCTCAGTCTGGTCACACCACAACGCTTTGACAGCTTTGGGATTGCGATCGCTCCGCCGCATCGAATCAGCTTTAGAAGTAGCTTAAGGCTGATTTGACATGACATTGCTGCAACCCTACGAGCGTCCCCCCGAACTTTTCGGCGGGTACGAGCGCAACAGCCAGAGCGATCGCTCCGTGCAGTATTTTTCAACGGCTGCAAATGATGTTTAATTTAGTATTCTACGCTACCTAAAATCCCTTATAAGTTATCCATTATACCGCCAAAATCGATTTAAAGACTGTCGATAAATAACTTAAGAGTATGCTGAGCTTGGCTCTATTGAAAATTTGAGCGATCCGGTTCCTCTACCGCTTGTGGTTTACTAGAAAGCGCGGCTATTTGCCAGTAATTCTCAAAAATTGAATTTTGCGAATTGGGAATTGGTAATGGGGAATGCCCAATTGCTAATTGATGATGTCATTGTTCGCTGTGCGGTAGATTTGGCGAACCGGAGGAAAGCAATTGCAGGGTTTGAGGCTGTTTCGCTCATTGCGCGCAATGACAACTAAATAAATCGGAATAAAGCTAAAATAATATCCTATAAAATTCTGTTTTTCTATTCCCATCGATCGTTATAGTAATAGCTGTTGGTTTCAGGAAAGCCCATGATCAATTACCAGTTACCGAGGAATTTATTCAGAGCGGTGCCGTGATAAAAGTAAATTTTTATCGCTTTTTATCGCTGACAACCAACCTTCAGCCATGCGATCGGCTATATTGTATTTGGAAGTACATTAATTTGTTTGCAAAGCGGTATAGTCTCACCGCCGATCGCGCCAGCTTCTGAATAAACATAGTCCGCTGTCAATAACAGCAAGGAAGTGTGGAATCATGTCTAAAGTTTTAGTAGTAGACGACGTAAAGAGCGAACTAGAAATTATCTGCCGCATTCTTCAAGATGCCGGAATGGATGTGATCCGCGCTGGCGACGGCGAAGAGGCGATCGCCCTGATCCGAAAAAAGTGTCCTGCTCTGGTCGTTTTAGACGTAGTGATGCCGCGAATGAACGGGTTTGAAGTGATCAGAGAATTGCGGGGCGATCGCGCAACTGCACACTTGCCCGTAGTATTTTGTACTCATAAAAACACCGAGATCGATAAAGCTTGGGGAACCGATTTAGGGGCCGACGCTTACGTCAGCAAACCTTTTGAACCTCAGCAACTCGTCAACATCGTGCAGCGCCTGCTTTCTGCGTAAAAAAAATATAAACTGATCGGCAGCTTCCCAAAAAACCTTATACCGACAAATCCCGTTTTTTTCAAGAAACTGGGTTTTTTAAGCCCATAAAAGTTTTATGTTTAATGATAGCAACCTGCTTATCTGCCCAACCCGCGATTTATTTAACGGGAATATTTGATGCACCCAAACTGATGCTGAAAAACTCGATCGGCGATCGGGTTTCCTGTTAAAGCAAAACTCTAATTTCTAAGCTACACTAAAAACAAAAAATAAGCCATGAAAACAACTCCTCCCCGGGCGGGGAATCAGACAACTGGAACAAAGCAATTTCTCCTGTTCGGTCAAGGAGGCAGTCTGTTCGCCATAGAATTAGAGGCAGTGCGGGAAGTCCTTTCCCTCAAGGAACAACCGATTTCCCCGGTTCCCAACACCCTGCCATTTTTGCTGGGATTAACCAACTTGCGGGGCGAAATCTTAGCAGCAGCAGACTTCGGACGCTTTGCAGGCATCGAGTCGGTTGACACCTACCACCCAAGCAGCCGCATCTTAGTGGTGGAAGCGCCCGATCCGCGAGACGTGAGATTGTCGAAAATGCGCCTGGGACTAGCCGTCTCCCGCGTCGAAGGAGTTTTATCTCTAAATCCCGATCGCACTGTCTCAGCAATAGATGTCAGCCCCGACTTAGCACCTTTTTTAAAAGGCCTGTACAATTCCGAAGGACGCTTGCTAATGATTGTCGATGTAGAAGCGATCGCCCATTCCGAACGCTGGTAAGAATCAACAATACAGATAAGTCTGCAACCGCTTTCCATCAATAAATTTAACTAACGATCGCCCGCATCCGATTTGCTCATCCTTAATTTTATGATCGAACTTCTCTATACCTGGATCGCAACGACTTTGACTCTGACGTTGCCTGACTTCTCCCAATCGGTGGTAGCTGGGGCTGCTAATTGCATCATTTGTGTGTGTTACTTTGCGATCGCCTGGCTAATCAGCTCAGGTATGTGGCGAAACCGTCAATTCGGGTTCGACATCTTCGCCACAGCCACAGCAGCCATATTTTGGAGCTGCGCTTTCGGCCACAGCGGCCACGCCGCCGAATACCTAGGACTGCCGCACTCTCCCGTGGTGCAAACTGTGTTCGATTGGATAACTGTAATTGCGTCCCTCGCTTTTTTGAGTTTGTCCAACCGCTACGGCTTCTTAGTAGGTTCCACCCGAATCCTTAACTCTAAAAAAGAAACAGAACAAGCGCTGAGCGAAACTACCCAGCGATTTCACGCAATCTTCGACCGCGCTTTTCAAGTAATCGCATTATTGGAGCCAGACGGTACTCTGATCGAAGCAAATCAGACAGCGCTAAAATTGGGCGATTTCCAAGAAGCATCAGAAGTGCTGGGGCTGAAATTTTGGCTGGCACCTTGGTGGGCATCATCTCCAACCAACCAGCAGCGCCTAAAAACGAACATTAAACAAGTCTCTATCGGCAATTTTGTCCGAGAAGAATACGAAATCACCGGCCCCAACAACAATGTGATAGTAATTGACCTGTCGTTTAAGCCGCTGTTAAATGCAACAGGAGAAGTATTTCAAATACTCGCCGAAGGCCGCGATATTACCAAGCGCAAACAGGCAGAAGCCGCTTTGCAGCAGCTAACCGCAGAACTAGAGCAGCGAGTGAATGAAAGAACCGAGCAGATCCTGCAAACTAACGCACAATTGGAACAGGAAATTCGCGAGCGCACCGCAGTCCAAGAGCAATTAAAAGCCTCAGAACAATTCTTAAACAACATCCTCAACAGCATCCCCGACCCGATTTACGTCAAAGACAAACAGCACCGCTGGTTAATATTAAACGATGCCTTTTGTCAATACATAGGTCACAGCAGAGAAGAACTAATTGGCCAATCCTACGACCACTTCTTGCCCAAAGAGGAAGCAGAGACATATCGAAAAAACGACGAATTAGTTTTCTTGACAAATACCAGCAGCGAAATCCAAAAAACCCTTACAGACCGAGCAGGAAACACCCGCTTTCTCTCTGCCAAAAAATCTACCTTTATAGATGCCGACGGCAGACAATTTCTCGTTTCCGCGATTAGAGATATCACCAACCGCGTGCAAATGGAAGAACAACTGCGGCACACACTCGCAGAAGCAGAAAGCTCCCAAAGCTTGCTGCGCACAGTCATTGACGCTACGCCAGACTGCATTTTCGTCAAAGATCGAAACTTGCGCTACACCCTAGTCAATGCAGGTTTCGCCGCCGCCTTCGGCAAAACTCAAGCAGAAATTATCGGCAAAGACGACGCAGAAATCGGCATATCGGTCGATCGAATCTTCCCCAACTTCCACGCCGAAACCGATTCCCAGAACCAAATCCAAAACTTCCGGGCCGGCAACCACCTCGCGCCCGGTTCCAACGACTTAGCCACCCTAGCCGACGGCAAAGTACACACCTTCGACACCCAGAAATTGCCCCTCAAAGATGCAGAAGGCAACATTTTAGGAATGCTCGGCTTGGCGCGCGACATCACAGAGCGCCGCAAATCTGAAAAAGAACTATTGCGGTTCAAAGAAATTTTAGAAACCACAACAGACTGGGTAGGCATAGCCGACACCCAACAGCGCACCACTTATCTCAACCGCGCAGCCAGAGAAATGTTGGGAATTGGCCAGCACGCAGATTTAACCGGAATCAGCATTTCTGACCTGACATCCCCCAAAAGTATCGACACTATTGTGAACGTCGGTATCCCCGCAGCTTGCCGGGACGGGGCGTGGAGTGGCGAGACAGTTTGGCAGAGTTTAGACGGCGAAGAAATACCAGTTTCTCAAGTAATTGTTGCCCACAAATCCGAGAATTCAGAAGTTGAATTTGTCTCAACGATCGCCCGCAACATTACAGAAAGCAAGCGCACAGAAGAAGCCTTGCAGCAGAACTTGCAAATGCTTGACCTGGCAAGCGACGCCTTGATCGTTCGCGATATGGACGGCACGATTAATTATTGGAGTCAGGGAGCCGAACGGATGTACGGCTGGACAAAAAAAGCAGCCTTGAGGAAAGTCACCCATACTCTATTGCACACCATTTTTCCCCAGCCTTTAGCAGCTATCTCGGCACAGTTAGAAGAGCAGGATTATTGGGAAGGAGAACTAATTCACACCACTAATCATGATACCAAAATTACCGTATTTAGCCGCTGGAATTTGCAGCGAGACGAACAGGGAAAACCCAAAGCAATTTTAGAAACTAACAACGATATCACGGAGCGCAAGCAAGCCGAAATCGAAAAGCAAAGATTGATTTCGATCGTAGAAAGCAGCTCGGATTTTATCGGCACGGCTACCCTGGAGGGAGAGGCAACATACCTGAATGCCGCTGGAATGAAACTCGTAGGATTGCCAAATATTGAAGAAGTCAAAAGCAAAAGTGTTTATGACTTCTTCTCAGCAGAAAATGTTAAGTTTTTCCAAGAAGAAATCCTGCCGCCTACTGTGCGAGACGGTTTTTGGCAGGGTGAATTCCGCTTGAGGAACTTTCAAACCGGCGAAAACATTCCGGTTGACTTCACCATATTTACCGTCAAAAACCCAGAAACCGGCGAGCCTATCGGGTTGGCAACAGTTACTCGCGACATCACAGATCGCAAACGTGCAGAAGAGATGCTGCGCGATCGCGAAAGACTGTTCCGAGCCATTTTTGACCAATCGTTCCAATTAGTGGGGCTGCTCAAACCAGACGGAACCGTTTTGGAAGTCAACCAAACAGCCCTCGCCGTCGCCGGACTGGAGCGCGAAGACTTCATAGGCACGCAGTTTGTAGATAATTTGTGGTGGCAAATTTCCCCAGAAGCCAAGCAAAAAGTGCAAGCTGCGCTCGCAAAAGCCGCCGCCGGCGAGGTAGTCCGCTACGAAGCCGACGTGCTCGTTGCTGGGGGTGCTGTGATAACTGTGGACTTCTCCCTCAAGCCGATCGTAGACGACAGCGGCAAAGTCGTGCTGCTGATTCCCGAAGCTCGCGACATCACAGATCGCAAAGCCCTAGAACGAGAATTAGTTTTGCGTCAAAGTCGCTTTGACGCATTTTTCGCAGCCGCCCCGGCCTCAATGTTTATTTTTGACGAGCAGTTGCGCTTCGTGCAAGTCAACGAGAAATTAGCGCAAACCACCGGCTTCTCAGTTGCCGAACACCTCGGCAAGAGGGCGAGGGAAATTGTACCCGAAATGAGCGATACCCTAGAGCCGATATTCCAGCAGGTTCTCGCCACCAACCAACCGTTGTTAAACGTTGAGGTGTCGGGCTCACTCTTCAACGAACCGGGCGTCGTGCGAGATTGGCTGGCGTCATACTTTCCTTTGCCGGGATCTGACGGCAAACCCATCGGTGTCGCGGGTGTGGCGATCGAAATTACCGATCGCAAAAAAGCAGAAGAAGAGCGCGAGCGATTTTTTACCCTTTCCCTAGACTTGATTTGTATTATAGGTTTTGAAGGCAAATTCAAGCGCATCAATCCCTCTTGGGAAAACACACTCGGCTACAAGGCGCATGAACTTGAAGACAACTATTATATCGATTTAGTCCATCCAGACGATCGCGAATCAACCCGAGAACAAGCGGAAAAAGTAGCTAGCGGCGCCGAATTAAAGTCTTATGAAAATCGCTACCGCTGCAAAGACGGTTCCTACAAGTGGCTGTCGTGGAAAGTGCGACCTGTAACCGAACAACAGCTCATGTATGCAGTCGCTCGCGACGTTACCGAAAGCAAACAGGCGATGGTGCAACTGGAAAAAACAACAGCCCAATTAGCCAGTTCCGAAGAGCAATTTCGCCAGCAAAGCAATCTCTTGCAACTGCTAATAAATAGCATTGGCGACGGCATAATTGCTGCCGACGAAAATAACAATTTTGTGTTGTTCAACCCCGCCGCCCAAGATATCTTTGGCAGGGGTTCGACAGATACTCTTCCCGACGAATGGTCGGCAAGATACGGTTTATTCTTGCCTGATGCGGTAACTCCCTATCCCCCAGCCGAAATACCTTTAGCGCGCGCGGTTCGAGGAGAAGCCGTTGACGACGTAGAGCTTTTCACCCGCCACGCAGGCAAGCCGGACGGTCTGTGGGTGAAAATTAACGGCCGGCCGCTCAAAGATGAAACGGGGGCGCTTAAAGGCGGCGTAGTCGTTTGCCGCAACGTCACCGAACAAAGAGCATCCCAGCAGCAAATGCAGCAGTTGGCCGAGACACAGGAACGCTTGCTGCAAGAACTCAAAACGCGGCAGAATGCTCTCGACGAATCGGCGATCGTCAGCGAGACTGATGTCCAAGGCATTATTACCTACGTCAACGACGGATTCATTGAAATATCCGGTTACAGCATGGGAGAACTCCTGCACCGCAACCACCGCCTCGTCAATTCCGGCTACCATCCCAAATCATTTTTTGAAGAAATGTGGGTGACAGTTTCTCGCGGTTTGGTGTGGAAAGGGGAAATCAAAAACCGACGCAAAGATGGCTCTTTTTACTGGGTAGATTCCACGATCGCCCCCATCTTTGATACCAATGGCCAAATAGTCAAATATATCGCCATTCGCTTTGACATCACCGAGCGCAAAGAGGCAGAAGAACGACTGGAAAAATTGGCAGCAGAACGCAAAGCTGAAGCTGATTCTCTGACGCAGCAAGTCCTCAAATTGTTGGGAGAAATTAAAGGCGCGGCTCAAGGCGACTTGACAGTCAGGGCGGAAGTGACTAACGACGTTTTAGGTGCTGTCGCCGACTCTTTCAATTTCTTAATCGGTTCTCTGCGGAAGGTGGTAACGGGAATTCAAACTTTAGCCGAACAGGTAACATCTGCCACGGGCGAGTCAATTAACAATACCAGCCAACTCACCCAACAGGCGGAAATTCAAGCCACAAAAATATCTGCCATCATGCGCGAAATCGAGCGGATTGTGGATTCGATCCGCGACGTGCGAGATGTTTCGGTGCGCGCCGAAACAGTGGCTCAGCAGTCTTCTCACACGGCTGAAGTCGGCGGTCTGGCGGTCGATCGAGCTGTCGAAGGCATTAACGGGCTCCGGGTGACGATCGCCTCTACCTCAAAAATGATGAAGCGTTTGGGCGAATCTTCGCAGCAAATTGGCAAAATTGTGACTTCGATTTCTCAACTTGCTTCGCAAACTAATTTATTAGCTCTGAATGCTACTATTGAGGCGGCGCGAGCCGGCGAACAAGGTTTAGGCTTTGCAGTTGTTGCCGAAGAAGTGCGGAAATTAGCAGAACGATCGGCCGGCGCTACTGAGGAAATCTCCGAAATTGTCGGTACAATTCAAGAAGAAATCAGCCGCGTGATGAAGGCAATGGAATCGGGAACGCTGGAGGTAGTGGAAGGCACAAAGCTAGCAAGCGAAGCTAAAACTCACCTCAATGCCATCATCGAAGTTAGCCGAGAAATGAATGCTTTGGTGGAGAATATTACTCGCGCATCTGCTAAGCAAACTGTTTCGGCTGAGGAAGTTTCTAGCAGTATGCAGCAAGTCAACGAGATTGCTAATACGACCGCACAAAAAGGTGCAGATGTCAAGGCTTCTTTGGACGAGCTGTCTGGTTCTGTCAGCAAATTGCAAAAGTCGGTGGCGAATTTCCGCAGTTAGTCAGTTGAGTGTTGACTGTTGACTGTTGAGTGTTGACTGTTGACTGTTGACTGTTGACTGTTGACTGTTGACTGTTATACGAATCACTAATAACTATCGTTGTTGTCGGGGCGGGTTGACAAATATCCTGAATGCGAATTTATAGATAATCGTGAACCCACCCTGGCAACAATTACAGTTAAATAACGGGACATCATATATAAAAAAACTGCCAACAGACAACAGACAACAGACAACAGACAACAGACAACAGACAACAGACTAATATGAATGATGACGATTTAAACGAATTAATAGATGCTTTTACCGCAGAATGCGAAGAGTTTCTCCAGTTAATGGAGACAAACCTGCTGGCGATGGAAGCTGCGGGGTTGGAAGAGCGACAAGCGGCAGTTAAAGAAATGTTTCGGGCGGCTCACTCGATTAAAGGTGCGGGTTCGATGTTGGGCTTTCAAAACGTATCGGCGGCGGCTCACACGCTGGAGGACTGTTTTGTCATTTTGCGCGATCGCACAGACTTGTCGGTCCTGGAACCGACTACTGTGAGTGTTTTGCTGCAAGGGGTGGATGCTCTCAAAAAGATTACGATCGAATCAGTTCAACACTCCGATGTCACAACTCCGGATCAAACGGAAAACTTGCAGGCGATCGCCCAAATTTTCGCTCAGTTCCAGGCCAAGTACGGCAAGTCTGAACAGTCGCCAGTCCCCGCAGCCAGCCAATCGCCCGCCCCGGAAACCCTGAAACTGATTTTTGAACACGAAGTGCCGCCACTCTTCAATCGCCTAGAAACCGAACTTTCCCAAGCTTCCGAGGCAGATTTGGCAAAAAGCGTCACCGCCCTCAACCAGGTTTACTACCAACTCTCCGGTTTGGCTGGAATGCTGCAATTGGCGGATTTTGGGAAAGTCGCCGCAGCCCTCAGAGATTTGATCGACTCTCCAGACTTGACTCTACAACGGTTGCAATCCGAGGGTTGGGCGATCGCCCAAAACTTGCAAACTGCACGCCAACAACTATTGGAAGGAAGGGCGATAGACATCCCCGAAATCTCCCCCTCCCCCACTCCCCCCGAAATCTCCCACTCCCCCACTCTCCCCGAAATCTCCCACTCCCCCACTCTCCCTCCCTCCCCCACTCTCCCCGAAATCTCCCCATCCCCCACTCTCCCTCCCTCCCCCTCCCCCCCAGTCCCCAACGCGCAAAGGCCGACAATCCGCGTAGACTTAGAACGCTTAACTGAATTGGTGAATCTAGTCGGAGAATTAGTCATCAACCGTACAAATTTAGAACTTCAAGAATCCGAACTGCGCGGCGAAGTTAAGCGCATCCGCCGCAGTATCGTAGATTTGAACCAATTCGGCGGTCAGTTGCGAGAAGAATACGACAGACTGAGTTTTGCAGACTGGAGAGGGGGAAACGGGAACTCTGGATTGGGAAAAATTGCAGCAGCAGAAACAGAATTCCCAATGATTGCTAACGGCAAATCCTCTCAGGCCCATGCTCACTTCGATATCTTAGAGATGGATCGTTATACAGAGTTCCACTCGACAGCCGCCGAAGTCATCGAAACTGCCCAAGCAATTTCTCAATCCGCCACGAAATTAGACACCTTAGCCATGAAATTCGAGCGCAGTACCGACCAACTGCGCCGCATTACCGACCAACTGCGCAGCCGCGTCATGCAGTTGCGAGTAGTGAGTTTCAGCCGCGCCGTCGATCACTTGCCCAGAGCGCTCCGGGATATGTGCCTCACATACAATAAAGATGTCAACCTGCTGCTACTGGGAAGAGATACCAAAATTGACGAAAGTTTGCTCGACGCTTTGCGCGACCCCTTAATACACTTAGTGAGGAACGCTTTCGACCACGGCATCGAAATGCCCGAAGTTCGGCAAGCAACCGGCAAGCCCGCCAGCGGTCAAATTGAAATAGAAGCGCGCCACCAAGGCGGCCAAACTATTATTACTGTCGCTGATGACGGCAAAGGCATTGACCCGGAAATCATTCGCCGTAAAATTGTCACAAAGGGTTTGGCGACCGAGGAACAAGCTCATGAATTTTCCATTGCCGAACTCTACGATTTTCTGTTTTGGCCGGGTTTCAGCACTGCAGAAGGGGTCAGCGACCTTTCGGGGCGGGGAGTAGGGCTCGACGTGGTGCGAACAAATTTGCGGACTGTGCGGGGGACGGTGAAGGTAGACTCTCGCCTGGGAAAAGGTACGAGTTTTATCATCAAACTGCCGCTGCTGCTGTCGATTACTGATGCTTTGATGGTGAAGACCGATCACAATAAAATAGCAGTGCCGCTGGATGCAGTCGAGGAAATTTTGCACATTAAAGCCTCGGAAGTTCACATCGCCGGCAATCAGCCGATGCTTTGGTGGCGGGAGGAATTTATTCGTTTGGTGAGGATGCAAGATTTGCTCGAATACAGCGCCGTCGCGCCGGATGCCCCCTCTCCTGACCCTTTGAACCAAGATGAAATTCCCGTCCTGGTTTTGGCTTCTACCGAAGGAATGCTGGCGGTGGCCGTGGAACGCCTGATCGGCCAGCAGGAAATTGTGGTTAAACCTTTGCCGCCGCCTTTATCCAAGCCTCGCGGGGTTTTGGGGAGTACGATTTTGGGGGACGGGCGCGTGGTGACTATTCTGGATGTGGACGATTTGCTGGGTCAACCTTCGGCAAATAGTTCGAGCACCGCTGTGTCCGGTAAAGTGCAGGAGATGGCGCCGAGTTCGAGTCAGTCACCGCTGATTTTGGTAGTGGACGATTCCTATACAATTCGGCAGTTGCTGTCTCTGACGCTGACTCGTGCTCGCTACCGGGTGGTACAGGCTAAAGACGGCATGGAAGCCCTGGAAAAGTTGCACAATGGTCTTGATTGCAGTTTGGCGATCCTGGATATTGAAATGCCCCGGATGGATGGATTTGAATTGTTGCGATCGATCAGAGCGACCGAGCGGTTTGCTAATATTCCCGTAGCCATGCTGACATCCCGCAGCGGCCAAAAACATCGGCAAATGGCAATGGAATTAGGCGCCAATCAATACTTCACCAAACCTTACAGCGAGGCCCAAATTTTACAAGCCATCCCCAAATTAATCAAACACTCAATAATCTAAAATCTCAATTTCAAAAAAAATCCCAAATATCAAATTCAAAACAATCCAAAACAATCCAAAATCTAAAATCTAAAATCTAAAATCGCATGACTCACGCCAATTACAATCGCCGATTCCGGAGCAAAAAAGAAGGCCAGGTTAGAATTACTCCTAAAAAATTTGTTTCGTTTGAATTAGGAAAGGTTTACTATGCTGTTCCTATTGAACGAGTGGAGCGCATTGTTAAAAAGTTTAATCCCTACGGTATTTTACCTAGCGGTAATAGTTTAGTGCGACATCAAGACGAACTGATTACGCTCATCGATTTATCGAAAATATTTCCTAGTGACGGATGTAGAGTAGACTCGAACTACTTAATTGTTTGCACTTTAAATAACGATGATCGGTTGGGGATTCCCATTCCTGATATACCAAAAATTTTGGAAATTTCCGAAGAAAGCTTGTGCGAGATTCCTGAATTGTACCGTAAACAGCAACTGCCTCCAGTAATAGAAAAGTTAATTCGCGCACCTGACGGTTCCGAGGTATTTTATCTGAATTTGGAGCTATTTAGCGAAATGTAGGGTGTTCACTTTTCCAGGTATTATACAATATAAATCGTATTTTCGCCAAAAGTTATTTATTTATGAAAAAACTCACAATAATGTCGATCGCCCTGCTAATTCTTGCCACAACTCTCGAATTGTCGAAGGTGGGGCTGCAACTAAGGGCGATCGCCCAACCACAAACACCCCAACCAATCCCAACACCCCAACCAATCCCAACACCCCAAGCAATCCCAACACCCCAACCAATCCCAACACCCCAACCACAAACACCCCAAATCCAAACACCCCAACAAATCCAAACACCCCAACAAATCCAAACACCCCCAATCCAAACACCCCAACCAAAAGCAGACGACCCCAAAAACCTCGGCTACGTCTCCCCAGAATTTGCCGAAAATTTCTCCCAGCAACAAATCGACCTAATCAACGCCAACGTCGAAATGCTGCTGCTAACTCAAAGCTGCTCCCGCTGCGACCTCCGAGCCGTAAAATTAGTTAACATTAACTTAAAAAATCCCATCCTTACAGGAGCAGATTTATCAGATGCCAACCTCAGCGGTAGTCGATTCGAGATCTCAGATTTTGTCAACACCAATCTAGCTCGCACAGACTTAAGCGGAGCCCAATTAGTAGGAGCGAGAATCAGCAACGCTAACCTCAGAAAAGCTAACTTGACAAAGACAAATTTAGACGGTGCAGACCTGCGATTTTCCGACTTGAGGGATGCCAATCTTTCCGATGCCAACCTCCGCAATGCTAATATAGATGGCGCTAGTACCGATCGAGCAAGTATGGGCGGCACCACAATGCCAGACGGCAGTAAAAATCAATAATATAGCCTCGTTTCCTGGGCGATTGAAATCGCTTTTTGTCAAACAAAGTCCCGATGGTGCGCGGACTGAATCCCTTGTTCCCAGGCTCTGCCTGGGAATAAATATCTAGAGGCTCTGCCTCATTTCCCGATTGTTAATTACAGCACTTTGAGATCAAACCCGCTACACAAATGGTAAACTTTAAAGATGTAAAAAAAGGAGATTATTTAGAGATGGCAGCATATTCTCTTGACTTACGACAGAAGATACTAAGTGCGTGGCAAAACAAAGAAGGCACACAAAGAGAGTTAGCAAAACGATTTAAAGTCAGTTTATCGTTTCTACGTGACTTTTTGCGTCGGTATCGAGAGACG
>JACJNY010000008.1 GCA_014695295.1 Microcoleus sp. FACHB-61 | reverse complement strand
GCTGTTCGTTCAGTTGTTAATACTGGCAAGCGTCAGGGCTTGACGGCTTATCAATCTATTCAACAAGCTCTCTCTACTGATCGCTCCCTTTTTTGCCCTAGTTGAGCAATTACCCTTTATTTTACCAGATGTCGCCACTTAAGTTTTTTTGACCTGAATCCTTACGGTTCGGGAACAGTTGAATCAACAATTAAACGCATTGGATTAAGGGTGAAAATATCGGGAGCGCAATGGAATATTGAGAACGTTTTCTAATTCCTTTCTCTTCGCTGTGCTGATCTCAACGGTCAACTTTCAATTTGATGTTTTTGCCAAAGTGAGATGCACCCGTAACAATTCGGCTGCCTGTCTTTGTTTTATTGGAGTTTAGACTAAGCAGGTCAAAAAGTGCGATCGCCCAAAGACTGGCAAACGTCCATACAAGAACGGCAACGGTCGCTGGCGATCAGCTATGAGACTCAACCATAAGATCGGTGCCAGCGACCGTTGACGTTCTCTTTGAGGTTGCGGATGGTTTCTCAAAAAAAAAACTGCCTGCGATAGTTTCAACAGACAGCAGAGCGGGTAGAAAATTGAGAATTCAGCTAAAAATCTCAAATCTACCTGCCATGAAGTTAGAACAATTACGAGAATTTCGTCAACTTGCTTATCAATGCCTCGGCAACGCTTGCATATGCCACCTTTGAACTAGCAGATGCAGTGATGACGACCCGCCACATCTCATGCTTAGGAGATTTAGCCCTAAATCCCTTGTTTCGGCGTCAGTGGTCGAGTGTCTATGAAGCACTACAAGACTGTAGACCAGACCGAGACCAATTGATGCAACTATATATCCAGCAGATGTCAGAGGTAGAACGTCCAGTATTAGCGCTCGATCATACAGCATGGTTAAGACCCCATGCACGTACTCTCAAAGAACGCACCTATGAACATCAACCCACAGCCTTACCCCACGGTATACCTGTTGGTATCGGTCAAGGATATAGTACGATCGCACTGATACCTGAAAGTAGTGGCAGTTGGGCGCTGCCGTTAAGACACGAACGTATTACGAGTTGGGACAACCCGATTAGTTTTGGCGCTCAACAATTGGCACAAGTATGTCAATATCTTCAGAAGAGACCGATCGCTCTATTTGACAGCGAGTATGGGTGTGCCCCTCTGGTGAAAGCCACCGCTGCGATCGCTGCTGATAAACTAATGCGTATTCGTTCTAATCGTTGCTTGTGGTCAACACCCCCAGCCTATAGTGGTAAAGGACGGCCCAAAATTCACGGTCAACAGTTTAGACTGAACGACTCTCAGAGCTGGTGGCAACCAGAACAAACTCTGGAATCTGTAGAGCCCAAACTCGGAAAAATCCGGTTAAAAAAATGGGATGACTTGCATTTTCGAGGTAGTCCCAAACATCCAATGACTCTGATTCTAGTCGAACGTTTAGAAACTGTAAGGGGTCGATTAAATAGTCAACCTTTGTGGTTAGTTTGGGTTGGTATCCAAATGCCATCTCTAGCTGAAATTTGGCAACTGTATCTGCGTCGCTTCGCCCTCGAACATTGGTATCGGTTAGCTAAACAAACCTTACATTGGACTGTGCCGAAGCTCAGCACACCAGAACAGTGCGAACGATGGAGCGATTTGATGCCTTTACTCACCTGGCAATTATGGTTAGCTAAATATCTAGTCAGAGAAATTCGTTTGCCCTGGCAAAAATCTCTGCCTGAATTGACGCCGGGAAGGGTTGTACAATCAGGGTAAGCTCATCTAATTTGGTGTAAATTGTACTTGACAAAACCAACAAAATATACAGGGTAGCCCGCTCGTCAGTAACGGTTCTATAATGCCTCAAAAGCTAAGTCATCAAGGTAAGGAAAAGTTTATGGTTATGAGTAAAGGATTCGATCCCTCTTGCGCGAGCGGAAAAATCCGAAGAACTCAACAAGCCAAAGCCCATCTCTATCGAAGATTTACAAACTGGCTTTTCAAATTATTTTGATGACGTACCAGACCCAAGAGTGGAGCGAACCAAACAACATTTACTCAAAGACATTCTGGTCATTGCCCTTTTAGCGGTCATAGCCGGAGCGGAGGGGTGGGAAGACATGGAAAATTATGGAATCAGTAAGCTTACCTGGTTACAAAAGTTTTTAAAATTACCCAATGGCATCCCGAGTGATGATACATTCCGTCGGGTCTTTGAAAAGTTAGACCCCAAAATGTTAGAGCAAAAATTAGCTCAATGGATCAACCAATTAATCGGTTCAATTAGCCAAGAAGTGATCCCGATTGATGGAAAAAGTCTGAGAGGATCTTATGACCGACAAAAAGGGGTAAAAAACTTACATTTAGTGACGGCGTGGGCGAGTGAACATCGGTTAGTCTTGGGACAAGTCAAAGTTGAAGACCATTCAAATGAAATCACAGCGATCCCGGCATTATTGGAATTAATTGACATCACCGGAGCCATTATTACGATTGATGCGATGGGGACACAAGCCGAGATTGTTCGGTTGATTCGTCAGAAAAAAGCCGATTATGTAGTCACTTTAAAAAGTAATCATCCAACTCTTTATAATCAAGTTAAAACCTGGTTTCAGATGGCGAAAGCTCAAGAGTTTGAGGGAATTGAAGTTAGTCAGGATGCTCGAACGGAAAAGGGACATCATCGCGTCCAAATTAGAAAAGTTTGGGCGGTGTCCGTGGCGGCATTAGGAGGGCTTTATAAACAAGAACAATGGACAGATATTCAGACGATTGTTTTTGTAGAACGAGTCCGTCATCTTTGGAACAAAACGACTCTAGAGGTACAGTTTTACCTAAGTTCTTTACCAGTGGATGCTCAGCTTAATGGTCGTGTAATTCGTCAACATTGGGGTATTGAAAACCAAGTTCATTGGACTTTAGATGTCACTTTTAATGAAGACCAATGCCGCATTCGGTCGTTAAACAGCCCTCAGAACTTGGCTCTTCTAAGACGAATGGCACTTAATGCAATCAATCAAGAAACGACTCTCCGGCGTAGTGTGCGACAAAAAAAGAAACGAGCGGCGATGAATGATGACTATATGATGCAGATTCTCAAATGCTTGTGTCAAGCCTGATTAAGATGCTCTTACCCTGGTTGTACAATCTATGCTTCCACTTTTAATTAAGATTGGAAGTCCGGCTGTTGCTCCCAAACGACGAGGAAATTCAGATGGATGGCAAACGGGAAAGTCTCGCATTCCAAGATGTCGCTATCCTGTGGTCAAAAAAGGTAAAGGTCGGTTCCAAAAATCACCAAAATCGATTAGTTAACCTGGGAATCTCTCTCTAAAATCAACACAATTTCTACTCAGCGTTAGCTGAGTAAATTTGTGCTTAGTCTAAACTCCAATTGTTTTAGCATAAGTTGCCTAAATCTTAGCTCCATCGGGGTTTCAGGTGGGTTGTCACCCCCTCAGGTAACTGTGGCATCCCTACCTCCAAAGAAAACGCAGCTTTTTTAGATTCAATAACTACTACCCAAAACTCCTGAAACAAGGCCAAAACACCCAACAGTTTCCTCACAATCGCTCCCTCGTCTTCGTCAACGATGTCTAAAGATTTTTCTGAAGTAAGGTGAAAAAGAGCAAGATAAAAGTCAGCTAAATCCACAAGGGGAGACAGCACTACCATTTTGACTGTATTTTCTAGAAGTGGCGGATGTTTGAGCACATTCCTGTAACTTGCCTTCATTCTGCGCAGCCGCTGTTTTTCAGCATCAGTGATTTATGATAAATCATCTTGCCACTCGCAAAATAATTGGTCATCCTCAACTTACTCAAATTTAAATTTGGTTTCCCTATCGTACAGGGCGACATTTATTGCTTTAACTTTTGTACCACAAATCTAACTAATTTATCTAATTTTTATCATAATTTATGATAGCAAAACTTTCTAAGTTTCCGTTAATACTGAGGCCTTGCATCTTTCAAAACAGGACATTGCTGAATAACGATAGGATTTCCCGGATCTGCTCGACTTCTGAATCAAACACTCCTGGACGCATAAATATCAAAGAAACCGGGTTTTTTCCCTTTTCTACGGCTGTAACGCGTCTTCTGGGCAAAAACCCGGTTTCTGACCACGCGTGCGTAAGTCCTCTCAAATTCATTCGTGCCAAAAAATGTAACGAGTTGTAAAGTATAATTAAACCGAAGCGAACACAGAGGCCAAGTAGTATCAAATGCGAGTTGCGATCGCCGGAGCAGGCTTAGCAGGACTTTCCTGCGCAAAATATCTTACCGACGCGGGCCACACCCCCATCCTCCTAGAAAGTCGGGACGTACTCGGCGGCAAAGTAGCCGCCTGGAAAGATGCAGACGGCGACTGGTACGAAACCGGCCTCCACATCTTCTTCGGCGCATACCCAAATATGCTCCAACTATTCAAAGAACTTGACATCGAAGATCGGCTGCAATGGAAAGAGCACTCGATGATTTTCAATCAGCCGGAAACCCCCGGAACCTATTCCCGCTTTGACTTTCCCGACCTTCCGGCTCCCTTCAACGGCGTCGCAGCCATCCTGAGCAACAATGATATGCTCACCTGGCCCGAAAAAATCCGCTTCGGTTTAGGTTTGATTCCGGCGATGCTTCAGGGTCAAAACTATGTCGAAGCAATGGACAAATACTCGTTTTCCGACTGGCTGAAAAAGCAAAACGTCCCCCCCAGAGTCGAAAAAGAAGTATTCATCGCCATGTCCAAGGCGCTCAACTTCATCGACCCCCACGAAATATCCGCAACCATACTGCTGACAGCCCTCAACCGCTTCTTGCAAGAGAAAAACGGCTCGAAAATGGCCTTTTTAGACGGTTCCCCCACAGAGAGGTTGTGTCAGCCGATGGTAGACTACATAACTGAGCGGGGCGGTGAAGTACGGCTGAATGCACCCATCAAAGAGTTTTTGCTCAACGATGACAACACGGTGCGCGGCTTCCACATTCGGGGCGTAAAAGGGGCAGAGTCAGAAATTCTGACGGCCGATATTTACGTTTCCGCGATGCCGGTTGACCCGCTCAAGTTGATGATGCCGAAACCTTGGGGCGAAATGGATTATTTCAAACAGCTCGAAGGCTTGGAGGGAGTACCCGTCATTAATGTACACTTGTGGTTCGATCGCAAGCTAACTGAAATCGACCATTTGCTGTTCTCGCGATCGCCCCTGCTGAGCGTCTACGCCGACATGAGCAACACCTGCCGCGAATATGCCAACCCAGACAAATCCATGCTGGAACTGGTTTTAGCACCGGCCAAAGACTGGATCGGCAAATCTGACGAAGATATCGTCGCAGCCACAATGGTCGAGTTAGAAAAACTCTTTCCCGATCAAATCCCAGAACCAGCCAAACTGCTCAAATATCACGTAGTCAAAACCCCACGTTCCGTCTACAAAGCGACTCCCGGACGCCAGCAGTGCCGTCCCACACAAACAACTCCCATTAGCAATTTCTATCTAACGGGGGATTATACGATGCAGCGTTATCTTGCGAGTATGGAAGGTGCCGTGCTTTCTGGTAAGCTGACAGCGCAGGCTATTTCAACGGCCAATAACCAATGAAAAATTAAGAATTTTTCATAAAAACGTAAAAAATCTCCCGTTTTCTAAACGGGGGAATGTCAGTTCTAATCTTTAAATTTCTTATTCTCGGATGCTGCAACTGTCAAAACTCCAGTGCATGAGAACTCTGGCTTCTGTGGATGACTCTTACGAACTGTGCCGCCAAGTCACGGCGAGTTATGCCAAAAATTTTTATTTAGGCACTCAACTCATGCCCGAAGCCAAGCGTCGGGCGATTTGGGCGATTTACGTCTGGTGCCGCCGCACCGACGAACTCGTAGACGGTCCAGGCGCTGCTGCCACAACCCCTGAAACCCTGGATTTGTGGGAAAAACGCCTGGAATCGGTGTTTGCAGGCCACCCCCACGACGACTACGACGTAGCTTTGGTGGATACCCTCTCCCGCTTCCCGATCGACATTCAGCCGTTTCGAGAGATGATTGCGGGCCAGCAAATGGACTTGTACCGTAGCCGCTACGAAACTTTTGAAGAGCTCAATCTTTACTGTTATCGAGTAGCGGGTACTGTAGGGCTGATGTCGATGTCTGTCATGGGTGTAGGCGAATCGAACTCCGCTGCTAACTGGAATTGGCATTGGGGGAATAGAATTCCCAAAGAAGAAGCGATAGCCCTGGGTATTGCTAAGCAGTTGACTAATATTCTGCGCGATGTCGGAGAAGACGCCCGCCGCGGCCGCATTTACATTCCCTTAGAAGACTTAGCCTTGTTTAACTACACTGAAGAAGATTTATTCAACGGTGTAATTGACAACCGCTGGCGGGAATTGATGCGGTTTCAAATTCAGCGAGCTCGCAAATTATACGCCAGCGCCGAGCCCGGAATTAAAGTGCTGAGTCCCGATATTCGCTGGACAGTTTGGGCTGCTACTATGCTGTACAGCAGAATCTTAAATGCGATCGAACGCAATCAGTACGATGTTTTTCAGAAGCGGGCTTATGTTAGCAATTCTCAGAAACTGCTGTGTCTCCCCGCCGCTTGGATGAAGTCAAAAGTGCTTTAGCCGCGGGCCGTATTGCTGGCGATTCGGCAAGGGGTAAGGGTATGTGTCAAGTTACAAATTATATGATGTCCAGCAAATTGCATATTAGGTTTGTAGGGACACGGCAGCGCCGTGTCCCTACCTGTGTTGTGTTACTCTAAGTCAAATTGGTGGAGTAGCGGGGGGAATTTTCAATTGGGCGATCGAACTTTCCAGCAATTGCTTTTCCTGGTGGAGTTTTGCTTCTAAATTTTGGATTTGTTCCCGGCGGGCTTCAACTTCAATCAAGCGGCGAGACAATTCTTGACTCTGCAAAGTGAGAGATTGCCTCCACCCTTCTGCTTTATGGGCTTCTTGCTGCAAAAAATCGGGAGTAAAGCCTGTTGTTAAATATTTCTCAACTAATTCTAGCACCCAGTTTGTAGCTGATTGAATATGCAAAACATTGCTATTTTCGTCAATATCTGCTAATACTAGCATTCCTTCATTTAAAACATTAGTTGCAGAGTTAATTTGATTTTGAGCCAAATCTTTCGGTAATCTCAAGAAACTTTCTTCAGTAAGAATAGCCCAAGTATCATCAGAATTTTGGCAAGCCAGCAATTGCAGGGCCCACTCGCCTAAAATGTCCTGATTTTGTACTTCGGCTAAATATAACATGAGGGTAATTGGTAATTAGTAATTGGTAATTAGTAATTTGTTATTAGTTATTTGTTGTACGATTTGCGAACCCGTAGGGGCGGGTTTTACAAACAATCTATGCCTGAAACTAACTATCTCCTAAACCCGCCCCGGCCACAGTCAACAGTCAACCGTCAACTATTAAAACAACTTTAGCCGATCGCGCCAGGGGTGCGTGAGAGTCAATGTTTTCCTTGGGATTCCCAGCTTTCTCGCCCTCACGCACCCTACAAATTGACTAAAAACAGTCAACTGTCAACAGTCACCAGTCAACTATTAAAACACCTTTAGCCGATCGCGCAAAATTTCCGCTTGTTTTTCCGCTTCCGCCAAAGCATCCCTCGCCCCCTGAACCACATCAGGAGTAGCCTTATCCACAAACTTTTGATTAGTCAAGCGCGCCGCAGTATGCTTAATTTCAGCTTCCACCTTGCTCAACTTCTTCTCTAATTTAGCACGCAAAGCCGCCAAATCCACCACCCCAGCCAGAGGAATCAATACTTGCACAGTACCGACAACCCCAGCAATTGTCTGTCCCAAATCTGCATCCAAACTAGCAGTAACTGTCAGATTTTCGACTTTTGCCAAATCTTGAATGTAAACGCCTCCATCTGAGATTATTTGGCGTTCTTTCTCGCTTTCGCTTTGCAAAATCGCCGTCACCTTCACACTGGGTTTGATATCAGCATCTGCCCGCAAATTGCGAACTGTGCGAATTGTACCGAACAACAACTCAAACTGCTGTTCTAATTCAGCATCAATTAGCGAGATATCAGCTTCAGGATAAGCTTGCAAAGCCAAACATTGATCGTCACCTGTTTGAGCCAGAGTGTGCCAAATTTCCTCAGTAATGTGTGGCATAAAAGGATGCAGTAGTTTCAGAATCCCTTCCAACACAAAAGCAAAAGTTTGCTGTGCCACTTTCTTAGAATTGGGTTCAGCATCCTGTTGCAAGCGAGACTTGACTAACTCAATATACCAGTCACAGAAATCGCCCCAAATAAACTCATAAAGTCCCTTCGCAGCTTCCCCCAAACCGTAAGTTTCCAAACAATTGCGGCTTTGTTGCACAACTTGATTGTAGCGAGAAAGAATCCAGCGATCGCACAATTCCAAACCTTCTTCTCTCTCCCCCTTAGTAAGGGGTTGGGGGGGGTGAGGAATTCCCAACTGCTGCGGCGTCTGTCCCTCCAAATTCATCATCACAAACCGTGCCGCATTCCACAACTTATTCGTGAAATTCCGGGAAGCTTCCACTGATTTCGATTCATCAGTTTTGCGATCGTACTCCATGCGAATATTTTGGCCGGCCCCTACCACTTCCTTAACCAAAGTGTAGCGCAAAGCATCAGTACCGTACTTACCAATCAACAGCAGCGGGTCGATACCGTTATTTTTACTCTTAGACATTTTCTGACCGTTTTCATCCAACACCAAACCGTGAATGTAAACAGTATCAAAAGGCATCTTTTCAGTAAAATGTCCGGCCATCATCGTCATTCTAGCAACCCAGAAAAAGATGATATCAAAACCTGTAACCAAAGTAGTTGTCGGATAGTAAAACTCCAAATCTTTAGTTTCGTCAGGCCATCCCAAAGTTGAGAAAGGCCACAACCCAGATGAAAACCAAGTATCCAATACGTCTGGATCTCTTGCTAGCTGCACGTCATTACCAAATTTAGCCGTTGCTTTTTCCCTAGCTTCAGCTTCATTTTTCGCAACCACAAACGGCGTTGTATCAGTAATTTCTCCCTGGGTTTCGCTAACAGCATACCAAGCCGGGATTTGGTGTCCCCACCACAATTGTCGGGAGATACACCAATCCTTCAGCTTCACCAACCAATCGCGATAAACCTTTGTCCATCTGTCAGGAACAAAGACTGGTGAGTTACTTTGATCTAATGCTTCTAAAGCGCGTTGAGAAAGAGGATCGATCTTCACAAACCATTGCGTAGATATCAAAGGTTCGACCGCAACTTTGCCACGTTCGCTGAAAGGAACTGTATGCTTATAATCTTCTATTTTAACCAAAACCCCGTCAATTTCTAACCGCTGCACCACATTTTTCCGGGCAACAAATCGGTCTTGTCCCTGGAACTCTCCGGCATTTTCATTTAAAGTGCCGTCCTTATTCATAATGTTAATAAACGGCAAATTGTGACGCTTACCCATCTCGAAGTCATTCGGGTCGTGGGCGGGAGTCACCTTGACACAACCAGTTCCGAAAGTCGGATCGACAAACTCATCAGCAATGATTGGGATTTCGCGATTGACGATCGGCAAAGTGACAGTTTTACCGATAAGATGTTTGTAGCGATCGTCCTGTGGATTCACCGCCACCCCAGTATCGCCCAACATCGTTTCGGGCCGAGTCGTCGCCACCTCCAAATAACCAGAACCGTCCGTCAAAGGATAGCGGAAATGCCACAAATGGCCCTCAACTTCCTGCTGGTCTACCTCCAAATCCGACACAGCAGACTGACTGGCGGGACACCAATTCACCAGGTAATTGCCGCGATAAATCAGCCCCTCATCGTACAGGCGGACAAACGCTTCTAAAACCGCAGCGGATAAGCCTTCATCCATCGTAAAGCGTTCACGCGACCAATCGACAGACACGCCCAAACTGCGTAATTGATTAGTAATAGTATTGCCCGATTCAGCTTTCCACTCCCAGGCCCGTTCCAAGAATTTTTCTCTGCCTAAATCGTGGCGAGTTTTGCCTTCTGCTTTGAGTTGCTTTTCGAGAATAGTTTGAACTGCGATGCTAGCATGATCCGTTCCCGGCAACCACAGGGTATTGCGTCCAGTCATGCGGTGATAGCGGACGAGGACATCAATCAGCGTCTCTTCAAAAGCGTGTCCCATGTGGAGGCTGCCGGTGACGTTGGGTGGCGGGATTACTACGCAGTAAGGTTCGCCGCCGGCTTCTGGGTCAGCTTTGAAGGTTTGGTTGTCTTCCCAGTATTTTTGCCACTTGGCTTCGGTGGCTTGGGGGTCGTATTGGGGGGGTAGGTTTGCGGTCATGGTGGCTTGAGAGTTTGATCTTATTTAAGATTGTGCCACAGCGGGGGGAAGAGAAGAGGTTTGAACCGCAAAGGGCGCAGAGGGCGCAGAGGGAAGAGTGTGGGGAGGGTCTTGGATTATGATTGTGATTATTGGTTTGAGAAGAGGAGAGAAGAGAGTTGGAAGATGATCTCAATGAGTTGACTTATGCTGTGATTGGGGCAGCAATGGAGGTTCATAAGGAGTTGGGGCCGGGTTTTTTGGAAGCGGTATATGAGAATTCGTTGCGTGAAGAACTCTCGCGCCGGGGAATTCCTTTTCAACCTCAACCTACAGTAAATGTAACTTATAAAGGTGTTGTGGTTGGGGAAGGAAGATACGATATGCTGGTTGCCAATACTCTCGTAGTTGAATTAAAGTCAGTCCAAACTATACTTCCTATCCATGAGGCTCAAGTTATCTCCTACCTCAAAATGACTGGTTATCCTCTAGCCCTTCTCATCAACTTCAATGTCCGCTTTTTAAAAGAAGGAATCCGCCGCCTCATCCTCTCCTAACAAACCTCTCATCCCTCTCCTCTCTGCGCCCTCTGCGCCCTCTGCGGTTCATTTCTCTTAATATCTTTAATTATTTCACCTCCTTATAATCCACCCCATAACTCGTATCTCTCCCCGACAAATACGTCGTTTTCCCCGTTAAAGTCTCCAGAGTTTTTTTCGTTTCAGCCGAAGTAATCGAATTCAGCGGCACACCGAACTTGCTAGCCAAACCAGCGGCGACGCCCACACCTTGTCCTTGATAAATATTCACCGTCGCAATTCGCCCGACAGATACAGCCATACCGACATAACCGGACGATCGCCCGACAATCGCTAAATTCTTGACTTTGCTAGCCAAAGCGCTTTCTATGCCGAAATTATAGACTGGCAGCGGCGGAATTCTCGCAGATAAATTCTTGACTCCGCCCCGCATATCAAAATCGTAGGAAAAACTGCCGATCGACTTGGACGCTGCTGTTCCCCCTTTGATAATCTCCTGCCCCGTCAGCGGATCTACCACATCGCGAATGTTCAAAGTTTGCCTGATATAAATCTCGTCTGGAATAAATACTCTCACATCTTTACCGGACTTCTTTTGTAGCCAGTGTTGGAGATGTGACATTTCTTTAATCATCTCAGGAGTCGGTTTTCTGCCGTTAGCTTCCATCTTCATGATTTGGTCAACTTGGTATTTAAACAGAAACCCGTTCCAAGACAGCACATTTTTGTTATAAACGCAGACATTGCCTTTATCAAAAAAGAATCCTTTATTTTGACTAAAGGGCAGATTTCTGTCTATGTGATACGCTGCTCCTATGGCTACACTTCTGATGTCGTAGCCGTCTGTATATGGCTGATAAATCGTACTCCAGAAATTCCTCATCCAGAATTTTGTACTGGCCGGATCTTTAGATTTTGTAATGCTTTCTTTAATCTTTTTTACCAAAGGCCTATTGTATAGAATTTCATCTTCTATTCTGCGGAATTCGGACATCGTTATACCCGTAATTCTCGGAACTATAGAGACTGCTAAAGTTTCATTTTTGGATTTTATATTTTGAGATTCATATCCTGTATAATAAGATAAGCCTGCTTTTCTGGCTAATTCCGCGTCTTGAGTTACGTCAATAAAAGAGTTGGCTTTAATTTTTAAGGTGCTGCCTTTTACTTCGGCATATTCGATTTTTTTATCTACGACGTGGGGAATAAGAGTTGAGTTGGAAATAACTTTGACTTTTGCTGCAGAAAGCATTTGCCTGAGAGCTTGATCTGCCCTTTTTGGGTCTAAGCAAGATTCGCGCGCATTCGCTTTATCTAAGAATTCCTTAAAACATTGGGCATAGGGTTGGCGGTACCAATTGGGGATTTTATCTAAATCGATGTAAGCTAAACCGCCGCGGGTGAGTAAGCCGCCCAAAGGATCTCTTCCGTAGTTCGATCGCACGATCGCAACTTTGCCCTTTGGGCCTAAAGTTTTCTTAGCCCATATCGCCGCACATATCCCCGGTACTTCATCGCCATACACTACTACATCGAACTTTTGCTCCGGTGATTTTTTGCGAGGTACCGGAGGCGGGCTGCTGGGTTTTTGCTGCAGAGTTCCAGCGTCTAAGGTAGCACTTGCTGGGTCTCTATTTGCTATATAATTTTCTATTTCTCTGAAAGGCGGATAATTAAGTAAAAGTTTTACGGCGGCAAAGATGATTGCAATTGAAGCTAGTTTCTTAAAAGTAGAGAGCATTCAGTTGACTCGTGGATAAATTTGCAATACCTGAAAGCGAAGTTCAGGGTTTACGGAGTTGAATATAGCACGTTTAGATAATTTCGACACAGTTTTAACTTTTCCGGGAACCGTGGTAAACGAATCTTCTCAACCCAAACCTGGTGATGCTGTGCTTGGCAGCCCAAATGCTACAATTACATCAATCACAAATTGAAACATAAAAAACATGACTTTTGAGGCGGTTTTAAATCTTGTTAAGCACTTGTCTCTAGCCGAAAAGTTACGATTGATTAAGTGGATTGTTCCTGAAATAGAACGAGAATTAGTGGTTCGGCCCACTCCCCGCAAATCATTGTGGGGTTTATGTGCTGACTTGGGAATTGCACCCTCTGCTGCTGATATAGATGAAGCTCGCAGCGAAGAATGGGCGAATTTCCCAAGGGAGGATTTCTAATGCTGCGTGCTGTAGCGGATACTCATGCTGTCATCTGGTATATATTTGCCGATTCACGACTTTCGGTGACTGCTATAACGACAATATAAGAGATAGCTGCCGAGGGAAATCAGGTGGCTCTTTCATCAATTACATTAGCGGAAATTGTCTATCTGAGCGAGAGAGGGCGGATTAATTCAACTACTCTGGATCTATTATTGAGAGAAGTTGAGAGCGATGATGCCTTATTGGTGGAAATTCCTTTCGATCGCAATATAGCTTTGACTTTAAGGCAAGTTGACCGATCGCAAATTCCCGATTTGCCCGATCGCATTATTGCTGCTACTGCTTTGTATCTTAATGTACCCGTTATTAGTCGCGATCGCCGGATTCAATTATCTAGTATAGACACAATTTGGTAAATCTGAGTCACTCGGCGCAAGTTTAACTTTTCCGGCAACTGTTGTTAGCGGTTTTGCCTGTGTTACTGGTTTGGGAGGGCTATTGATGTGGGTAAGGATGGTGGGTGCGATCGCATCTCAGATATCTGGTGTCGGGAAGGGCGATCGGCTACAATAATTTAAGAACAACAATTGAGTCACCTTAAACATACAGAAAAAATGGAAAAAGTTTTTGTACATCCTGAATGTCCTTTTTCAGCAGACACATTTAACTTATTGGCACAATTTTATACTACAGCAGATGAAAGCTCAGATTTTTACATAGCACATAAAAAAGATTTCTTAAAATATGTAGAAGAACCATTAAAGTATGTTTCAATTCAGGTGGAAGAGATGTTACCCGATTTTATCAAAAAACATATAAATATTAAGTGGGAAAGACTTGGATCTATCATTACAACAGACTTTTGCCAATCAATCGCTTACAGTGTAGCTTTTGGGTTTGAAGATATCAATTCTCTAGATGAAGCTCAGTTAATGCTAAGATTTGACAGCCAAAAGTTAACTTTTGGTTTTTCTGCAAAAAGTGACTATGTTGATTGCATAATAGAAAATTATAAATGTAATTATCTAGATAAACCCGGTGTAATCGAAATGCTTAAACGTTACGAGCTTCCCAATCAACATCATTGCTATTTAACTCAGCAAATAATTAGTGTTAATTCCATTTGGCCGGAATCGCGTAGCATAATCATGAAACCTCAAAAATGTATTTATGAATTATTGGAAAGTATTATTTCTTTAGCCCAACAACCACCGGAAGTTAAAAGACATAAAATTACTAATATTCAGGTCGCTATATCACTTGAATCAGAACAAGTATTAGGATATTCTGCTAAACAGTTAATTCAAATAATAGCGCAAACTTTTAAAAAAATATTTCCATTGTTTTTATGTTGCAATCTGTATGATAATGAGTTACCTCTGCTTATCAGTCAATATTTTTCAGTATATACAAAAGAATTTAATCGATTCTATCATAGCCTCGAAGAAATTTCTTACTTTACGGGTTTTCAAATATCTGAACTAAACCGCTGGATACGCACCATTAACCGCAAGCAACAAGCCATAATCCAAGGCCCGCCCGGAACCGGAAAAACCTTCCTTGCTCAAAAACTAGCCCAATACTTAATCGGTGGCGGTGACGGCTTTTCAGACATTATTCAATTTCATCCAGCTTATACTTATGAAGACTTTATTCAAGGCATCCGTCCGCAGAGTCAAGATGGGCAATTAACTTATCCCATAGTTCCCGGCAGATTCCTAGAATTTTGCACAAAAGCTGAGTCTTGTCAAGACACTTGCGTTATCATTATTGATGAAATTAACCGTGCAAATTTATCTCAGGTATTTGGAGAGTTAATGTATTTGCTTGATGACCGCGATCGCACCGTTAAATTAGCCAGTGGCGAAGAATTTAGAATCCCTACGAATGTCCGCATTATCGGCACAATGAATACAGCAGACCGTTCTATTGCCTTAGTCGATAACGCACTCCGCCGCCGCTTTGCATTCATTCCCGTCTATCCAAACTATGAAGTGCTCCGACAGTATCACCACAGAGAGGAAACAGGTTTTCCCGTTGATAAATTAACTAGCATTCTAGAAGATGTCAATCGCGCAATTAACAATAAACACTATGAACTAGGTATCTCTTTCTTTTTGACAAAAACCTTAGCTGAAGATATCCAAGATATTTGGCAAATGGAAATTGAGCCATACCTCGAAGAATACTTCTTTGATAACCTGGAAAAAATGGATGAGTTTCTCTGGGATAATATCAAGACAAAATTGGGCTATTGACAATCTAACGCCGTCATTAACGCCGATACCGTGGCGTTACTGCATCCACCACAATTATGAAAGCAGAATCCCGCCGAATTATCGAACTTACAGAATATCAATTAGCAACTTTTGAACAAGACTCAATCCCCGAATCAGTAGGAGAAAAAATATACCATAATTATGCCAAGGAAATCGAGATAGAATTTCCCAACTTTAAAACAAAATATCAATGGCACTTAAAATCTAAAGGTAGAGTGGGCAACATTCCCATCACTCCAGAATTTCACATCGCCATCCGCCCCAAGGTTCCCATAAACAACCTCTTCGGAATGCTTGACTATGCCTACAACCTTAAGATAAAATTTCCCCAAGGCTCGATTCAGTGCCAATCTTTACAAGAAACTTACGAGAGATTAGCTAACATTCTTGCCCACAAAATTCTAGAACGCTGTCGCAAAGGATTATATCGCGATTACTTATCCAAAACAGAAAGACTCGCCTACATTCGCGGCCGGGTCGATTTGCGGTCAGCCCTGCAAAAACCTTGGGATGTTAAACTAAAATGCCACTATAACGAACAAACAGGCGACATCGAAGATAATCAAATTCTGGCTGGGACACTCTTCATAATTGGCCGCAGCGGTTTGTGCCGTGAATCTGTTTCATCCACTGTGCGAAAAGCCTTTCACGCACTCCAAGGATTTGTCACATTAAAACCTTTTAAATCAGAAGCTTGTATTGATAGAAATTATCACCGTTTGAATCAAGATTATCAACTTTTACACGCCTTATGTCGATTTTTTTTAGATAACACAGGGCCGAGTCACGAAACAGGCGATCGCGAAATGCTCCCTTTTCTCATAGACATGGCTAATTTATATGAACAATTTGTCGCTGAATGGCTCAAAGCAAATACACCAAAAGGCTTTTTTGTCAAACAACAACACCGAGTCACACATGACCAAAACTATTTCGATCGGATTGACTTACTGCTGTGCGATATTGCAACAAAAAAAGTCCAATACGTCCTCGATACAAAATACAAAGCTCCCGATAAAGTAGCCAATAATGACATTCATCAAATAGTTGCTTACGCGAATGCCTTAAAGTGCCAAGATGCAATTCTCGTCTACCCGCAAAACCTCCAACAGCCACTAGATATAAAAAATGACGATATTCGAGTTCGCAGTCTAACTTTTTCCCTAGATAGCGACCTGAATGAAGCCGGAAAAACCTTCTTAACCTCTCTACTGCCAAACACCCTCCCCTAACTCTTCTCTGCGCCCTCTGCGCCCTCTGCGGTTCATTTATCCACAAAAAAAGAGGCGCAATTGCGCCTCTCAAATCTTTCATGTCTGCGTTCTAAACACTCATAGCCACTTTCGCTTCTTTTGCGGTCAACTTCTCGTAAGTCGCCCGCATCTTCAATCCTACTAACACTTGGAACAAACCAGTTCCATTGTTAGAACCAGGATATTCGCGGTGCTGGAGCAACAGGTGAGTTAACTCGCCTTCATACTTCGTAGAAGTCTTGCTCAAATGGCTTTCGATGTAAATAACTTCTTCGAGATTCTCGAATTGACCATCTACTTCCAAAATCGAGACTTCGTGACCGTAGAAAGCATCGGGCCCGTAGTACATCTTAATTCCGGGATAGGAACAAGTCAGCTTGCGGCCGCAAGGAACCCAGTTAATTGTTGAACCTTCGTCAAACAAATACGCAGGTTCAAAATTGGCGATGCCTTCGCGCTGGATCATCTGCACGCGCAGAACTTTCCGCTCCTTGTCATCTTTGATCAAGTTGGTCGGCAACACTTGAATTACCACATCAGCATATTGCTTTTGCGGGTCAATGTAGGCCGTAAAATCCGGTTTGCGAGCATTGATCGCAAACAGCACGTCTTCGTAACGGTGGCCCCGTTCCGCCATGTCGCGCTGGATTTTCCAAGCAATTTTTACCTCGTCGCTGATGTCGAGGTAGACGCTGAAGTCGATGAGCGATCGAACTCGCTCGTCGTACAGGGGATGCAGCCCCTCAATCACAATCACGTGATTCGGCTCTACCCTTTCGGGCGGGTCGATCATACCGGTTTCGTGGTTGTAGATCGGCTTGTCGATCGCGTGACCTTCTTTGAGCGCCTTCATTTGCTCTGCCATCAGGTCAAAATTGTTCGCTCTGGGGTCAAGGGCTGTAATCCCTGTTTCCTTGCGCTGCTTGCGATCGAGACTGTGATAGTCGTCAAGGCAGATTACAGTAACGAAATCTTCCCCGAACAAATCTGTCAATCGGCGCAAAAAAGTAGATTTTCCGCATCCGGAGTCTCCGGCAACGCCAATTAAAACCACGCGATCCGGCTTACTTGTCATAGTTTCCCTCTAACACAATCACGGTTTACTAACTAACTCAAGTCTAGATTCCACAAAATTTCAGCCCGCAGATAGCGACAAGCAGGCTTTGTGCGGCTTTGCTACCCAGCGAGGATCGAGCTCTCACCAGCATACAGCAGTCTGCTGACTGCCTGCCCGGGAAGACCCAAGCAATCTTCAACGCAAGTAATTAATACTAACTTTAGTGGTTAATCTTACCAGAATGCGTCCGCCCCCTACAAGCTCAACCTGATTAACTGGTGAAATCTTCCTTTAGGCTGTACTTCATTTAAATTGTATATTTCAATCCCGTATTCCCAAAAGAGTCAAATCCTCGAACCCTCTCCCCGAATCCCTTCCCCCTCGAACCCTCTCCCCGAATCCCCAAATCAGAAGGACTTATCGGGGCAGATCCCTCGATCGGGTAAAATATTGGCAGTACGCAGACAACAATAGCTATAGGTCAACAGCCGAACGCAATAGGGCTCGGTGAGCGCGGCGTTCGGCTAGTAGGGATTGGATACGCGAGCGATCGCAACTTCAACACTCCTGCCGGCGTGGCGAGGCCCAAAAATTGGCGCGGCCAATTAGTCCCGAGGGCCTTAAGAAAAAAGTAAATTGAGTCTAACGTCACATTCTCTTTCTTTATAACTCTGTATCGTGAAGGAAAATCAACAAATGTACAGCCCAAGCTTATCTGGTGGAGCGGCAAACTCAGAATCAGGCAGCCGCATCTTTGTTTACGAAGTGGAGGGTATGCGTCAGAGCCAAGCAACTGACCAAATAAGTAACCCGATTCGCCGTAGCGGTAGCGTATTTATCTCCGTGCCCTACGAGCGCATGAATCAGGAAATGCGCAGAATTGCTCGCATGGGTGGAAGAATTGTCAGCATCCGCCCCTCAAACAGCGCTCCCGAAACAAATGGCAAAGTCGCACCAGAAGCAGGCCTACAGAGTCAGAAATCTGGAGAAGAAACTAAGCCCATGACTCAAGCCAAGGAAAAAGTTCAGGTTCCTGTTAACCTCTACAAGCCGGCCAATCCCTATATTGGTAAGTGCATTTCTACAGAAGAATTAGTCAGAGAAGGCGGCGACGGCACAGTCCGCCACGTCACCTTCGACATTTCTGGAGGCAATTTGCACTATCTCGAAGGTCAAAGTATCGGGATTATTCCCGATGGGACGGATAAAAACGGCAAACCTCACAAAATTAGGCTTTACTCGATCGCCTCCACCCGTCACGGCGACCACCTCGACGACAAAACAATTTCTCTGTGCGTCCGCCGACTGGAGTACAAACACCCGGAAACTGGCGAACAAGTATTCGGCGTTTGTTCAACTTTTCTCACCGGTTTGCAACCTGGAGATGATGTCAAAATCACCGGCCCCGTAGGCAAGGAAATGCTGTTGCCCGACGACGAGGAAGCCACCGTGATTATGATGGGTACCGGTACGGGTATTGCTCCTTTCCGGGCTTATTTGTGGCGGATGTTTAAAGAAAACAATCCCGATTACAAATTCAGAGGTTTAGCTTGGTTGTTCTTTGGAGTTGCTTACACTCCCAACATTCTTTATAAGGAAGAGTTGGAGCAATTGCAGCGCGAGTTCCCTGATAATTTCCGCTTGACTTATGCCATCAGCCGCGAGCAAAAGAATGCTGACGGCGGCAAGATGTACATTCAAAACCGGATTCAAGAGAACGCAGACCAATTGTGGGAATTGGTTCAAAAGCCGAATACTCACACTTATATCTGCGGTTTGAAGGGTATGGAAGGCGGAATTGATGAGGGAATGTCGGCCGCGGCTGGCAAGTACGGCGTTGACTGGGCTGGCTATCAGAAACAGTTGAAGAAAGATCACCGTTGGCACGTTGAAACTTATTAATGTGTTACCTGATTTAATCTGATTTGTAGGGTGGGCTTTGCTCGCCCTACAATTGTTTTTATGGCAATACTTTTTAGTAATTCATATTGCCCAAATAGATTTTTTCTTGTAACGTGTCCCGTGCGCACCCTACAATTACAATTAAATATTTTTCATAAGGTGCGCCCATAAGCCCCCTACAATTACTGCGCACTCTACAATACTATTTTGATTGCTCCGGTACGCCAATAGCCTACAATGGTTGTGGCTTAATTGAGTTTCTACGGGTCAAAGTCGTGGCTTTCAAAATTGGTTTGTTAGGTTTGGGTACAGTTGGCGCGGGAACAGCAGAGATTTTGCTCTCCCCAGACGGCCGCCATCGGCTGTTGCAGGAATTGGAAATCTATCGGGTGGGAGTGCGCGATATTTCTCGAACTCGGTCTTTACAATTGCCAGAAAATGTGCTGACAACAGACCTAGAAGCGATCGTCACTGACCCTGAAGTTGATATTGTAGTAGAACTGATTGGCGGATTGGAACCGGCGCGATCGCTGATTCTGCAAGCTATTGCCAGCGGCAAGCACGTCGTCACTGCCAACAAAGCAGTTATCGCCCGCTACGGTAATGAAATCTTCGAGGCCGCCAACAAAAAAGGCGTTTACGTAATGCTAGAAGCTGCTGTCGGCGGCGGCATTCCGGTCATTCAAACCCTCAAACAATCTTTAGGTGCAAACCGCATTCAAACTGTCACCGGCATTGTCAACGGCACAACTAATTACATCCTGACGCGGATGCAAACAGAAGGTGCAGACTTTGCCGAAGTGCTCACCGACGCTCAGCAATTAGGTTATGCTGAAGCTGACCCCACAGCAGATGTAGATGGATTAGATGCGGCCGATAAAATTGCTATTTTAGCCTCGTTAGCTTTTGGCGGACGCATCAAATTAGCAGATGTTCACTGCGAAGGTATCAGAAAAGTTAGTGCGGCTGATATTGACTACGCCGACAAGCTGGGATTTGTGATTAAATTGTTGGCTATTGCTCAAGAAACCTCCCGCTACAATGGCAAGCAAGCGGAGGGAGAAAGCGAACTGCTGTCAATTCGAGTGCATCCGAGTTTTGTGCCGAAAACTCATCCGCTGGCGAGTGTTAACGGGGTTTACAATGCAATTTTAGTCGAAGGAGAGCCGATCGGGCAATTGATGCTGTACGGGCGCGGCGCCGGTGCGGGCCCCACAGCTAGCGCCGTAGTATCCGACATTATAAATGTGGCGGCTATCCTGAAAAGCCAAGCTGTTCCGACTCCTCATCCTTTGCTCAGTTGCAGCCACCAACACTACTGCAAAATTGCTCCCATGCAGGAACTTGTTACTCGCTTTTACGCCCGTTTTCTGACGCGCGATACTCCGGGGGTAATTGGCAAACTCGGCACTTGTTTCGGCAACCACAAAGTTAGTTTGGAATCAGTTGTACAGACGGGAATTCACGGCGATTTAGCAGAAATTGTCGTCGTGACTCACGATGTTAGGGAAGGTAATTTTCAACAAGCACTCGATGAAATTCGCGCGCTGGAAGCAGTCGATAGTGTTGCTAGCACGTTGCGAGTTTTGTAAGAATTGCGCGCAGTTTCTGTGCGCTTGGGTGCGCGCTGCGCACATATATGAGAAAGTAGGGTGCGCAGTGCGCACCTTGCATTTATGTATAGCAATCCCCAAGACGGTTAGGACGTTCTCAATGGTGGAAACCCTTGCGGAAGATGGCTTCTTCCCTCTTCCTTCTTCCTTCTTGCTTCTGCTATATGAGGTAATGCAGTGAGAGGAACAGAATTGGATTTTGTCGATCGCCAGACGGGAAGGCACTTGCTAGATTCCCTCTACGAAAAGTTTGCCAAACCCCAAATGCACGATACTTTTAAACCCAATAATCCTTCAATTTACATTCGGCACGAGGAAGGGCAAGTTATTGATGGAAATTATATCATAGAAAAAGTGTTTGAAGACTCTCGCACTGGTTTTTATGTTGAAACTCGCGTTCCTATTTCTGGCAATAATCCGCCTGTTATGGTGATTCGCGGATACGGTTCTTGGTATCCTTTCGATCGCGTTTTGGAAGATACGCCAGATGTATTTATGGCAAAACTAGAACGCCAGTTAAAATCGGCGCAAACTGCGGGTGCTATTGATTGGATAAAGCAGCAATTTCACAGCGGGAATCCGCCGGATGTCATCGGAGAAAGTTTGGGCGGCAAAGTTGCTCAGCAAATAGCAGCAAAATACCCGGATTATATTCGATCGGCTGTAACTTTTAATTCTTTGGGCGTTTCGGAAAAGTTAGCTAAAACTTCCACCGCTAACAATGTTTTTCACTACTTTACTTTAGGCGAAAGGTATGCTTTCTGGGCCAATGAAGGGGATTACATACCGGGAACGATTTTTGTGATTTCCCAGAAGGGGAAAAGCTGTTGTTATAAAATCGAAGAGGCGATCGTCCGAATGGCCCGTTTTGAAGGCAATTTTCAGAAAAGACGAGCCCTGGTGGTAGTATTGGCTCAGTTGCTTTTGGTAAATAGACACAATGCGATCGTCCTAAACAAACGGCGGCCGGTAGTCGTTCAGATCGATCGCACTCAATTGCAAATTTTCCGAAAAAAGCGCTTTGTTTAAACTCAGACACAATGGCTTCAGGCCGCAGATGGCTGATTTTCCCGCGCTGCGACGGCGAGAACCAGACAAAGTGCTGCGATCGCTTTTTCCCATTCTTGTTTTACAGCGGTGGGTTGAACCTCATCAAAGGCGCTAACTAAACGAGGGATCGCTCGTTCTAATGCCTGTCTGGGAATTGATTTGTGCAGATCAACTAAACGAGTTAAACTTTCTTGATTCTTCCAAAAACCGACTACCCATTTCGTAGTATGATCGGGACTCTCAGGCACGTTTTTAATTCCTAGTTCTGTTTGCAACCAGTCGTAAAAAGGCGGCAGTTTTTGAGCTAAAACAGTTCCAGCAGTTGGCAAAGTTTCTTTGAGCAAACCACTATCCAGACTTGCGAATAATTGATTGAATTCCGGTGAATCGAGCAAGCTGGTTAATGGAAGTGAAAGCAGGGCTTCAGAAGCCTCAGGGGATACATTTAAAGTCCGCGAAAATGTTTGCAGCATTGGAAAGCCTCTGGTAGGGATGACTTTTTTAGCCTAACAATCGCGCGACTCAATGAATATGAGCTACCTCATACCGAGTATTCCAGGTTGATGAAGTAGGGAGAAAGGCTTTCGCCGTGTCCCTACGGCGGGGATAGAGCGATAGGCGAGTATTCTTCATAAACGTGGAATCTGGTATCTGCGTATATCTGCGTGCATCTGCGGTTAATAATTCTCTCTTAAAAATTCTACACAAATTCTCCCTTAGCAACCATCACCACCTTACCACCAACCAAAACTGCTATTTCCCCTTCAGTTTTGGCTGCTTGTAACAACAGCAAAGAAGGTCGATCGATTTCATAACCCTGCTCAACTCTGACATCAATCTTTGCTTCCCCATAATAAGCATATTCTACCAAATATCCAGCCAAACAGCCGTTAGCACTGCCAGTCGCTGGATCTTCTGGAATTCCTAAAGAAGGGGCAAAAACTCGCACGCTCAAATCATTAACATCGCTGTAAGTTTCTGGGCAAAATATCAAAATTTCTTTCGCTTCCATTGTATCAACTAGCTCAAAATATTTATCTAAGTTGACTTGAGCTTTTTTGAGCGAGGCGAGAGTTTTTAACGGTACAATAATAAACGGCACTCCGGTCGAAACTTCTTGAATTGGGAATCTCGAATCAATTTCATCTGGTGCTAAATTCAGGACATTTGCCAGACTTTCGGCTGATAAAACTTGACCAAAACTAGGCGGGTTTTGTCGCATCCACAAAATATCTGCCGATTCATTGTGATAATTAAAAGTAACTGGAATTTGACCGACGGCTAGATTAAGAATTACTCGATCGACCTTTTCGCGAATAATCTCTTGCTGCAACACAAACGCAGTGCCCAAAGTCGGATGACCGGCAAAGGGCAATTCCTTCTTGGGCGTGAATATCCGCACGTCATAGCCGCCATCTCGCGGATCGGGCGATCGAATAAACGTAGTTTCTGAATAATTGATTTCCCTCGCTATCAGCAGCATTTGGGCCTCAGATAGTTCGGCAACTCCTGCACCGCAAAATACCGCTAGCTGGTTGCCAGCATATTTTGACTCGGCAAATACGTCAACTATATAAAAATTCATAATTATGCCTTTGGTAAAAGTCGATAACTGATATTTTACATCCAGCGTTACAAAGCAGATTTATTTTATCGATCGAGTCACCGCGACGATTTGACGCAGTTTAAAGAAGTGCTTAGAATTGGAAAGATATAGAGAAACAGAGATTTGTAAGAATTTGTTGAGGGAGTTGTAACGATGAGTGAGTTTAAAAAAGAGTTAGGGGAAATGTCGCGGGAAAAGCGACTTTATACTTTAGAAACTCTGCCAAGGCATTTAGTAGAGAGTGGGCAAGGGGAAAAGCTGTACCAGTTGTTAACGGATTTCGATTTTATGGAGGCGAAACTGGATGAGTTGGGGCTTCAAGCGTTAATTGAGGATTATGATTTAGCGATAGATTCTCAATTGTTGGATGGGCCGGAGCAAAGTCAAACTTATCTCTACTGGATTCAACAGGTACTTCACAGGTCAGCGCCAATTTTGGAAAGCGATAAAACGCAATTAGCAGGTCAATTATGGGGGAGATTGCTTGCTTTTGAAAAGCCTGAGTTTCAGAGGATGTTGGAACAAGCCAAGCAGTCGAAAAATAGTCCTTGGCTGCGGCCTTTGAGGTGGAATTTAATAGTGGGGCCGTGTTGGCGTAACCTCGCCGGCCATTATTTCGGGGTAGAAGCAGTGGCGATCGCACCCGACGGCAAACGAGCAATTTCGGCTTCAGCGGATAAAACCCTTAAAATCTGGGACACAGACACTGGCATAGAACTGAGAACTCTCACCGGTCATACTGGCCCGGTAAGGGGAGTCGCGATCGCACCGGATAGCCTGACAGCGATTTCGGCTTCAGACGATAACACCCTAAAAATCTGGGACACCGAGACAGGTAGAGAATTCCAAACCCTCACCGGTCATACTAACTCGGTAAGGGGAGTCGCGATCGCGCCCGACGGCCTGACAGCGATTTCGGCTTCAGACGATAACACCCTAAAAATCTGGGACTTGGCCAGTGGCAGCGAACTGAGAACGCTCACTGGTCATAGTAACTTTGTAAGGCGAGTCGCGATCGCACCCGACGGTCTGACAGCAATTTCGGCTTCAGACGATAACACCCTAAAAGTCTGGAATTTGCTCAGCGGAACCGAACTGAGAACTCTCACCGATACTGGCTATGTATATGCAGTGGCGATGGCACCCGACGGCTTCATAGCGATTTCGGTTCCACAACTTAACACGCTGAAAATTTGGGACACAGACAGCAGCAGGGAACTTCAAACCCTCACCGAGGATTTTAGCTTTGTACAGGCACTCGCGATCGCACCCGACGGCAAACGAGTAATTTCGGCTTCATCGGATAAGACCCTAAGAATCTGGGATCTGGCTAGCGGCAAAGAAATTGCTAGTTTCACCGGAGATAATTGGTTTAATTGCTATGCGATCGCGCCTGATGGGGTGACAGTGGTAGCGGGGGGTGCGGGCCCCGTGCATTTCCTGCGATTGGAGGGAGTTAGCGGCGGCGGATAGGAGTTTTAAGTGCAATGGAGTTGGCGGGCGATCGAAAAAGTTCGGTTCATCGGGGCGATCGAGTCTTCAACCCGCTCTCGTCGGGTAAAGTTTCGTGTAGACGGGGTTTCAACCGCCGAGTCCTATATTTATTCGCTACTTCAAACAGCGAATTGCCTCTAACATTCCCCTGGCTTTATTGAGCGTTTCTTCGTACTCCATATCCGGGTTAGAATCTGCCACCAAACCAGCACCTGCTTGCACAGAAACCGAATGTTTATCGCCTCCTTGAGAGCGAACAACCATAGTCCGAATTGCGATCGCACTATTCAATTGCCCCTCAAAATCATAATACCCGTAAACCCCAGAATACGGCCCCCGGCGGCAACCTTCCAACTCGTGCACAATCTCCATCGCCCGAATCTTCGGAGCACCGCTAACCGTACCCGCAGGAAAACCAGCTTTCAACAAATCCCAAGCAGTCTTATCCTCAGCCAATTCTCCCACCACATTGCTCACAATGTGCATGACGTGAGAATAACGCTCAATTTCCATTAATTCGTCAACTTTTACAGTACCGTTTCGGCAAACTCTTCCTAAATCGTTCCTGCCCAAATCAACTAACATGACGTGTTCCGCAATTTCTTTCGGATCTTGCAGCAATTCAGCAGCCAAAGCATCATCTTCTTGAGGAGTTTTACCCCGGCGGCGAGTGCCCGCAATCGGTCGCAAAGTTGCAATCTTCTTGCCATCAGCAGTATTTTCCGCCTTCACCATAATCTCGGGACTCGAACCGATAATCTGCCAATCTCCGAAATTAAAATAAGCCATGTACGGAGAAGGATTTATGAGACGCAAAGAGCGGTAAAGTGCAAAAGAATCGCCACTGTATTCCGCCTCTAGTCGCTGCGAAATAACTACTTGAAAAATATCTCCGGCTTTGATATAATCCTTAGCTTTTAAGACATTGGCACAATACTTTTCACGGGTAATATTGCTAGTGTAAGCCAATTCTGTATTTCCGGTTGTGGAACGGGCATCTTGCCCGTTATGGGGAGGTGTCCATTCTATGAGAGTAGATTGCCGGGAAAGCGGCGATTGCAGCTTCTGAACTAACTTGCCAACCCGATCGCACGCTTGCTGATAAGCCTCGGCCAAATCAACCCCAACCTCCCGCAAATCCGCATAGGCGACGGCCCAAATTTTCCGCTTCACCTGGTCGAAAATCAGCAAATTATCCACCTGCATCCACAATCCATCCGGCAAATCATTCTCGCTTGCTGGATGCACGGGAACTCGGGGTTCTATCCACTTAATTAACTCGTAACCCCAAAAACCGAATAACCCGCCAATTCCCGGCGGCAACTGCGGCAATTTCACCGGTTGATAAGACTCCAAACATTCAGTTAAAGCTACAAACGGATCGCCCGTAAATACTTTTTCGGAACCGTCACGGTAAACTTGAGTTGTGCGATCGCCCCTTGCCTCCAAAATCCACAGAGGATCGCACCCTAAGAAACTATAACGCCCAAGTTTTTCCCCACCTTCCACCGACTCCAGCAGAAAACTGTAAGGTTGACCCGCACAAACCCGATACCACGCAGACACCGGCGTATCCAAATCAGCCACCCATTCTTGATACACGGGTACAAAATTGCCTTGTTTCGCCAGTTCCGAAAATTGTGAGAAATCGGGAAATATCATATATATCAGAAGGAAGAAGGAAGAGGGAAGAAGGAAGAAGGCAGAAGGAAGAGGGAAAATGCAGAAGGAAGAAGGAAGAAGGAAGAGGGAAAATGCAATTGGCAATAATTTCAGCGATTAAAAGCGTCCTAACCGTCTTGTCAATAAACAAAAGACGGAAAGCAACATCCCTCCGGCTGCTGGTACTCGCCAACTGCCATCACCGCCATCGGTTTGAGCGCGCGCAGCCCCTCTTGCAAACACCAGCGAAACAAACTTGCGTAACGCACCGGCAAGTGAAAAGAAAGCAATTCTTCGGAACTGTACGCGGCCGCCCCCAACAGTAAAGCCTGCATATCCGCCTCAGTTTCTGCGACGCTGTGGCTCAAAGCCGACACCGCACAAGTATAAGCCACAATCCGACCTTGTTTGCAAGCAACCCAAGGAGAAAAGAAATTCAGGGCGTACTCAATATCGCTAGTTCGATCGCACCTGTATAATTTCTTGCACAAAGCCGCACATTCACCAACATCCTCACTAGCCAGCGGCCGCACCTCAAACCCATGCTGCGGCTGGCTGCGAAACTTGCCCTCCATTAACACGAAAGGTTCCTTCACCTCAAAACCCAAAGAAGCGTACAGCGACAGCGACGCCATATTAAAAGATTCCTGAACCAAACGGATACCCACAGCGTCCTGTCCCCGTTCCAGCAAAGCTTTCATGATTTCGCGTCCCGTGCCGCGGCCTTGAAAAGTTCGATCGATACTGACGGGCCCGATACCGCGAATCGGGCTGCGTTCATCCATAAACCCGCAGCCGACAACCCCACCCTCGCTCTCGGCTACTATGTCAAAAAACAACGGACTTTCGATCAGAAGACCAATAATTTCAGTTGAAAACTCCAGCGTCGGAAAATCTGTAGGGAATTGATGGCGATCGGAAATATCTTTAAAAGCTTCATAATTAATGCGAGCGCAAACATCGATATCAGAAGGCTGCGCTCGCCTGATTGCGACATTCATTTTTAATTTAATGATTAACTTTTAATAAGATTAGAAGTTTGCAGTAGTATTTTGGCGCTGCGGGCTTAGCCTCCCGCGCCAGAATACTACTGCAAAAACAAGTTTACAAGCTGAGCCTTACAGGGAATATTACCTATGTTTTGCTCAGCCATGCAGTCATGGTCTAAGGGTCGAAAGTCTTCTTACCGCTGAACTTCAGCTTAGCCGGATTTGGATTGCTGCCAATATTGCGCTCAATCTTACCGTTGTAAGGACGACCTTCGTTCACCTTCTCAGGGAACACGCCATCCTTGGGATGCAGGTACTCAGTATTACCGTCGGGAAACACGCGGTAAATTTTGTAGTTCGTGATTTTGAATTTAGCCCGCAGTTGCTGGCCACCCAAAGCGATGCACTGCTCCTTGCGGGGCAGATACAGCAAGTTGTCGCCTTGACGCATAATCGCAGCGCCACCAGTAGGCATTTCAAATACCTGCTCCTTGGGGCTAGTCCAAGTGATAGCGTACTTCTCTTCAACTAGCGCCTTGGTCAGCAAGCCGCCTGTGCTGCCGCCGAAGATTGGGGGTTGTCCAGTGAGTTGTTCGGCCATAAATATATCCAAAGGATTTTTAGGGCATCGTATCATCGAGACTGCACGCTGTTCTCGAAATTGTAAGGAAAATTAACAGTTTTTTGGCGATCGATCTTTTCTGATAATTGATAATTAGTAATTAATAATTCATAATTGGTAATTTCCACCAAAGTTAGAAAACCGAATTAGGCAGCACGAATCCATAAAAAAACATAAAAAAAACAGCAACGCTTCGGGTACTTTTGGCGCACCCGAAGCATCGCACATTCCTCCAACTCCCCCCACACACGATGATCGAACAATTTACCGCGTCAACCCTAAGTCAAGAACCAATTAGGGTCATAGCCGCGCGGAATTTGACTCAAAGCAGTCCAAGTTTCTTGATTGACAATCCCGTCGGCCTCAATCCCAAAGCTTTTTTGAAATGCGCGAACAGCTTTCTCCGTCAAAGTAGCAAAGTCGCCGTCAATTTTACCGCCATAATGCTGGGACATTTTGAGAACTTCCTGAACAGTAGCGACTGCTTGCCCAGAACTGCCGAACCTGAGTACCGGCATATTAACTGGAGCTTCAGTATAAAGCGCCTGCCAAGTGAGCGGCCCGACAATGCCGTCCGGCGACAAGAAAAACCGAAACTGAAACAGCTTCACAGAAAATTGAACTGCTTGGTTAAAAATTCCTTTAGCCGGGTGTCGGTAAAGTTGCAACTTGGTTAGCAGTTGTTCGAGTTCCAATACAGCTTTACCTTGAGAACCTAATTGCAGTTGCGGCTTGTTGCCTATAGCTTGAGTAGATTTCATCTGGGTTGTAGGTGACATAATCGATTTTCCTACCCTCTAGGTTTGAGTATTCTTCTGGGAAAAAACTTTTTCCGGGCGAAACATTTGCATCCTCAACTTTCCACGAATCAACACTGGCGCCGCAGTGCCTCAACAGATCCGATCGACTTTTACCATCTCAGGACTTGTGCACGGGAGACTTATACCATTTTAGATTTTAGATTTTAGATTTTAGATTGGGCATGAGTGATTACTATCGGGGTTTGCAGGTTGCCTACAGTTGCATTCTTTTTTTAAACTGGTATTAATTTTGGGCAGCATCCCTAGGTACTCTGTCGCCAAACCGGGTTTAAAACGGCAAGCGCGTCCTGAATCTGTTTTGATACTTTTGATCCTAAATTTGAAAACAGCTCCCAGCGCATCACCTGTAAGGCAGATCTAAGAAGGTGATGGTTGATGGTGAGAGGGGGTGTAGCCACAGGCGGGTTCTGCGGTGAAAACGTTTCTGCGCTATCCTGTATCGATCGATTAATTCGATCGATACTTGCGCGCTCAGAAACCCGGTTTTTTAACTTTGTTTCACGGCTTTAACCAACTATTTTCCTTAAAAAATCCAGTTTTTGCGCAAGTCTTGTTAATCTGCGCCGCCCACCGCCTACCAAAAAGTTTTTAGCTAACTAATGTCCCCAGCGTGCACCCTACAACGATAGTTTACAAATAAGTAATGTGCGCTTCGGCGCACCCTACAGAATGTGGAACAGAGTTGGCAATTGGTATTCCGATTTAGGGTACACCGAAGGGTAGTTTGCAATCATCACTCATTAGTGATTAGTTAACAGTTATCAATTGAGTCTAAACAGTGGGAATAGTAAAGTGAAATTCACTTCCTCGGTCTTTTCCTGGGGAATCTACCCAAATTTTACCGCCCCAGCCGGCAACAATCTGTTTGCAAATTGCCAATCCCAAACCGGTACCGCCCGTGCTGCGGCGCAAAGCTCCTTCTTCTTGATAAAATCGATCGAACACTACTTTTAAACTGTTCGCCTCTATTCCCCTCCCCGTATCGGCTACGAGCACTTCCACCATCCGAGAACCGTTGCATTTCGCTCGCACTGTCACGCTTCCCTGAGGTGTGGTGAATTTGCAAGCGTTGTCTAGCAGTTTGGAGAGCACCTCCACCAACCACTCTCCGTCTGCTTGTACTAAAGGCAATTCTGCGGACACTTCGGCGATAATTTCCGGTAACTGTCGATCGAGTCCGCCACGCGATCGCACGCTGCTGAGGGCTAAATCAACGCATTCTTGCAGCGTCAGCGATTCTACATTCCATTGGACTCGCCCGCTTTCTAAGTGAGAAAGAGTTAAGAAATCCTGCACCAGTTTCCGCATTCGATCTGCATCACCGAGGGCAGTTTCTAACATGATTTGTCGCAACTCTGCAGGCATATCTGGTTCCGAGTTCAAACTTTCTAGGCACACTTGAATCGTAGAAAGTGGAGTGCGGAGTTCGTGTCCGGTGATGGCAATTAGATTGCTGCGAGTGCGGTCTAATGCTTCTAATTGTTGGTTTAGTTCTTCTAAATGAGCGTAGGTTTCGGCTTGAATTAAGGCTGCTCCGAGTTGGGTGGCGATCGCCTCTACTAAAGCAATTTCGTCTTCTTCCCAAGCCACAGTCGATCGACACTGGTGCATTTCCACCATGCCCAAAACCCGCCCCTGATAAAGCACTGGCACCATTAACCAAGAGACAATTTGCCAATTTTTTACAGTTTTCTTCAGGAATTTTGTATTGACAATCAGGGGGTGTTGTGCTGTATCTTGGATGTAAACTCGCTCTTGCCGCGCTACCGCATCGCTCCATATTTGATTTTCCTGCAGAAGCCAAGTCTGATTTAGTAGAGAAGTAGCACCCGGACGCAAAAACTCGCGATCGATTTTGACGGCAATATCTGCGGTCTTGCAGCGATAAATTAAACAGCGACTTGCTGACAGGGCTGTTCCCAGTTCTTGTACTGCGACTTCAACGATTTCTTGCGGGTTGAGAGACTGCCGCATTGCCGTTGTAATTAAGTTTACTAGGCGTTCTTTGCGTTCCTGGGCGGCGATGGCGGCGTATGCTTTGAGCAGTTTGTGCTGGCCTGCTTGCAAGTAGGTGACTAAGCGTTCGGTAAAAGCGTCGCTCAATTTTGGATTGGGAATTTTTGAGTTTTTTCCCGCACTTATGTCGGGTTTTGCGGTTTTGGAAGCGGCGGATTTCCTCGTTTTTTTCGGTGTTTTGATTAGATTGTAGGTAGTTCGGGCTCGATCGATCTTTTCGGTCAATTCCGGGCGATAGTTGACAATTCTATCGAGCAACAATGCGGCAGCTTTGGAGCTTACCTCGCGGTCGAACGTCCAAATTCCTTCAAATCTGCGAGCTTGATCCATCAACAGCGGCCCGCGCTCGTCCTGATTTTCGATCGGCACAATTTTTTCTTGACAAATCAGGCAAGTTGAGTAGTGTTGCCCGAGCACCACTAAGTGCCACTCTTGACTTAATCCGTCCTCGGGTGCAAACGCGACAGTTTCGTGACAATCTGAAGCATTTTTAAAGTTTGTTTCCGGTGCTGCCAGCACGTATACCTGAGAGGAGCGTGAGGCAATTCGCTGGTAGCGGTGAGCTTCCTGGCGGTAGAAGCGCTCTTGCTGAAAGCTGGCAATGACAAGCGGTTCGTCGGAACCCGCCAAAACCAAGTCTTCCATCGCGTGAGACAGGGCTATCATGGAAGATTTGAAATAAATTTGTGCCCGCAGTTGGGGCAAAGCTTGCAGAAGTTCTGCCAGTAGCGAAATAGGGACGATCATCTAGCCTTAAACGTGCATTTTTGCCGATGACAAAACAGGAGCGATAGGAGGTTTAGGGCGATCCTTTTTCAGTATCTGATACATTTATGCCTCATAACACGACTCTTTAAGCCATATCATGCTAGCCATATCATTTAGACGCATCTAAGCAGATCTATCCCTCCAAGACCTTGAGATCATCCCAAAGTCACCTGTTTTTACGTCTAGGTTTTGACGCTAACTCATCTATTCAGGCTGGAATTCTGGCGTTAGCACTCCCACCATTGAGACTTGTTAGGCACCGCTTGCGGATCTCTTGCATTATACTATTCTTGAGCTATTTGATATCAGTGCCATCAGTATCGGTTTTTGGCGATCGATCTCGCTACTCGGCAATTAAACTTTCAAAAATCACAAATAATTGGCCGTTAGTTAAAAACTAACGGCCAATTATTTTGAGGACTTATATCCAATCTGGTTAGATGGGAAGGATACCAGCGTGCGAGCATCCTCGCGAACTCTTAAGCTCGCACTCCACTAGGAAAATTATTATTCCGATGCCAGCGGAAACGATTTTCACCAAAATCTATGAAGAAAAAGGGTTTCGGACACCTAGCGTGTAAGTCCTATATTTTTTTGAGGCATCGCGCCTGAGTATAAATGCTGCGGTTGTGGTTGTATCAGGCTAGTTCGCCCCCTTCGTCCTTGCCACCCGGAGATGATTTGTAGAGAGCATCTAATTGTTCGCGGGCGTCTTGGACAGTCAGCGAACGCATCACTAACAGCGGCTCATTGACAATGTTTCCCTGTTCGTCTAAAAGTTCTGGATGCGGTACAGATTGAGAGCGAGGATGGGATGCGTGGCGATTATTTGCCATGAATTGTTGAGGGCGCTGGGACTCCATACCTACGGTGACTAGACTGCGGATTAAGTTACCGACTGCCAGAAAGGCAAGAACGGTAAAAGCTAAAATATAAAGCAGGTGCAACATTATTTTCTCCTCCGGGCTAAACAGCCACACAGCAATTTACAAAGGTGTTTCAGCAAGTAATAACTTATTAACTGGAAATATGTTTGAGGTTGTCAAGTCAACAGCCACATTTCCCAAGGTTTGGGATTTGACTGCAAGTTTAACTTGAACTCGCTTCTTTATTTTCCAGGGCGAGCTAACTGCAATGAGCGAAAGCGCACCGATACTTGCCAGGATTCGGCGAGCAGTGTGTGCCACGGCATCAGTGCTGCGGTTTCAATCCCAACTTGGCCTCCGGTTGCTTGAAATAGAGCTTTAGCCGCGCCTACTTCTTGCTGAGCCTGTTTGACTCGCGCCAGCAAGTCAGATTGATCTTCGTCGCTGAGAAAGGGAATTTCTTCAGTTTCTAAGAGCTTTGCCGATCGGTCGAACCAGTAATTGAAATCCTCTAACAGCGGTTCCAGTAACGCTTTGAGCAATTCGGATTCGGGCAAGTTGGAATTAAACATGGATCAAAATTGGGTTATTTATCTATTATAGTCTTAAACGAGCTTTACAAAATTTAACATATTTTTAACAATAATTCAAGGATTTAAGAAAAATTAGCAGGTGGGTGTGAATAAATTTAACTGTGTCAGCAGCCATTTTTGAGTCCAAACCCCAAAAATCTGCCAAATTAGTTAGCGATCTCACGGGTGGTTAGAAACCGGGTTTTTTCCGGCAATACTTCGTTACACTCCACCAAAATAGTAAAAAACCCGGTTTCTGAGAGTCGGAGTGCGTCCCCGACTAAACGTCGCAACCCTGACGGGCTGTTGCTGTAATTTCCCGGAGTGTCCCCCAGCCGGAAGTCGGCGCTTGCTGTCCCAATCTGAGTAATATAGAAGCAACTGCCACTAAATTAATTGCTAATTCAGCCGATGTCTAGCTCAGAATCCATGTCCCCTCCAGAAGAGTCCGTTAAGATTGAGTTGCCCCGCACGAGTGAGTCGGAGCCACTAAAAAAAATTCGCCACACCACCTCCCACGTTATGGCGATGGCGGTGCAGAAGTTATTTCCCAAGGCGCAAGTAACGATCGGTCCTTGGATTGAAAACGGTTTCTATTATGACTTTGACACTCCCGAACCTTTTACGGAACAGGATTTAAAAGCCATTAAAAAAGAGATGATCAAAATCATCAACCGTAAATTGCCTGTAATTCGCGAAGAAGTCACCCGCGAGGAAGCGGAACGCAGAATTAAGGAGATTAACGAACCTTACAAATTAGAAATTTTAGAAGGTTTGATCGAACCAATTACTCTTTACCATGTGGGCGAGGAATGGTGGGATTTGTGCGCCGGGCCTCACTTAGAAAATACCAGTGAGTTGAATCCAAAGGCGATCGAGCTAGAAAGCCTAGCAGGCGCGTACTGGCGCGGCGACGAAACCAAAGCTCAGTTACAGCGCATTTACGGCACTGCTTGGGAAACCCCCGAACAATTAGCAGCATACAAACACCGCAAAGAAGAAGCATTAAGGCGCGATCACCGCAAATTAGGCAAAGAATTAGGCTTGTTTATCTTTGCCGATGCAGTTGGGCCGGGTTTGCCGATGTGGACGCCAAAAGGCACTGTTTTGAGAAGTATTTTAGAAGATTACTTGAAACAAGAACAAATCAAGCGCGGCTATTTGCAAGTTGTGACTCCCCACATTGCCAGAGTCGATTTGTTCAAAATCTCCGGTCACTGGCAGAAATACAAAGAAGATATGTTTCCGCTGATGGCGGAGGATGAGGAAGCGGCAGCAAACGAACAGGGTTTTGTGATGAAACCCATGAATTGCCCTTTTCACATTCAAATTTACAAAAGCGAATTGCGTTCCTATCGAGAATTGCCGATGCGGTTGGCGGAATTCGGCACAGTTTACCGCTACGAACAATCGGGAGAATTGGGCGGTTTAACGCGGGTGCGCGGCTTTACGGTGGATGATTCCCACTTATTTGTCACGCCGGAACAGTTGGATCAGGAATTCTTGAATGTGGTGGATTTGATTCTGTCAGTCTTCAAGAGTCTGCAACTGAAAAACTTTAAGGCGCGTTTGAGTTTCCGCGATCCAAACAATTTAGAGAAATACATCGGTTCCGATGAAGCTTGGGAAAAAGCTCAAGGTGCAATCCGCCGCGCGGTGGAAACTTTGGGAATGAATTATTTTGAGGGAATTGGGGAAGCGGCTTTTTACGGGCCGAAACTCGATTTCATTTTCCAAGATGTCTTGGATAGAGAATGGCAATTAGGAACTGTTCAGGTAGATTACAATTTGCCAGAACGTTTTGATTTGGAATATGTCGCTGAAGACGGCACTCGCAAGCGTCCGGTGATGATTCACCGCGCTCCTTTCGGTTCTTTGGAACGTTTGATCGGGATTTTGATCGAGCAGTATGCGGGCGATTTTCCGCTGTGGTTGGCGCCGATTCAGGTGCGGTTGTTGCCTGTCAGCGCGGAGTTTTTGCCGTTTGCGAAGGAAGTGGCGGCGAAGATGAAAATGCTCGGAATGCGCGCTGAAGCTGATGAGAATAGCGAGCGTTTGGGCAAGTTGATTCGCAATGCTGAGAAGGATAAAATTCCGGTGATGGGTGTTGTGGGTGCCAAGGAAGTTGAGGCGAATAGTTTGAATATTCGGACTCGGGCTTCTGGGGAGTTGGGGGCGATTTCGGTTGATGAAGTGATTGGGAGGTTGCAGGCGGCTATTAGTAGTTACGGCGATTTTTAGGTCATTTTAACCGCAGATTTTAGAACGGGCGAGACGCCCGTTCCACGATTCACTTAATGGGCGTCTCTCCCTTCCACGATTCACTTAACGGGCGAGACGCCCGTTCCACAATTAATACAAATGATAAGCGGTTGTGCATTTAATTTTCACAATCTTCTCCGTTGCCTTTGCGTGCAGGTGATGCTGAACCAATTGTAGATTTACAAGCGTTATTAAATGGGGTTTACGATCGCCCCGCCAAGGACTTTAGAATAGATTATATCGCCGTATCAGTTCCCCCGCTGTCCGAAACTTAAGCTGCTGGGGCGGATGTTTTGTTGGAGGAGAGGGGATTGATCGGATGGTAGAGGGAGGTTTAAGGGCGATCGCCCGCATATAAATTGCTGAGATATAATTAGATGGCGTAGAGTGGCAATAAAAAGTAATGGCAGATATTCAAATCAGCGTCGAAGGACAAGATGCAGTTGCTGCTACAGAGGAACTGTTTGCGATTTCTGGCTTGTCGGGAAATTGGGAAACAACCGGGGATGGTGAGAAAGAGGGAACTTTAATAATCATCCGCTTACGATCCAGAGACAATTCCAGAAGTAGGAGAACTAGATGAGCTACAAATCTTTCTAGGATAAAAAAACAATCTGGGTGTGGACAGCAGTAAATTACTTTAGACCAGGTATTCTAGGATGGGTATTAGGAGACCGAGCGTCCTAAAACGTTTGAACCTTTGTGGGATGTAGTTAGTAGATGGGGATGCTATTTTTATGTGACGGATGGCCCGAAAGTTTATGCAATGTTTATTCCAGAGAGAAACCAAATTATGTGCCAAACTTACATGGTTTGCGGTTGAAGGTGAAAACACAAGATTTAGACACTATCTGGCTCGCTTAAAACGAAAGACTTTTTGTTATTCAGGCAGCCGAACAAATGCTCATATCTTCAATTAAACTACTTATTCATTATCTCACGTTTAATGATGTTCCCCTTCCCTATTCAATTAATTATTTCGTTCGAGCATTACTCACCGCACGCGATTGCTAAACCCTACCCCAATTCAGCCACGCCGGGATTGGTTTGTGTGGACGGTGTAGGGTACTGGGTTCTACGGCTGATGCGTTACAAATTGTTGCGAAATGATGCCGTAATGCAGTAAAGAGTGAGATAGTTGGTAGTGGTGCATTATCATGTTAAACTAATAAAATAATATCAATACTCCTGAGTATATATGAGTATCACTTGTTTAAGATGTCCTTCGGGGAAAATTATTAAATACGCTCATACTTATGGTAAACAAGTGGTAAACAAGTGGTAAACAAGTGGTAAACAAGTGGTAAACAAGTGGTAAACAAGTGGTAAACAAGGATATAAATGTCAAGAAGGGAGCATCCCAGTTTTGCAGTAAGTATAAATGCTGAGGAAAATTACCAGCAAATTGATGAGAGAATAGAAATCAGAGACAATACGATAAACCGAGTAGATATGACCCCAGAA
>JACJNY010000079.1 GCA_014695295.1 Microcoleus sp. FACHB-61 | reverse complement strand
GGTCGTACTTCCCCAGTCCAAATATTTTCACCCATGATTTATCTGGACGTGCAACTGGCTCCGGGAAGGCAATTTACCTTACCGGGCAATTACAGCGAACAGGCGGTTTACAGCGTAACAGAGGGACTTCTTATTGATGGAGTGCCTTTAGAACAACATCGGTTGGCGGTTCTAAATTCAGGCACTGAAGTAAGCATTTCTGCATCGGGCACGGCTCGCTGTATTGTAGTTGGTGGCGAACCTGTTGGTGAGCGGCATAAGTGGTGGAATTTTGTTTCGAGCCGACGATCGCGCATTGAGCAAGCCAAACTTGATTGGACCGAGGGACGGTTTGCTCAGGTTCCTCAAGAGACAGAATTTATCCCGCTGCCATCCGAGCCGCCTTCTCAAGCGGAACAGCCGTTGTGAATAGCCCCAGCCATCTCAATTAAGGAACTGTTTTTTGCTTCAGAATCCGGTCTTTTCTCCTCCACTCTTAGCCGATATTATTCCAAAACCTTTGGTGCCGCTAGGCAGAGATTTGTGCGCTGGTTGCAACATAATATGGACGCCCAAGCTGCGTATATAACTTATTAGGGATCTATTCATGCGCTAACATGAGTTAACATCAGTAGGGCAAAACACACATTAAGTTTTGCAGTGGCATGACAGAGAGTTCTCTTCTTCATTTTCTGCCAAACTTCTACAGCTTTTAATCCAAACATTTTAACCTTCTACAATCCATCGAATTGCTATCAAAATCAATCCAATTTTCAAGGATAACTTTCGGACTGCTGTTTCAAACTCAACAACCACAGGACTCATCATCATGAGAAAACTAGAAGGAAAAGTCGCTCTTGTCACCGGCGGTACCAGCGGCATCGGTCTTGCCACTGCCAAGCGTTTTGTCGCCGAAGGAGCGTATGTATTTATCACGGGCCGTCGCCAAGCTGAACTGGATGCTGCCGTGAAAGAGATTGGTCAAAACGTCACAGGTGTTCAGAGCGATGTCTCTAATCTGGCAGACCTCGATCGCGTGTTCGCCACGATCGACCAAGAGCAAGGACACCTCCATGTGCTCTTCGCCAATGCTGGCGGTGGAGAACTCGCCCCACTCGGGTCCATCACCGAAGAACACTTTGACAAAACGTTCAACACTAACGTCAAAGGTCTGTTGTTCACCGTGCAGAAGGCACTGCCTCTGTTACCAGAGGGCGCTTCAATCATCCTGAACGCCTCTCAGACTACTACGGTAGCTACCCCAGCCTTCAGTGTTTACAGCGCAACCAAAGCCGCCGTGCGTTCGTTTGCCCGTAATTGGATTCTCGATCTCAAAGAACGCAAGATCCGGGTTAACGCCATTAGTCCAGGCGTGGTTCCTACTCCTGGTTACGATCACTTGGGACTCAGTGGTGAGCAGGTGCAGGAATTCATAGACAGCCAAGCCAGCGTTATCCCCCTGGGAAGAGTAGGCACGCCCGATGAGATTGCCAAAGCCGTTGTCTTTCTCGCTTGTGACGACAGCAGCTTTGTCAACGGCATCGAGTTGTTTGTTGATGGCGGTATGGCACAGATTTGAAGCGCCCTAAAAGTGGCCAGTAATCTTCCAAGTGGGCTATGTATCGTTCACTTTAGACTCAACTCAAAGCACTCAATGAGGGAGAAATAAACCAGAGTAAAGCGCCTGTTGTAAGTTGGAACAAGCTGATAGAAACGCTTGAAATGCTATTTATTTTACGCTACCACACTATGAACAACCCCGAAAACCCTCGACTACCGCTGCCGCCTTTTGATAATGAATCCGCCATCCAAAAAGTCCGAATCGCAGAAGATGCTTGGAACACTCGTAACCCAGAACGAGTATCACTCGCTTACACCCCGGATAGCGTTTGGCGCAACCGCTGTGAATTTCTATCTGGTCGTGATGCGATCGTACAGTTCTTGACACGTAAGTGGCTTAAAGAATTGGACTACCGTCTTATCAAAGAGCTTTGGGCTTTTGGGAGCAACCGAATTGCTGTCCGGTTTGCTTACGAATGGCATGATGATGCCGACAACTGGTTCCGTTCCTACGGCAATGAAAATTGGGAGTTCGACGAACACGGATTCATGCAGTGCCGTCTTGCCAGCATTAACGACCTGCCTATTCAGGAGAGCGATCGCAAATACCACTGGATACTGGGTCGTCGTCCCGACGATCATCCCGGATTGTCCGACCTCAATCTTTGAGGAACCGGAGCAAGGCCAATAGTTCTAACGGTACTCAATAGGGGCGGGCTAGTTGTAAAAAAGTGCAAATGTACTGGAGATTTGCGAAAAGGATGCGATCGCTTGTACTGGTGATTTGGGAAAAGGATCAGGCGGGGTGAGAACCCCGCCACAAACCCAGACAGGGCAGAGATTTGACCAACTTGTGTTAAAAGAAGATAGGTCAGAGGAAAATTACACTCGACCTATCAGAATATATGTTACCTAAATTAGCCATCTAGTTGGATAGCTTGAATGACTTTCTGACGTAGGTCGTAGCTGTATTGTTGGGGCATGACGTGCGATCGCTCCGCAACAAAGAAAATTATTCCCAATTTACGCCTTAACCGACGAAAGCGGTTGCTATAGTTAAGCGGGAAACACCACAGTACGCTTTCTCTCGGAAGTTTTACCTTTTCAATCCGGGGAATGATTTGTACAGCGTGCTGAGTATTTTGAAGCGCCTCGGTCAAGTAGATTTTAGATTTTAGATTTTAGAATTAGGACAGCGGATAAATCCGTTCGCTGGTTAGCGACGATTGTGGGAGATGTCTAATCAACTAATTAGAAGAGGGAACAGGTGCGATCGGTAATTTTTTATTCGGTACAGGTGCGGTTGAGGGAACAGGTGCGGGCGGTAATTTTTGGCTCGGTACAGGTAGGGAAGTTGGTTGGGGTTGGGGTTGAGGGAGACCGGGAACACGGATATATTTCCAATTACCAGTAAACAATAGGTACATAACACCCGCAAGCACGACACCGCTAACAACAGCAGCAGTAATTTTCCAAACACTGTAGGGACGTTCGCCTTGAACTTCAGCGGTGCGTGCATTAACCATTACTTGATATCGCTGGTTTTGATAGCGATAGGCGCACAGCCACACAGGTAACAAAATATGCTTAAAAGTGATAGCATTGTAATCAGTAGAAATGCTGTGAACCCGCTGCTCGTCGCCGCCAATATTCCTACAAACATCCGAGTGAATAGTACCGGCCATGACATTTTTAGCAGATTCAAATCCTTGAGTGAGAGAAACTTGCGATCGCTGCGCTTCAAACCCAGCTAAATAAGATGAATTGTAAGGACGCAGCGACTCCTTGAGATGCCAAGGTTCTAACGCATCCAGACGCGGGCGCTCGACTGAACTTGTAGCGGGAATCAGAATATCGTCAAAAAAGCGATCGACTCTGCCAGAAGCAGGCCACCACCTAGTATGTTGGACTTCGCGAGTTTTAGTTTCAGTTTCGCCCTGCGAGTTTGTTTCCGTATAAGTTTCAGTCACGTAGTAGTGTTCTCCGCGATCGCCCCTATAGTAACTAACTGTATAAGTGTCGTAAGTCCAAAACGGCAAATAAACCCCTTGAATTTTCTCCTGTTGCGCTAGGGATTTCAAAGCAGAAGGAGCAAACCAGCGATTGCTGAGCCACTTCTGAATGCTTTCTCTGGCCTGTTTATCACTAACTTCAAAAGGTACAATTCCCTCTGGATGCACGCTAGGGCTAGCCTTTGCAGGTTGCGTCACAATTGGAGAAGCACAAAATGGGCATTTACCCGCTACTTTCGGCGGTTCAAAAGTAACACTTGCTCCGCAATCATTGCATTTTACTTCAAGGGCTGTTGTTGATAACGTTGTCAGCGCCGTGCGATAGACTTGGAGATATTGTTCGTAAGAGTTCTCCTTTACCTCTTCAGCAGTTTGGGGAATTGCATCTTCCCAGCCGCAGTAAGCACACTTGAGCTTTCCTGCTTGGGGGTTGAACTCTAAATAAGCCCCGCAGCTAGGACAGGGAAAACGTTTAACAGCAGGTTCCGAAGTATTCATAATGGTTAATTGGTGATGTAATTGGTAATCCGTAATCTGGAAAGCATCCTAATTACCAATTACCAATTAACTAAATATGCAAAATTTTAGGCGGCGGCTGGCGGGGGAGGGGGTGGTACTGTCGCCAACAAAGATGCTAATTCTGGCACTTGCGATGCTAACTTCCAGCCGTCAAAACCCGCACGCCACACCATTACCTGATGTGTCAAACCATTTTGCAGAAGTTGATGCAATCCAAAAGGGCCTGATTGTTGACCGTTCTGGGCAATATACCACTGAGTTTGTGTTGGCGGGGGAGGTGGTGGCGGAGTCTGCGATGCTGGTGGCTGCATCATATTTGTCATTTGTTGACCTAGTGCCATTCCCATGCCAAATTCTAATGCTTGATTGCCGCCGCTAGGGTTATTTGCTGATGCTTCTATGGCGTTAGCAGCTTGATATTGGGTATATTGCTGCATATTTCCCAGAAGTCCGATCGAGGCTCGTTTGTCGAGTGCTTCTTCAACTTCAGGCGGCATCGAGATATTTTCAATTAATAGCTGAGTTAACTCTAACCCAAACTGCTGGATACTTGGCTCTATGGCAACTCGCACCTGTTCGCCCATGTGGGTGTAGTTGGCGGCAAAGTCTAGCAGGGGAACGCGGGAATTGCCAACCCAATTGGCAAAGGCACTTACTATTGTATTGCGTAGCTGTTCGCTGATTTCATCTACTTGAAATAGTCCGTCAGTGCTGATTAGTTGTTTTAAGAGTTGTTCTGGATGGGAAACTTTAATGTTGTATGTTCCAAAAGCCCGCATTCGCACTGGGCCGAGTTCTGGATCGCGGATAATTACAGGGTTAGAGGTTCCCCATCTTAGGTTGGTAAATATTTTGGTGTTAAAAAAGTAGACTTCTGCTTTAAAGGGAGAGTTGAAACCGTAGGGCCAACCTTTTAAGGTGCTGAGAACAGGTAAGTTGCGGGTGTACAGTTCGTACATTCCCGGATCGAAGACATCGGCCACTTGGCCTTCGCTGACAAAGACTGCTCTTTGTCCTGGTCGTACAGTTAGTTTAGCACCTTGTTTAATTTCGTTTTGGTGGCGCTCGAATCGATAGGCAATGGTATCGCTGGTATTGTCTAACCATTCGATGATATCGACAAATTCGCCGCGAATCTTGTCAAAGAGTCCCATAGATTTATTTTGGGTTGTTGTTTGATTTTAGCTTCAAGAAGAGCGATCGGAGTTCCGGAGCGAGAGGCATTATGTAACTGTTAGGTGCGGTTGCGGGCTCAGTTGCGATCGCCCTTGGAAGGAAATAGAGCAGCCGAGTCCGATCGCCCTTAATTTCCTCAGTCAAAAAATCCGATGATATTTATTTCTCACTTATTATAATAAGCAACCTCACAATTGCTTTAATTCGGGTCGATCGCAATTTGACGCTGCGTTGGTGGCAGTCATTAAGAAGGCAGAGATGATAGGAGGACATGGCAATGGCGTTTTCCTACCCCAAAATAATCAATCTTCCTCGATGAAAGATGTAACTATTCCCCGATTAATTGTGGCAACGGCAGCGCCGTGCCCTGACTGTGGGTAATATCAATTCCGATGCACTCTGGAATTCATCGCCAGCGATTTTTGCTGTATTCGACAGTTTCCTTAAGGCCGAGTTTAACACTAGAATTATTACTGCGAATGTAGAAACAGTCCTCTTCTTTCCCGCCCTTATCTTTGACCTTTACATAAATCGGTTTCGGCGATGGTTGAACCACAACCCGACACAAATCTAAACCGCTGACTTGATGAAACGTGATGTGCCACAGTGCGCCACTATCTTTGCCAATTTCTGTCAGCAAAAGGTCGTGATTCAGAAATAACATATAACCATCAGGATTTTTCTTTGTCAATGTTTGGTAATCCGAATCCAAACCTAGCAGTGTTCCTGAATCATCTACTCCGATTAACAGAGTCCCTCCACGGGTGTTTAAAAATGCTGCCACAGTTTTGACAATTTCGTGTTCGATGGCCTTGTCTTTTGTGTTTTCTCGGAGATTCCAGCGGGCGGTTGATTTGAATTCTGTGATACTGTTTTCGCCTGTCTCGATTAAATTGATGATTTCAGGGTCGCCGGATTTTGGTGCAAAGGTGCGATATGCTGCTAACGCTGCTTGTTTGACGGTTTCTGGCATACTCGGAAAAGTAGTCAGGATATAGGCAAATTCTGCGTCGGTTAATCCGTAAAGGTGGGCGATGATGCCGTCTAATTCGGCTCGCAATTTAGCGCGTTCTGTTTCATCGGTAACGCCTTCTCGGTGGGAGTTTAAGCCGACTTCTTGGGCTAATTCGTCAAATTGTGGGGCAGTGCAGATCAGTTTGGCGGCGCGCTGTACGATGTCGGTGAAGTATGTGTCACCTATTCGCGATCGGGGGACAGGAAGTTGGTCAATGTAGAACATATCAATGTAATACGACAATTTTTGACGCAAGGCAAAATCTATACAAAAGCTGTTCAAAACAGCGTTAATAAAGAGTGTATGCTGATTGTCTTGAAGAGGGGATGCAATATTGAGAGAATTGCCACAAAAAACATTTTTAGGCAGTATTGTACCAATAAGACTCCGAACATTTGTACTGCTAGCAATTGTACGATATGCAAAACGATAAAATTGATAGTCTAATTTTTGGCCGTTATCTATTTTTTTTCCTAATAAAGCTTTCCTCCCTTCTTGCTCATCTACCCAATACCTCGGTTCGGCAGACAGATGAGTGAACTGATTAATCATTTTACCTTCATAAAGAGGAAACCTACCTTTTAGTTTGGGCTTAAACAATTCTTTGTCATCAGTCATGTGAAATTCACGACTCAACGAAAGCTTCCATTGTTGTGATAAAAGATTATCCCACAGCATGGGAAACTTTAGCATCTTCTCAGCAATGCCGAATTCTAAATTATTTTTAAACTCCATCACCGACAGAGAGTCAGGAGATAAGCGACGAATCAGGTTAACAGAAATCTCAATACATTCATCTTGATAGTTCAGAAAAGTATCCAGTTTTTCCAAGTCCCGAATCGCTTCTCGCGGATTGATGCGGAAAGCAGCTTGAAATGACTCTGTACTTTTACCTTTCTCAAAAGTGAGCAAGCAAAACTTGAAGCGATGATCCACTCCTTCAAAAATAAACCTTTCATTGGAAAAACCAAATAGCGCATCAATCTCAGTCTGAACAAATAACATTTCCCGCAGTTGCTTAGTTCCGAAATCAGTATAAACTCCAGAAGGAATGATGATCCCGCACTCGCCATTTGGGCGTAAGAGGTTAAAACATTGCTCTAGAAAAAGCTTGTAGAAGTTAATATCAGTGCCATATTTTTTGCCGTTGACAATTGAAATCTGATTTTTGTACTGTTCTGCTGAACGGTAGTAAGCAATAACATGAGGAAATTCACTCAAATATTTTAACCAACTTTCAGCAATCTCAGGGTTTTGCAGAATTTTATTCGGCTCTTTTTCAAAAGTTTTGATATCCATCTTACTTTTTTTTGCTAGTTCGTTATGCTGCACAAAGAACTCTCTAGCATTTGGCTTAAAAATTTCCCAAGGTGGATTGGTAATAATCGCATCAAATCCACCGCGTTCTAAAATTCTGTCAAAGTGGTATCCCCAGTGAAACGGTTGCAACTCAGCAATATCATCAATAGTTAAAACTCGTTTCTTCGGTTTCCCCGCTAACTGCACTTGTTCGTACTTAATTCCCAGCCGCTTACTAAACTCATCCAACAATAACAAATTTAATTTATCCTGCGACTCTCGATTTAACTGTTCGATGTTAGTCCGTAAGAACAATCGAGATTCTTGGGAACCTGCTGCTTGTTCCCCCGACTGAAAAGCGTGTTTTTTGTACACATCAACCGAAGCATTCTTCTCAGCTAAAATCTTCTGGTAATTACTCGCCACTAAAGGTTGCAGCAAATTCCCCTGTAAAGCCACGGGTTCGGAGTCTTTCTTTTTGCCTTTACCTTTTGTCGTCGGCTGTACCGCATCAAACCCCGTCTCATCCACTCGAATCAATCCAATTAAGGAATTCCCCGCCATGATGTTAAAGTCAATATTCGGCAGGGGTTCCAATTCGCTGACATCGTGCGCCGCCGAAACTAAGGCTAAAAATAGTCGCAATTTAGCGATTTCCACTGCTTCCGGCATGATATCCACGCCGTAGAGGTTGTCGCTGATAATCCGTTTTTTGATGTAGTAGTTCAGTGATGAATGCTCTTTTTCGATTGTTTTGAGGTAATTATTGAGGTGGTGGTCGGTTAAAAACTTGCTTGTACCAAAGACTTTTGAATAGATGTAAATCAGCGTTTTCATTGCTGCAACTAAAAACGCGCCGGAACCGCAGGCTGGGTCTAATAATGTTAAGTTTGGGAGGATGTCTTCTAGCAAGCTGCGGCAGAGACTGGCGTCGAGATTGGTGAGGAGTTCGGTGATGGTTTCAAAGTGACGAGATGTGGTTGCTTGGTTAACTCTATCGAGAATTAGTTTGTTGATTGTGCGATCGCACAAATATTCAGTAATCTCCGGCCTGGTATAATAAGCACCAAAGGCTTTTTGGTTAATGTATTTCTCAAAGATGTATCCCAAAACCGCCGGATTAATTTCGTTTTCCTTCCCGCCCACCGTATCGTCAAGATTCCAAGAATAGGCGGCAAATAAATTAAATATTTTCTCAAAAGCAGCATCGGGTATGGCGATATTCGGATAATTTTGTTCAATGGGATGTTCCAGAAACAGTCCCCCATTCAAATATTTAACATCGCCGATTAATTTTTTAACGCCTTCCTCCCGCGAATCCAGAGGTTTAGCAAATCCATCAAAAAACAGTGTTTTCAAGAATTGCGAGTAAAATAAATCCGTTCCCCGCTGCTTGCTTTCGGCTAACTTTTCCTGCAAATACAGCATTTTGCCGCTGTCGATAAATCCTTTGCGCTGCAAAAAATAAACAAACATCAAGCGGTTGAGTAAAACCGAAGTATACCAGCGCCTATCTGTTTCTTTGTCAATGCCGCGAATCACACTTAAAAATTCAACGTGTTGCTGTTTAAACTCTTCAAAAAACTTTTTAGTTACTCGTTCGACATCCAAGCCAGCCTGCAATCTTTGGGCGACATCAATCACCGAAAGCGTTTCTAATTCTTCTAAATCAACCTTTAAAGCTGTCACTTTACTCAGCAGCAAATCGCAAGGTTCCCGTTTCACGTATACATGATCGCGGGGATAAAGTTTTGTACCTTCGCGCTTCACCCAATACCAGAGACATTTGGTGCGATTTTCATCAATAAAAATCAACAGATTTTCGGCGGAAATTTGGACAATTTCGCGATAAATCGTCAGTCTTTCGGCGCTGTTGGGGATATTTCCGCTATCGGCGATAATTTCATATACAACTACTCCTAAAAGTTGGGCAATGGCTTTTCGGGAATAAGTCTCGCCTTCTATTTCTAAAGATACGGTTTTGTGGGATGATGGATTATCCCAACCGAGTTGTTGGACGAACAATTTGTTGAATTCAAAGTCTTGGAGAAGTTCGCGGAATTCTTTAAGTGTTGGCGGCATAGTTATATATGAAGGAAGAAGCGGGTGGTCAGAAACCGGGTTTTTGCGAGAATACTGGTTGATAGCCTTTAATCTCGGAAAAAACCCGGTTTCTTGGGCGCAGTCGATAAATCAGAAAGACGCTACTGGATTAATTAACTTGTAAAAAACTAAAAATATCTGCAACTCGCACTTGCCAATCGCTCAATACATTGAGAATCGGTAACATATCGCTATCATACTTGACCTCTGGCAACTGATTCGGTTGAAATACCATGATAGAGCGATCGTGAGGATCGATGAACCAACCTAATTTGGTTTGGTGCTGGATCGAAAAAATAATCTTGTTAATTACACGATTGGGAGACTGTTCTGGTGAAAGAATTTCAATCACCCAATCGGGATGACTTTCAAATCGATTAGCAATTTCTCCATTCTCATCAACTGGGATGCGAGACCATTCAAAAACCGCAATATCTGGCACTAAAGAACGTCCCCCAAATGTGCAGCGTAACTCAGTCAAAGCTAAAGCGAGTTTTCTGGCTTTACCCTGCTGATTAATCGTAGAGGGAAACTCAGTTTGAATCAGACTATGTTTTCCTTGAGGCATCGGTTTCTGATAAACTTTACCGTCGATGTATTCACTCGCCGGTTCTGTTTCTGGTAAATTTAAAAATGCTGCCAGAGAAAGCTTGGATTGAGGCTCAATTGATAGCGTCATACATCTTTACTCTTAAAATAAAGCTATCGTTCATTATACATCCTAACTCTCATTAGTCCTAAATTAATTATTTCTCCTGAAACAAGCCTAAAGAACAAATAATCATGGGTTCCCGTTTGTCTTCGTCTTCATTAACTATACACAAACGGTCATCCATCCGCAAACCCACGACTAATTCTGCTAATTGTCGATCGCCAATACCGCTTTTTAACTGCCGATTTAACGTGTCAATTGCCGACTGGCGCAGGGGATAGCGATAAATTTCATCAATTGCTTTTGCCAATTCATCGGATGCAAATATTGTACCGCGCATGGACTGGGCGTAACTCTTCAAACGTTCATAGGTTCGGAACCGGGCCCCGGAAGGCCGGCCCAATTGTCCGCCTGCTGTTAACTCTTCTTCTGCTATCAACTCTGCACCTTTTGTGACTAATTCGTGATGCTGTTTGTCTCTGGGAATTGCTGGTGTCGCTTCGTCGCAGGCGGCAATTCTTAAAATGGCCAGTTGCGATTGAGTAACGCTATTGCCATCGCGATCGACCCAAATTAACGAATCATTTCCCTCGGCGGTTTTCATGTACAATAAAACTCCTTCGGGTTGCAAGGGTGCGGGAGTATGATTGCGAGTTGAATAAACTACATTTGGCATTGACTCAATCGTTTTTTTCAAAGTTGGGTTGTTGTCAGTGGCATTTTTCCAGATTTGAAAAGCTTCGGATGTTAAGTCAACTTCGGCATCTTCTTCGCCATCTAAAATCCCGGATTTTTCATTGTAAATATCGAGAATGACTTGAGGTGAGTCATCCTCAAAAAATGTCTCGTCAGTTCCGACAACTTCGGCATTTTCTTGCAAGCGTCGGCGCAGTCTTTCGCGCAGGTTGATAATGCGATCGACTCCTTCATCCGGCAAGAATGAATAACACAAAATCTGCTCAGCTTTTTGACCGATTCTGTCCACCCTTCCCGCCCGCTGAATTAACCGAATAATTGCCCAAGGTAAGTCATAATTAACGATAATCGCACTGTCTTGCAAGTTGTGACCTTCACTCAGGATATCGGTGGCAATTAAGACCCGCAATTCTTGTTCTGGGGAGATTTCTTCGCGCTTGCCGCTGCTAGCCGGACTAAACCGGAATGTGAGCTCGGTGGGGTCTTTTGATTTACCTGTCACCGATGCAACGCCCGCAATATTTAGGGCAGTTAAATTATCAGTTATATAGCGGACTGTATCGGCAAACTGAGTAAAAATTAATACTTTCTCATGGGGGTGAGTTTCTGTGAGCAATTTGACCAAAGCTGCTAACTTTTCATCTGGTTGAGAATGCCATGCACCGCAAGTTTGCAATACTTTAATCAGACAGTGGGCATCGGCTAGCAAATCCCGTTTTAAATTCTTGGTATCAAAGAAGTCAGATTTTAGCCATTTAAACCTGCGTTTATAGCGCGTTTGATATTCTTGATAAACTACTTCTGCGCGCTGTTTAAAACTCTTTTCGTTTAACAGTAATTGGGCTTCTATATCTAAAACTTCGGCCGCATCATCTTCGATTTCTTCGCTTTCAAAACTGCTAACCACCACTGAATCAGCATCTTCATCGCTGTTGCGGGTATCCAACAAGTCTGCATCCTGAGTGCCGATCGGAATATCGCAGTTGTGGTCGATCGCATATAAATAGATAAAATTCCGCAGGATGTGGCGCTCGATCGACTGAATAAAGGCACTGCCGCTGCTTTCTAGGCGCTTAAACAAGTTTGTCCGCGAAAATCCCATTAACCGACGACCCCCACGGAATAAGGCATTTAACTGCCGTTCTTCTGCTTCAGTCGGCTTTTGTTTGGGTTTTTTGGCAATGTAATTTCCGAGTCCGTAACGCGGCAGATTTAGTGCATTGATGACTTCGACAATTTGTTCAAAATCAAGCTGCGTATGGGATTTAGCTGCTGAGAGTTCCGAAGAAAACTTAATAGTTTTTGGAAGGCGATCGGGAAAATAGGAGCGCGTGCGATCGGCAAATTCTAAATATTTGCGCCCCTTCTCTGCGTCAGTTTCCGCATAATTTTCTTTGATAAACGAGCGAGTGCGTCTCACCATGTAGCGCTTCATCAAATCTCGCCAATCATCAGGATGTTCGCTTTTTTCAAAAGCAGCTAAAGAGCGCACGGAACATTGATGCCGCTTAATAAATTCTAACTCTCCTTGACTGCCTCCGCCCAATTGATTCAGCAAAGCTTCGGGCCGCAGTCCTAAATTTTGGTCTTCAGGAATAAACAGCCGCAACTGAGAAGATAAATCTAAATAGGTTTTGTTGTAGGGAGTTGCTGAAAGCAAAATACATTTACTTTCGTTGATTGCAATATATTCTTGAATCGCTCGATATCGCTTGCCTTCTCGGTTTCGGAGGTTGTGACTTTCATCAATTAACACAACTCGATAGCGGCGCAATTCTGGCAATTCTTGCTGTACCAGACTGATCGATAATACTTTCGCAAGCAGGCGAAAGTTATCTGCATATTCCTGCCACATTTTTACCAAGTTTTTGGGACAAATAATCAGGGTTTCCAAGAGACAGTCTTCTTGTAAAATTTTGGCGATCGCCGTACCGACTAAAGTTTTGCCCAACCCTACAACGTCGCCAATAATCACGCCTCCCCGTTTGGTAATGTGACGGGCGGCTAGCTTAACCGCTTCTTCTTGAAATTTAAATAAACCCTTAAAATCGCGGGGAATCTGAAACTCAGCAATACCTGCGATCGCCTCGCGCGACAAATGATAGACAATGTTGAGATAGATGTGATAAGGTGGAATTAGTTCGGCTCTCGCCCAACTGCGATCGATAATTTCTGCAAGTTCTTTGGAAATATCAACACAGCCATATTCTTCCCAGCGATCGTCAAACCATTTTTGCAACTTATTACAAGCATCAAAATCTAAAATATCAATATTCAATTCCCCTTGTTTCGATAGTCCCGATAAAGTCAGATTGCTGCTGCCCAAAAAACCGACGATCGGACTGTTGGGATCGTGACGGTGAACGAGATATAGTTTAGCGTGCAGTGGATAAGCTAAAAATAATTTAACAATAACTTTTCCGGTTTTTATCTGATAGCTTAACCTGCGTAATCCGGCTTCATCGATATCATTGGGAGCTCCTATTGTCAACTGGTGGCGAAATTCCTCAGCCATCCGTTTTTTGAGCCGAATAATGGCATTATTGTCAATCCCCCCGTGATGGGAAATTAGGCTAAAACTAGCATTTAATTCATCGATCGGCAAACTTTGCATTCCCACCAAAAGGCGACAGCAGGCTCCTTGGTTTCCCATATATGCTTCTATTAAATCGCCAATTCTCCGCCATCCCCGAAGATTGAAATAGCCCACACAAAAATCTGCCCGATAGGAGAGTTTAATGGTGTCTCGCAATGCTGGTAGCAGCGGCAGTTCAATGTTGTCAAAAATGCGTGGCACTGGGTTTCCTCTGTTATATTATGGGTGAGTGCGAAAGATTTTCGTCAAAAAACCCGGTTTCTGACCACCCGTGCGTCATTCTACCTCTATATTTAGGATTGGTGTATCTGATTAATTTCGCACCCGAACCCGGTTTAATCCAAAACCAATTAATCGCGCTGGAATATTTCGCAAAATTGGTAACTGCAACAAAAGTGGCGGTGTAAACGGTCGATTGGTATCTAATGCCCCTTTAATAATTCGCTCCTGTACAAACGACTGAAATGCTTGAATGATGCGTGTGGGCAACTCCCGCTGTCGCTGCACCTCTGCCAAATCCCACAGATGCAAGTGATTATTTTTCAGGGACGCGCTGAGTACATTGGCCGCGACGACAGCATCTTGAATAGCATAGTTAATTCCCACACCGCCGACGGGCGACATGACATGAGCGGCATCCCCAATTAAGAGCAAACCGGGACGATACCAGCGGGGAAGGCGACTCGATTCTACCGACAGAAAAGAAATTTGCGACCAATCTTTCAGTTGCTCGACCCTATCTGCAAATTCTGGTGCTAATTCAGCAACAGATTTTTGCAAAGCTTCTATTCCTGATTCGCGCAATTTCTGATAGCTGCCTTTGAGAATAATGTAACCGAGTTGCCAATAATCCAAGCGGTCAATTATGGCTAATAAATGACCTCCAACAGCTCGACCTCCCACGCCGAAATCTTGGACATCATGGGGACTGCGCGGCAAACGAAACCAAAGGACATCCATCGGCGGGGAAGTTTTAATCGGTTCAAAACCTGCTAATTGGCGGAGGCGGGAAAAGCGACCGTCTGCACCGACAGTGAGGGTCGATCGTACTTCATGCCATCCCCCGCGTCCCCGGTATCGAATTCCGCACACAACCCCATTTTCTACAATCGTTTCTTGGACATTAGCTCCCATTACTAGCTGAAAACTGGGGTAGCGCTGCGCTTGGGCAGTGATGAATTCGAGAAACTTGACTTGGGGAAGGATAGTGATGTAAGGATACTTGGTTTTGAGACAAGCCAAATCTACGAGTGTGGCGGTATTTCCAGCAGCTTGGATAGTGAGTTGGCGCATTTTTGTATGGGGCCATTCCAGCAATTGTGCTGCTAAACCCAATTGCTCCATAATTTCCATTACTGACGGATGCAGCGTATCGCCACGAAATTCTCGATCGAAATCTTTGTGTACTTCTAGCAGCATGACTGGAATGTTTTGCCGCGCTAAAAGTAATGCTAAAACAGCACCTGCCGGCCCACCTCCCACAATGCAGCAGCTTGTCTGCTGCACGTCAACGATCGAGTGTTCTTGACAGGCTTCTGAATTTTGAACAGAGTTGACAGTCATATTTTTATGTTCCTGTTCGCTCAACAATCCTGCTAGCTGCTTTTAGTTTAGCAAAAGGCAGTAGTTAATCAATTCTCAACTTTTTTTGGCTCTCTAAAGATGGACATACACGGCTTTCCCAAGTTGACACTCCTACTCCTAAAGGCGATCGCAGATCCACCAGCAGAGCGATCGCACCCAGCCAACCCCAGCCACTTGACCAAAGTGAGGCAATCCCCCCGCAGCCCCCGCTTCTCGACGCGGTACAATAAATGCAATCATACTTAACGCTTATATTGAAAAGGCTACACACAACGCCACAGGAGACAACTGACGCATGGGTAAAGTAGTTGGCATTGACCTCGGAACAACAAACTCAGTAGTAGCCGTCATGGAAGGCGGCAAACCGGTTGTGATTGCCAATGCAGAAGGGATGCGCACAACTCCCTCGGTAGTCGCTTTCACAAAGGAAGGAGAACGCCTTGTCGGACAGATGGCGAGACGCCAGACTGTTCTCAACCCGCAAAACACGTTTTACGCCGTCAAGCGGTACATCGGACGCAAATATACCGAACTGACTCCAGAATCAAAGCGCGTCCCTTACACAACTCGCCGCGACGAAAACGGGAACATCAAAATCAAGTGTCCCCGCCTGAAAAAAGATTTTGCCCCAGAGGAAATTTCGGCGATGGTTTTGCGGAAACTGGCCGATGAAGCCAGCCGCTATCTGGGACAAGAGGTGACGGGGGCTGTAATTACTGTTCCCGCTTATTTCAACGACTCGCAGCGACAGGCGACGCGGGATGCTGGACGAATTGCCGGACTTGATGTCAAGCGGATTTTAAATGAGCCGACAGCGGCTTCTTTGGCTTACGGCTTGGACAGGCGAGAAAGTCAAACTATTTTAGTGTTTGATTTGGGCGGCGGTACTTTTGATGTGTCGATTTTAGACGTGGGAGACGGAGTATTTGAAGTCAAAGCAACTAGCGGCGACACTCAATTGGGCGGCAATGATTTTGACTCCAAAATTGTGGATTGGTTGGCAGAACAATTCTTAGAAAAAGAAGGAATTGATTTGCGACGCAACCGCCAAGCTTTGCAGCGCTTGATCGAAGCGGCAGAAAAAGCCAAGATTGAGCTGTCGGGAGTCGGTGTCACCGAGATTAATTTGCCGTTTATCGATGCGAACGAAGACGGGCCTTTGCATCTGGAAACGCGACTAACTCGCGGCCAATTTGAGGGGCTGTGCACAGATTTGGTGCAGCGGCTGCGGCGTCCGGTGAAACAAGCTTTGGCTGATGCAAGTTTGAGTCCTTCTCGCATTGATGAAGTTGTGCTAGTCGGCGGTTCGACTCGCATTCCTTTGGTGCAGGAAGTTGTTCGCAACTTGATTGATAAAGAGCCGAATCAAAATGTAAATCCCGATGAAGTTGTGGCGGTGGGAGCAGCAATTCAGGCGGGGATTTTGGGAGGCGAGGTCCGCGATGTGCTGCTGTTGGATGTGACGCCGCTGTCGCTGGGTTTGGAAACGATCGGCGGGGTGATGAAAAAACTGATTCCTCGGAATACTACTATTCCCGTCAGGCGATCGGACATTTTTTCGACTGCTGAAAACAACCAAACTGTGGTAGAAATTCACGTGATCCAAGGGGAACGGGAATTAGGCAGAGATAATAAGTCTTTGGGACGGTTTAAACTCACGGGAATTCCGCCGGCGCCGCGAGGGATTCCGCAGGTGCAAGTAGCTTTTGATATTGATGCTAACGGGATGCTGCTTGTGACTGCTTTGGACAAAACTACCGGCAGGGAACAAAGCATTACTGTGCAAGGTGCTTCGACGCTGACTCAGCAGGAAGTGAATCAAATGATTCGCGATGCGGAACAGTTTGCTCAAGCTGATAAGTTGCAGCGGGAAAGGGTAGAAAAACGCAATCGCGCTGAAGCTTTAGCTTATCAAGCGGAGCGGCAGTTGCGAGAGGTGGCGCTCGATCGCGGAATGCAGTTTGCTCAAAGAAGCCGCCAGCGAATTGAAACTTTAATTCGGGAATTGCGAGACAGTTTGGAACGCAATGATGAACGGGGAGTTGACCAAGTTGGTTCGGATTTGCAAGATGCTCTTTACGATTTGAGCCGAGAAGTTTCCGCGTTTGCGATGGATGACGATGATGACGATTTCTTTGAGTCTGTGAAGCGGACTTTTACGGGCGACGGTACCAAGCGGCGCAGCGATGACAGCAGCTATTATACCAATGCTAAACCGTACAGGCGATCGACTGTCGATCCAATTCCCGATCGCCCCTACGATCGCACCGGCGATCGCATGGGCGATCGCATGGGCGATCGTATGGGCGATCGTATGGGCGATCGTATGGGCGATCGTATGGGCGATCGTAGAAGCAGTGCTAATCGCCCCACTCGCCCTTATCAAAATCAAAGCGACGATTGGGATGACGACGACGATTGGCTCTAATTGAAGGAAGAAGGAAGAAGGAAGAGGGAAGAAGGAAGAAGGAAAATAGCGGATTTTCAGCAGAGAATTTGTGACGGCTCTTTTCCTAATTCTTCTGGGTTCCTTTCTTTCTCCTCTCCTACACTAGACTTCTTTGAATTAGATAAAGATTACTATGATAAGTAAGGAGAAAATTATGTTGTATGACCCATAGAGAACAATACATCTGGCAGCGGGGTATTTATCTTTGTCAACTTTGCTACGAATTAACTAAATGTTTTCATTCGTCTGAAATTTATGGTATTACCAGTCAAATTCGCCGTGCATCTGTATCAGTACCAGCTAACATTGCGGAGGGATATGGGCGTGTTACTAGACAAGAGTATATTCGATATTTGCGAATAGCTCTCGGTTCGCTCAGAGAACTGGATACTCATCTAGTGATTTCTGAAAGAGTAGGGTTAGCAGCACCAGAAAAAATCTCACCAGTTATCAAAGAAGCAGATGAACTCACACGATTAATTGTCAGTACAATCAACAAACTACAAGGATAAAACCTCATCCTTCTTCCTTCATCATTCATCCCTCATCCTTCTTCCTTCATCATTCATCCCTCATCCTTCTTCCTTCTTCCTTCTTCCTTCTTCCTTCTTCCCTCTTCCTTCTCTAACTATGCAGAATTTTCGCAATTACTATCTAATTTTGGGAGTGCCCAAAGATGCCACGGCTGATGAGATTAAGAAAGCCTATCGACGGCTAGCCAGACAGTTGCACCCTGACGTAAATCCGGGGGATAAATCTGCTGAAGATAGGTTTAAGGATATTAATGAAGCTTACGATATTCTTTCCGATATTGACAAGCGAGCTCAATACGATCAGTTTAGTAAATTCTGGAAACAAAAGGGATTTCAAGGCAAGCAAGGGGTGCGACTTCCCAATTTCAAAACTTGGGGAAACGGTAAAGGTACCCGCAAAAAACCGGCCGAAGATGTCGATTTTAGCGACTACTCGGATTTTAATAAATTTCTGGATCAAGTGCTCGGAAGGCGCCGGGAAGTGAGGATGGCGACCGCCAATGATGCACCGCGAGCAGCCTCCTATGAACCGTGGAGTACGGCTTCTAAGAGAACGAGTTATGTAGCTAATTCTAGGGAAGATAGAAGGGATGTGGACGATCGCGAAATGCGACGGGAAACAGTCGATCGCGACACCAGAAGGGATATAGTCGATCGCGACACCAGAAGGGATATAGTCGATCGCGACACCAGAAGAGATATAGTCGATCGCGACACCAGAAGGGAAACAGTCGATCGCGACACCAGAAGGGATATAGTCGATCGCGAAATTCGACGGGAAACAGTCGATCGCGAAGCGAGAAGAGACATTGAGGCCAGGCTGACTCTGCCTTTGGAAAGGGCTTATTCGGGCGGTACTGAGCGAATTCGTCTGGAAGATGGGCGAGCGATCGAGGTGAATCTGCCTCCTGCTATGGTATCAGGCCAGCGGATTCGCTTGCGAAATCAAGGTATGGGCGGGGGGGATTTATATTTGAAAATCACGGTTTCTCCCCATCCATTTTTTCGATTGGAAATGTCGGATATTTGCTGCGAATTGCCGCTGACTCCCAGCGAAGCGGTGTTGGGGGGAGATATTGAAGTGCCGACGCTGGACGGCCTGGTAAAGATGAAATTGCCGCCTGGAGTAACGTCTGGAAAGCGGTTACGGCTGGCTAACAAGGGTTATCCGACGGGAAATGGCGATCGGGGCGATCAGCTAGTAGAAATTCAGGTGTTAATTCCCAAGGAAATTAGTGAGGAAGAACGGGAATTATACGAAAAGTTGCGGCAGATTGAAACTTTTAAACCGCGTCAGAATTTATCGATATAATGTCGGGTGCGGATGGCGCACCTTACTACTAATTCTGTAGGGTGCGCAATCCGCACCTTGCTACTAATTTTGTTGAGAAACCTGGATCGCATAAGTAAAATTACTGTTGTGATTATTGCTGAACTAGCAGACAATTAACAATAAGGTAATTTACCCACAATCAGGAGCAGTCTGCCGCGATGACTCAAATGCCCGGTCAATGCACAAATCTGCAAGAGCAAGTTGATTCTTTACTGCAACTGCTGCGTCAGGAATCGTCTTTGCGACAACAAGATATTACAGCGGTACAAGCTTCTCTGAAAAAGGCAATTTCTCCTGAGTTTGAGATTGTGTTTGCCGGCGCTTTCAGTGCGGGAAAATCAATGCTGATTAATGCTTTGCTGGAGCGAGAATTGCTCTACAGTGCTGAAGGACACGCAACTGGTACTGAGTGTTATATCGCCTTTGCTGAGCCGGAAAAAGAGCGAGTTGTTCTCACTTTTTTGAGCGAGCTTGAGATTAGCCAGCAAGCTTCTGTGCTTTGCGATAAGTTAGGTTTACCTACTGAACTTAATATTAATCAAACAGATGTAGTGTCGCTGTTGTCTCAGGGATGTAACATAATTATTGAAACGGAAGGCGGCGAAAATAAATCGGAACTAGCCAAACAAGCTAAGGCTTTGATGCTGCTGTTAGAAGGGTTTGAAGCGAATCGCGATCGCATCTACACTCTCGAAAACGCCACCTACTCGATGGAACAGTTTAACTTTTCCAATCTCAAGGAAGCTGCTAGCTATGCGCGTCGCGGTAGTAACAGTGCTGTACTCAAGCGAGTGGAATATTACTGTTATCATCCGCTGCTGCAAGATGGCAATATTATTATCGATACGCCGGGAATTGATGCACCGGTGCAACGGGATGCAGAATTGACTTATGATAAGATTGAAAGCCCGGATACTTCGGCGGTTGTCTGCGTTTTGAAAGCGGCTTCGTCAGGGGAAATGACGACGGAAGAAACCGAGTTGATGGAAAAAACACGGGGAAATCCGGGAATTCGCGATCGACTGTTTTACATTTTCAACCGGATTGACGAAACTTGGTACAACACGCAACTGCGACAGCGCTTAGAAAATTTGATTAATTCCGACTTTCGCGATACTGCGAGAGTTTACAAAACTAGCGGATTGTTGGGATTTTACGGGAGTTTGATTCGAGGGACAACAGGGCGCGATCGCTTTGGTTTAAATACAATCTTTTCCAGCAGCCAAGGGCGAGTTTCTGTAGATGATAAATTAGATACAGAGTTTCTCGGTAATAGTGAAGAAACTCCGCAATTTATCAGCGAATTTAACCGATACTGTGCGAATTCCGGCAAACTGTCTCCCAGCAAATTTAGGATTTCCGTTAACAGCTACGAAACACCAAATGAAAACTACGTGCGGATTCTTGCCGAACAAGGACAACCATTAATTGCTCAATTAATTCAAGATAGCGGGATCGAAGATTTTCGCACAGCCATCACCCGCTACCTCACGGAAGAAAAACGCCCGCAACTCTTCAAAAATCTTGCAAACGATTTGGAAGATTTGTGCATTCAATTGCGGAAACATTACCAAACAATTCAGCGGAATTTGGACAGCCAGCCCCGCGAAATTGAGGCAATGAAAGCACAGGAACTTTTGCGGCTAAATCAAGAATTGCAGCAAGTTGGGGAGGAATTTCGCGAACATATCGCCGAAGAAGTCAATGAAATGATTATGAACAGATGCGATATCTTCGATATAGACTTTCGACAACTGCAATCTCGGATGATCCGCCGCTTGGATGAATTGTTAGACGGATTTTCTGTTGAGGCAGCTTACGGACGTACTTTGCGGAATCATCCCCGCAATGCTACAGCACCTTTAATTGCTGTTTTAGTTGAAGCGCTTTATTATTTAGCGAATCAGTTGGAAGATATTTTAGTAGAGGCTACTAAGTCACTGGTTGATAATTATTTTCAGTATTTGAAAGACAGCGTTCGCAAGTCGGAATACTATCGATTACTCTATCGGTTGTTGGGGAACGACGGAGGAATTGAACAGCAGTTAGAGGAGTTATCAAAGCGGGTTTCTGATGCTTTGGTAAATGCGGCTGGGGTTGAGTGCGATCGCTATGTGCGAGAAAGTCCCCGTTTTTACGACGAAGGCACATTTTCGATTTATCAATTCCGGGAAACATTGCAGCAAACTTCTCAAGGTTTCGACTGCGAAAACATGGTGGACGCCCAACCTGCAATTCGGCAATTATTGCGGCTAGATTTTGAGCCGAAAGTATCGAGAACTATTCGGCAAACTTTCCGCCAAACTGTCAACCAAACCCTGAAAGAGCATTTGTTGCCGCTGGCGCAAAAGCAAGCTGATGATATTTTGCAGAAATACAGTCAAGCCCGCGATTATTTAGAACAAACTTTGGCACAGGAGGCGGAGGAGAAAATTGCCCGCAACCAGCGGCTGCAAGCTGAGAATGAGCAGAAGATTCAAGAGTACGATCGGGCAGTTTCTGGCATTAACAGTTGTTTGCAGGCGATGAAGTTGCACGAGCATTTGTTGCCTGTAATTGGACAAAATGATAGCGTTTCGGTGGATGGTGAATGATTGCAGTTTTGGCGATCGGAAATCGGCGACTAGAATTCGCGGCTACACAGACAAAACCAGCCTTCGCGGGTTGAAAACATTCTTAGTCCGCGCAGCCGGACATTGTTTGTGTAGACGCGAATTCTATTCGCCCGGTTATTCACAGAAATGGGACAATACTCTATAATCATTAATAGAGTATTTTGAAAAAATCAACAATCAATATGCAAGAACATATTTTTCTCAAAAATTACGGAAATGATGATGTTTTTTCCTTTGAATCTAAGATATTTAAAGTAGGTAGGCTGAGGGAAGTAATGAGCTCAGCGGTTAGTAATCAGCTAGAATCTGCACTTCAGGAGTTATGTAAGACTCCAGGATTACAAATAAATACCCATAAATATAATCCGCAGAGTAGAACTAGCTGGCAACAACAATGGTTTCGTGACGGGATAGACTGTGAAGCCTTAAAAATAGGGGCTAAAGGTTGGCAAAAAGGTAAAGTTAGAATCAGAGTCACTATAGAATTTTGCCCCGACGAACCAGAAGTTGAAGAAACACCAGAAAGCAATGAATTAGAAATCAGCCCGCCAGAATCACCACTTGACGATTTGCGCCGCCAACTCCTCAATCAAGAAAATCAACCGAACAATTCATGAGCAAAACCCCTAGAATCCCCATTCCCCCCGAAGTCAGAAAATACGTATTCGATCGCAATAAATACCAGTGCCAAAGCTGCGGCCAAACCAAACTAGAAACCCAACTCACGATCGATCATATCATCCCCCTAGCGCGCGGCGGTAGCAACGACATCAGCAACTTGCAAACCCTCTGCGGCACCTGCAACCAAAAGAAAACCGACAAACTAGACCCCCGCTTCCGCCGTCACTTTGACCTGTGATATTTAACAGTATAATAAAATCAGCAATTTAAGATTGAAATTGCTAACCTCTGTTCGATCGCACTTTTAATCCCTAGCTTGGATAACTGCAATGCTGACAAAAACAGTTGACGTGCAAGAAGCACAGACAAATTTAAAAGAGTTATTATCTCTAGCACTTAAAGGCATAGAGGTTATTCTCACAGAAGGTGGCATTCCCCTTGTCCGTTTAGCGCCGCTCGCATCCCCAACAAAGCAGCGTACAGCAGGATTGCACGCAGGAGCAATCTGGACAAGTAATGATTTTGATGAACCGTTACCAGACGAATTTTGGACAGGGAATCTATGAAATTACTGCTGGATACTCATACATTTATTTGGTGGGATAGTTCCCCCCAAAAGCTTTCACCAAAGGCTTTGGCCTTGTGCCAAAACCAAGAAAATATTTTGCTTTTAAGCCTTGGCAGCATTTGGGAAATGCAAATCAAGCTCCAACTGGGGAAGCTGAGTCTCAATCTGCCTTTACCAGAACTTATAGAAAGTCAGCAACAGACTAATAATATAGAAGTGTTACCTATTAATTTAACTCATCTTTTCACCTTGGATAGCCTACCCAACCATCACAAAGATCCCTTCGATCGCCTGTTGATTTCTCAAGCGATTGTAGAAAACGCTGTGCTGGTGAGTGGCGATTCGATACTAGCCAACTATCCGGTAAAAATAGAGTGGTAACACCTACCATCGATAATACCGATAAGGATCGTCCCCATTCTCAAAATCCGTCTTGTAATCCCAGTGATAAAACTCCCGACTCGAACCGTTAAACACAGATTCATCCGCCTTAAAACTTGCCCCTAAATTAGCCAAAATCTGAGCATTTGCCCGGGTTTGCCGCCAGCGAGTAAAACGGAAATAAGTCTTAGTATCAGCATTCAAACTATCCGGTTCAATCTGAGAAAAAATCGCCACACCCTTGCCAACTTTTACCCGACTTAACAAACCGTCAGCACCGACTTCTCCCCCAGACTTAATCAACCAAGTATCATAAAAAGAGCGCGATCGCAAATCTGAGGCGCTAACCCCCTTCACCTCATCCCAACTAGGAACCGCCAGCGAACCCCCAAAATCCTTCGCTTCCTGCAAACCCACGCCCAAACCCGCAACAGGCACTCGACGCGGCAAGAAAAACGCCTTCCCGCCAGCATTCAAATAACCGCGCAAATCTGCATCTTTCAGATTCGCTTCTGTCCCCACAATTGCCAAACCAACATCATTAGAAAGCGAACTAGCGCGCTGATAAATTACCCCCAAACTGTCCAACTTCTGCGCATCTCCATCTCCCCCAATTAAAACCACTTTATCCGGCTTTCCAACCACCGGAGAATTCATCCCGTAACTCACAATTTGTTGTACTAACTGCGCCGCCCCAGCATCTACAGAATAATGGTCTTCCAAATCCAACTCGTTTAAAATCAGCCGCCCTTTGCCGTAATCCAATTCCATCAGCGGCGAATAAGCTAAATCAAACTCAGATTCCAAAATGGGGCGCCAACCGCTGCGGTGCGGTTTCTCAATTGAAGCGCTACTGACACCGCCGCGATTTCCCCAACGCCAGCCGTACCAATGTTTATTTGCCGGAGTCAAATTGGCGCCAGTTTGAATCGTATCTGGATAAGCTTCAACCAGAGTGCTTTCCCCCATCCAATCCCGCAAATCTTCACTGTCTAAACCGCTAATTGCCGGGTGGTTGCTGTCAACTGGATAAGCGCGGCGGCTGACATGGCCCGCAACCCGGAAACCCGTATTCTCCAGCCATTCCCTGCGCTGAGGAAACACAATTGCTTTGCCGCCGTTACGCACAAAACTTTCTAAACTTCCCGGCAAATTTTCCCCGCTTGAAAATGCTTCCCTACCGATAATTAATAGCGATGAAACTTGCGAACCATTCCACGGTACAAGCTGATGGCCTAACTCTTTTAACATTGCCGATGTTTGGCCTGCTGGATCGAAGATTGTCAGCGTATCCTTGCTTTTGGCTTGATTGGCAAAAACCCGGAAAGCAAATGTATCAGAATGCGATCGCTCGCCCACTCGCGCAGTCAAGCGAATTTCGCCGTCAGTCTTGCTAGAAATGGTATTTGGCAATTTTATGTCTATTGGGAAAAACAGCGTTCCTGCCGCCTCAATCATCCCTTTTCCAGATCCTTTTTTTACTTCTTTCCCCCCCACCAAAACCCGCCAATTAAACGAAAATTCTTGCGGCGCCCGCGTATCGTTAATTAACACTACTTGCTTTGCCAGTTTCCCGCCCACAAACAAATTGTGATCTTTGGCAGTAAAAACCGGGCTAGCACCAGCAATCCAAGCCAAAGTCGAGCTATTATTCTTCATAATTGCCTCGCCCCCAGGATGAACAGTGTAACCTTCTGGCTGGTAATAATTCAAAAGATTATTGGAGACTTGCTTCAAATAAACTCCCCGGCGACCAGGTTGAAATGCCCCAATATCTACTTTATTTTTGCCAGCCTCGGAAACTTCCCAACCGTGTCCGTCATTCCAAGGAATCATCCCCCCAGACATTCCAAAAGTCCGCCAACTCCGCCAAGTATTTGTACTGAATAACTGCTGCAACTTTTGAAAAGCTGGTGCAAAATCTAACTCTTTTTTAAAATGCCAGCTTTGATACTCCTGACCCTTAACAAATTGATCGCGAATTGTAGCTTTATAAGCGGCAGTTTCCAACTCGTAAGCCTGCTTGCCAAAATAAATTGCCGCAAACTCAGTCATCCAAGGTTCGCTGATAATTGCCTGACCAAAACCTTTGCGGGCCCGCATCATCGTTGCGTGCAGAGGAGTCCCAAACTCGACTGCCATGTAGGGCCTTTCCCCGGTTTTGCTCCACTCAGAAATCCACTCTTCCCGTTCTTGCAAGGGAATCAGATTTAAATAAGAATTCAGCGCATAAACATCGCCGAAGTTTGCGCCTTGGTGTACCATCACAGGTCTGGTTGGGTCGGCCGATTTAATCGTCGCTAAAGCGTCATTTCCTAGGGGAGTGTTCACCCGCAAACGCTCGTTGTCCGACTGACTGAGAGTTCCTTCTACTTTTGTTTTGCCGATGCGACGGGGATTTAGGTCGTCACCGTTGCCAAAAAAATTAGGACTTGTCGCCCACATTAATACTGATGGATGATTGCGGTAGCGGCGCATTTCAGTCACCATTCGGGCTTTCCAGCGATTTTTCCACAGGGGGTTCTTCCACTTGCCGTTCCAAGCGATAGGACTAATGTCTAAAGCGGGAGCCATAATTGGAAAACCTTTGAGGTCTGCTCTTTCCGAAAATAACTCTCGGAAGTGCCACTTACCCCGTTCGTCGTGATTCCAAGGCCACATTTCTGTTATGTTAAAACCGGCTTTTACGTAGCCATCAATTAGCCTGTCAGAAACTTCTACTGTGCCACCTTGCCAAGAATCGGAATGCAAGTTGGGTCGCAGCCGAAATTCTGTTCCGTTTAAGAAAAATTTGCGCCCTTCTATCCAAAATTCGCGGAAGCCAAAAGGTTGGTCGTATTGCGTGTCAATGCCGCTGCCTTTTACTTCTAATTGCAGGGTGTAAAGGTTTGGTTGGCCGACATCCCAAAGACGGGGATTCGGCCAATTCCACTGGACTTGTACGGTTTGAATTGGTTTAGCTTGAACGTTGGCAGTGCCTGTAAATTCTTGTTCTACTTTGCCTTTTTCGTCGAGCATTTGCGCGACTATTTCTACTTGACCGCTTTGGGCAACGTCTTTGAGTTCTACATCTAATTTAACTTGCTTTTTTCGGGTGGAAGTTTGGACGAATACGTCGCTAATTAGCGGGCCTGGGGGAACGCTAAGAAGCCGCACTTCGCCGATGATTCCCCGCGATTGCAACTTGGATTTTTCTGTGTAGATTTCTGTGGGGCCCATGATGACGGCTTTTTCCTTTTCGTCGGATACTGCCACGACTAAAATAGATAGGGTGTTTTGACCTAGTTTTGCTGCTTTGGTAATTTCAATAGTGCCGTAGGGCCATGCGATTTGACCGCAGTTAATGCCGTTGACAAAGATGACTGCATCGGTGCTGACTCTGGCTAAGTCGATAAAGACGCGGCGGTTTTTCCAGTTGTCGGGAATTTCTATATTTCTCTGATACCAAGCTTTTGATAGTTGTTTACTGTTGAAGCCTTCCCAATCTTTGCCGGTGCCGCGAGTGATGATTCCGGGTACGGATTGGTTTGTTTCTTTTTGCCAGTCTCCGGGTACCTGGATGGAGCCCCAACTTGGGGAGACGGGGGGGTTTTGAGGGTTGCCAACTGCGGGGACAAATTGCCAAGTTCCGTTGAGATAGATTTGGGATTGTTTGTTGTCGATCGCCCCGACGGCCGCGATGGTAAGATTGGGGAAGCCGATCGACATCGCTGAGTTGCTGACCGAGTAGGGATTTTGAAGCGCGTAACCTATGAATCCGAAGACGGTGGCGGCTGTGAAAAATAATCCGATAATTTTTGCCAGCTTGTGATTCACTCGCTTATTGCTCCCAGAAATTAGCTGATCGAATTTGTCCCTCCATCTACAATAGCAGTTTATCCAGCACTAATGCCGCTGCAAATCTGTCGCGGGGAAGATGACACAGCCCCGACAAATGTGGTTTTGTAGAGAAAAAATAGATAATTAGTTTTAACTGAGCTTTAACTGAGTTTTAACTGAGTTTAAAAAAGGTTGTTTCATCGACATAAGCAATAGTGCGATCGCGCCATCGCTACAGGTCAAAAAAAATGAGTCTGCTTCAGGTCTTGCCCTTACCCATTAAATCTTACAACCTTGCTACTTTTAGTGCCGGCACGGCTTTACTGCTGACAACTCTGCTCTTGTTTTCATTCAAAGCAGCTCCTGCTATCTTACTTTTGGCCGGTGCAATGGTTAGCGCTTGGTATGCTGGCTTAAAGTCCGCAGAACAAGAACTAGAAATAGAACGTAATATTATTTCAAAAGTAATTGACACGACAGCTTGCTTGATTGTAGTTCTCGATAGGCAAGGACGGATTGTCCGCTTCAACCAAGCTTGCGAAAAAACCACAGGCTACTCGAAAGAAGAAGTAATTAATAAATATGTTTGGGATTTGTTCTTAATTCCAGAAGAATTAGAGCCAGTTAAAACAGTTTTTACCCAACTTAAAGAGGAACATTTTAACAACGAATATCAAAACTATTGGCGCACTAAGAACGGATCTAAGCGCTTAATTTCTTGGTCGAATACTGTGACGACCGATGGCGAGGGTTTGGTAGAGTATGTGATAGGAACTGGTATCGATATTACTGACCGCCAAAAAGCAGAAATAGCTCTGGGTTTATCCTACACTAACCTAGAAAGGCGCGTCAAAGAGCGCACAGCAGAACTCACAGTAGCTAAAGAAGCGCTGCAAGCTCAAGAAGAACGATTTCGCTGTTTAAGCTCCTGTTCGCCGGTCGGCATTTTTATGGCAGATTTTGAGGGGCGCTACACCTATGCAAACCCTCGCTGTGAGGTTATTTTAGGCTTGAGTTTAGCAGAACTTTTAGGAGACGGTTGGGAGAATTGCATTCACCCGGAAGACTGCGATCGCGTATTGGCTCGATGGTTGGATTATACTCGGGAAGGTGGGGAATATTCGATCGAGTATCGCCTGCAAACACCAGAGGGAATTGTGCGCTGGATTAACGTTTGTTCCTCGCAGATGTTCTCCGACTCCGGCGAACTCATCGGATACGTGGGCACGGTGAGAGATGTCACCGAAAGACAACAATCGCAAGCAGCTTTGGCAAGCAGCGAACAGCAACTGAGAACGCTGCTAGAAAATACGCCAGATGTAATTATCCGCACTGACAAAGAGCTGCGTTATATTTATGTCAATCAAGAAGTTGAGAGAAGCCAAGGAAAACCAGTTTCATTCTTCCTAGGTAAAACCAGTCAAGCAACAGGAATGCCGCCAGAATTGTGCCAATTGTGGGATGAAACCCTGCACAAAGTGTTAGAAACAGGTCGAGAAGAAATCATCGAATTTCAGGCTTTCTCAACCAACGGCATCAGAACTTATCAATCCCGCGTAGTTCCAGAATTTGACAAAGACGGCGTACCAGAATCCGCCTTAATTGTCGCCCGCGATATCACTGAACTAAAACTTTCAGAAACTCAAAGATTGCAGTTAACAATAGAGCACGCAGCGAGGGAAAAAGCAGAAATAGAACAGCAGCGCTCGGCATTTTTAGCAGAAGTCAGCAAAATGCTGGCTGATGCGTTTGACGGGGAAACGGTGCTGCAAAAGGTAGCAGAATTAGCAGTAAATTCGATCGCCGACGGGTGCTGCATTCATTTGACCGAAAGCGACTCAAAAGAAGTGCGTCTAGTGGCTGTGGCTCACGCAGAGTCCTCCACGATTGATATTATTAATAACTTCAGAATCCGCAGCCCGATCGCGGACAATGCTGTTAACGGCTATCCGCTGGTAATCCGCTGCGGAACATCCGAACTAATTGCCGAAGTGGATGAGGAGATTTTAGCAGCAGGAGCCGAAAATGCAGCAGAATTGGAAATACTTCGATCGCTCAATATCGGCTCTCACGCTTGCGTACCGCTGAAGGCTCGCGGGCGGGTAATGGGTTCCATCACTTGCTTTACCTCAAAGTTGGGCCGCCGCTACAGTGCAGAAGACATGGCAATGCTAGAAGATTTAGCATACCGCGTGGCGATCGCCCTAGACAACGCCAGACTTTACACAGAAGCGCAGCAAGCACTATCTCAAACAGCGCAATCCTTCGCCTTAATTGACGCCTTGTTAGAAGCATCTCCCCTAGCGATTTGCTTTCTCGATAGCGAAATGCGCTTCATCCATATCAATAAAGTCTTAGCAGAACTCCACGGTTTGTCCGCCAAAGAGCATATCGGTCAAGACTTCCGGCAATTGTTGCCAGAATCCGCCGCCAAATTTGCACCAATAATTCAGGAAGTTTTAGAAACCGGCCAGCCTGTTTTAAACGTAGAAATTAGCGGCGAACCTCCTGGAAAACCCGGAGATTTAGGCTACTGGCTAGCCAACTACTACCCAGTTAAAAATGAGAGGAGAGAAATAATCGGAGTTGGCCTAATTATCACAGATATTACCGCAGCAAAACAAACAGAATTAGCTTTGCGGGAAAGCGAAATGCGCTTCCGCAGCGTGGTAGAATCTAACATGATCGGCATCGGTTTCTGGGATGCCAACGGCGAAGTTACGGACGCTAACGACGCCTTGCTGGAAATGATTGGATATACGAGGGAAGACTTAGTTTCGGGACAGATTCGCTGGCTCGAACTTACGGCGCCGGAATATCTAGAACTCGATCGCATCGCCGTCGCGCAAGTCGAAGCAGAAGGAAGTTGCGCGCCTTTTGAAAAAGAATATCTCCGCAAAGACGGCACGCGCTTCCCAGTTTTAGTCGGCGGCGGAAACTTCCCAGGATGCAAAGACAAAGGATCATTCTTCGTACTAGATATCACCGAGCGCAAACAAGCCCAAAACCAGCTCCGAGAAAACGAAATACGCCTTCGCCGCCAACTAGCAGAACTCGACTTAGTTTACAAAACGACACCAGTCGGGCTGTGCTTTGTCGATACCAATTTGCGCTACATCCGCATGAACGAATGCCTCGCTCAGATAAACGGCCGCTCGATCGCAGAGCACCTCGGGCGCACCGTTAGAGAAGCGCTTCCGGAAATGGCCGATATGGTAGAGCGGATTTACCGCCAAGTGCTGGCGACGCAAACCCCGGTGATCGACTTGGAAATTAAAGCCGAAACCAAGCAACAGCCGGGAGTTTTGCGGGATTGGCAAATCAGCTTTTACCCCGTGAGCGATGAATCCGGAACACTGCTGGGAGTCAGCACCGTGGTTGCCGAAATCACCGATCGCAAACAAGCAAAACGGCTCATGCAGCAAAGCGAAGCCATGTTGCGGCGGCTGTTCGACTCCAATATTTTCGGAGTCGCGATCGGCGATTTTAGCGGTCGCATCGCCTTCGCCAACCAATCCCTGCTCGACATGGTTGGCTACACCCGCTCAGACGTGCTCTCCGGTCAAATGCGATGGGACAGGATGACCCCCCCCGAATACCTGCACCTCGACGCCAAGGCGGCCGGGGAACTGCGGGCTAAGGGAGTCGCAACTCCTTTCAAGAAAGAGTATATCCGCAAAGATGGCAGCCGCGTGCCGCTTCTGATGGGCGCGACGACTCTGTGCCCGGACGCTGGGGAACCAGAGACGATCGTCGCATTCTTCATCGACTTGACCGAGATCTCGCGGGTGGAAGCCGAACTCAAAAACAATCAAGAACGGCTGAAAGTCGCTCAGCAAGCAGGCAAAATCGGAACTTTTGAATGGAACGTCCAAACCGACGAGCTCGCGTGTACGCCGGAGTTCGAGGCTTTGTACGGGCTGCCGCCCGGCGGTATCGACAGCTATCAAAGTTGGGCCCAAATGGTGCATCCAGACGATCGCGCTGTTATTCAAAAGCAGGTAAAGGCTGCGAGGGCGTCCGGGGAGGAATTAAACATTGAGTTCCGCATCTGCCGCCCGGACAAAAGCGTGGGCTGGATTGCTTGCAGGGCTAAGATGTTTCCCGACGATGGGGGTTTGCCTTTGCGGATGATCGGGGGGAACGTCGATATCAGCGATCGCAAACAAGCAGAAGCAGCGCGATCGCACCTCAATCAAACTTTAGAAGCCTTGATTCAGGCTTGTCCCCTAGCAATTACCGTTTTGGGGGCCGACGACGGTACTGTGAAAATGTGGAACCCAGCCGCCGAGAGGATTTTTGGCTGGCGCGAATCAGAGGCGGTAGGTCAATTTGTGCCCAGCGTTCCTGCAGACAAGCGGGAGGAATTCATGGCGAATTTGAAAGGAATTCGCGAAGGAAACGCGATCGCCGGAATGGAAACCCAGCGCCAAAGGAAAGACGGCAGCTCGATCGACATCAGTTTGTGGGCAACTCCAGTCCGCGACAGCAACGGCAACATCAACTGTATGTCGATCGTCGCCGACATCAGCGATCGCAAGCAAGTCGAGGTACAACGCGCTCAGTTGCTCGATCGCGAACAGGCCGCGCGGGCCCAAGCAGAAGCCATCAACCGCCTGAAAGACGAGTTTCTAGCCACTCTTTCCCACGAACTGCGCACGCCTATAAATGTGATCCTGGGCTGGGCGCAGAGGCTGCGCACCCGCCCTTACACGGAAGATGATTTAGCTTGCGGTTTGGAAGCCATCGAGCGCCAGTCGAGGGTGCAGGTGCAGCTAGTGGAAGATTTGCTCGATGTTTCCCAGATTATTCAAGGCAAGCTGGCTCTGAAACACGGCTGGTTCTACATGGTAAAGACGATCGAGGCGGCTCAGAATTCAGTTCGTTTGGCGGCCGAAGCCAAGTCTGTCACCGTTTCCTCAGAATTTGACCCCGCAGTCAGCTTGATGTGGGGCGACGCCAAGAGGTTGCAGCAGGTAGTGTCGAATTTGCTGACTAACGCCGTGAAATTTACGCCTAGGGGGGGAACTGTGGAAGTGTGCTTGTCTGCGGTAGGTGTTACCGATTCCTCATCACCTAATTACGTGCAAATTACTGTCAGCGATACCGGAAAGGGCATTTCCAAAGAGTTTCTGCCCTACGTGTTCGATCGCTTCCGGCAAGCAGACGGCTCGACTACTAGGGATTACAGCGGTTTGGGGCTGGGATTGGCGATCGTCCGGCACTTGGTGGAACTCCACGGCGGCACTGTGACTGCGGAAAGTCCCGGTAAAGACAAGGGTGCGACATTTACGGTGAAACTGCCGCTCAAACAGGCTCGGAGTCACCAGCGGCAGTTGACAGCGGAAAGGACATTTGATTGAATGCGTCCGGGTATTTTGGCAGGTTCACAGGTGTTGGTAGTTGACGACGAACCCGACAATCGCCAGTTTTTGATTGTTGCGCTCGAACAGTGCGACTGCGACTGAGGACGGCTACTGGCCGATCCGCAAAGCGCGATCGTCCGAATCCGCCACAATCAAGCGCTTGCCGGCCGTGGCGCTGACAGCTTATGCAAGCGAAGAAGGCCGCGATCGCCCGATCGCCGCCGATTACTACGAACACTTAACAAAGCCGATCGATCCGGCTCTCTTCGCCGCCGTTTTAGGCAACTTAACAAATTTGCATTAGGGCGATCGAGCGTTACTGCAAACTCTCATATCATGTCCGGTCAATTACCTTAATCAAAAATGTTTTTAGTGAGGACTAAAGTCCTCATAAATCAGAGGACTTTAGTCTTCACTACAAACCAATTTTACTGAGGTCGCTCGACCCGAAATGCTCTTATACCAATTCTGAAAAGCAAGCATCTATAGGGATACGGCATTGCCGTGTCCGGCGCGGGGAGTAGGACAAGGCAATGGCGTGTCCCTACGGTTCGCTTTGACTTTTAATAATTGGTATAAGATTGAAGATTGTAGCAGTTATCTGCTCACTCATAAGCCATTTATACAGCTTTTAATTAACGACATAATCGCAGAAAAACAGAAAAATAATATAAAAATTATAACAGTTTTTGTCAGTAAAAATCAATCAAATGCCAAACAGCTAGAAACAGAACTGACAGAAGCAAATTTTGACAGCCGCGCCCAATCTTCGCTAGTAGTTGGGTATATTGAACCCGGAGGAAAATGTCAGAGTCTGTGTCTGTAGGGCGCGCCCATTGGCGGGAAAGACAGGCTACAGCAGTTAAAATTCAATTAGCCGCGCAATTGGTTCACACCCATGCCCATGTATCCCTTCAACCGCCCAGCCGCCAAACTTTTCAGGAAGCTTCCCCTGCGGGCGGTTCTGATTGTTCCCTTTGTTTTGCAAACAGTCAGCGCCGTCGGGCTAGTGAGCTTTCTTTCTTTCAAAAGCGGTCAGGAATCTGTCGAGGATGTAGCGCATCAGCTAATCGAACAAGTAGGAGAACGGATTAGCGATCGCCTCACGGATAATAATGGGCTGTCGGCAATCAATACATTTTTGGCTAGGCTGCACTTCTCTCGGTCGGGACACACTTTTATTATGGATCGATCGGGCAATCTGATTGCCGCATCCACACTAGAAAAACCCTTGGTGACGCCAGCAAAAAAGCAACCGACGCCATTGCTAGCCACCAACAGCAAGGATGCCCGAACGCGAGATATTGCTCGACAACTCGCCAACCGATTTGGCAACTTCCGCACGCTGCAAACAACCCAGCGATTTACCCTGGCGATCGACGGCTATAGGCAGTTTGTCCGCGTCACTCCTCATCGAGATGTCCGTGGCTTGGATTGGTTGATTGTGGTGGTGGTGCCAGAGTCTGATTTCACGGCTCGCATTCAAGCAAATACGCGCAACACATTGTGGTTGTGCGTCGGTATGCTGCCGCTGGCGATCGCGATCGGATTTTTGACTTCCCGTTGGGTGACAAAACCAATTATGCGCTTGAATACCGCCGCCAAAAATGTTGCAAAAGGAGAATGGGATCAACCTTTAGAAATTAGACGCTTGGATGAAGTCGGAGAACTCACCAATTCTTTCAATCTTATGGCAGCGCAACTGCAACAGGCTTTTGCAGACCAAAAATCTTTAAATGAAGCTTTAGCGCAGAGGGAGAGCCAACTCCAGCAATTTATCGAAGCCATACCTGCGGGAGTATCTATCCACGATGCCTCGGGTAAAGTCGTGTACTTCAACGAAACTGCCAAGCATTGGCTCGGCGTAGAAACTATCCCCGATGGGACTTTAGAAGAAGCTGTAGAAGTTTATCAAATCTACCGCCAAAACCAGCCGTATCCAACTGAAGAACTGCCCGCATTCCGAGCACTGCGCGGCGAAACGGTATTCCTTGAAGATTTAGAACTTCATCGAGATGGGAAATTTATTCCTTTTGAGGTGCGCGCCACACCAATTTTCGACGAAGGCGGAAACATTATTTATGCCATCACTGCTTTTTCTAACATCGCCCAGCGCAAAAAGTCTGAAAAAATATTAACTGACTACAATCGCACTTTAGAAGCCGAAGTAGCCGAACGTACCTGTGCTTTAGCTCGTGCTAGCGAACTATTACAATATGAAATTGCCGATCGCAAACTGCTCGAAGAAAAACTTTACACTTCTGCCGAGCAAATTGTAAAAATATTTGAGTCGATCACCGATATTGTATTGATTTTTAATCAATTAGAAAAAAGCATCCAAATTATACCTACCAAGGGAATTTTCCAATACAACTATCAGACGAATCAGATCGACTCCATCATGGAACAATTATTTCACGAGGAAAGTGAGGAGATTTATTTCGCTCAAGTTCAACAGGCGTTGGAAACCCAACAAACTATTAGTTTTGATTACAGTCTGCAGATTAATAACAAAGAAGTTTGGTTTGCTGCTAAAATTTCGGCGCTGTCCGATAGCTCCGCTGTTTGGGTAGCGCGCGACATTAGCGATCGCCAGTTTGCCGAAGCCCGACTGCTCGAAGCCCAAAAAATTGCCCGTATTGGCAGTTGGGAACACGATATCGCCACAAAAACAACTACTTGGAGCGAGGAACTCTATCGCATTTACGAACTCGATCCGACTCAAAAACCGCTGCCAACCGAACAATTAATCGAGCGTTTTCATCCAGAAGATCGATCGCGCTATCTGGCAATGGTTCGCGAGCAAGCTAGGTCTGGACAAAGCTTTGAAATCGATGTGCGGCTGATCCGAAGAGATGGCTCGCTCTGTTACATTGAAGTCAGAGGGAAACCAATTTATGATGAAAAAGGGCAGTTGATGCGTTTGTTCGGCACTGTCTTGGATATTAGCGATCGCAAACAAGCCGAGTCAGCTTTGCGAGAAAGCGCGCAGGGAGAACAAGCCATCGCCCGATCGATCGATCGCATCCGTCAATCCTTAGATATTGACACAATATTCACAACCACAACCTCTGAACTGCGACAAACCCTAAAATGCGATCGTGTCGGTATCTATCGCTTTAATCCTGATTGGAGCGGCAAATTTGTTGCCGAATCAATGGCTCCGGGCTGGAGGTCTCTGATGCAAAAACCCGACGATTTTAATTTGCCAAACACTCTCGTCGAAGACTCTCGCTGTACCGTGAAAACTATGCAAGCCGGCAGTGAACCAGTGCTGGATACCTATCTACAAAAAAATCAAGGCGGTATGTATGCTAGAGGCGTTCCTTACCGCATAATTGAAGACATATACAGCGCTGGGTTGAGTCCTTGTTACCTGCAACTGTTAGAGCAATTTCAAGCTAGAGCCTACATTATTTTCCCCATATTTTGCGGCAGTCAAATTTGGGGTTTGCTCGCCAGCTATCAAAATTCTGTACCCCGCACTTGGCGCGAAGCAGAAATCAATATTGCGCGGCAAATTAGCACTCAACTGGGAGTCGCCTTACAACAAGCTCAATTGCTCGAAGCCACTCAACAGCAAGCAGTACAGCTCCAACAAGCCGCCTGGGCAGCAGAAGCCGCCAACGTCGCCAAAAGCACTTTCCTGGCAAATATGAGCCACGAACTCCGCACCCCGCTAAACGCAATTCTGGGATTCTCCCAATTGATGCAGCGTTCTACCAACCTCCATCGCGAACAACAGGAAAATATCCGCATCATCAACCGCAGCGGAGAACACTTGCTAGCTCTGATCAATCAAATATTAGATTTAGCAAAAATAGAGGCGGGACGCATTACCCTCAACCCAACAGACTTTAAATTAAGCAGCCTGCTGGGCGAGGTGGAAGAGATGTTTCAACTCCAGGCACGAGAGCAACAATTGCAGTTAATATTTGACTGTTCTAGCGAGATTCCAGAATACGTGCAAACCGATCAACTTAAGTTGCGGCAAGTTTTAATGAATCTGCTTTCTAACGCCCTTAAGTTTACGAAAGAAGGAGGCATTGCGGTAAGAGTAAGTGCGGTGAGGGAGGGGGAAAATCAGCAATTACCCATCAGTAATTACCAATTACATTTTGAAATAGAAGACACTGGCTCCGGCATGGCTCCTGATGAGTTAGATCAGCTTTTTCAACCCTTTATGCAAACCAAAACAGGGGTAACATCTCAGCAGGGAACAGGCCTGGGGCTGGCTATCAGCCAACAGTTTATCAAGCTGATGGGCGGCCTCATTACGGTGCGCAGTGAAGTAGGAAGCGGCACAAGCTTCGCGTTTAATATCCCCGTCAGCGCCGTTGATGCCGCAGCCACTCAACCCGTACAGCCACCGCGTCAGGTGATAGCCCTGGAACGCAATCAGCCGCGCTATCGTATTTTGATTGTGGACGATCGAGCCGACAACCGCCAACTGCTGCTCAAACTCCTCGCTGCCTTTAACTTTGAACTAAAAGAAGCCAGCAACGGCATAGAAGCTATTGAAATGTGGTCGAGTTTTGAGCCACACTTAATTTTTATGGATATGTGGATGCCCGTGATGGATGGACATGAAGCGACGAAACGCATTAAAGCCACCGTTAAAGGTCAAGCTACCGCAATTATTGCCGTGAGTGCGGGTAATGCCGAGGAAGCGCGAACCTTTACTGTATCAGATGATTGCGATGACTTTATCCACAAACCTTTTCGAGATACACAAATCTTTGCCACCCTGCACAAACATCTCGGAGTGCGTTACATTTACGATGAACCGGAGAGTGTTCCCGAGCAAACTCAAATCGAAGCTCCGACTCCAGAGACTCTTGCAGCTTTACCAACGGATTGGCTTGCCGCTTTAGAGAAAGCCACAATTGAGTGCGATTTAGAGTTAATTCTGATCCAAATTGAGCACATTCGCGATCGGAATGACTCTTTAGCTAGCGCTTTAGCGGCATTGGCTAACGATTTTCAGTTCAATCAAATATTAGCTCTCATCCATCCAGGAAGGAAATAGAAATGATATTAGATGGGGTTTGTAGTGAGTACGACCCCCCTCATAGAACCCGCTCGGACGATCGTACTCACTACAAGCCTATAAAGGTTATTTTACCAGACTAGATATGAATTACGAACCAACTCCCCCGTTAAAAGGGAATATTTTAATTGTTGATGATATTCCGGCTAATTTGCAACTTTTAGCTCAAATACTCTCGCAGCAAGGGTACAAAACACGCACCGCACCCGACGGTCAACTAGCTCTGCGGTCGATCGAATTAACTGCTCCTGACTTGATTTTGCTGGACATCATGATGCCCGGTATGGACGGCTACAAAGTCTGCCAAGCCTTGAAAGCTTCTCCCGCAACCAAGGACATTCCCATTATTTTTATCAGTGCTTTGAATGAAGCGTTAGATAAAGTCAAAGCCTTTGACGTTGGTGGTGTAGATTATATCACAAAACCGTTTCACGCACAAGAAGTTCTGGCCCGCGTCTCAAATCAACTCCTGCAGCGCCAGTTGTTCCAGCAAACACAATCCTACGCCCAGGAACTCGAACAAACCTTAACTGAACTCAAGAAGACTCAAGCTCAGTTAATACAGAAGGAAAAAATGGCTTCTTTAGGTCAGCTAGTGGCAGGGATTGCTCACGAAATCAACAATCCTGTCAGCTTTATCTACGGCAATCTTGCTCTAGCTGCAGACTATGCGGGAGATTTGCTTCGCCTCGTCGAATTGTACCGACATTACTACCCGCACCCCGTTGCAGAAATTATCGGCGAATTGGACGCGATTCAACCGGAATTCATCGCAGAGGATTATCCAAAACTGCTGAATTCGATGACAGATGGTGCTTCTCGGATTAGCGAGATTGTGCTGTCTTTGCGCAACTTCTCCCGCCTTGGCGAACAAAAGTACAAGCCAGTGGATATTCATCAAGGCATTGACAATACTTTAGTTATTTTGCAACATCGGCTGAAGGCAACAAACAAAGCCGGTGAGATTGAGGTCATCAAACACTACAGTCAACTGCCAAAAGTCACCTGTTACGCCAGCGAGTTAAATCAGGTGTTCATGAACCTGTTAACTAATGCTATTGATGCCCTGGAAACTCAACCTTCTCCCCGAAAAATTACTATCAGAACTTCAGTAAGTTCTGAGTCAGAACCTGCGCTGCACAATCAAAATTCAAAATTAGCAACTCAAAACTATCAATCCGTTGTGATTCAGATTGCCGATAACGGTTGTGGGATGACTGAGGAAGTGCGCCACCAGATATTTGACCCATTTTTTACTACGAAGCCTGTAGGCCGCGGTATTGGATTAGGGCTGGCCATCAGTCACGATATAGTAGTGGAAAAACATCGCGGTCAAATCAGTTGTATTTCTGTTCCCGGCCGAGGGACAGAGTTAATTTTGCAGATTCCGATATCTGTTAAATCTTAACTGTTAAAATGTTAACAGACGGAGATGATATATCAGATAGATTGTAGCCGACCATCTGTAGGGAAACGGCATTACCGTTTCCGGCGCGGGGATTGTGGAGACGGAATTACCGTTTCTGGCGCGGGAATTGCCGTTTTCCTACGGTTGGTAGTAAGGACTCTCGTATTTACTTTAAATCGAGCAATCCGCTAGTTTTTAGCTTGGGATTAAACCGGATTTCTTCAGTTACACCGCGAGCTTTCAGCAGCGAGAAAATTTCATTTTCTACCCGCCTCGCGACATTTTTCAACAATTTATCTTTGGCAATCTCATCGGCGAAGATTCCTTCATAATTTGCCGTTTCTTGAGCAGTCATCACCGTCTTGGTGTCGATGGGATCGTTCCACTTGGCAGCATCGGCACCATTGCCTTGGGGCTGCGAACCGTTTTCCGCAATCCAACTCGATCGGATGCTTTCTAGAATAGTGCGGCTGGGTTTGTCGATAGTTTGGAGTTTCAGCCAGTAGCAATATTGGGTTTGGCGTACCAAATGCTGTTTGAGGCTGAGGTAAACATCGCGAGAATAACCGACAAATTGCAGGACTTTCTCGTTGTCAAAAATCGCGTAAACGCCTATTTTTCCCTGGACAAAATCGGGCAATTTCCCCTCGGAGTCAATGTAGGGAATGAATTCTAAGCTGGCGAGAGAGTGAATGTCTTCTGTCATCCGATTTTAGATTTTAGATTTTAGATTTTAGATTAAACCACAGATTAAGCAGCCTTGACCTAACTCTTGAAAACGCGATAAACGGCACAGAGGCGGCTGGGTTTAAATATTTTGGCTTGGAACATGAAATTAGGCGGGACGTTGACGATCGCAAAATCGCTCGATTCGTGATACTTTTCAAATTCAGCAGGCATTCCCTTCGGCGTCTCGCTGCTGTAAGGGACGGGCTGAAAAAGTAACTCGGCAAACTCAATGCGCGAGCAGTGCAATTGTACCGCTACTTGTTGGAGAAAGCTTTCACCGGTTAATGAACCGAACAGTGCCGTTTTAGCATCAGGTTCGAGGACAAAACTGCTATCGTAGCTTTCAATAATCTTAAGACCCATTTTCTGTATACTCCTGAGAGACGGCGGTTAACGGTTATCGGTTAACGGTTTTGAGCGATCGACTTATTGTGAATTTTACCTGACACTGACCGTTTTGAAAGCAAAAGGCTTTCGGCAGAAGGTAGGAGGCCAATAAAAACATCACTATTCCTAAATTTTGACAAATAGCCTGATTTATTTCCCGATCGCTTTTATCATGTCCCTATCGGAATCTACCAGACTACGACAAAAAGGCTATGCAGAAGATCCAAGACGCATCATTCCCAGCTTTGAGAAGTACCCCAAACCAGCCGGACTGGCTAGAATTGGCAGAATACGCCTCTGTTGCCGGTTCAGCGATTGGCACGATTGCTGCCGGATTGTCGGGCCAAATTCTCTACGCTGCTGCCCCCTTAACCGCAGCACTGTCGCTAAATCTCGCCAATCGCCAGCGTTTCGAGCAACAAATGCAACACAAGGCAAATTCTGCGATTGCGGAGGTACAGGCCGCAGTAGAACCTCGCTCGCAGCAAGTTCAGATACTACCTGGAGAACCTGCGGAACTCTACACCGCTGTCTCCGACTTGCAGCAGAAACTCGTGGGCTTGGAATCCGGCGCCATCGCCGAGGTACAAGCTGCCGTAGCCTCCCTCGAACGCCAAGCGCAGGCGCTTCCGGCAGATTCTCAGGATTTCAACACGCAACTGTCGGATTTGCAGCAGAAAGTCCGCATTTTGGAAAATAGCGCCCTCAGAGAGCATGATTGGGAAAATGTCAACGTCCGATTTTTATTGATGGGCGAAAAGTTAACTGAAGTTAAAACTATTACGGCTCAGTTGCAGGAGCGATCGAACGAAGTAGACTTGGATCAAATCCAAGGTTCTCTGAAGCAATTGCAGGATTTGCTCGATCGACCCACAATAGACACAGAAATGCTGCAAACCGAGATTCAGCATTTGCAGCAGCAAGTTTCCGAATTGCAGCGGCAAAATCAAGAAATTGTCAAGCCTTATTTGCAGCGTCTGACTCGCGCCGTGAAGAAACTATCAACAAATTAGTCTTAGTTATGAGTTTTTAGTAGGGTGCAGCGCCCGGCGCACCGAACCCGATTCCTTCCTAGGGTGCACCCCCGGGCGCACCTTACCCATTACCAATCCTCCATTAGCAATTACCAATTAGCCGTTACTAAATTTTTGCCAAGCTTGCCAGAAAACATAAATCGATGACACTGCCAAGAGCGATCGAAAAGCTAAACTAACAATACGATCGGGCAATCTCGGCAAAAACCGCGTGCTCACCTGCACGCCCAACAAACCGCCGCCGCCCAGAATCAACCCCACAACCCACAAAACATTCCCGCGCGCCGCGTGTCCCGCCGTCGCCGAAATAGCCGTGATGACGATGACCCCCAAGCTCGTTTGAATTGCGGTTTTAATGCTTTCTCCTAACAGCAAAATTTGCAGGGGAACCATAATCGCGCCGCCGCCTACACCAAACAAACCCGCTAATAAACCCGCGGCACTGCCGGTAGCAATTTTAGCAAAAGTTGGATGGAATAAAATATTTGAATTATGTGGTAATGGGTAATTGGTAATTGGTAATTGAGGATTTTCCCCTTGTTCTGCTTCCGCTTTCTTCTTAGCTGTCAGGCGCTTGCGAACTTCAATCAAATAAACATTCAGCCACAGCAACAGCCCAAAAGTAACTAGCAGCAAGTAAGGCGGAAATATCCCCGCCAAATAAGCACCGATTTGTGCTGTAATGACGGCTGGAAATCCGATGCCTGCGACTTGGCTCAAGCTGAGGTAGCCCATGCGCCAATTCTGGATGCTGCCAGAAATAGCTGTAATGACGATCGACAAACCGCTAGTAGCAACCGCTTGCACGGGAGCGTAATTGAGAGCCACCAACAAAGGCACGATCACCGTACCGCCGCCGATACCCAAAAATCCCGCTAGAATTCCGGAAAAAAGTCCGGCCGCACCCAGAATCAATAATTCGCTGACAGTCATCAGATTTTAGCTTTTACTATGAGTAGGAATTTTAACTCAAAACTCAAAATTCACAAGTCAAAACTCAAAACTATTAAGAGTCATTAGTTGTGCCGTCCGGCATAATTGCCCGCCTCAAATCTGCATCGCGGAAGTTAGTTCGATTGAGATTAGCATCAATCAAAACCGCTTCCACCAAAACAGCCCCGCTAAAATTAGACCAGCAAAGCTTTGCCCGGTACAAATTAGCACCGCTCAAATTAGCTCTTGCCAGCGTTGACCAACTCACATTAGCAACTCTCAAATTAGCATTGCTCAGATTAGCTTCGGTGAGATTAGCTCCAACCATCGTTACTTGACGCAAGTCTGCACCAGTCAGGTTGGCCCCGCTCAGCATCGCCCCGCTTAGGATAGCAGTTGTCAAGTTCGTTCTTTCCAAAAGCGACTCGCTAAGGATGGCATTTGTCAGGTTTACCGCTTTGAGAGTTGACCAACTCAAATTTGCTTTCATCAAATTAATGCGAATCATGCTAGCGTCCGTTAAGTTGGCCGCAAACAAATTCGCTTCGGTAAAGTTGGCTTCGGTCAAATTCGCTTCGGTCAAATTAGCCTTGGTCATGTTGACTTCTCTCGCCATTGAGCCGCGCAGGTTGGCTCCCATCAGGTTAGCCCCGCTGAGATTGGCGCGGCTCAAATCGGTACCGATGAGATTTGCTTCGCTGAGGTTGGCTTCCGTCAAGTCCACCCCTGCCAATTTCACCTCGCGCAAGTTCGCTCCTGTCAGGTTAGCGCCTTTGAGGTTTGCGTCTTGGAAATTCGCTCTGGTAAAGTTAGCCTCGCTGAGGTTTACCCCTTTTAAGTCGGCCCCCGCGAGGCTAATTTCTCGAAAATTTCTTTCTCCGGCCGCATATTGCCTCAGAATTCGATCGGCCTCCATGTCATTCGCCTCGCAATTGTTTTCAAACGTTAGAGTGATGGGTGTTACCACATCATCCCAGATAACCACGGTATTCACCCTGCACGCTGTAGTATCTCTAGAATCTTTGCACTGCTTTCCTGGCAATGCTGTGCTGGTTCCTCGTAAAAGGCCTGACAAATATCAACGCTTCTGAGAAAATCAAAAATAGGGTAAAACTCTCGGCACTGGGATCTCAAACAGCCAGCAGAAAAGAAAAACAGACAACAGACAACTCAACAACAGACAACTGACAAAGGAAATTTTAAAATGCCTGAAAATTTGAGAAGCCAAGCTGTGACTGGGGGCGTGCAGCGCGCGCCCAACCGGGCAATGCTGCGGGCAGTCGGTTTTGGCGACGGCGATTTCACTAAGCCTATTGTGGGGATTGCCAACGGGTACAGCACGATTACGCCCTGCAATATGGGATTGAACGAGCTCGCTTTGCGGGCTATTGCGGGTGCAAAGGAAGCCGGCGCGATGCCGCAGATGTTCGGTACGATTACTATCAGCGACGGGATCTCGATGGGAACTCAAGGGATGAAATATTCTCTGGTGTCGAGAGATGTGATTGCGGATTCGATAGAAACTGTTTGCAACGGCCAAAGTATGGACGGGTTGCTGGCTGTCGGCGGTTGCGATAAAAATATGCCTGGGGCGATGATTGCGATCGCCCGCATGAACATTCCTGCTATTTTTGTTTACGGTGGCACGATCAAGCCCGGACACCACAACGGACTGGATTTAACCGTTGTTAGCGCTTTTGAAGCCGTCGGTCAATTCAGCGCGGGCAAAATTGACGAAACAGAACTCAATGCCGTGGAACAGAATGCTTGTCCGGGTGCGGGTTCTTGTGGCGGAATGTTCACAGCAAATACGATGTCGAGCGCTTTTGAAGTGATGGGCATGAGTTTGCCTTATTCTTCGACAATGGCTGCTGAGGATGCCGAAAAAGCTGACAGCGCTGCCGAATCTGCAAAAGTGGTGGTGGAAGCGATCCGCAAACAGTTGTTACCGAGCCAAATTTTGACTCGCAAGGCCTTTGAAAATGCGATCGCGGTAATCATGGCAATCGGCGGTTCAACCAACGCTGTGCTGCATTTATTAGCCATTTCAAATGCGATCGGCGTTGAGTTGTCCCTCGACGATTTTGAAACTATTCGAGCAAAAGTACCAGTGCTGTGCGACCTCAAACCCAGCGGCAAATACGTAGCAACCGATTTGCACAAAGCCGGCGGCATTCCCCAAGTAATGAAAATCCTGCTAGAACAGGGTTTGCTGCACGGAGACGCGCTGACAATTACCGGTCAAACTCTTGCGGAAGTGTTGGCAGATATTCCAGCCGAACCCCGCACCGACCAAGATGTCATCCGCCCTTGGAACAACCCGATTTACGCCCAAGGACATTTAGCAATTCTCAGGGGAAATCTGGCAACAGAAGGAGCAGTTGCTAAAATTACTGGCGTTAAAAAAGCGCAAATAACTGGCCCGGCGCGGGTATTTGAATCTGAAGAAAATTGTTTGGATGCAATTTTAGCGGGCAAAATTCAAGCCGGAGATGTGATTATCGTCCGCTACGAAGGGCCCAAAGGCGGGCCGGGAATGCGCGAAATGTTAGCACCAACATCGGCAATTATTGGCGCTGGTTTGGGCGATTCTGTAGGGTTAATTACTGACGGTCGCTTCTCTGGCGGAACTTACGGCCTGGTTGTCGGGCACGTTGCACCCGAGGCGCAAGTTGGCGGGACAATTGCTTTGGTACAAGAGGGCGATTCAATTACGATTGATGCTCAAAATCGCTTGTTGCAGCTCAATGTTTCTGATGCAGAATTGGAGCAGCGGCGGGCTCTTTGGCAGCCTCCTAAACCTCGCTATACTAAGGGCGTTTTGGCTAAATATGCTAAGTTGGTTTCTTCTAGCAGTCTTGGTGCTGTAACTGATTTGGGTTTGGGTTAAAGTAGGAATTTTTTTAACCGCAGATGAAGCCAGATAAACGCAGATGAACGCAGATAAAATCCTATCTGCGTTCATCTGTGTTCATCCGCTGATATTTGCGGTTAAAATTTTCCAATCCAGTTGCATCAAAAATTAACCGCGCTGATTCAAAAAGCGGCTTGCCATCGAAATTGTGTCAGTCATATCTACGTCGCCGTCTCCATCTGCATCTAAAAACGTATTCAAAACAGGATTGCTGCCTTGGGCGGGATTTTGGGCGTTGCTGCCGGTTTTTAGCAAATTCAGCACCAGGGGCACCAAAACAGGTATCATCGCCTGCACTGTCGCGTTATTCAAACCGGTTCTGTGGGCGATATCGGCTACTATCTGCGTCAGTTGGCCGACTCCGAACAAACTCTGTACCGCTTGCGGATTGGGATTTGTGCCGCTAAATTGGTTGACAAGTTGTTGAGCTTGTGCGTCTCCCGACTGCGATCGCACGTTTTGCAAGGCCGATCGCACGTATCCGCCCAAAACCGACATTGCTAGCTGAGTCGTGCCCGTATTGACGCCCTGGTTGCTGCTCAACTGCTCTACCGCACCGAGAATGTTGCCCAACTGATTGGGACTTGCTTGTTGGTTGGGATTCTCGATCGCGCTCAAAATTTGGTCAAATAGTCCCATAATTTTTGCTCCGTACAGTTGTTTCTCAACTTTTAATTATAGCAACTCCTGTTTTTCAAGATTACGGAAAATAGTTTTGAGTCGGCCATTATAACTCATCGAGCGACGTAGCGACAGCCACTTAATAAGTAATTTTATACCATTTTTAATTTTAGATTTTAGATTTTAGGTTAAGAATGAATTATGAAATCGTAACTTGGATATTGTCGGCATTTTAATTAATGTTTTAAAGTGGTATAAAAACTGATATTATTTAAGCTTTTACAGTTTCTATAACCTCGGTTTTGGTTGGTTAGTTCGCGTTGTAGAGGGAACTATATTCGCGACTAATTGGAGGTTTTTACAGCACATTGGGCATTAAATTCTCATGCTTAATCGGCCGACAGATAGCAACTTATATCAAATCCGCTAGCATCGGAATTGATATCAGATGTTTGAGCTGCATAGATGCGAAATTGTGAATAATTTACGCACTGAGAATTAAGTTTAACTTAACTCGTGGCTGATTTGAGAGTACCGCATCGATATTTAATGGGATAATTTTTGTGAATTAGGAAGCTCTTACCGCCTAACAAACCCGGTTTATCGTTTCCGCTTTCGCATATTCTAGGAGGCACTTGCGTTAAAAAACTGGGTTTCTGTGTGCTTAATGCCATATTGGTTTTTTAATAAAAAAGTATTGCTAGACTCGCGATCGAATAAATCACCGAATAAAAAAGTAGGTAGATGCAAATAAATCGGTCTACGGTTCGGGCGGGTGATAAGCTGTAGCTGAGTTGTCCTGCAAGCTACAATTGCAGCAAGAGGGCGATCGCACTTGTGCATCTGCACCCGCTGCCACTCAAAACCACTCAAAACTACTCAAACTGCGCAAATCGCGCCCGCAAGACAAGCAGAATCGGGATTTGCTGGCTCGCGCAGTACGATCGGGCGCTTCATTAGTTCCGAATTCTCATGAGAATGTAAAAATCAAAACATAACCCTTTTATTTGCCGCTCCCCTCATGCCTTTGCCGCGCCTGTTAACCTTAATTGCTGCTTTCTGCCTCGCCCTGGGGCTGATTATTGGGCTGGTGAGTTCCTTAACAGGGCTTTACAGTCAAGTTGCGTGGTCTGCTTCTCCGCTGCTGGCTAATTTGCTGATTTTCCTGATAATTGTACTTTTGGGCACCATAATTTTTGCGTTGTTTTACTATTTTAGGCTGCTGCAACGCCCCGAGAAAGTTAAGGGAAAACGGCCGATTAATCCGAAGATTCCTGTTGTGAAAAGTGAAGCTGCTTCGGAAAATCTCAAAGCAATCAGGCAGCAAGTCGATCGCATTCAAGATGAAGTAGCGCGGCAAGCTTTGCTGTTGAGAGCCCGCGAAATTGAAGCTAGCATGGCTCGCGGCAGCGTTCGAGTAGTTGTTTTCGGCACCGGTTCTGCGGGCAAAACTTCCGCTGTCAATGCGCTGGTGGGGCGCATGGCCGGACAGGTGGGCGCGCCGATGGGAACTACCGAAGTTGGGGAAACTTACACTCTGAAATTGAAAGGAATCGATCGAGAATTAGCAATTACCGATACCCCAGGCATCTTGGAAGCGGGAGTAGCGGGAACTTACAGAGAGGAATTGGCGAGGCAGTTGGCGGCCCGGGCCGATTTGATCTTATTTGTTTTGGACGGGGATTTGCGCAAATCCGAGTACGAACCGCTGCGGACTTTGGCGGAAATTGGCAAAAGGTCGATCGTGGTTTTTAATAAAGTTGACCTTTATCCCGACAGCGACAGAGATGAGATTCTCACTAGACTCCGGGAACGAGTTAAGGGTTTTGTATCAGCAATGGATGTAGTCGCCATTAGCGCCAATCCGCAAAAAGTTGTACTAGAAGACGGCACAATTTTTCAGCCAGACCCGGATATTATGCCATTAATTCGGCGCGTCGCTGCGATTTTGCGAGCAGAAGGCGAAGACTTAATTGCGGACAATATTTTGCTACAATCTCAGCACTTGGGAGACCAAGCGCGCAAGTTAATTGACGCTCAAAGGAGACGGCAAGCTGATAAAGCAGTAGAGCGATTTCAGTGGATAGGAGCCGGAGTAATTGCCGTAACGCCTTTGCCAGTTGTGGATTTACTGGCGACAGCAGCAGTTAACGCTCAAATGGTAGTAGAAATTGCTAAGATTTACGGCTGCGAATTAAATATCGATCGAGCGAAAGAATTGGCATTGTCTCTAGCAAAAACCCTAGCCAGTTTGGGAATAGTTGAAGGCGTAATTCAAGTAGTGTCAAGGGCGCTGCAATTAAGCGTAGCGGGGTTTGTACTTGGCAAAGCAATTCAAGCAGTCAGCGCGGCTTATTTAACCAGAATTGCAGGTAAAAGTTTTATTGAATATTTCCGCCATGACCAAGATTGGGGCGATGGGGGCATCGCCGAAGTCGTGCAAAGGCAGTTTCAGTTAAATAGGAAAGACGAGTTTGTAAAAGCATTTGTCAAAGATGCGATCGCCCGCGTTGTCGAACCTCTGAACATTTATCAGCCGGAATCGGAACCAGAATTAGAAATGTCAGCCGAGTTGGAACCAGAAATAGAACCAGAACCCTTGTATCAGTCGCCGCAATACGACGATTGGGAAACGCACAGCAACAAACGAAAGGATGAGTGGTAATTAGTAATATCAAATCCGGCGTAAATATCCCCTTGATTTCTTAGTTCCCCTCTGCTGGGACGAAAGTTTGTGTAGGATTGGTTTCAACCGCCGCACGATCGAGGGGTAATAAACTAATTTCGCCCCACCAACAAATAAACGATCGTTTCTCCTTTACCTTTAATCTCAACAGCACCGCGTTTTTTAAACAAAAATTTATCTTTTAAACGATCGTAAACCTCAGCAGTCACCTGAATTTCCCCTGGAATACCGCTTGATTCCATCCGCTGAGCAACATTTACTGTATCCCCCCACAAATCGTAACTAAATTTAGTTAAACCAATGACTCCCGCTACTACCCCACCAATATTTATCCCAATGCGGAGACTAAAGCTTTGATTGTTTTTGAGATTGAAGCTAGCGACAGTAGCTTGCTACAGGCTTAGTTAAACTTAAGATTTGTTGAAATTTAGGAATTACGCACGGGTGCGTCGAAACCGCTTTTTTTCAAGGAAAGAGGCGTTGCAGCAGGTAAGCAAGAGTAAAAAAAACAGGTTTCTGATCGCATGATTGCGTGGTGAGAGCAAATTTCTACTAATTTGTCACGCACAGCGAAAGCTGTGGCTAAAACTTCATATTGCGGGTAAATTCGATCGGCCTCCGCGTCGCTTGATTGACTGGCAAATTGATTCACTGCTTGCTGTCGGTTTTGAAAGCAAAAATATCCCACGAGTCCCACCGCTGCTGCAATTTGCACTACAAAAGACAAAAGAGACTACCGGGACACTTCGCAGGGGTAATTTTCCCGAAATTCTGACAATAGCCGGATTCAAAAGTACGATCGACATCGTGGGCTGTTGAGAAATGGGCGTGATTTTTTAATCAGATACTCCCTGACTCTCCCGCGTCGCATTATATTAAGAAATTTTACAATTATTTTACAGATTGGGGAGACTCCCGGGGGGATCAAGTCAAAGCGAGCGAGCGATCGGATCGAACACAATTTTGATAAGATTTAAGATTGACAAGAAAATTTGCTATTGTCCGTCCGGGTAAAAACAATGAGCGATCGACCAATTATTCTCGGTATTGTCGGAGACAGCGCAGCGGGCAAAACCACCCTGACGCGGGGAATTGCCCAAGTATTGGGGTCAGAAAATGTCACTGTGATTTGCACTGACGACTATCACCGCTACGACAGAAAGCAGCGGGCAGAAATCGGGATCACAGCATTGCATCCCGACTGCAATTACCTTGACATCATGCAGCAGCACCTCAGCCTCCTGCGCACCGGAGAAGCAATTCTCAAACCGATCTACAACCACACCACAGGTACATTCGACCCGCCGGAATACATCAAGCCCAGTAAATTTGTAATAGTGGAAGGTTTGCTGGGTTACGCAACCCGAACAATCCGCGATTCTTACGACGTAAAAGTGTATCTCGCTCCTCCAGAAGAGCTGCGAACTCAGTGGAAAGTTAAGCGCGATATCATGAAGCGCGGTTATACTGAAGAACAAGTGCTTGCAGAAATGCAAAAGCGGGAACCAGATTCAGAAGAATTCATTCGCCCCCAGCGCAAAGTTGCCGACGTTGTAGTTAGTTTTTACCCGCCAGAAGCGGAAAATGAATCAAATTTGAGCGTCCGTTTAGTGCTCAGGCCGACAATTCCTCACCCTGATTTTACTGAGATTTTAGGTCGAGGCAGTGAGAGTTTTAAACCTGCTATTCGCTTGGGACTCGATCGGGATATGGGCAAACCGGTTGACGTTTTGGAAGTAGACTCGCACGCTACCAGCGAGCAAGTAAACGAACTGGAAATGATCTTGTGCAGCGAGTTGCCGCACCTGCGGGGATTTTGCACCGCCCAAGGCAACCCGGAAATTGGCAAACTGATCGGCACAACTGGCGAAGTTTTGCAAAGTTACCCGCTAGCTTTGACGCAGTTGCTAGTTGCATATCACATGATGAAAGCAATTCATGTGTCTTAATTTAGAAAACTCAGCGGTTTCAACCGCTCAAAAGTCAAACTTTCGTCCGTGGCTCGACTGAGTTTCCCGGAACTTCTTGGGCGGACTAAATAGTGGTAAGGTGCGCCATGCGCACCCTACAAATAGCAGCATTTCGCCCGTAGTTTTATGTACATAATTTATAGGCGAAATTGCGGAATTTAAATTATATTATTTGTGTCACACTTGAGGATAAATTCTCGGTGCTGGTAAAGTCAGATTAGCATTAGCCAATTGCTGAATCGGCAGCGAGACTGGCAACTGACTTTGAGGTGCGGGCAGCATTTCGCCTCGGAAATCGAGGATGGTGACGAGCAGCAGGTAGGCAACTGCTAAAACTATAGAAATCACCCCAGTGATAATAGCAATAATTTTTGAACGATCCATATTCAGAATATTTTAAGTGCAGCTAATATTAGTTTAACATTAAAAAGAGCAATTATTAGTGAAGTTATGCAATAGAATATAATCAGGTGCTACTTATTTCGCTTACGAAAATGGAACCTCTTATAGATGCGCCAACTCCCACCGACAGGCCCGGAGCTACCCCAGTAGTGGAAACATTTAATCTGGGCAAGTTCTACCGTACCGGCTTTTGGATGAACCAAAAGATAGAATCGCTCAAAAGTTGCACTCTGACTGTCTCTGAGGGGGAAACTTTCGGGCTGTTAGGGCAAAATGGAGCGGGAAAAACTACGCTGCTGAAAACTTTGCTGGGTATAGTGCAGCCGACTTCCGGCAGGGCGCTGCTGTTGGGGAGGCCTTTGGGCGATCGCACTGTGAAGCAGCGAGTCGGCTATTTGCCAGAAAATCCCTATTTTTACGATTATCTCACCGGCTGGGAATTCTTGCAATTTGCGGCGGGCTTATTTCAAATTCCCCCCTCGATTCAGCGGCAGCGGATTCCGAATTTGCTAGATTTAGTTGGGCTAGCTCAATCGGCGGCAATAAAAAAGCAGTTGCGGCAATATTCTAAAGGAATGCTGCAACGGATCGGCATGGCTCAAGCTTTGATTAACAATCCCGATGTGGTGTTTTTAGATGAGCCGATGTCGGGTTTAGATCCGATGGGACGCTATCAGATGCGGGAGATAATTTTATCGCTGAAAAATCAAGGAAAAACAATTTTTTTTAATTCGCATATATTGTCTGATGTGGAGAAGATTTGCGATCGAGTGGCTATTTTGGCGAAGGGTGAGTTAATCTGCATTGGTGCGATCGACGAACTCCTCGGCAATACTGAAACTTACCGGGTTCAAGGTAGGGGCGGGCATTTGAATATCCTGCAAAAATGGATACCGGATATGGAAGTTGATAATGATTTGTGGTACGGTCATTTGCAGGGCGATCCGAAGGAGTTTCTTTCTAGTTTGAGCGGTACGGGAGGGCAGCTAATTGGGATGAATTTGGCTAAGCCTAGTTTGGAAGAGTTTTTTATGCAGCAACTGCAAGAAAGAGGGATTTATTCTAGTAGTTGAAGTCTATACATCAAGTTGATTGTGGGGAGTAGGGGTTGGGCATCTTGCCCGCCCTGACTAATAATAAGAAAACGGGCAAGATGCCCGTTCCACAGCACATCAAGTTTCTTGTGGGGTGGGCATCTTGCCCGCATCTTAAAGGCTAATGTTTTTTACTTCCATTAACAATGGCAACTGTAGATTTGCACATACTAACTCGGCACAATTCCACTGTCGCAAATACTCATAGACTTCAGAAATAATCGCATTGGCCGCATCTAAATCTCCTGCTTGAGAAGCATGATAGTGCGCTCTGATTAGGGGCTTAATATCCTCGATATCTTGCCATTCCGATTTTGGTTTGAGGGGAATGTTGATATAATACTGATAGGCTTGGCTGTGGGCGGTACGGAGATTTTCAGCGTTTTGACTTAGCAGGTACTTGCCCTTTTCTCGGACTAGCGGATGCAACTGATAAGATTTGAGGTGGCGATCGTAATATAGCAATTGTCGGCGCTTCAGTGCTTGAATAATATTTTCTTTAAGTTCATACTTGCTGAACTCTGGCATTTGAGCGCTAATCCCTGCCAAAGATAGGGGATATTCTGAGGTTTGATAGACAGATATTCGGCTGAGACAAGTTTGCTCGCCGTCGCCCAGACGCGCTATCATTTCATCGATCGCTCTTTCAATATCTCGAATCAGCAACCAGTCTCTCTGGTGCAGAAAAATCCCGACATTTCCCTGAAACTCGGTATCGTCTCGAATCAAGGCTGCGACGAGTTGTAAGGCTTTGGGATGTCCAGAATAGCGATCGCACATTTCCGCTAATTGCTCTGCATTCGCAGTCAGATTAAAAGATTGCAATAGGGCAACTGCGGCATCTCGATCCAATCCGTTTAGCTGGATTTCGCGGGTGACTGTTGACGGCAATTCGGCTAAGCTTTCGCGACTGGTGAAAATAATTTTGCTTTGATGTTCTGTTTCTAAAAGTTGTTTGAATAACCAAGCATATTCTGCACAATCCTCTGCGAAATAACCAGCCGCTTTGGCTTCTCCTGCTTTCAAAAGTGTGTCGGCGCGATCGAAAACGAGTAAGCAAGGTTTTTCTCTGAGGATTTTGAGCAGATTTTCGGTTTTTTTGCCGCAGTCATTTTGAGCGTTGACGGCGGCGGTAATCTCGCCGTTGGAGAGGGTGAATAGCAGGGAGTCAATTGTGCGATCGAAGGGGGGTGCTTTGCCTGTTGCAGATTGCAATGATTGCCAAGTGGCGCAGGCGAAGGGGGTATTTTCTGTGTGGAGTTGGCGAATTAGTTGGCTGACGAGGCAGGTTTTTCCGATTCCCGGTAATCCGACAATTGAGATGGCGATGGGAACCCCCCAGGGCGGGCACGGGGGCACCGCCCCTACAAGATGGGGTTCAACAATTAGGGTTTTTAAGGTGTCGATTTCTTTGGTGCGCTGTACCCAATTTCTGAGGGGGGGTAAGTTTTCTGGAAGGGGGAAAGTGCGATCGTTTTCACTGTCTAGGGGGATATCTGCGATCGCGGCGGCTAAAAGTGGCTCTGTTTTCTTGATTTTGTAGCCTTCAGCAATGTATTCCCAGTTTTCTATTTCTACTGCTTTGCAAATATTGATAAAGTTCTCTCGTCTAATTTCTATTTTCGCCCAAAACCGCTTTAAGGTAGCTGTTGAAACTAAAGCGGCAACACACCAGGCATCCTCAGTTTTATTCCATCCGAGATTGCGTCTTACCATGTCAATGATTTTTAGCCCTTCTTCAGACGCTCTGAGCAAGCCTGCCATTGCGACTCCTCTACGGAAATTTTGCCTTAGTAAATAATATTACATGATTTGGTGAGCCAAAAAGTGAGCCAAATGAGCCAAATGAGCCAAGTGAGCCTTTGATGTAGAGCCAAATGGTGAGCCGTTAAGCCTATACAGATTCAGGATTGTGGAGTATTGTGAAATGATGTGTTTGGCTGTCAGCTACGTTTGACGGTGCATCTGGCGGGCGATCGGGGATACAGCTTATCTGCTGTTGGAGCAATGTAAAGTTTTATTACAAAAACTGGGCGAACTGCATAAAAAGCAGAGAAACGCCCTGATAGATATCTAGGAAGGCTTGCAAGGCGGGCTTTGCTGGTTTTCACGCAACTATATTTGTGAGGAGATGGGATTATGCAATTACTGACAGATGATGTGTTGTTGGGTAGTGCAGTGGATGTGAGTGCGATCGCGCCTCTGGAGGAAGAGATCAAGGGCGATCGAATCTTGTCCTATGGTTTGGATACCCGCAGTGCTAGCCAGTTAGGGGCCAGTTCGTCTTTCATTTCGACCTTCGACGGACTAAGGGGACAAGTTGGAACGATCGATCCGTCAGCCAAATTTACCCAAATTGCTAGTACCTTCAGTTTCTCCGACATCGCTGTTTCTAAAGACGGGACGATTTTCGGAATTACGCCCACTCAGTTATTCAAAATCGATCCAGTATCGGCTTTAACTTCATATGTTGGCGATCTGGGTGCAGGTGTTGTCAACATTAATGCTCTAGAATTTGCCAATGATGTCCTCTATGCGGCTGGCAATTCCAACTTATATACAATTAATACCAGTAACGGGGCAGCATCTTTCGCAGCTAACTTAGGCCCTGGGTTTACCAGCAGTGGGGATTTAGTATTTGACGCTGCGAACAATCGATTTTTAGCCACATCGAGAGGAGATACAAGCGATAGTTTGTTTGCGGTATCTCTCACAGGTCAAGCAAGCAAAATTGGCGACATTGGCATCAATAATGTTTGGGGCTTGTTGTTTGAGGGCGAGAAGCTTTTTGGTTTCACTGCGGATGGGGTGCGAATTGCGATAAATCCTGGAACGGGAGCGGGGGTTTTTGATGCGAATGTCACGGGTATTAGCGATCGAATTGGGGGAGCATCTGGTATTCAAATTAAGAAAGGAGAGATACTGTCGAGCACTCCGGGAACTATTCTGTCAGCGGATACGATCGATGTGTTTTTGCCACCGGGGGGCGAAATTACTTTAGATATTACAGTGACGGTGCCTGGGGATGGTTCAGAGCCTATTAGATCGGTTCGTAGTATAGAAAATGGCGATCGGAGTGCTTCAGCAGTTACTAATCAGCTACCGCTTGATGTTTTTCTGCTGCAAGACCTTTCAGGTTCGTTTGCTGACGATTTGCCTACTGTACGCAGGCTAGTACCAAACTTAGTCAGTGCATTACAGAAGCGCCAACCAGACAGCACATTTGGAGTGGGGTCTTTCACAGATAAACCTATAGATCCATTTGGAATAAGTGGTGATTATGTCTATCGTCTCAATCAGCAACAGACTACTGATGCAACAGCGATACAATCAACAGTAAATAACTTAACTGTTCGCGACGAAAGTGGCGGAGCATTTGATGGACCTGAAGCACAGCTAGAAGGACTACTGCAAACGGCACTTCGCAGTCAAATTGAAATTGGTTTCCGTGACAGTGCTCGCCGTGTCGTTGTTGTAGCAACAGATGCAGAATTTCATCAGGCAGGAGATGGGAACGAAGCTGGCATTACCAAACCCAATAATTTCGACACAATTCTTGATGGAAATCCGCCGGGAACAGGAGAAGATTATCCATCGGTTCCACAAGTTAGGCAAGCATTAATTAATGCTAATCTTGTACCCGTTTTTGCAGTCACCGAGGATCAAATTGCCACTTACAGAGATTTGGTTGATGACAGCGATGGTGATGGATTGGGATTTGGTTCTGTGGTAGAATTAAAATCCGATAGTTCTAATTTGGTGGATGCGATAGCCACAGGGTTAGACGTAGTTGGAAGAGAAATTAATGTTGTTCCAGTTAGTGATGAGTTCGGTTATGTAAACGAGATTACACCGTCTAAGTTTACTGATGTTTTGCCAGGACAAAAGCTGACTTTCAGGGTGAAGTTAAAGTCTGATGGCAAAGGTGGTGATGATACTTTGAACTTGCGGGCTCTTGGCTTTGGCGACACGAAGATTAATATTGTTACAGAGCGAGTTCCCACGTCAGTCAACAACCCTCCCGCAGTCATACAAGGTTCTGTAACTGGTGACTTCAAATTATCGCCTGATGATTTTTTATTGCAACAGACTTTGGTAGCAACGGCTGGGGGTCTTCTTGGTGGTGCAATAGGAGTAACCTTTGTTAACCCATTAGCTGGACTTGCTACAGCAGTAGGAGCCGCTTATGCTGTTCCAAAACTTGGTGAAGGTGCCGGATCTTTTCCTTATGGAGTCTTGGGTCGTACAAAGTTTGAAATCACAGATCCCGACAATTTTTCTCGGGAAAAGCGCGAAATCGAGCTAAAACTGTTTAGCTCTACAGATAAGCAACCATCTCCCTTTGAGTCAGAAACTGAAACAGGAAAAACCTGGGTTGTTATTCACGGGTGGAATGATGGGCCGACGGGAAACTTACCCAAACTAGCAGCAGCTTTAGCAAATGTCCGACCTAATGATAAAGTTTATTTCTTAAACTGGGAGCAAGCTTCTGTTAATGGTCGCCTAACTAATGATGATGAAAACGATTTAGAGTCATCTCTAAGAGTAGGTAACTATTTTGCTGCTAAGTGGATTAGACCCGTTGCAGAATTTGTAGTCACGGAACTACTAAACAAATTAAAAATAGATTCTGGGGCAGCTAGCGAAAATCTAAACTTAATAGGTCATAGTCTGGGATCATTAGTCAGCGGTGAAATTGGTCGCCTCTACAAAGAAGGCTTCAAAGATGACAAAGGCAACGAAATAAAACCAAATGGAGTAGGTGTTAACACTATTACTGCTTTAGATCCGCCATCAGAAAGCAGCATCGATCTCCTAACCCTTGGAGGTGTTGACTATGATTTAGATGGTCGAAATACTCAAGCAGATTCGCCCAATAAATTTAGTGAAGTCTCTAATTACTCTCTAGCACTTGTGGGAGCACGAAGCCTTGCCGGAAATCAGCAACTTGCTGCCACTGCTGATGAGTCATTCCAGATGGATTTTGGTGGTTTGAGCGTGCCAGTAAATGAACACGGTCAAGTTGTTCAGACTTTCACAAACTTGCTGAATCAGATAAAAAAGGATCAGCCGTTAGGATTACTCCAGCAAGAAATTATCAAAGATCGCATCCTCACTGATCGAGGGCGCTTCAATACAAAAGAAAATGCTTACTTTTACCTTACAAATCCTATCGATCGTCTATCTAAAAAAGTTTTTGTTCATGAAGGAATTTTGTCAGTTCAAGCACCAGATAGACCAATCTTTCTTGCTGTTAAGGATACCAACTCAGCAAATGATGAGATAGTCTACGGTAGCATTGATGACAATATAGGCGATCTCAAGCTAGACGGAAGTAATTTCGATGGTCTTTTAGGGGTGACTGGTAACTCTATCTTTACAGGCTCAGGAAATGACAAAATCTTCGGCGATGCTGGTAATGACGAAATTAATGGTGACAGCGGTGATGACACTCTCGATGGTGGAGCAGGTAACGATACACTGATAGGGGGTGATGGATTATTTGATTCTGGAAAAGATGTACTTGAAGGCGGAAAGGGCAACGACTCAATAAGGGGCGGTGGTGACATTGATATCCTCACTGGTGGAACAGGCTCAGACACATTAGATGGTGGCGATGGGGATGATGTTCTTTTCGGTGGATTGGACAAAGAACAAGACATCCTAATAGGTGGTTTAGGTAAGAGTTTATTTCTGTTGGCACCTGGTACAGGTTTGCCTATTACAGATCAAGCCAATCGAGATAAAGTTGATATCATTGAGGATTTTCGGGCTGGTCTTTTAGTGCTTTTTGGCAGAACAGACGATATTCGAGGTATCAGTAGTATTGGTTTAACCAACGGTTTAAATATCAGTCAAATTAGTGTAGAAATTTTTGGTAATGTGCCATTTGAGCCACCGAAAACTGCCATTATTGCCAATGGTGAATACCTGGCTGTCATCAAAGGAGAATGGTTTAATAAGGATGATTTGAGGCTTTTTGAACTACCAACTTAGCCAGATAATAAATCTTTAAAATCCTTAGTCTCATTATTTGAAATAAGGCTTCATATAAAGGCGATCGCCCTTAATCCAAAAAGTGCGATCGCCCCTTTCAATTCCTAACCAGAAATCACCTCACTTAAAAGATGAGCCTGAGAACCCTCAAGCCGAGGCCCATGAATCTGCACCACCCTAGAAGCCAAGAAATTGCCCCAGCGCGCCGCTTGTACAGAACTCAAACCGTTACTAATTCCAAACAAAACACCGCCCGCAAAAGCATCCCCCGCACCCACAGTATCGATCGCCTTTACCGGAAATCCAGCCACATCAACAATCTGTTTGTTCTCCACCACCATGCAGCCTTTATCCCCATTAGTGATAAAAGCCAAATCAGAAATCTCGCTCATTTTCCGAGCGCACTCTTCCAGAGATTCTTCCTTAAAAAAGCTCCGAACTTCATCAGCATTGCAAAAAATTACATCGCAATATTCCGAAACTACCTTGTGAAAATCATCAGCAAATCGAGCGACTAAAAAGCCATCCGAAAAAGTAAAAGCAACCTTCACACCCAGACGCTTAGACTGTTCCATCGTCTCAATGCTAGCCTTTCTAGGGTCGGGAGCATCCCAAAGATAGCCCTCAACATAACTGTACTTGCAGTGAGCCAGTCGATCGACATCAATATCAGTCGCCGCCAGAGTAGTAGAAACCCCCAAATTAGTACACATCGTGCGTTCCGCATCCGGCGTAGTCAGCACAACACAAGTACCAGTGGGTTCCTTAGACTCAGCAGCAGGATGCACGTTAAAATCAATTCCCGCCGCCAGCAAATCTTGCCTATAAAATTCGCCGTTAGTATCCTTAGCAACCTTCCCCGAATAATACGCTTTACCGCCACTCTGAGCCAAACCAATCATCGTATTTGCCGCCGAACCGCCCGATCGCATTTGCAGCGAATTGTGTTCTAAATCGTGCAAAATCCCCCCCTGCGTTTCCGAATTCATCAGCGTCATCCCGCCGCGATTCAGCCCGTGGTCTAGTACAAATTCATCTTCTACCAATGCTAGGATGTCTACAAGGGCATTGCCTACGCCAAACACATCCACCGAACGGGAATCTTGATTGTTTTCTGTCATCAGTAATTTTTGGTTTACACTAATTATCAACTTTATAATAAATCGACTTCAACTCAACATCTATTTTTTTTAAGTTATCTTTATCTAAATCCCCAAGCCCAAATCGAGCAAATCCCAAATCCCAAATCTAAAATCCAAAATCTAAAATCGATATGACTGATACTTGTCTCCCACCTCTGATTCAGCAAATGTTGCAGCCCGGGTTTTACCCGCACGGGGTGACAGAACCAGTGCAGCTAATTCAGACTCATGGCTCCTTTGTTATCCTCACAGGAAACTATGTTTACAAAATTAAGAAATCAGTTAACTTTGGCTTCTTCGATTATTCAACATTGGATAAAAGACAGCATTTTTGCAATCAAGAATTGCTGATGAACCAGCGCACTGCACCGGAAATTTATCTAGAAGTTTTGCCAATTCTTCAAACTGGCGATTCTTTTCACTTGGGCAGCAGCTTACCTGCTATAAATTCTGACGAAATTGCTGTAGAATACGTGCTGAAAATGCGAGAATTTCCTCAAGATTCGCTGTTGCTCAGTTTGTTGGAACGCGGACTGTTGACCGAGCGACTTATGGCAGACTTAGGGCGGGAAGTTGCCAATTTTCACAGCACGGCAATTAATAATAGCTACATTCGCCGATTTGGCGAAGTCAGTCAGATTCGCACAACAATAGATAAGAATTACCGAATTTCGCAAAAATATATCGGCGGGCCGCAGACTCAGACACAATATCAAGAAACTAAAGATTATACTGATGCGTTTTTTGCTAAAAATCAAGAGTTATTTAACCTACGGATTGCCAAAAATAAAATTCGCGAATGCCACGGAGATTTGCATTTACGGAATCTAGCATTCTGGCAAGAGAAAATATTACTGTTCGACTGCATTGAATTTAACGAGCCTTTTCGCTTTGTTGATGTCATGTACGATGTCGCTTTTACTGTAATGGATTTGGAATCGCGGGGGCGCAGAGACTTAGGCAATGCTTTTCTCAATACTTACATCGAACAAACAGGAGATTGGGAAGGACTGCAACTGTTGCCTCTGTATTTGAGCCGTCAAGCTTATGTGAGAGCAAAAGTAACTTCGTTAATGTTGGACGATACCGCTATTTCAACTGCCCAAAAAGCACAGATTTCACAGACTGCTGCTCATTACTATAAACTGGCTTGGGAATACACGCAACCGCACACGGGAAAGTTAACTTTGATGTCTGGTTTGTCTGGTTCTGGCAAGAGTACAGCAGCTCGATATTTGGCTCGCCGCACTGGGGCAATTCACATTCGATCCGATGCTGTTCGCAAACATTTAGGCGGAATTCCTTTAAATGAACGCGGGGGGCAAAATTTGTATTCGGATGAAATGACGGCACGGACTTATGGTAGATTGTTAGAGTTGGGGATAATTCTGGCTGACCGAGGTTGGGATGTGATTTTAGATGCAAAGTTCGATCGCCAAAACTTGAGAACCGATGCGATCGATCGGGCTCAATCCCGCGGCTTGCCCCTGCAAATCATTTACTGTACCGCACCAATTGAAGTATTGCGAGAACGACTGCAACAGCGCAGGGGCGATATTGCCGACGCTACGGCAGAACTATTGAGTTCGCAGCAAGCAGCTTTTGAACCTTGTACAGAATTAGAGCAAATTTCTGTAAACATTGTAGATACCGCGCAAGACTTAGAGGTACAATTAAACTTGATTTGTAGGGAGTAGTTGCAGATCGATCGCCCTTGCCAATTTGATTGTCTGCTAATATTGTCAATATCTTTCTGTGTTATTACAAACACAACTTGCAGCTCATGCCAAAATTTACCGGAGACTCCAAGGGGTTTAACCCCGCGCTGATATGGTTTGTGTTGTTTACCGTTGGGTTTCGCTTAGTAGGATGTAACCTGCCCGTGAGTCTCGGTCTTGGTGTCATCGGCGGCGTGGCAGCAGGTTTAATTGTCGCTTGGTGGCACAACGAACTACTACTCAACCCGAATATGCGTTCCAAGGATAAAACCTCGGATGCTATCCTCAATAAAGAAGTAGTGGAAACGGAGAGCAAACTATATAGCAAAACCTCTAGGCGTGAAGCTCCTACATTGTTAGACTGGTTGTCTGGGCCAGAGGATCGTCGCTAGCACCGAAAATAGTTTTTAGTATTGAGTTTTAAGCTTTAAGTTAAAGAGTTCAGAATTCAAAACTCAATGCTAAAAGTTAACAACTCCCGCAACCTAAATTACTAATTACAGATTAGCGAGGGTCGATTACCCATTACCGCTAACTAGCAATTTGAATTACTTGCTGAATGTTTGTATTTCTGTCGAAACTCCTGCCGCTGTTTATTTATCCTTTGGGGTTGAGTTGCCTGTTAATGATGGCTGCTTTAATAACACTTTGGAAGCGTCCCAGATGGGCGGTGGCGCCAATTGCTGCGGCTTTAATTATTTTACTGCTCGGAAGTAGCGGTTGGGTTTCAAAATCGTTAGTTCGATCGCTCGAATGGCAAAACTTACCAACCGCCGAACTCCCCCAAGCTGAAGCGATTATAGTCTTGGGCGGCGGTGTCAAAGCAGCTTTACCTCCCCGTCCTTGGGTAGAATTAGCGGAAGCGGGCGATCGAATAATCTACGGTTCCCGACTTTACCGGCAAGGCAAAGCTTCTCTGCTAATTCTCAGCGGCGGTAGAGTAGATTGGAAAGGCGGCGGAGCTCCCGAATCGGCAGACATGGCAGAAATTGCCCAAACAATGGGTGTACCGGCATCAGCAATTCTGCAAGACCCCGATTCACACAACACTTATCAAAATGCTGTCAACGTGCGGAAAATTTTAGATGCTAAAGCTATAAAAGGGCCGGTTTTGCTAGTGACATCGGCGATGCACATGACTCGATCGCTCTTAATTTTCCAGCGTCAGGGAATAAAAGTTATTGCCGCACCAACAGACTTTCAAATAACGCAGCAGGATATCGCAGCATCCCAAAGCAATTGGCAAGCAGTCGCACTGGATTTATTGCCGGATACCTATCAGTTACACCAGTCAACTAAAGCTTTGAAAGAATACATCGGCTTAATCGTTTATCGTCTGCGGGGATGGCTTTAACAGAATTTTAGATTTTAGATGTTGGATTTTGGATTGAAGAATTCAAGTAGTCTCAACCGTGAAGTCACTTCCCAAATCCAAAATTGATTGAGTGTGCTAGCTTAAAGTCATTACAGCCAATATTAGCCACAGTCGCCCCCAAACAATCATGCTGCCCCACGAGTTGCAAAACATTGCCCCAGAACCGACTCCCGCGGCCGAAATTTTTCAGAGACACCAAATTGTCCGCGAGTTTTACGACGAAATTAAGTACCGTAAAGAACTAGAACTTCACTGCCAGTGGTATTACGCTACAGCCAAGCAGCATCAGCAGGAATTGCAGAAAATGCAGGGAGATTTGAATATCTTCGGTTGGTTCAGCCGCGGACGGTCGAAAAATTAAGGAGTGAACAAAAAAGATGGTTTGTAGTAAGGACTTTAGCCCAGCCGATCGACTAAAAGCCACAGAAAAAACTGAAGTCCTCACTACAAACTCTACAACAGTTATATGACCCCCGTCCAAAGACGGATACTTGCCAAGGACAGGAGTCGCGATCGGCCGAAAATTTTAGACCCTTGTTCAAACTCCCAGATTCATCTGTGGAGTAAATCTAAAATCTAAAATCTAAAATCTAAAATCGATTGACCGGATTTGATATTGTCTTAGGGCTCCGGCTTCAACTTTTGAGACAGCTAGACTTCCGAAGATATCAATTCGACCTCATCCTCTTTCAGGTGAGCTCGAAATTTTTTGTCAAATTGTACTAGAATCGGCCAATTAGCACTGACAGGTCGGCCGTGCCATTCGTGAACGATCGCCACGACTTCTCCTTCCATACCCTTAATATCAAATGGTTGACTGCGATTTTCAGGGTGGTGGTAGACAACAACAGAGTTTTTAATGCAAACGCGATCGCCAACTTTCATAGACTTATATTTAGTGTTCTCTCTTCAAAACTCTGCAAAGCCTACTGGTGCAGAACACCTGTAGGCTTTGCGGACAGTCTTTTTATCTTCCCACACAAGTACAGCGAAAACTCAAAGAAACTTGTCGGTGTTCTGTCGGTGCTTCGATCGCCAGCCGCGATCCCGGGAAGCCTCCATGCCGATAGATCCTCGGTTGATCCCGCAGATCCGATCGGGATTTAAACCCCGATCAAGCGGATTCTCAAGGGCGGGAATTGATTTGGCTAATCAGGAAACTATTTACTTAACTGATTTAACCAACACTCAACATCAACGCCCAAGGTTTGACCCAACTCCAGCAACTGCCGGATCGAAGGCAAGTCCCAGCCGGCGCCGGAACCTGCAATCCCCAAGGCAACGGCAGCGACCACACTGTCGCCCGCCGACACCTCTTGCAGTTGCAGCCAGCCCAAACACAGAGGCACAATTTGACTGTAGAGAGAATTGAAATACAGTTCCTCCGATCGATCCAGACACAAACCCAGACTCAGCCGATCGCCCACCGCAATCAAACGCTCGATCGTGCGGATATCAGCTTCTAAATTGACAGGCGAGCGATCCTCCGCGCCCGATCCAGCTTGCAGCAGCGTGTCTAGCGAGCGCCAAACCAGCCTTTCCAAAATTTCCTTGACTTCGGGAACGTTCAACCGACAGCGGAGATGGCCGCTTTCAGTGGCGATCGCCTCAATTTCGGCCAGCAGCGCCTCCGGGTTCTCGGTTTCCAGTTCCAGGGCCTTGGCCGCCGTCAAACAGCGGTGTCCCAAAGCCACCTCAGCAGCCACCTGCAACTCTACGGGCACCTGCAGATCGTCGCGGTGGAACGCCATTATCACCCCGTAATTTTCCCGGTAAACCTGAGTGTAAAGCTGATCCAACCGAGTCAAATTTTCCTGACTCAGCAACTGCACGATCCGGTGGCGTTCCTCCGCAAATAAATCCCGCAAGCTAAAGGACTGATCCCCAAACAGGCGCACCATTTCCAGAATCGCGTGGGACGCCGAAGCTTCTTGCATAACTCCAAACAACCGCTCTTTGAGCATAGTGTAAGACCGGCGGCTGCCAAAAGGCTGAATGCAGCAGTGGAAGTCCCAGCCGCCGAGGTGCAACGCAGCAAACACAAAAACCTCTGTTTCCCGCGTAATTTCCGAGGTTAACTGCAATTGACCCACAGCCAGAGTCATCGATCCCATGCGCTGAATTTGGAAATCTTCCTGCTCGGCCTGATAGCAGTAAAGTCGCTCTTCGCGGGAAAATTTGGCAAACAGAGAACTGATTGCGTAGTGGGCGGCCACCTGTCTGAGACTAATTTGGGCTGTCACCACCAGTTGCCGGTAAACTTCTGCCCCTGTTTTAAAACACTCAACGTTGCTGGGTACGAGGGCTAGTTGAGCGACAAAATCCTTTTCTAGCTGGACGCCGGTAACTTCGGCCGCCAATTCCAGCGCCCGAGCCGCGTAGCGCAGAATTTGCACGCCTTCTGGCCGCGAGACTTCTTCAAAAAACCAGCCGCAGCTAGTGAACATTAACAGGGTGTGGCGCTGCATTTCCAGCAGCCGCAGGGCGTCCACCTGTTCGGACGCATCGAGGGGGCGTACTTGATGGCGTTCGAGGAAACTGTCAACGTTAGCGGGCGATCGATCGCGGATGACCTCAATATATTCATCTCTGGCTTTCCAGGGATCGCACAACAGCTTGCGCCCTGCTTCTTCGTAAATCGGAATCAGTCGATCGCGCAGCCAATTGAGAGTATCCCGCAGAGGGCGGCGCCATTTGAGGTGCCATCCGCCGCCACCACCGCAGCCGCAATCATCTTGCCAGCGATCGACCCCGTGAGAACAACTCCAGGCCGTCACGGGTTTGAGTTCCACTTCCCAAGTGCTCGGATTTTGACTTAAATAATGAGCAAAATTCGTCACCGTCCAGCCTCGACGGGGAAACTCTTCTGTGAAGGCGTAGGCGAGGCATTTTTCCGTACTGTGTTTGTGGTGGCCGAATGTTTCGCCGTCCGTCGCCACGCAGATTAATTGAGCCGGTCGGTGGTCTCCCCGTACTGCTTGACCCAAGCGCCCGACCAAGTGGTGGCTGCTGCTGAGAACGTCATTGAAGCCCATATCCCGCGAGATCGGGCCGTCGTAGAAAAAGATATCAATGTAAGGAGTGTTGGCAGGTGGGGCTTCGGAATTTTGGGAGTGCTGGCGGCCAAAATAGTGAGTGCTCAGCGGCGAGAGTTGGTGGTCAGCCATCAACCGCATTTCCGGCTTCAAATAGCAGCGGTACGGGCGAGTCGGATCGATTTGACCCCCGCCGACTTCGTGCCATTCGGAATTTTGCCCTGGTTCCCCTCCGTGGTTTTGCCCGATTAGCGGGCGGCAGCGTTCGGCTTGGGAGGGGGCTAAGACAATGAAGCGGATGCCTTCAGCGACCAAAACTTCCAGGGTTGCGTAGTCTACGGCGGTTTCGGCGAGCCACATTCCTTCGGGATCGCGACCGAACCGGGATCGGAAATCTGCGATCCCCCAGCGAATTTGGGTGTATTTGTCTCGCTCGTTAGCGAGGGGCATGATGATGTGATTGTATACTTGGGCGATCGCGTTGCCGTGACCGTTGAGCCGCTGACAGCTTTTGCGATCGGCCTCCAGAATCCGCTGGTAGACTTCCACGTCGTAGCGTTCCAGCCAGCTCATCAGGGTCGGCCCGATGTTGAAGCTCATATACTCGTAGTTGTTGACGATCCCCGCGACTTCGCCGCGGTCGTTGAGTATGCGGGCAAAGGCGTTCGGGCGGTAGCACTCGTTGTCAATGCGTTCGTTCCAGTCGTGGGCGGGAGAGGCGCTGGGTTGGCGTTCGATCGCGTCCAGGTAAGGGTTTTCCCGGGGCGGCTGGTAAAAGTGACCGTGAACCGTGACGCAGACCCCAGTTGCAGCAGCCACGCTGGTTTGGGTTGCAGCCGTTACGGTTGGCGAAGACAAAGGTAGCACATCGGATTGAGTTGTAGAAATCGAAATCATGCGATCGAATCCTCAAGTAGTTAAAGACAATAAAACCAGCCTAATTAGAGACTAAAACCTTACGCAGCAAGAGTTGCAGCTAGGCCTCTCTTGGGGCTAAATTTGGGCAGACAAGTTTTAATACATTTGTTGTTTTGCCAGCAAAGCATTCGTTCCAAGATGCCAACCGTCGATCCCTGGTTTTTTTGCCAATGCTTTGCTGTTGAAAGAGTTAAAAAAGGTAGCTTTTGCTGCTTTTTGGCACTTGCGACCCATTTCGGGTTCGTGCTTGCAGGGTTGCTCATTGAGAGTTTCATTTACCTTGCTGGATTGTAAAGTCTTATTCATTAAATAGCAAGTTTTCGCCGGAAAGATTTAAGTTTTGGCAATAAATCTTGGCGGTTGTGGATATCGGTTTAATGCCCGATGAATTTATAGAATAAGAGTTTTGCCCGAGTTTCGCATCATACTTTAGGTGCTTTTTACCTAAGTTCTGGAGAAGTTAGGCTTGTTGGGTTAGGGCGGGGCAGATTGGCTGCAAATGTACTTTCCAGAAGAGTTGTAACACTTGTGCGGAGTCAAAAGGCAACAAAAAAGCAAAACGGTAAGTGTTAGGTTTTAACTCCTCAGAGGTATGTGGGGGCGGAGGCGGAGGAGGAGGAGGAGGAGGATTTGGACGAGAAGATGCTGCATTTGACGGCGAAGTTGGAGAGGCAATTTGTCGAGAGTGCCAAGTTAGAGGCGATGATTCGGGAAAATCGGCAGAGGGTGGAGTTATGGGAATTGAGGAATTGCTGAAGTCCAAGCACTCGGATATCCTGAGAATTGCTACTCACTTAGGCGCGTTAAATGTGCGCGTTTTTGGTTCGGTTGCCAGGGCTGAAGCAACAGCAGATAGCGAGGTGGATTTTTTAGTATAATTAGAACCAAAACGCACGTTTTAAGCAATATTAAAGAATGTATAGCAATCCTTGCAGGAGTCGTAAATTTTTTACCCCACCCCAGCCCTCCCCTTACCGAGGGGAGGGAGTAAGAAATTCACAAATGATTTAGGATTGCTATATGGAGCGGATTTAGTCTTACGAAACCGGGTAAAAGACGCCGACAGAATTGTATAGGAGACAATCTAATGCCAGAACTCAGCAGATTTTTAGGCATCATCATCACGATGTACTATAACGACCACCCGCCCCCGCACTTTCATGCCCGCTACAATCAACAAAAAGCCATCATTGATATCGAAACCCTCTCAATCCTAGAAGGCAAACTTTCCCCTCGCATCTGAGGATTAGTTGTAGAGTGGGCAGCCCTTCATCAAACAGAGCTCATGCAAAACTGGCAACTTGCCAGACTTCAAACACCATTAGAACCTATTGCCCCTTTGGAATAAACAATGCTCAAAGATATTAGCTCAGTTCAACCATTAAAAAACTATCAACTTCACCTCAAATTTGAAGATAACCAAGAGGGAGTAGTTGACATCAGCCAATTAATCGAATTTACCGGAATCTTCGCCCCCCTGCAAGACTTGACTTACTTTAAACAAGTCAAACTAAATCCAGAATGGGGGACAATTTACTGGGAAAATGGAGCCGATTTAGATCCCGATGTTCTTTACTCCATTGTCACCAACCAACCGATACAAATCAAGGAAACCATAACCAACATGATGTAATTTTATCTACGAGCTAGCACCAAACAGGTTAACAAGAACATACAGCATATTCCAGGTTACTAAAGTACAATATCAGCTATATTGTGTGGTACGTGTTATGTAGGGTGGGTGGCTGCCGTCGCAGGTTCAATGAAACTTGCAGATTGTTATGATAGCGATGCACCTTACTTACTACAAGATTGGGTGTACCATACATACATAGAATATGCTGTAAGTGGCGGTCGCCTTTTAATAAAGAGTGCTGGCAGTGGTGGGGACAGCTTTTTGGTAAGTGAAACGGCTCTGGAATTTGGTATGTTAAAATTAGAAACCATATAGGAACAATCAGCCATCTCCGAATCAAACATGGATAGATTTGAATTTCAGCTAGCAATGCTGCAAAAAGGAGCAGAGGAACTAGAGAAAAAAATAGCTAACTTCAATACAATTTTGCAGCAGTTAAAAACTGCGGCAATTACCATTTGGGTAGCGCTGATCGGTTGGGCGTTTGCCAGCAAAATAGATGCGTTATTTCCGCTGGGATACGTTATAATTTTTGGTTTTTGGTTGTTAGAAGCTACCTACTGGAAGGTGCAATTTTATTGCATACAAAGAGTTGATGCACTTACCCAATTCTTGAATAATGAAAGCGCCTTAGATAAAAGTTTTAATGCCCGTTCGATACCGGAAGGTCTCGTTCACCCGCTAGGTTTTTTAAAAACACTTAAAATGCCTTCTTTATGGAGAGCTCTCTGCGCTCCATCAATCTATATTTTTTATACCTTTTTGTTTGTTGTTAATTCGATAATTTGGTTAATACAGCAAATTCCAGGTTTATAAAGTAAAGTAACAGCAGCTTGTAAACCAGTTTTTAAAGTGCTTAGGGTTGACTGCTTCAATGGCCGTAGCCAGCAAAATATCAACCATCTTGGTGGCGCTTGGTGAGAACTGACGTAAAAAAGCTTTCAGTTGCGACGACCATAATTCTATTGGAACTCGCTGCGGGGAATGCCAGACACACGAAATACCAGTGCTGTCACCGTCGCTATCCCCAGAACCAACCAATTTACAGTCGCCGCCCTTCAGTCAATTATGGAGGGAATTAGCCAAGGAGTTCAACCATGAAAGTCACCGTAAAAGATAGCCAAACTCTCGAAACAATCAAGCTAAATCAACTGAGAAATTACTTACAAACTCACGGCTGGCATGAAGACCAACCTTTTTTAGATAATGCCACACTTTGGCACAAACCAACAGCCGATGCAGAAGAATTTGAAATATTGCTACCTAACCGGGAAAACCTGGGAGATTATGCAGCCCGCATCCGCGAGGCAATCCAAACCCTAGAAAATGCAGAAAATCGCCCTCAGATTGAAATTTTAAGCGAACTGCTTACCAGCATTTCCAACACGATTATTCAGGGAATTGTTATGCAAATTCACACCCCAAATACCCAAAAATTAAGTGGCGAAATTACTCTCCTCGGCCTGGTAGCTGACAAATTGCGGAAAATTCAAACTTCACTCGCCGACAAAGATTATATCCTGGCGATTAAAGCTTATCAAGAACGCTTACCGATTCTCTGTAGCGGTGACTTAATCAAAGACAACAACGCCTTCATCCTCAAAAACCCCCACAACTTAACTCTCGATGAATTGTGGTAAAACTAACAGATTTTGTCATCTATAGCAATCCTTGCAGGAGTCGTAAATTTTTTACCCCACCCCAACCCTCCCCGATGCCTTGGGGAGGGAGTAAGAAATTCACAAATGATTTAGGATTGCTATATATTAAACACCTTCCAAACAGATATCAAGTTCCCTAGCAAAGGCCTCCGGCGCATCCAGCATCAGCCAGTGTCCAGTATCGGGTAGCGTACTTGTCGTCAGTGTGGGACGGAGGATGTGGAGGCTGAAGGGAAAAGTGTTTGAGGGAGCAATAATGGCGTGGGCTCGTGTTCCAGGGGCTGCTAGGTAGCGATCGAGAGCATCAACAGCTTCAAAGGCAAACATCCCGCGATACATTCCACACAGACAATCCTGTGGAGTCGCCGCCAACCAAGCGAGAATCCGATCGCGCGTAGGGGCCGCGCTTCCTGTCAGTGCCTCATTGAAGCTCATTTGCACAGCAGCCCGCCAATCCTCCGTCTCCAGAGCCCTCTGGTAGGGAACGATCCGTGCCTCGTACATCTGTGCAGGCACCTTGGTAAAATCTCCGGGTGCGTCTGCCAGGATCAACTGCGCGATGCGGTGCGGTGCGCTGGCTGCTGTGGCGAGGCCAATACAAGCACCGAAACTGTGCCCGACGATCGCCACTCGATCGAGTCCCAGCCCATCCAGTACCGCGAAAACATCCGCTGCACAGGAGGCGGGCGCATAGTTGCCGTCCTCCGGCGGTGCAGAATCACCGTGTCCCCGCATATCAAGGGCGATCGCGCGTCGGGTACGGGCGACACGGGCAAGCTGCGCCTCCCAGATGCTCGCAGAAACCGCCATACCGTGCACGAACACCACCGGCAGCGACTCCGACTCCCCAGCGGTGACAGGAGGGCTGGCTTCGATGATGTGAATAGTGCCGATCGGTCCTTTGATATTTGTCGATCGCATACAATTTTCTCCTAATTGTGAATTTCCTCTTTTCAAACAACCAATTTTACCTCTGTTACTCCTTGGCGCAATTCATACTGTCCTTTTACCCAAAATTGTTTAATTTTTTCACCCAAAAACGGAGCCGTTTGCATCATCAATAAACGCAATAATCCATTTTTTCGCAGTTGTTCGCCTTTCCACGCTTCTTGTGCTTGAAGTTGTTGGGCGCGAATAATTTCGGGTTCGCGTTCTGCCTGAATCCGCGATAATGCTAAGTCAATATCTTCGTAATTAGCCCCTGCTTTCAATAAAGGTACAAGGTGATTGGCGGCAACAATTACATCGCGGAACGCCATGTTAATTCCTTGAGCGCGAACCGGAGACATGGGATGTGCAGCATCCCCCAAAAGTATGATTCCTGGTCGATGCCAGCGCGGACAGCGACCAACCACAACAGATAATCGCATCGGAGATTCGATCGTATCGGCACAGTTGCGGAAATGTTCTGCCATCCACGCAGGCGATCGCGATGCGAAAGTTTCTGCCCAGTCTGTGTGTTTCCAATCGGTTTTGTCATCTGCCGATAGCACCCAAGCCAGATGAAGTTTTCCTGATTCTGCCCCATGAAAGACACTAAATCCGCTACCGCCATTCAGGATAGAATAAAATACATTATCCGCCGCAAACCGAGGATGAGCGGCAAGTTTAAACCACAGAACATCTATACTATTCTGCTGTTTTACTAACTCTAATTCTGCACGTTGTCGTACAACCGAGTTTCTACCATCTGTACCAATCACAAGTGCAGCAGGAATCTCTCGCCCATCTCCTAGCTTTACACCCGCAATGCGATCGTTGCTGTACAGTAAATCTTTTACGGGAACACCTGCGATAAATTCAAACTCTGGATGTAACTGAGCTTCTGAAATTAGTGTTTCTAGCAAAGGCGGTTGCGATACCAGCGTACAAGGTCGATTTGACCCCATTGGCTCATCAACTCGAAATAACTGCCGATCGCCCACAATGAACTCCCAGGCATCAATTTGTCGGTGTGGAACACCTTCTAGGATAGTGGATAAGCCCATTTGTGCGATCGCATCCAATCCGCTCGGCATTAACCCTTCACCGCGAAACACTCGGTAGGAATCTTTTGCAGCCTCAACCAACGTTGTGGCAATACCTCGTTTTACCAGCAGTAAGGCCAGTGCCGCACCAGTTGGCCCCGATCCCACAATTACAACTTGCATCATTGCCATTCCCCATTGCTTTTTGCCGATATTTGAGATGCCAACAAAGCGGGTAAAAGGAGGCGCAATCCCCTATTTCCAGCTATTTCTGGAGTCCCTGTTGAAAAGTCTTAACTGCCTCAACATGATTCACCATATTGATGCAACGCAAAAACAAATCCAAATCGATCCCTTTCACCTCCTCACTACTGGAAACCTTTTCATAATAAAGTGTATTGCCCTCTCCCCGCAGGTGATAAACTTCTAACAATCCATCTTCCCAGAACCACACTTCCTTTATCTTCAGCCGCTTGTATGCCTCCAGTTGGTTGATGCCACCACTGGAAAACACGACCTCGATCGCCAGATCGGGTAGCCTGCGACCAGGAGCAAGTTTATAAGATTTATCGGCCTCTCGCTTGACTTTTCCGGTTTCACTTTCCAGAGTCATTGAGCCAGTTGGAGTAAAGTCAAACCCCGCCATCAGCAGGTAAAGCTCCAACAATGCACCAATTCTTTCTTTAACGGTTTCGTGGGGTTCTCCAGGCATTCGTCGTATCTCCAGAATTCCATCCAGGAAAGAAAGTCGATATCCTGGACGGTCTAACAATTGCTCAACTGCTTTGAACTCTCTCCAAGTCAGTCCCTCAAACAGAAGGGGTGATTCTTTTCTGGGTGGTGCGATGATTGCTGCAGTCATTTGATTCTCCAGTCTATTTCCAGATGAGAAACGATCGGGTTTGGAGGGCGATTTATTTATTATAACTTTAAGTAGCATCCTCCACTGTAAACCCGATTTCTTGCCCGTAGGATAGTTCCAGCGTGTGACCGTCCGGGTCTCGCAAAAAAGCCCAGTAGCCGATCGGATCTCCAGCATCTTTTGGTTCCTCAAGCAGCACGCCTTCTTGACGTGCTTTGTCGCAGAGTTCGTCCATATATTCGCGACTTTTGCAACCTACTCCGAGGTGTGCAAAGGGAGACAGAACGGGATGTACGGAGTCTGTTTGAATTAGCACAATTACAAAAGGGCGAGTGCGATCGGAAAGCCAGACCACAGCAACACCAGTTTCTGCATCGATGCGGCGGTGAACTGCTTGCATTCCAGCATACTTGGAGTAGAATTCGATAGTGCGATCGACATCGCCAACTGGCAGTGCGATGTGTGTCAGACCGATATCAATCATATGTTATGTTCCTCCCGGCTGAGAGTTCAAACTTTACACAATGAGTTCGTAATGTTCCACTGTCGGAAATGGATCGTAGAAGTGGTGCAATAAGGAACGCCACTTTTGATAATCTCGGGATTGTCGAAATCCAACGGTATGATCTTCCAAACTGTGCCATCGCACAAGCAGAATATAACGATTTGTGGTTTCTATACAGCGTTGCAGCTCGTGAGAGATATACCCGGGCATAGAAGAAATAATAGCTGAAGCTGTTTTGAAAGCGGTTTCAAATTCAACAGTCATATTAGGCTTAACATCAAGAATTGCCACTTCCAATATCATAGATTTAATGTGATGACCGCCACTTGGCCGCTTTCAGATCCATGGCTTTAATGAACCCATCTTTTCCGTCCATGTACCCCTGAATATTATCATGGTATTTGTTTGCGAGTTCTCGTTTGAGTTCGCTGTATTGCTGCGCGTGCTCAGGATGGGAAATCATATAATCTCGAAACGCTAAATGGCGCTCTATCTGCGCTGAGTTCACTTCAAACCCGTGAAGGTGGTGTGTTCTAATCCCTGCTTCATTACCCTTGCGGAAAAAACGACGGCCGGATATCCCAAACTCACCCATTGCTTGATAACCTAATGCCTCTATTTGTGAACTATGTGTATCGACTTTTATAATATCTTTAACCTCAACTAACATATCGATTATCGGCTTTGCATGAATTTGTGGAATCGCTGTGCTACCAATGTGATGTATAGCAACCACATTTTCCCTAAGTGCAAGTGCAATCAGTTTCGACTCACTTTCAAAGGCGCTTCGCCAATTTGGATCGTGCGGGACGACTTCTACTTTGAAAAAATCTACTTTTATTGACATGGCTGATAATTATTTGCTTTTTTTGTCATCTCATTGATTTACCATCGCATTTAACCGACACAGATTTTATCATTACTCATTTACGGACTAGGCGCAAAGCTCTTAAACATACGCACAACGGGGAGAAACTGACTGTTTGGGAGAGAAATTTCAAACCTATCGATCGCCTGATAGCCAAATTTTGTGTAAAATGCCTCTCCCGCCAGCGTCGCAATCATCTCAACGTCCTTAAATCCAGCACGCTCAGCAGCCTGTTCGCATACTCGCATAATCTGGCTTCCAATTCCTCGACGCGCCCGTGCTGGATGAACAAAGAATGCACGAATCTTTGCCGAGTCGCTGTCTGGGTTGAGCAGGCTGTCTTCTGGATTATTTTTGCCTGAATCACCTCCATAAAGCGTTTTACGCTTACTCCAACCACCGCAACCAACTATTTGGTGATTGTTCTCAGCAACAAAGTATGTTTGGTCTTGAATCAGTTGACTGTCAACCCCAAAGACTGTGCCCAGTGCGCCTTTAATCTGCTCTGAAGTGTAGTAGCCTGCTTGCAAAGCTCTAGCAGACTCTGGAATTAAAGTTGTCAGCTTAGGAATGTCTTCTAAGGAAGCTAATCGAATACAAAAATCCATTGAACCGATCGGCTAAACAAATCGCTCTCTTAGTTTGTCACATCCGTGAAAGCGGCAATGCAGCGATCGCCCACCCCCAGCTTTAAGCTAACACCCAAATCCCGAACCCTCGCCCTTTTTTTCCTTTTGCTACAGGCTATGATTGACGGTTGGCAGCTTTTGAGAATCTAAATGCTAAACACAAATACAATAATTTCCAGCCTGCTGTTATTTATCCCGGTTTCGATCGCCGGACACTTTCTCGGCTGGGAATCCTCCACAATCTTCATCACCTCGGCTTTAGCCATCGTCCCTCTAGCCGCCTGGATGGGCACGGCCACCGAAGAAATCGCCGTCGTCCTCGGCGCCAACTTGGGGGGTTTGCTGAACGCTACCTTCGGAAATGCCACGGAACTGATTATCGGCATCGTCGCCCTCAACGCCGGACTCATAGATGTTGTCAAGGCCAGCATCACCGGTTCAATTATGAGCAACCTGCTGCTGGTGATGGGATTTGCGATGCTGCTGGGCGGCTTGCGCTACAAAGAACAAGAATTTCAGCCGATAGTCGCCCGCTTGAACGCTTCCGCGATGAACTTAGCCGTGATTGCCATTTTAGTGCCGACGGCAGTTAATGCCACCTCTACGGGCATCCCTCCGGAAACTATGCAGAACCTCTCTAGCGCTGTTGCTATAGTCCTGATTGTCGTCTACGTGCTGACGCTGCTGTTTTCGATGAAAACCCACAGTTATCTGTACGATGCAGGGGTGGCAGAAATAGAAATGCTCGAAGAATTAGCCGAAAGTAACTTAGCACCAGAGAGTCCTGACCACAAAGTCAATCTGCCGCTGTGGATTGGGGTGCTGTTGGCCTGTACCCTGATGGTAGCTGTCGAGTCGGAACTGTTGGTGGGTACTCTCGAAGAAGCGACGGCGCGTTTGGGGCTGACATCATTGTTTACCGGGGTGATTTTAGTGCCGATTATTGGCAATGCGGCCGAACATACGACGGCGGTGACGGTGGCGATGAAAAATAAAATGGATTTGTCGGTTTCTGTTGCGGTGGGTTCGAGTTTGCAAATTGCTTTGTTTGTTGCCCCGGTGTTGGTTTTGGCAGGTTTTGTCTTGGGCAAACCGATGGACTTGAATTTCAACCCGTTTGAACTTGTAGCGGTTGCGGTGTCGGTGCTGATCGCCAATTCTATCAGTTCTGATGGCAACTCTAACTGGCTCGAAGGTACTTTGCTGTTGGCAGCTTATACGGTTTTGGCGCTGGCGTTCTACTTCCATCCGGTAATAGAGGGACTTGTTTAAAAGGCTTTCTTATTGGGAAGGAAGAGGGAAGAGGGAAGAGGGAAGAAGGCATTCAGCAGAAGGAGGGTTTTCCCACTCGCCCACTCTCCCACTCGCCCACTCTGCCTTCTTTCTTCGAGAGTGGTGGTTGCGATCGTACAATTGAAATGTGGCTGCTCTCTCGTTATTAATTCTGGTCTTTGTGTAAATTATCTGCTGTCATCAGGGATTTTTGACCTCGATCGGCTGTGACAAACAACAAAACCTTTGGCCTCAACGCGATCGTTAGATCGCAGCCACAGGTTATATAAAAAGACCGAATGCTCAAGTCAAGCGAGACTAAAGCCTCGCTTGACTTGAGCGACGCTGCCAGATTTCAATCAAGAGTGCTCATGAGTCTTGTACTAGGTGTGCTACGATCGTCATAAGTTGAAAATTGAGTGTAACTAGACAACGTAAAAACTTAACTAGGTTGTTGAGTACGTAAGTCACACAAACACGGTGTTGCCGTCTAGGAAAACTCGTTTTTGAACAAAAACCCAACTAGATAAAGAGGACTGCTCAAATACAGTATGCGCTACCGGAATTAACGCTCTTAGAGAAGACACCTCTAATGCGGCAGGAGCAATCCAGTCGCAAGCTGAACCAAAAATCTCAGTCACCAAGAGTGTACAGAGATTAATCTAATCGCTTAATAGTTTATTAAACTTGCTCTCAAGCGAATTATGGTCAGCATATTGACAGAGGCGCAGTTATGTGCAACATTCTCATGATGCCGAAAATCTGCAGCAAAAATTTTCTGGGAGAGTAAACGACGGTCGATTTAAAACTGACCAGCCTATAAAAGGTCGAACGGGATACCACGATTCGTTAAATTGGTTGAAAATAATGGTTAAACAATGGCTAAAAGCTTCCACAATAATAAATAGTTGTACAGACTGGAAAAATAGGGTGCTGCTCCACCCGAATTTACGCCTGTGGACAAGTAAGAGCCGACTCTCTTGGCAGAAGCAGGAATCAGACCCTCTAGAAAATACTTCTAGTTGAATGGTGAAGCAAAAATAAAGCTTAGCCAAGTTTTGTATAGCAGTGTCAAAGTAAAACTTGATAGAGCAACCTCAATCAGGGTTATGTGGCTTCTGTGAGTTATTGCCTCAATCCCAAATGCCCGAATCCCTCCGATCCAGCCAACTCTGGCAAATCCGCGTGTATCCACTGCGGGTCTGAACTTTTGTTGCAAGGTCGATATCGGCTAGTCGCCCCTCTCGGAGGCGGTGGCTTTGGTAGAACATTTGAAGTGGACGACAACGGCGCCCGAAGAGTGCTAAAAGTCCTGCTGAAAGAACATCCCAAAGCTGTAGAACTTTTTAAGCAAGAAGCCGACGTATTGGTCAGGCTAAGACATCCAGGTATTCCCAAAGTCGATCGCGACGGTTATTTTACATTTACGCCCGCTCACAGCACAGAGTCTTTTCACTGTCTGGTGATGGAGAAAATTGCTGGGGCCAATTTGCAAGACTGGCTGAAACATCGGGGCCGCCCGATCAGTCAAGAACAAGCTGTAAACTGGCTCAAACAACTGTCGGAAATTTTAGACCAAGTTCACCGCCTCAACTATTTTCATCGGGATATCAAGCCGCACAATATTATGTGCAAGCCAAACGGGCAGTTAGTGCTGATTGACTTCGGGACTGCTCGGGAAGTGTCGGCGACTTATTTCGCTAAGGTGGGCCAGGGGCAAAATGTGACTGGTATTGTTTCCCCCGGCTACACGCCGCCGGAACAAACTAATGGCAAGGCTGTCCCGCAGTCGGATTTTTTTGCTCTGGGGCGCACTTTTGTTTATTTGCTGACTGGAAAGCCGCCGACTGCGTTTCCAGAGAACCCGCGCACGGGCAGATTAATGTGGCGCAAAGGAGCTCCTCAGGTTTCCGACGCGGTGGCTAATGTAATCGATTATCTGATGGCGCCTTTTCCGGGAAATCGACCTCAAAGTCCGCAGATGGTTTTGCAGTGCTTGGAGGAAATTAATCTCGACGACGCGGAAAGTCAGTTGCCGACTCAGTTGCCGGCGGCGGGGCAAACTAAAATTCGCGCAACTGCCGGGGGGTCTGGAGCGACGAAGCAGACTTCTTCTGTAAACCGCCTCAGACCTCTGAATTCGGGCTTGAAGAAGCCAGTCCCAAAGGTTTTTGATTGGAAAAAGAAGTTGCTGGCGGGCACGGCTGTTTTGATGGTGAGTATTGGCGCGTCTCAAATTTACGGTTCCCTGCGTTACGGGGTGTTTCCGGCAAACCCGGTGTGGCTGCTTTCTACTTTACCTAGCACTCATTTTTTGCAAAGAAGTTTGGATAATGTCGGGAGTGTAAATGCGATCGCCCTGTCGCCTGACGGTCAAACTTTGGTGAGCGCAAGCTCTGGGACAATTAGAATTTGGAAGGTGAAGACGGGAGGCCTGGTGCGGACTCTCAAGTCGGTGCATTCTCAAAAATCGGTCAAGACGCTGGCGGTGAGCCCGGACGGCTCGATTTTGGCCAGCGGGGGCGACGACAAGAATGTGATTCTCTGGGATTTGAAGACGGGGAGACGGAGACTGACGATTCCCGCTCACACAGCCGCCGTCAACGCGATCGCTTTTAGCAGGGACGGTAAAACTCTGGCTAGCGGCAGCGATGACAAAACTGTTCGCTTGTGGAATGTCAGAACCGGCAGCAGGTTGCGGACTTTGAGCGGCCACGCCGGAGGAGTAAACGCGATCGCTTTGAGCCGGGACGGTAAAACTCTCGCTAGCGGCAGCCAGGACAAGACTGTGCGTTTGTGGAATCTCGGTACCGGAGAAGTCAGAAGAATTATCACAGGTCACGGGGGCGCAGTTAATGCTGTGGCTTTTAGCCCGAACGGCAAAAGTGTGGCTAGTGCTAGCACCGACAATACGATCCGTTTGTCGAACGTGCAAGACGGGAAGCGCACCCGCACTTTAAAAGGGCATTCGAGCTCGGTGAGGACGATCGCCTTTAGCCCGGACAGCCGCACTTTGATCAGCGGGGGCGGAGATATTAAAGTTTGGGATTTGAAGACGGGAAAAGAAAGAAGCACTCTTTCTGGTCACAGTCAGTTTGTGACTTCTGTTGCTATTTCCAGAGATAGCAAGACTTTTATGAGCGGCAGTCCCGATCGCACTATTAAGATTTGGCGAATGCCATAGTCCTACTATTTTAGATTTTAGATTTTAGATTTTAGATTGAAGAGTCGAGGCGATCGAGAAATCCCATCCCGACTCTGACGTGGAACTCTGGGCATTGCCCGCCCTACAACTGTTACTTGCCGCAATTGGCGAAAGTAGAAAACAGGTTAAATTCTGTAACTCTCCACGCTTGCCATGTCTGCGCGCCAGCAAAAAGACTGTACCTAGTTATGCTTTTATCGCTGTCAACATAACTTTGCCAACTTAATGAAGCAACAGTTGGATACTGGGCTGGAAACTCCCCTGGTATAGGACTTACTTGCGAGCTCATGTTCCATCCTACTTGCTTGCTAAAATCTTGAATTTGACCTTCGCAAGTTCGACAGTTAGAACCGCCCACTTTCTGCCAAATCTCTAACTGCGGAGTCAATCCATATTTTCCGTTGCTCGATTGCATCCACAGCCGATCGATCGCGCGGAGGTTCGGACAAGACAGATTGGCGGGGTTGTTGCGGATCAGAGAGACTGTTTCTTGATCTGCTTCGTACCATTTTTTTGCTTCTAATAAGGATTGAAGTTTGCTAAATTCGCTGTTGCTTTCTTGTGAATTAGCGGTAAATGCTGGTTGCAAAACTGCAATAAATGTGCCTACTAATGCGAGGGATAGTTTGCCAAGTTTAATCATGTTCCCTGAGTAAAAGTGATTTAACAAATGACCAGTTTACCATCTCTAGACCGAGATGAAATCTTCAGAGCCGATGAGGTTGGGAGCAACGCCTGTCAAAGAAGCTAAAACTTCACCGCTGCTGGCTACTCTAATTAATGTGCCGTTAGTTCCAGGGGAAATTGATAGCTGTCCGAAGGTCAAGCCGTTGATTAATTGCACAGTATCTTGAGAGTTGGTGAAATCAGAGATTGTATCAACTCCCAACCCCGCACCTAAAACAAATACATCGTTGCCCGCGCCGCCGACTAGAATATCGTTTCCCAAACCGCCGTTGAGGGTGTCAAAACCTTTGCCGCCAGACAAGTTGTCGCTGCCGCCGCCCCCGATAAGAATATCGTTGCCTTGTCTGCCGGTGAGTGCGTCATCGCCGTCTAAACCGTTGATATTATCGCTGCTGGGAGTGGCTGTGAGGTTGTCGTTGCCTGGAGTGCCGTTGATGGCGTTTGGAGAGTTATTGGTGCCGCCTGGAGCGCTGCCGGTGTCAGAAATAAAGAGGTCTGGGCCGTTGTTGGTATCTCCCGGCACGAGATTGGCTGCAAAAGATGAAAACGCCACTTTCTGCCCGTTGGCAGAGATGGAGGGTAACTCGGAGTCGCTGTTCCCCGGATTGCCTGCTGAGTCAACAGAGACGCGGGTGGTGGTATTGGTTGACAAGTCGCGCACGAAGATGTCCTCGCTATCGTTAGTGTCCCCCGGCACGAGGTTGGAGGCCTCAGAGGAAAACGTCACAAACCGCCCGTCAGCGGATATCGAGGGGGACCCGGAATCTTGGTTGCCCTGATTGCCTGTTGAGGAAATAGAGACGCGAGTGGTGGTATTGGTTGACAAGTCGCGCACGAAGATGTCGTCGCTATCGTTAGTGTCCCCCGGAACGAGGTTGCTGGCACGAGATGAAAAGGCCACAAACCGCCCGTCAGCAGAAATAGAGCAGATGGAGGAGGAGTCGTTCGCGCGATCGCCATTGGAGCTCGCAGAGACGAGGGTAGTAGTATTGGTCAACAAGTCGCGCACGAAAATGTCGCGTTCGTTGTTAGTATCCCCAGGCACGAGGTTGGTGGCCCAAGAGCGAAATGCCACAAACCGTCCGTTGGCGGAGATGGAGGCGAAGTCGGAGTAGTCGTTCGCGCGATCGCCACTAGAACTGACAGAGACGAGGGTGGTGGTATTAGTTGACAAGTCGCGGACGAAGATTTCCTCGTCATTGTTAGTGCCCCCCGGCACGAGGTTGGTGGCAGCAGATACAAACGCCACAAACCGCCCGTCGCCCGAGATGGAGGGGTCCCCGGAAAAGTCGTTCCCCTGATTGCCTGCTGAGTCAACAGAGACGCGGATGGTGGTGTTGGTTGACAAATCGCGGAGGAAGATGTCGTTGTTATTATTTGTGTCCCCCGGCACGAGGTTGGACGCATCAGATTGAAACGCCACAAACCTTCCGTTAGCAGAGATGGAGGGGTCGTAGGAGCTGTCGTTCCCCGGATTGCCTGCTGAGTCAACAGAGACGCGGGTGGTGGTGTTGGTTAACAAGTCGCGCACGAAGATGTCGTCGCTATTGTTAATATTATTGTTCGGAGCTCCGATTCGGAAGATGGATTGTTGAAGTGTAAACGCCACAAACCGCCCATCACCGGAGATGGATGATGAGACCGAGTAACGGTTGCCCTGCACATCGCCTGCTGGGTCAGAGATGCCTGTTGAGTCTACGGGGATGCGAGTAATGGTCATAAGCCCTGACATTTAAGAGTACAAGTTTGGAGCTCCGTGCGGTTGATTGACATTATTCAATAAGCATTTCTCAAAGTCAATTCATAAAAGTCATAACTTTGAGTTCATAAAAGCCATATTTATCAACAAATGTTACCAACACTAGACTAAATAGCCAAACTCATATGCAGTCAGCGAGCGAATGATACTTGCCCCAGAATTAAGGAAGTTGTCTGTCTTGCAAAATCTAATAACTAATTCCCCGCCCGTTTTTGGCAAATTCATCAACAGTTTGCTGCGAAAGTTCATGAAGTGCGATCGCCTGCAACACGTCAAAAGGCAATGTCAAATGATGTGCGCCAGCTAATAAAGTCTTTACCGCTTCTTCCGGCGATTTAATGCTAGCTGCCAAAATCTCCGTATTAGTTCTCTGCAACACATTTGCCATATCCCGCACTAAGGCAAAACCGTCTCCGAGGAGTCTGGTGGCGCGATTCACGTAGGCGATCGCATATTTAGCCCCAGCTTCTGCTGAGACAACTGCTTGTGAGGCGCTGTATATCGCCGTCACCGCGCAAGGAATTTCCGGTGACAAATGCGCGACTGCTTGGAAGCCCCCCGCCGTTGCTGGAACTTTCAAAACTGTTTGCTGTCCAATTAATTCAAAAGCCGCTTTTCCTTCTGCTACCATGCCATCAACATCAGATGCCATTAGCTGATAATACACTTCCCCAGGAATCAGTTGTGCCAGTTGTTTAAGGGTTTGCTCAGGAGATAACTCGCTTTTTGCCAAAAGTGTCGGATTAGTAGTAATTCCCGCTATCCATCCGAACTTGCTCGCCCGTGCGGCTTCCGCTACAATTGCAGTATCAACATAAATTGCCATCGGCTCTACACCTTCAGTTTCTTAAGAATTTCCAGACGGTTGCTTGCAGATTGAGATAAATCCGAGCAAAATTAATTGTTAAGCTTTAACAATATCAGAATCTCGGAAATATTACTGTTAAGTAAATATAACAATTCAGTGATGTGCATCATCGGTAGTAGTGGGTTATTTTTGAATTCAACGAAAGTTACGCTCAGAAATCCCGTTTCTTACAAAAATGTGGTGGAGGACTACATATCTGTGAATAAACATCGTTTTTGAGGAAAATTGGCTAAGTGCTATTTAAGATAGCTAACAACTGAAATCAAAACTTTTAAGTCAGTTGGTAACTGCGATTGTCGGGTACGGAAAACTTGACTCGCCAAATCCCGGATACAAAGAAATTACATTTGTATTAAGGGTTATGTATGCAATAACTCCAGGAGGTGACTCAGAAAATGACCGAAGAAAAAAATCAGCAGTCACAAGTCAGCCTTGAGACATCTTCTGAACAACCCCAGTTGGAAAAACCAGCAGAAACTGCTGAAGAATCGTCGATAAATGTTAAGTCTGAAACTCTGTCTCAAGCGATTGAAAATAACGCCGAAGACCGTTTGAAGGCTCTAGGTCGTTTAATGATGGTGAGCCTAACTTGGTCGCTGGCGGGGCTTTCCAAACGCGAGTAAGTTATGGAGCGCTACCGCAACGGGCGAGTTATGATTTGTGAGTTTTGTTGTAAGTTTTGTTTAACTCAAAACTTACAACTCCCGGACTTACCTGATGTCCGGTTAATTGTAATAAAACCAGTTTTTAGTGAGGAATAAAGTCCTTGCTCTAAAGACTAAAGTCTTCAACAGAACACCCATAACTTTTATTTGATTCCTTCAAACGGCCCCAAAAAAGTCGGTTCCGGACGGGTAACGCGCACTTCCCAAAGCGCTTTGAGGACTGCCAAAAATTCGCGGAAACTGTAGTGAATCATGCCCTTATGGCTAAATTTTCCCCAATCCGGCGTTCCTAAACCGATCGCCTTTATGCCCAACCGGCGACAGGTATAAACAGCGCGGGCTAAGTGAAAGTTTTGGGTAACTAAAACAGCCTGCGTTATGCCAAAAATCTCTTTCGCACGGTAGCAACTTTCATAGGTACTAAATCCGGCATAATCGAGAATGATATTATCAATCGGTACGCCTTGGGCTTCGGCGTAGTCCTGCATTGCTTGGACTTCGTTGTAATCGAGGCTGCTATTGTCTCCTGTCATCAAAAGTTTGTCCACTCGCCCCGCTTTGTACAAATCGACGGCTGCTTGCACTCGATCGGCTAACATGGGGCTTGGAGTGCCATCTTCCCAAACTCCCGCACCAAAAACTATAGCGATGGATTCAGCAGGTACGTTAGCTATATCGCTGTGGCGGTAGTTGCGGGTAACAAATCGGACGTAGTAGTTGAGGGCTAGCGGTGTTATCACTGAGGTTAATATTAACAGCCCGATGGCAAGGCGCCATTGAAATATAAAGGATTTAGGCAACATAAATTCAAGTTAACTTCCTATATAATTACACAAACAGACTGCTTCGCGGGTTTAAAAATTGTCTAGTTACCGAATTTACATTATATTGAAAAAAATATGATTCAACAACAGCCAAACTTTGAATTGCTGGAATCATTTTTATGGGAACCCAAAAACGGCTATTTTTTGCTAGACAGACATCTTCAAAGATTAGAGAGATCGGCTGATTATTTTAATTTCCCTCTATCGCTAACAGAAGCAAGCAATGCTTTACAAGCATTAAGTATGACTTGCGGGTCAGTCAAACAAAAAATACGGTTAACAATATCTTGTGAGGGAAACATAAAATTACAAGCTCATACACTAGATAGCGGTATCTTAAAAATCGGTGCATCTGTGGGAATTGCCCGCAAACCGATCGATTCTCAAAACCCATTTCTTTACCACAAGACAACTTACCGATTGCCTTATACAATGGCTTTGGAGTCGCAGCCCGAATATCAGGATGTCTTTCTGTGGAATCAAGATGGAGTTATCACCGAATCCACGATCGCCAATATCGTGCTCGATACACCCGCAGGTCTAATCACACCTCCCGTCAAGTGCGGTTTATTACCGGGGACGTTTCGTTCTCAACTTTTAGAGGAGGGAAAAATCAGAGAAGAATTAATTACCTTAGATGATTTGCACAGTACCCAAACTCTATTTCTCATTAACTCCGTTAGGGGTTGGATACGCCTCAAAAAAGAAGCAAGCCGAGATGTTTGGAAAGTTGTCAGTAATGGCTAAAATAACGCTTTCAATCGATTTTAGTATGGTGGCAACTGTGCACCTTACTACTACAGATAGTGTCAAAATTGACTCGTAGCGTAAGTCCTGAAAGTGTTAACCATAGTGCAATCTATTATGAAACAAATACAACCTTGGCATTGGCGAAAGCTTCCCCTAAATCAGCGCAGCGGATCGGAGATTTTTCAAACTTTATTTCTAGGTAAAACTGCCGACAGTGCAAGCTCAATATCGGATTGTTTCCCCCGCGATATGGCCGTTCTGCTAGAAAGTCCAGTTACATCTTCTACTAAATTGGCACGATATTCTATTTGTGCAGGTTCTCCCCGGATAATTGATGGTCAATCTCAGCTATGGACACCGCCAGTCGGTGAAATTTTACCTTTTTTGCGCGCTCTTTTGGACTCTCAAAAGCAAAATTTAGCAGTGAATTTACCGCCGGAGATTCCTTTTAGCGGGGGTTGGTTGGGATGGCTAGGTTATGATTTAGCATGGGAAATCGAACACCTGCCCCAACTCAATACCGATCCGCTTCCTTTCCCGGTTAGCTGTTGGTACGAACCAGAATCTTTTGCGGTTTTAGACGGTCAAACGCAAATTCTCTGGTTGGCTGCGAGTCAACCTTCTCACCTCGATGTTATGCAGCATCAATTAGGGCAAGCTGAGGGAGAAATAATCCAGAATAATTTACCGGAAAATTATCAACAAAATTCCGCTACTCCTATTTTCCAATTATCTCAGAGTCAGTATAAAGAAATAGTGCGAAAAGCTCAGAAGTATATTCATGCGGGCGATATTTTTCAGGCTAATTTATCTTTGCGGTTTGAAGCCCGTACAGATTGCAGTAGTTGGTCAATTTACCGCGCTTTGCAACGGATCAATCCTTCGCCTTTTGCAAGTTATTGGCAAACTCCGTGGGGGGCGATAGTTAGTTGTTCGCCGGAAAGACTCGTTCAATTATTAGGAAAAAAAGTGGATACTAGACCGATCGCGGGAACGAGACCGCGAGGTTTAACCCGAATTCAAGATGAGCACTTAGCACAGGAATTAATAGAGAATATCAAAGAAAGAGCCGAACATATTATGTTAGTTGACTTAGAGCGCAACGATATCGGGAGGGTGTGTGAATGGGGCTCGGTAAAAGTTAACGAATTTCTGACCATTGAACGCTACAGTCACGTGATGCACCTCGTCAGTAATGTTATCGGTACATTAAGACGAGATTGCGACGCGATCGACTTAATTCGAGGGGTATTTCCGGGCGGTACGATTACAGGTTGTCCGAAAGTGCGCTGTCTGGAAATCATCGAAGAATTGGAACCCGTGAAGCGCAGTTTATTTTACGGTTCCTGCGGTTATTTGGACTGGCGCGGCAACCTGGATTTAAATATTTTGATTCGCACCCTTTTATATGCACCAAAAAGTGACGGTACGAGCGGGGGAGTTGTTTGGGGACAAGTGGGTGCGGGGATTGTTGCTGATAGCGATCCAGAAAGGGAATGGCAGGAGTCGCTGCATAAAGCTCAAGCTCAAGTTAATGCTTTGAAATTAGCGGAAATATTTGATTAGATGCGTGTTAGATAAATCGGCTTGTTAAGATTGTTGAAGATTTTGAGCGCCCATTTACTTTTGATGTAATAGATTAAAGTTCCTGGAAAAGATTTATTTATTGTAGAATTAATGTTAGGGAACTGTTGGTAGGGTATTGCCTGATACTTTTTTAGCGATCGCACTGTGAGTCATATCAATTCCGGCAGTAAGGCCGGAATGATATCAAATCCGCGCTTCCTCGTTGGGCGTAAAGTCGAATCCCGAGGCCAACAAATAATTCGCGCAATTTTCATTTTTTTTACTCACAGTCAACAGTCAACAGTCCTATATCTATTGATTGTCCGAACCTACTGCCTCAGAAATAGAACTAAATCCGCGTTCTTCTAACTTTTGCAACAACCCTTGGAGAATCCGACGCACCATCCAAGGCTCTTCGTAAACCCAACCGGTTTAAACTTGAATTAAACTCGCACCGGCGGCTATTTTTTCCCAAGCATCTTCGGCGGTGAAAATGCCACCAACTCCAATTATGGGCAATTCGCCTTTAGGGCACACGAAGCAACTTTAGACTCCGGTCGCCCCTGGAATCCACCACCGCAGCCATAGCAGAAGGTATTGACTTAAATAGGACTTGCACATTACTACTAAAGGTAGTGTCTGGTCAGGTAATTTGCGTAAGTCCTAGTACAGTGTTACGCTGTCAGCAAACCAGTTCTGTTAGAGGAGAATTATAAAAAACTAACTCACCACAAAACGAAATATGGGTTTTTACGTTTTACTTTTGAAAGAACAAGAGGATGATACTGCCGTCATTTACCACTTCGGACCAGATGAAGATCATCTTGGAGCCTTGTGGCTAGATAAATCCAGCGGAGCAGTCAAAGAACTTAAACAACCACCTGTTAATAATTCAGAAGCATTTTTCATGCCAGCCGCAGTCAAGGTTCGCCAACATTGGAAAGCGGGAATGTTTCCGGAAAAAACTTGCTGGGCATCGTGAGGCTGCAACTGAATAATGAGTTCTTTAATAGGTTCTTCAATGGGTTTTCCAATTTGATACTGAATGATAACCATTCCTCCTATGAAAACTGAAAGACATGATTGGTTTTCTCTTACCTATTTATTCCCGCAACCTACTGCCTCAGAAATAGAACTAAATCCGCGTTCTTCTAACTTTTGCAACAAACCTTGGAGAATCCGGCGCACCATCCAAGGCCCTTCGTAAACCCAACCGGTGTAAACTTGAATTAAACTCGCACCGGCGGCGATTTTTTCCCAAGCATCTTCTGCCGTGAAAATGCCGCCAACTCCAATTATGGGTAATTCGCCTTTTGTATATTGCCAGATAAATCGGATTACTTCTGTCGATCGCTCCCGCACAGGAAGCCCGCTAATTCCCCCGGCTTCTTCGGCGATTGGTTTGCCTGTTTCTCGCAATATTTGTGTTTTCAATCCGTCGCGGCGGATGGTGGTATTTGTGGCGATAATTCCTGCTAGTTGGTAGGTTTTTGCTAAGTCGAGGATGGATACGATCGCCTCGGACTCCAAATCCGGCGCAATCTTGACTAAAATTGGCTTAATTCCCCGATTTTCTTGTTGCAAAATTTCCAAAATTGTGCTAAGCCCAGCAGCATCTTGGAGCGATCGCAACCCCGGTGTATTCGGAGAGGAAACGTTGACTACAAAATAGTCGCCCCAATCTTTCAGCAGCTTAAAACTCTCCAAATAGTCGGCTGCGGCTTGCTCTAACGGTGTTACCTTAGATTTACCGAGATTGATGCCCAAGGGAAACCGAGACTGAGGCATGGGGCGCGAGGCATCGAATTTTGACTGTTTCTGTGCTGCCTGAAACCGGGCTGCCATTGCCGCGGCTCCTTGATTGTTAAATCCCATGCGGTTGAGGGCTGCACTGTCCTGAGTCAATCGAAACAAGCGAGGTTGGGGGTTTCCCGGCTGTGGTTGACAAGTGACAGTGCCGAGTTCGGCAAAGCCAAAGCCAAAATTTGCCCAAATATCGGCAGCTACGCCGTTTTTATCAAATCCGGCGGCTAAGCCGACAGGATTGTTAAAGCTCAGTCCCCACAAAGATTGTTCGAGGCGAGAATCTTGGACTCCCAAAGATTTCTGCAATCGCCAGAGCATTTGGCTGGTTGCTGGGTTTGACTGGGTTCTGGCTGCGAGTTCGAGAACTTGGAGAGTGCGGTTGTGCAGCCACTCGGCATCGGTTTTCAATACGGAAAACAACAGCGGGCGTACACTTGATTGATAAATATCCAATGATTTGTACTGGGGCAATTTACAAATTAGAAATGAGAAGGGAAATAAAAATATTCAGGAGCAGACAGTGAAGGCGAAGTTTTTACTTCAACTTCGATCGGCTTTATCCAATGTTTGAGATTGAGGGATAAGTGAGACGATTATATTATAAGTTGATTCTTTTGTATTTTATTTTTTTGAATTTTTAAGTTAGTAATTTTAAATTAGACAAAGGTGCGGGGAAGCTTGGAAATGGGGCAGCAGCAAAGACCGAAGGATTTAGACGAACAAATGGCGACCCTGGAACGCGTTCTCCAGACTCTCCGAGAAGAGGAGAATGTTGAAGTCCTACTTTCGACCACACTCGGTTACTTGCAAACGGAATTTGACTGGGGGTTGATTTGGATCGGGTTATACGATCGACAGGCCCACAGATTGTTGGGGAAAGGCGGCATGACTCCTAACGGCGACCAGTCTTTTCTCAAACAGCGGTTTGCCCTCAGCCCGGGGGATTTGCTGGAACAAGTGGTGATTCAGCTCCGGCCGGTGGGAGTGCCGGATTTGCGATCGGAAAGTAGAGCCGGAGAATGGCGCAAAGCAGCTCACACTTTCAATATTCAAGGCACGACTCTGTTTCCGCTCCGCTACAAAGACCGCTGCTACGGCGTGATTTTGCTCGGGACAGAGGTGTGGGGAGCGTCGCCAAAGTCGGGGGAAAAAACGCAGTTGGCGATCGTATTTGGAGCGCTGGCAACTGCTCTTTACCAAATAGAAAAAGACTGGCAGCGACAACAAGTCAAACACCCAGATGAGTCTCTTTTAGCGCTGATTTCGCAGTTGGGGGAATTGCGATCGCTCGACCAATACTTGCAAGCGGTTGTCGAACAAGCCCATAAATTTATCGAGCCGACGCGCACCAATGTTTATTGGTTTGAGCGAGAGCGGCGCTATTTTTGGCGCCGAGTCAGCAACCGCGAAGTTGCGCCGGGTTTGGGCGCGCCGGGCCGAGCGGCTTCGGGCATCACCGTTCAAGACTTGGGCGAATTTTATCAGGCTTTGGGCAGGGAAGAAATGGTTTGGATCGGTGAATCTCAAAGTTCTCTGAAAACGGAGCTGACGGGGCGGTTGATGCAGCAAATCCGCGCTCGCTCTCTGTTGGCTGCGCCGATTGTTTCAGAAGGGGAATTGTTGGGATTTTTGGCAGTCGAAGCCGGCGAACCTCGGATTTGGCAAGACAATGAAAAGCATTACCTGCAGGGAGCGGCGCGGTTAGTGGCTCTGACGGCTCCTGTGTCGGAGATGGAGGAGAAAATTCAGCAAACTGAGATCGATCGAGATTTAACTGCGGGAATAGCTCGCGCCATCTACAGCGATGCTGACTGGGAGGCGACTTTGAAAAATACCGCCGAGCAGTTGTGCGGGCGGCTCAAATGCGAATACTTTTTGCTGCTGCTGTACGGCGAAGAACAAAATCGCTTTGAAATTGTCTGCCAAAATCTGCCCCGCAACCGCAGGTCAGTGCCGTCGCCGCTCAACGCCCTCGATGTGGCTGACGTGGGGCTGTTGCAAGAAAGCGAACCTGTGGCTATTGAAAATTGGGAGGAAGACGGGCGGTTGGGCGCTTGGCGGGAAGTGCTGGCGGAGGCGGGGGTGCGATCGCTTTTGGCATCGAACACCCGGGCGAAAAAGAAAGAGGGAGAAAACCCGAATCTAAAATCGAAAATCGCTAATCGAAAATCGATCGAGGGTTTGCTGGTTGTCGGGCACAATGCAACTCGCACTTGGAGGCGCTCGGAGCAAGATTTAGTTCGGCTAGTGAGCCAACAGCTAGGATTGATCCTGCACTCTTGGCAGCAGAGTTCGGAAATCGACAAATATCAGCAATTTGAGCGATTGCTCAAATCGGGTTTGGCGGTTTTGGAGCATTCTCGCGAGGAGCAATCTGAGCAACCGATATCTGCTGCTTCACCGACGATGTTCCCAGAGTTGCCGTTACAAAAGCTCGATCGTAACTTTGCTCAACACGTTTCCCAGACACTTTCCTGTCCTTTAGTAGCCGTAATTACTTGGAATCCCGGTGAGGAGGAAGGTTCAATTGCGACGGCGCTAGCTGCCAATCCCGTATTTGCGCTCAATTCCGAGGCGGTGATTCCTGTCCGAACAGATGCCTTGATCCAACAAACCCTGGCAGAATCGGGCGTGCTGCAACAGAGCACTAGCCAACTGCCGCTGGCGACGAAGCGCTGGCTCCGCAGTCCGGGAATTGGCGAGATTCTGACGGTGGCGCTGCGGACGGCCCCAGAACACGCTCCGACGGGCATTGTGGTGGCTGCAGACGCTCCGGGCCGCCAGTGGTCGGAGTTGTCGGTGAGTTTACTCAGCTCGATGGCGTCTCAGTTGGCTTGGTGGCGCAGGTATTTGGCGGTGCAATCGGCCCAGGAGTCGCACAGATTGGATCTGGAGCTGCTCAACTGGTACAAACAGCGCCGTTTTGAGGATTTTTACCGCACTGTGGGAGCGGGGGTGAAGGAGTTGGGGGAGTTGAGTCAGTCGATTTTCCAGTCGGTGAAGGAACAAAAGGATGCTCTGAAAACTTTGCGCTACCAACAGGTTTTGCGGCAAATTGGCAATGCTTTGGGGTCAACTCATTTGCTGCTGAAACACGAACAGTGGCGGTTGCAATTCGCACAAGATGCGGTGCCTGTGAGCGCTTGGCTGAGACGATCGCTCGATCGAACGGCCTCCCTGGTCAAACAGTCGGAAGTCTTGCTGGAAGTGCACAGAGAAACTGCTGTGTCGATGCCTGCAGGCCAGACTTTGAGCGTTCGCGGGGACAGCATCAAGCTGGATTTGATACTGTGCGAATTGGTGGCGACGGCTTGCAGACGCTCTGGAGCTGGTGACAAGATTGAGATTCGCTCTAAGTTGTTGGGGAAAGATTTGCTAGAATTGTCTGTGATCGATAGCGGCGCGTGCGATCGACAGTTAATTGCTGCCTTCAACGGCGGTTCCGGGCCTGATATATTAGCCGTTTCTACTTCCAATAGGTCGATCGTGCAAAATCTGTTAATTTGTCAGCGAGCGGTACGCTTAATGGGGGGAAACTTTTCTTTAGAAATATTAGAAAACAATTTAATTGTCGCTCGTTTAGTGCTGCTCCTAGCCAAGTCTTAAAATTCTGTAGCTGGGAGTTCACCCGTTCTTATAACTATTGTAGGGTGCTGAGCGGGAACATTTTTTAGTATTTGGTCAAAACATTCAGCCCTGACGCACCCTACTAACTAACCCTAGGGTGCGTCAGGGAGAAATTTATTGAGTAGATGGTTCTCACATTTAGCCTTGACGCACCCTACAATAAATACGTTTAGAGTTTTTGCGCGTACCAATGAATGATTAACATCCAAGGTATTAAACACCCTCTCCCTAAACCGACGGAGTAACTGTTGCCGCCGCCTCAGAACTCGGGAAAAACCTTTGAGTAATCCAAGCAGTTACAATATGAGAAAGCAATCCCATCGGCCCCGCAAAAAAACACAAAGCCAAAGAATGAACCGTCCAAACTCCTGTCCGCTGTCCTTCCAAATAAATCCAGCGCCCGACAAACAAATCCATCACTAAAAAATGTATCCATCCCGTAGCTGCCGCCGTTTCTTCCCCCAGGAACTTAGCAATATCTGCTAGCTTGGGATTGGACAAAGCTGCCGCATTTTCGGCAGTCAGACTGCTACCAAACAAATATATGTACAAAGCGGCGAGCATCGCAAACGGAATGAAGGAATTCATTACTTTTCGGGTAATCCCCCAGTTGGGTAATAAAATCATAATTGCCCAGAAAGGCACAACGAACAGATTAGCTGCATTAAAAATTAGTTCTGGTGTCATAATTGGCTCTTGGCTCCTGCGAATGGAATGCAATTAAGGCTATTAAGATTACTTTACACAATTTTTGCTAAAATTTCTCAAAACCTAAAAATCATCTAATTCACAAATGAAATATAATTGCTATAATGATGGCAATTTTAGGAGTTACGCACCCAGTAATTTTACGCGCTACTTATAACGGTCAGGTGCGAAGGGCGCACCCTACATATAGAGATTTCGCGTAAGTTCTGAAATCGCAAGTTCTAAATATAAAATTGCTAAGATAAAATATACCATTTAAAATTTAAACTCGCATGACAACAACTTATAATAACTTCCCCGATTGGTGCAAGCACAAAGAAACGCTCTCTTCTGACGCCAAACATACCGTAGAAATACTGTTGCAAATATCAGACTCTTCTGAGTGCGATCGAGCCAACGAGCTGCTTTCTAATACAAGAGAATTTAACCTCAAAAATCTTCAAATTACCGATATCAGCCCCCTCTCATCTTTCACTCAACTTACTAATCTCATCCTCGGCAGCAATCAAATATCTGACATCGCTCCCCTGCAATCTTTAACTAACTTAAAAACTCTGATTATAGATGTAAATCAAATATCAGATATCAGTGCGCTCTCATCTCTAACAAATCTGACTAGACTCGTTCTCGATACCAATCAAATCTCAGACATCAGTCCCCTAGCGCCTCTAACTAATCTTAGCGCACTTGTCTTGTTTGATAACAAAATTTCTGATATTAGTCCCGTAAAAGCTTTAACTAACTTAAATGCGCTGATCCTCTACAACAATCAAATTTCCGACCTCGCTCCTCTGGCTAATTTAACTGAACTCCAGACACTCTACCTTTACAATAATAAAATCTCGGATATCACCCCGTTGGCTTCCTTAAAAAATCTCAATACGCTGTTTCTGTTCGGAAATGAAATATCTGACCTTACTCCGCTGGCATCCCTAACAAACTTAAATAAATTAGTTTTATTCCAAAATCAAATATCAGATATTAGCCCTTTGACATCGCTCACTAATTTAATTGAACTAAACCTCGGTAACAATCAAATATCAGACATCAGTCCGCTGAAATCGTTAACTAATTTGACTCAACTTTATCTCTTCAACAATCCGATTTCCGATTGCAGCGCGCTGCAAGCTTTAAATAACTTATTTTTGCTTGACTTGTACAACAATCAAATCTCTGATATCAGTTCCCTACAATCTTTGCAAAAGTTAACTACCCTGGACTTACGCGGCAATCCCATTGTTAATAAAATTTGCCCTGTGAATCCTGAATCTATATGTCGGTTTTAATTCTTAAGGTGGAGGCAAGATGGCGGTTTATATAGTATAATGTTGAACGTAAATATCAGGAGAAAGTGATGAGCGGACACGATGCTTTGATGTTAGGATTGCTGCTGTTGCCAGGTTTGGCTTTGTCGATCGCAATTATGGGCGCTTTTGCCGCTGGTGGATAATCAGTCTTTAGCACTCATCAGCGCTCCAGAAAGCAGTTTACTGGTTCCGAGAGGGCGGGTTTATCTATTTTTTGAGTTGCCGAAAATATCTTTGGCAAAACCCGCCCGTTTCCTCTACCAATTTACAAAAATTGTGCTGTAACATCGGAATTTACCAAAGTATTCGCGCACAAAATACCCGATGCTGCGACGGCGGGCACGCCAATTCCCGGCATGGTGCTGTCTCCCACCCGATACAAGCCTTTGACTGGTGTTTGCGGCCCGGGAAATGTGCCTTTTCCGGCGGCGATTGCAGGCCCGTAAGTTCCTTGATATCGGCGCAAAAATCGGGCGTGGGTTAGCGGTGTGCCGATCGACTCTAAGACTATTCGCGATCGCACATCCGGTATAATTCTTTCTAAAGCTTGAAACAGAGATTGCGATCGCTCTTGCTTTTTCTGCTGATACAATTTGCCATATTCCCAGCCTTCGTAAGGTTCCAATGTATAAGCGTGAACGGCGTGATGTCCGGGCGGCGCGAGAGTTGCATCCCACACTGTAGGAATCGAAATCATGCAAGTATTTCCGGGTACTGTAATGTCAATCTTGCTGTCGTGAACGACGACGTGGTGGCCGGTCAAACCTTCGAGTCCTTCGGCTTTAATTCCTAAATGCAGGTGCATGAAACTCTCTACTGCTGGCATCGATAAAGCGCTTTTTCGGTAGCTTTCCGGCAAATCTTCAGGCCGCAGTAATTTTGTATAAGTATCCCAGACGGTGGCATTTGAAATAACAATTGGGGCGCGGATAATTTCGCCATTTTGCAAGCGAACGCCGGTGGTTTTGCCGGATTCAACTAAAATTTGCTCGACGGGAGTTCCCAGGCGCAGCTTTCCTCCCCAGCGCTGCAAACCTCTCACTAAAGCATCGACGATCGCACCGCTGCCACCTACAGGATATTCGATCGCACAGCGCGATCGTTCGCCAATCATAAAAGCTATTTCCGGCGCGACAGTTCCGTGCGCTTTCAAACCCGACAGCAAAAAGCACTCCAAATCGATCAAACGCCGCACCCAAGGGTCGCGCACATCGCGATCCATCAAGGAACCTGCAGAACCCGCGATCGCACCTACTAGCGGTAACAGCTTCAGCAAAGCAGGCGAGTACCGAGACAGCAAAACAGGTATCAACTGCCAGTCGGATCTCAGCGCTAAAGCCGGAATTCCACGCAAAGCCTCATACAAAACTAATAAATTTTGTTGAAATTGCTGCAATTCTACAGCACCTTGCGGTGCGAACTTAGCTACAGCATCTAAATAACTTCTCGCATCAGCATAAACCGGCAAACTTCCCTCTGGAAAATGGTAATGCCCCAGCGGATCGTAGGAAATTGCTGCGATCGATTCCTCCAAAACATCAAAAACTTGTCGCAAAGGATTGAACGACAGGGGGTCAGTCAAACCGCAATAAAAAGAAGGCCCCGAATCAAAGTGAAATCCCCGGCGCCAAAAGCTGTGAGCTGCCCCGCCCGCTATTGTGTGGCTCTCGCAGACGAGAACCCGCTTGCCGTAGCGAGCTAGCATCGAGCCGGCGACTAAGCCGCCAATACCGCTGCCAATTACGATCGCATCAAAGTCTTGCATTTATCAAATGTGGTATAATCTTATTATTTATCGCTGACTGTTGACAGGGTATTTTTATGGGAGGAAAACTATGAAAGCTTTATCTATTTTAGATGAAGTTGTTCGCGAATTTGAACAAGACGCCAATCTCTCGCGCATTAAAAAAATAATATTTTTTGCTTGTAAAGAGTTTTGGGAAAACGATCCGGCCCAACTCGCCAGCGCAAATCTAGGAATTCTAATCGAAGAACTCTGCGGCAAGTACAGCAGGTTAGAAGAGATTGAAGCAGTTTTAAATAGTATAGTCTCTAAGGTTAATAAAAAAACAGAGTATGCTTTAGTAGCCGACCTCATAGTCTGTCAACTTAGCAGGCTGTATGAATTTGAAGATTTCACCAGATTAGAAACAAACATATCTAGTTTTGGCGGTCAGGAAGCTCCCGCATTTGAAGAGCACTTTAGTTCGGAAATATTAAGCAGCGAAGAACAGGCAAGAAACCCCGGCAATTTATTTGATGTCAGACAAAAGATTTTGCAGCAAACCAATCCGCTGAGGGCTAAAATCTTAATTTTTTCTAGTCTTTATCACCAGTTCACTTTTAGCGATCGCGACTGGCTGCTGCTGAAAACTCAAGAACTTGACAATCTGCTGCGACAACTGTTTAATGTCTGCGGCAGCCTAGGCGAACTCGAATCTCAGTTGTACACAACTGCTAGCAATCTCGACAACAGAGATGAAAACGACCAAGCTGCGAGCGTAATCATCAAAGCGATGAATTCTTGTTACGCAAAAATGCAACAGGAAGAACGCGATGAAGCCGAAGATCCGGGTACCGAAGATTACGATCAGACACATTTAAGCAACAGTGTTTATGAAGAGAACGAGCTGGTTGACAGGCGCAGCGATTATTTTGATCCAGGCGATATTACTCAAATCATTCAAGCTGCTCCAGCTCACTATCATTATGACCCCCAGAAGAGTTACTTAGTGCCGGGTTCGGCAGAAAATGTACAGTTTAAAGAACCGGAAACCAGCAGCAATAATTCTGCGGCCGATTTCAGACAGGAACTGGTAGAAACATTCCCAGTTGCAGAAATGCCGACAATTATCGGAAATTTCGAGCCACCAGAGCCTGTTATTATAAATATTAGCGATTCCATCAAACGCAAGTTGGGATTGGAAGAAGAAATGAAAGGATTAGTCAGTCAAAGTGCTAACTCCGCAACGGCGCAAATAGAAAATATATTCACCCAGTTAGAAGCTGCTTTGAACGAAAAATTTTCTACGGGAAGTGCAGAGGAGCGTTTGTACTGGAAATATAAAAATCTCAGAGAGTATGTAGGGAAAGTTCAGGATTTTACCGATAAATTAATGGAAATCTTGAGCGAATTGGAGTCAAAAGAAAGCGGCAAACATCCTTTTGAAACCCAGGAAAACATTGCAGAAAAATTTTCAGAAATACCGGAGGACAACTCTAGCCAGAAAGCAAATCAGTATCAGCTTCGGGAAATGGCAAAACAAGGCAAACCAAAGGCGATCGCCCAATTGATCAATCAATTGCTACAGCCTAAGGGAATTGCTGCTACAGCGGGATTTAAAGACGGTTGGCTGCACGTCATTCTGGAGTCGGCCGAAGTACCAAACCAACAGGCTACAGCTACATACATTCACAAAAAACTGTGTACTTTAAAATCCAACTATCTTACTCATGTGAAAATTCACGGGCGACAGTTAGGCAGCAAAACAGTCTCTTGGACTCAAGAATTTGTGAATTAAACTCATTAAATACCCAGACTCAAGTCTGGGGCTACACAAACTAAGTCCGCCTCCGCAAACAGAAATTCAAGAATTTCCATCAAATTTCCCCGACTCAAGCCTGGGGCTACATAAATTAAGTCCGCCTGCGCGAACTGAAATTTAAGAAGTCTAGAAATAGCAGATTGTACTTAATTAACAAAAATAAATATGAATGCCAGCGAAATTTTAAGGCGATATACATCAGGAGAACTAGATTTTCAAGGTATGAATCTGAGAGGCGTATACCTGAGCGGCGCCGATTTAATAGGCGTCAATTTAAGCAGTGCTGACCTCTGGGGTGCAAACTTAGCGCTGTCGTACTTGAGCAGGATTAACCTTCAGCGCGCCAATTTAACTAATGCAAAGTTGTGCGGTGCTAACTTAAATCAAGCAAACTTGAGCGGAGCAAACTTGTCCGATGCAGACTTCCACGGAGCGACTTTGCAAGGTGCAGACTTTCGCAAAGCCAACATCTCTTTGGCAGTTTTTATTGATGCAAATTTGACCGAGGCAGATATGCGAGGTGTCAATTTGCAAGGTGCCGATTTGCGCGGTGCGTGCTTGCGGGGTGCAAATTTGCGCAAGGAGCTGCGGATTTTTGAGGGTGCAAATTTGCGGGGTGCAAATTTGCAAGGTGCAGATTTGCGGGGCGTCAATTTGCAAGGTGCAGATTTGACTAAAGCTAATCTCAGTCACGCGAATTTGACAGAAGCATCTCTGGGGGAAGCAAATCTGACTCAGGCAAATTTGAGCGAAGCTATTTTAGATGGCATATTTTTGACAGAAGCAACTTTGGTAGAAACAAATTTTTCCTGGGCTGTAATGAGAAATGCTAAGTTGGAAAGAGCTGTGTTAATTGATGCTGAATTTGCGGGCGCTAACTTGCGAGGTGCATTTCTTCCGGATGTTAAGTTGAGCAATGCTAATTTAGTTATGGCTGACTTGAGTCGAGCTAATTTGGTGAGGGCTGATTTGAGTCGAGCTAATTTTAATCAGGCAAATTTGAGTGAAGCCGATCTGACTGATGCCTACCTGGCTAGAACAGATTTGCGCGAGGCAATTTTGCACGGCACAATTTTGATTAGGGCAGATTTGAGCACTGCTAATTTAGGGGGATCTCAATTGCGCGGTACAATCATGCCGAATGGAGAAATGCACGGGTAATTACTTCTAGTAGCAATTTAACACTCTGGGCAAAATAGTTAATTTAATAGTTAAGGCAATTTCGTATATAAAAAAAAAGAGGGCAATGCTGTGTTAGATCCAGGAAAAATTTTACAAGAACGTTATCAATTGCAACAGCGTTTAGGACGCACAGCGGCCGGTCATCAAACTTGGCTAGCAGTAGATTTAGAGTCTCAAGAACAGGTGACGCTGAAAATGTTAGCTTTTAGCCCGGAAATGCAGTGGGAAGAACTCAAGCTTTTTGAAAGAGAAGCACAAGTTTTGCAGGCGCTAAATCATCCCCGCATTCCTTGCTATCGAGATTATTTTTCCCTGGAGCGGGAAGCCGGAGCAGGATTGCCTTGGTTTGGATTAGTGCAAGATTATATTCCGGGGTTTTCACTTCAGGAATTGTTAGAAAAAGGCAAGCGATTTTCCGAGAATAACGTGCGAAAAATTTCCACTGAAGTGCTGGAGATTTTAATTTATTTGCATGAGTTGAATCCCCCTGTTTTGCACCGAGATATTAAGCCGAGTAATTTGATATGGGGAGAAGATAAGCACGTTTATCTAGTAGATTTTGGCGCGGTACAAGCTCAAGCTGCGGTGACAGGCGTAACGTTTACAGTTGTAGGAACGAGTGGCTACGCACCGTTAGAACAGTTTTGGGGGCGGGCGGTTCCGGCTTCGGATTTGTATGCTTTGGGAGGTACTTTAATTCATTTGTTAACGGGGATGACTCCTGCGGATTTGCCACAGAAAGATTCTCGAATTCAGTTTAGCGATCGCGTGAGTGTGAGTCCTAGTTTGGTAAGCTGGATTGAGAAGATGACGGAAATCGCGTTAGAAAAGCGTTTCAGCAAGGCTAGAGACGCTTTAGCAGCTTTGAAATCGGGAAACATACAAGGGGCTAATCTTCAAATTGCGACTGTTCGGAAAATTGCTAAACCGCGTCACAGTCGCATTCAAGTTAGCAAATCAGCGACGGAGTTAAACATTAAAATTCCGTCTACTTTAGTCAGCCAGCCTTTTTTAGGTGCTTTTATAGGATCATTAATTATACTGCTATTTGTGCCGATGATGTTATTAGTTTGGAAAGTAAATTCCCTTATGGGATTAGGATTGTTTACGATTATAGCAAGTATCTTAGTTAAGATGTTGGGCAATGGTAATAAAATTACATTTAACCGGAACTACTTTAAAGTGGAACATCAGATATTTGGTTGGAGTTATTTACAACAAACTGGGGAAATTTCGGAAATTTTGGGTACTTTTATATATGCCCTGGCTGAGGGAAATCAAATCAGGATTCGTTCAGGTAACGATATGGGAACTTACTTTTATATTTTAGCAAAAAATTTGAAAGAGGTTGAGGCGGCTTGGTTAGCGCAAGAAATTCAAGATTGGTTAAATTTAAGATAAGTAAATTTAGTAAAAAACTGAGATCGCTCAATGATGAGAATACATGAGGCACTCAAATTAGATTATGGCAAATTATAGGATTGTTTTTTGGCTCAATACTTTAGCTGTCTTGCTGGTAGGGGTGGTAAGTTTGGCCCTAAATGGGTTTAATTCTTCCGTAAAATGGTTATTTTTTCCGCCTTGTCTTGCGACATATCCGGGGGCGGGTTTCTTTTTTCTGATGTTCCAAATGTTGTTTTATTTGTGTGTAATGGTGTGCGTTTTTAGCTTTGGTTTGCTAAGAACTACTCAACCGAATCGTCCTGAAAATCAGTTTATTTTAGGTTCAGCCCTAGTTACGGGATTTTTCCTGTTCAATGAAGTTTTCCGCACCCACGTTCACCTCGGACGCGCTGGCTTTCCTAAAGTTACAATAGTTATTATCTACGCTGTTGCTGCGGCAGTTTATGGATTAACTTTTAGGAGGCAGATAAAATCAACGCCATACTTTTTGTTAGTCAGTGGCGTTGGTTTATTATTTTTGGCATTTTTTGCGGAAGCATTGCGCTTGAAAGATGAGGCAATTTCCAGCTTGCTTGAGGGTATCCCCAAGTTGTTAAGTGGGGTGAATATTGCCCTTTATTTTTGGTTTGTTTGTAAGGGTTTAATACTGCGATCGCTCGATTTTTACAACAAGACATCAAATCCAGCATTAAGTAAGTTTAATTAGGGTTTGCTGAATAAATAATGGAAGACCCAAAGAAGGATTGATGATTGATTCAAGCCGACGATCGAATAAGTTTTTTTTTGCTCTCGTAAGTCGAGTTATAGTTTTTGATAATGACTAGCCCGGAAACAAGTGTTGTTTTCGCAAATAGACACAAAAACACACACAAAAACCTTTTGAGTCCGGTAGAAAGATTCATGACTAAAAAAGTAATAGCAATGGCAGTTCGAGAAGTATTGGGAAGTTTAGCCATCACGAGAGCGAGGCTAAATCTTCGCTTTCCTTGACCGAACTTTCCTTCAATCGAACTGCGAATCCTCTCATCTTAAGCATGCTTGCTTCTTTTTTTCTGGACTGACATTTGCTGGCGGTCTTGCCTTTTGGAGGGCCACTGATTCTAATCCCTCTTTCTTTACACCAAGCTCGGTTCTGTCTCGTCCGATAAATGCGATCGACATAAACAGATTCTGGATAAGAGCCGGTGAAGCTGCGATAGGCTTCTACTTGAGCCTTGAAGTCTCCTGATTCGTTAAAGTTCTCGCAACTGATCCGGTCTAAAAATACATATCCCTCAAAGCTGCTCGCTGAGAGTTTTGCGCCAAACTCTACGGGTAGTCCGGCTTTTCCCCTGACGATGAGACGAATCTGGGGTTGACTTAAACTTAGAATTCGGTCTTCAATACTTTGTTTATTCTTTTTAAATAACTCCAACTGTTGCCGATAGACTTCGGACACCACGAGCAACATCTTATATTGCTGTTTACTGAGGCTTTCTAGAATCGCTCCTGACTCGATTAGCTGTGCGATATGAGATAGGTTCCTTTTGAGATACTGGAGTTGTTTTTTTATCGCTTTTCTTTTCTGTTTCCGGGAATACCGTCGTTGTTTAGCGACTTTTAAATAGTCTTTTCGAGCAATCTGACGGTAAATTCTGGGTTTTTTAATAATTTACTCTTTCCGTGGCTCATAGAGGACATCTATAATTTTTTCCGTGTGTTGTCTGGCTTGATTTAAGAGTTTTAAGTCGATCGGATAACTAATATCGGCTGGGGCACAGGTGGCATCTAGGATTAATTTTCCTTGATTTTTCGGTGGCTCAGTTTCTGCTGATGGATTTTTTTTTCGCCGTCGGTTCTGCCGATTTCTCGCAATCTTCTCGATTGACTTTGTTAACGAGTTCGGCGCTGATTCTTTGCCGGAAGTGAACTAATAAAGACGGATCAAATGGCACTTCATTGCTGTAAGATAACTGACCAATAAAGTATTGCAGGTAAGGGTTCTCTCGGATTTGCTCGACGGTTTCTCGCGCTCGCTAATTCCCAGCTTTTCTTTAATGATTAATGACCCTAACGCCAGCCGAAACGATGTAGCTGGGGAACCGACTTCTGTTTCGAAGTTTTGAGCATATTCTGCTTCAAATTCTGACACCCGGAATTAGCTGGGCTAGTTGCACCCAACGGTTATCTGCTGCCAACTTTCCCGCGAAGGGGAGGTCAAAGTCTTCTGCTGGGCTTGGGGCTTGTTCCACTTTTCGGTACACGATCACCAAGGGGGATGCACGGGTTTTGAGCGATTTTAGCAGTTTTTCTGGCACGCTTACCACCCAAGTAGCGCTCACAAACCCAATTAGCGTCACTTTTTTCTCGTTATTCAGCAAACCCTATTTATGCCTGTTTCTCACAACTCATTTAGGGTTGCTATAGATTGAGAGGGTTTTAATGATATCGAGGAATTGCTGCAAAATGGTGGACGAATGATTATGCCGCCAAACAGCGGTTAATTGAGTGGTTGTCGTTTGTTCCTGAATCGGACGATAGACCACTCCTTCGCGTTTAAGATTCTGTACGTGAGAGGGCAGAATGCTGATACCATTTTCACCCGCGACTAATCCCAAAATTGTGACCATAAAGACGGCTGTTTGAGCAACTTTAGGGATAAATCCTGCTTGCGAACATAGATGGTAAATTTCCTCAGATAAGCCAGACACAACCTGATGAAGGGGCATTACAAATTCTTGATCCTTTAGGTCGGAAAGCGAAATTTTGGATTGGGCTGTAAGCGGATGGTTTTTGGGTAAAACCACGACAAGTGGTTCTTGCGTAAGAGACATGGTTTCTAAATCATTGGCTTCAGCAATTTCGTGGTAGAGATAGAAAAAAACGATATCAGTCTGGCGATCGCGCAACCTCTGAATTAGGAAAGCACTATGTTCTTCCTGCAAAATCAGTTGTACCTCTGGATACCGCTGTCGAAAAGTTCGCAGAATCTCTGGAAAGACACCATTAGAGATCGAACTGGTAAAACCCACCGTCAAATAGCCCAATTCACCCTGATGAATGCGCTGTGTTTTATTTACCGCTTGTTCTAACTGTGCCAGAGTTGCACGAGATTCTTCTAAAAACGCCTGTCCTGCTGGGGTTAGCTGAATCGGGTTAGTTTTGCGATCGAATAGCTTCACGCCCAATTCAGCCTCTAAAGCTTGAATTTGGTTGCTTAGGGGTGGTTGGGAAATGTGCAATCGCTTTGCCGCGTTGGTAAAGCTCAGTTCGTCTGCCACTGCAATGAAGTAACGGAGATGTCGAAGTTCCATAGTTTATACCATTTTATATTTTACATTTTAGATTTTAGAATTGAAGGATTGAGAATGAATTATTACTATCATGGTTTGGAGCTTGCCTACAGTTACATTCTCTTTTATAACTGGTATTTAATACTATACTTTTTAAGTATATTCTTATATAAAAAAAAGTATTTGACATACAGCAATAACTTCTTTATCTTGAAATTAATAGTTATTGATTTGGGTACCCACTACCCATTTAAGTATTGCTTAATGAGGATTATTCATGATTTCGCACGTAATTCGACGAGTTGCAGTTGTGGGAGGAACCCACGGAAACGAGTTGACTGGGGTTTATCTGATTAACAAGTTTCAAAAATTCCCAGACTTACTGAAACGATCGAGCTTTGAGGTGGTTACTCTATTAGCTAATCCTCAAGCAGTAAAGTCAAATCGGCGTTATGTCGATCGCGATTTGAACCGTTGCTTTGCCGAGGAAGATTTGTCTAACCCAGATTTGAGCGGTTACGAGGACAGACGTGCTAAGGAAATCTCCGCCCAACTATCTCCTAAAGACCAACATGGAGCTGATTTCATCATCGACCTCCACAGCACAACGGCTAACATGGGGCTGACAATTTTACCATCTAGCAAACATCCATTCAATTTGCAATTATTAGCCTATTTGAGTGAGATCGAGCCCTCAGTGCGAGTTTGTTTCGGAGAGCATTCTGGCCAGGATGCCCCAATGCTGCGATCGCTCTCTGCTTTGGGTTGCACCATAGAAGTTGGGCCGATCGCCCAGGGAGTCGTCAATGCCCGTCAGCTTCAGCAAACGGAAATGCTGGTTCACGCCATTCTGGATTATCTCGATGCACAAAATCGGGGAAAACGGCTTCCTGCACCATCACATTTAACTGTATATCAGGCGATCGGCTCAGTAGACTATCCCAGAAATTCAGTAGGTGAACTGCAAGCCGCGATCCATCCCCAACTTCAGTTCAAAGACTATGAACCCTTACATCCCGGTGAACCCATGTTTCTCACATTTACGGGAGAATCGCTCCCCTATAAAGGAGAATCTACTGTTTTCCCTGTATTCATTAACGAAGCAGCCTATTACGAAAAAGGGATCGCAATGGTCTTGACGAAAAAACAACAGCTTCAGCTTGAAACTGCATAAGTAAGTGGGTACACATAAACATAACGTGGGGAGGGCGCGTGAGTGCAACAGTAAAGTTTTTCCTAGTATAGCTCCTCAGCTCAACCCCCCCTACAACTTCCCACAAAATATTATTTTTTTTTCGATTACCTACTTAAGTTCCTCATGATTCCATACATATATGACTTTTATGAAATTAGGGTTATGACTTTTATGAACTTAGGGTTATGACTTTTATGAAGTTAAGCAATGAATTTATGAATTGACTTGGAAGTTCGGCTCTGGTATGATGTTAATTAATACATTTAAATCAAGTATTTTTTCCCAAAACCCCAAGGGAATCTCAAATTATCATGAGCAAATTTATGGAAAGTACGCTGGGTATACTTGCAAGCGATCGCGAACAGCAGCTCACAGCAGCATTAACAACCTTTGGTAACAGCGGTCAGCTTAACTTTTTCACTGCATCCAGTCAATTTAATGGTAGCATCCCAACCCACGGCTTTAACACGGCTAACTTGAAAGCGATCGCGATCGGCGAACAAGGACAAATAGCAGATTTTCTAGTATCCCAAAGCAGCGATATCCTCAGTTACTCAGCCAACGATCGAGCCGCTAGCAGTACATCGTTGGCCCAACAACAACCGAAGTCAGATGCCATGACTGCCGGCACAGATCCGCTAACAGGAACGAGAAGGGCTAATCAGTTGAATTTATCAGACCCAGGCAACTCCTTAGCCACTGCACGCAATATAGGTGTAGTTGATAACAGCAGCGTCAACTTAAGCGATTTTGTCGGAGTTGGTGATATTGACGATTATTACAGTTTTACTGTCAGCAGCAATAGTAATTTAAGCTTGCGTCTCGACGGTTTGAGTGCTAATGTCGGCATCGAGTTAATTGAAGATAAGAACCGCAACGGTAGGGCAGAACCTGACGAAATTATTGACAGAATTTCTACCTTAGTCAGTACATCCCGCGAGATAAATTTCTTCAACCTGACTCCCGGAAATTACTATGTCGGAGTTTATAGTTACTCTGGCTATAAGAATTACAACCTCGATCTTACTGCAACACCTGCTACTGGTTTTAGCAGCAATTACGGATACGGTTTAGTGGATGCAAATGCAGCAGTAGCCCGCACTTTTAACAGTCCAGTTAAGTTCCCCGAAGTTCCTAATTTGGGCGGGAATGATTGGACAAGAGACATGGTAAATGCGCCGGAAGTTTGGCAGGGAGGAATTACCGGAAATGGGATTGTTGTAGCTGTCGTGGATAGCGGTGTTGACTACAACCATCTCGATTTAGATGCCAATATTTGGCAAAACGCGGATGAGATTCCCAATAACCAAATTGACGACGATCGCAATGGATATGTAGATGATATCCGGGGTTGGGATTTTGCGTTGAACGACAACAACCCAATGGATTGGCTCGGTCACGGGACTCACGTAGCAGGCGCGATCGCGGCCGAACGCAATGGTTTTCACATCACAGGAGTTGCCCCCAATGCCAAGATTATGCCTGTCAAGGTGTCGGACCGGTATAACTCGAACATCAATAGTATTGCAGAAGGAATTCGCTATGCTGCTAATAATGGAGCCAATGTAATTAACATCAGCTTGGGCGATTATCGGTTATCTTCCAAGGTAATTGAGGACGCAGTTCAGTATGCAAATAGCAAAGGCTCTGTTGTCGTCATGTCAGCAGGAAATGATTATTCCAGCCAACCAGATTATCCAGCTAGAAATGCCGATCGCTTCGGAATTGCTGTCGGAGGAATAGATAGAAATAGCAAGATGGCTGACTTCTCTAACCGTGCAGGTTCTAAACCTTTGGATTACATAGTTGCACCGGGAGTAGATGTTGTTTCTACAACTCCTTATAACACCTACAACAAGAAAACCGGCACGTCAATGGCAGCCCCTCACGTAGCGGGTGTAGCGGCTTTAGTTTTGAATGCAAATCCGAATCTAACTCCGGCTCAAGTGGAGGAAATTTTGACTTCAACAGCAAACGCAAATGAGATAATAGCCTAGGAAAAATAGGCAGCAACTATTAGACCTCTTCAGAAATGCAAGTCTTGAACAGGCAGGATGCCTGTTCCACAATAATATAATTTTTGGAGAAGTCTATTCAGAAACATTAGTCGATCGCCCTACAACCGCGCGAATCTGTTTTGTCAGAAGCTTCGGGCGATCGAACACTCGTCAATTTACCAAATTTGCAATTTTAGTGTGAGGACTTATGACTATTACTCGTGTCTCTGTAGACTCAGCAGGCAATCAGGCGATCGGTCGCTCCCTTTTTCCCTCCATCTCAGCCAACGGGAGGTTTGTGGCGTTTACTTCTGATGCTTCCAACCTCGTACCGGGGGATACTAACAATAACTTGGATGTCTTCGTCCGCGACTTATTAACCAACACCACCACCCGCGTCTCTGTTGACTCAGCAGGCAATTCGGGGAACGAGATATCCTACGACCCCTCCATCTCTGCTGACGGAAGGTTTGTGGCGTTTACTTCTGATGCCACCAACCTCGTGCCGGGGGACACTAACAATAACATTGATGTCTTCGTGCGCGACACGATCGCCAATACCACCACCCGCGTCTCTGTTGACTCAGCAGGCAATCAGGCGAACGACGTTTCCTACGTCCCCTCCATCTCCGCCAACGGGAGGTTTGTGGCGTTTCAATCTCAGGCCTCCAACCTCGTGCCGGGGGACACTAACGATAACGAAGACATCTTCGTGCGCGACTTATTAACCAATACCACCACCCGCGTCTCTGTTGACTCAGCAGGCAATTCGGGGAACGGTCGCTCCTTTATTCCCTCCATCTCCGCTAACGGGAGGTTTGTGGCGTTTCAATCTGAGGCCTCCAACCTCGTGCCGGGGGACACTAACAATAACATTGATGTCTTCGTGCGCGACACGATCGCCAATACCACCACCCGCGTCTCTGTTGACTCAGCAGGCAATCAGGCGAGGGGCATTTCCGCGCTCGCCTCCATCTCCGCCGACGGGCGGTTTGTCGCTTTTCTATCTGATGCCTTCAACCTCGTGCCAGGCGACACTAACAATAGCCGCGACTTCTTCGTGCGCGACTTGTCAACCAATACCACCACCCGCGTGTCTGTTGACTCAGCAGGCAATCAGGCGAACAACAATTCCTGGAACCTTGCCTCCATCTCCGGTGACGGGCGGTTTGTGGCGTTTACTTCTGATGCCTCCAACCTCGTGCCGGGAGACACTAACAATAGCCGCGACATCTTCGTGCGCAACTTGTCAACCAATACCACTACTCGCGTGTCTGTTTCAGGGGAAGGGAATCAGGGGAACAATAATTCCTTCGGTATTGCCTCCATCTTCGGCGACGGGGGGTTTGTGGCGTTTTCATCTGATGCCTCCAACCTCGTGCCGGGGGACACTAACAATAGCGAGGACATCTTTGTTGCTGACTTAACCAACACTCCAGGTGGCATCAATAACTCTCCAAGTAGCATCAACGGCACTCCCGGCAACGACAACCTGACCGGCACTCCCGGCAGCGATAATATCAGCGGTTTAGACGGCGATGACGCACTCACCGGCAGACAAGGCAGCGATATCCTTGTCGGGGGTGGTGGCAGCGACAACCTGTCTGGCGGCAAAGGTTTTGACACCCTCAACGGCGGTTTGGGAAACGATATTCTAGTCGGCGGCGCGGGCAACGATGTATTTGTTTTAGGTACGGGATTGGGAATTGATACCATCTCTGATTTCGCTAACGGTCAAGATACAGTGCAATTAATCAACGGCTTGACCTTCGGACAACTATCAATTTCCTCTGGAAGTAACGGCACATTAATTAGAGTAGCCAGCAGCGGTGAAGTTTTAGCTTCTTTGACAGCCGTTGCTCCCAATCTCATCGGCCCTGAAGATTTCGTCTCTGTTTAAATATTTGTCGATTCTCAATTGCCTGCTGTAGAAACACAGCACTGCTTTGTCCTTTCACCGAATATCTCACCTTTACTCAAAGAACACGATCGGGACTTACGCACTCCGACAGAGAAACCTGGTTTTTTACCGAATCTGCGGGTCACAACGCAGTATTTTCGTAAAAAACCAGGTTTCTGAACGCCCGTGCACAAGACCTAGCAAAAAATGGTTTGACGCGCAATATACTGTTGTTAGCTTTTAGTTATTACTGTAGTTTAGACTAAAAAATGAGTTCAGCTAAAAGTAGCTGCCTTTTAAGATCAGGCAAGCTGTTGCTCAACAACTCAAGAAGGAGGAGATTAAACAGCTAATTTTGAAAAC
>JACJNY010000078.1 GCA_014695295.1 Microcoleus sp. FACHB-61 | reverse complement strand
GCCGTCAGTGGTGGTAGAGGTGACGCTGGCGATGGTGGGTGCAAGGGTATCAATAACTATCGCTTTACTACCGCCGAGAGAGTTAGCTGAGGCGGTAGCGGGGAGAGTTAAGAAAGCGTCAAAGGCTGTAGCAACAGTTTCTTTAATTGTGCCGCCGTTGAGGGTGAGGGCGTTAGTGGGGAGGTATTCTAAGTCACCGGAGGTGTCTCCTGCTTGCACTACATAGTTGAAGGTGAGGGCTGTAGTGCCACTACCACTGGTATAACTGGCAAATTGGTCAGTTGTGCCTGTTTCTAGTTGCAGTCGGGGTGTGCCACCGGTGGTTTCTACGTTGACAGCAGCATCGAAGGTGACGGTGATATTGATAGTAGAACCGACACCGTAGCTGCCGTCAGCGGTGGTGGCGGTGACAGCAGTAACTTTGGGGGTGGTGTTGAGCAGGATGGAAACGCTGTTGTCGTTGCGGTTCGCCACAGCTAAGTCAGGTTTCCCGTCCCCGTTGATGTCGTCGATGCTGATGGAGAACGGGTTATTGCCAGTAGGGAAGGGGACTGGGGTGGCGAAGGTGGGGGTGGTGGCTCCTGTGGCGGTGGTGTTGAGCAGGATGGAAGCGCTGTTGCTATTCGCGTTCGCCACAGCTAAGTCAGGTTTCCCGTCCCCATTGATGTCGCCGATGCTGACGGAGCTGGGCCCAGCGCCAGTAGCGAAGGCGGGTTGGGGAGCAAAACTGGCAGTGGTGGCTCCGGTAGTGGTGGTGTTGAGCAGGATGGAGGCGCTGTTGCTATTCGCGTTCGCCACAGCTAAGTCTGGTTTCCCGTCGCCGTTGAAGTCGCCCATGCTGATGTGGTTGGGGCGACTGCCAGTAGCGAAGGCGGCTTGGGGAGCAAAACTGGCAGTGGTGGCTCCGGTAGTGGTGGTGTTGAGCAGAACCGAGGCGCTGTTGCTGTTGAAGTTCGCTGAAGCTAAGTCTGGTTTCCCGTCGCCGTTGAAGTCGCCGATGCTGACGGAGTAGGGCTCAGAGCCAGTACCGAAGTTGGCTAGGGGGGCGAAACTGGCAGTGGTGGCTCCGGTGGCAGTGGTGTTGAGCAGAACTGAGGCTGCGTTGCTGAATCTGATCGCTAAAGCCAAGTCTAGTTTCCCATCGCCGTTAAAATCATCAAGGCTGCTGGAGAGGGGATTAGCGCCAGTAGTGAAGACGGCTTGGGTGGCGAAACTGGCAACCGTGGCTCCGGTGGCGGTGGTGTTGAGCAGAACCGAGGCGCTGTTGTTGTTGCGGTTCACCACAGCTAAGTCGGGTTTCCCGTCGCCGTTGATGTCACCGATGCTGACGGAGACGGGGCCAGTGCCAGTAGGGAAGGTGGCTTGGGGGGCGAAAGTGGGGGTGGTGGCTCCGGTAGTGGTGGTGTTGAGCAGGATGGAGACGGTGTTGCTGCCGATGTTCGCCACAGCTAAGTCGGGTTTCCCGTCGCCGTTGATGTCGCCGAGGCTGACGGAGACGGAGTAACTACTGCCAGTAGGGAAGTCAACTTTGGTGGCGAAGCCTAGCACGCCGCTGTAGGTTTTGAGGGTGTTGGCGTTAAATGGGATTGGCGTTTCAATGATGCCTATTTGTACTTCCAGTTCCCAGTCTCCACCCAGTGCGGCATTGCCTGTAAGGTTGGCAGAGGCGGCGATGTCGGCACCGGTTAATTCACTCAGGCGTTCGAGGAATTGGTGAGGTTTTGTGGGATTAACACCAGACTGGACGGGGGCTTTGACCCCCGTCTGATAGCGAAAGTCATCGAGAGAGGACCCAATAAGTGAATTGTCTTGATTGTCTTGAGTCGGTTTTAACCGACTTAAGCTATGAGACAGGGGTTTTAACCCTTGGCTGATGTGGCGGATGTAGTCGATGTCAGTTGTCACCGATACATCGGCGGCGACATTACACCCGTAGAGGAGAATATCGGCACCGGGAATTAATGCTTTGCGCCACTGTTGGAGTCCAGGGGCGAAGCTTTCTATGTTGCTGCTGTTGAGTGTATTTGCACCGAGTTGTACTTCACCTGGACTGCCGTGAGAGATGATGTGAATTGCTTCTATATTTTGTTCAATTGCTAACCTTTCGGTGATTTGCTCAATCCCATCGAGCGTTTCATCTAGGATAATTACTTCAGCATTTGGGGAAACGCCGCTAATTAAACTCTGATAATCTTCAACATTTGAGTCAATAAAAACTATAATTGAAACCAATTCTTGGTGTATCATTTTCATCCTATTTAATTTTAAGTTGTTAGATTGTTCATTCAACAAGCATTTAGAGAATCACTAGCAATCAGATGCTAGTGATTCCATCAGTCCTTGCGATTGCTTCGCTTCGTTCGCAATGATATTGTTAGTATTTATGCACTTACTACTATGTCATTACGAATAACAAAGCACTTTTCTGTCGCGAGTCAAGAAGCAATTGCAATCACCTTTATACCTTACCAAGGACTTCCAATCATTGTAAAGCCCGACCAATAATAAGGATGGGAAAGGTTTTCATTACCTAGTTTAGCTAATTCTGGTGGCAATTCTAACTCCTTATTTAAGTTAGACAAAATTAAACGGCCATTTTCAATGCGAACTTGACCTTTGAGCATGGCGATTTGAGCCTGCCGTAAGGCTTCGGCTTTAATAGGCGCGACTTTTAACTCATGGTAAAATTCAGCCATTAACCCTAAAGTACCTTCATCGCTGACGTACCAAAGACTCGCCAAAACTGACTTCACCCCCGCTTGCACAGCTAGCCCCGCAAAGCCTAATTCAGCGTCATTATCACCCACAGCAGTTTTACAAGCGCTCAACACCAATAGCTCAACTTTAGGCGGCTGATTCCACCCTAGTTCGCGAACGCGATCGAGTGTTAACCTTCTATCCGATAACTGAATATAAGAATTGCTCGGTGCTCCTGGCTTAAATTCTCCGTGAGTGGCGAGGTGAATAATTCGATAGGGTCTGTCATTGCGCTGCGATTGAAGATTATTGAGAGTAAAGGTTTGATTAAGGAAAGATTCCCCTTTCCATTCTGAGGCAATAGCGTTAAGTTCTGCAGGCACTGCTGGCAAGGGTTGGTTATTGGTAAATTGGGAGGCTCCCATTGCTAAAACTTCAGCATTTTTAACACTTTCATAATTAGTATCGGTTAAGTTGACGCTGGGAATGAGTCCAATGCTGTATTTTTCTACTAGAAATTGAGAACCGTCATGGAGGGCGGCTAAGGGGAGCGATCGCAACCCCGCATCCATACTAAAAACTAGCGTATCGATGCCCTGAGCTTTCAAATCAGCTTCTAAGGGCGCAATTATCCACTGGTAAAGTTGTTGGGATGCTGGCAAATAGCTCTGAGTATTGAGTTTTATGGGATTAAGAAGTTCAGACCTGAAGCGGGCGACGACTTGCATCAAAGTTTCGCGCTTAGCTGCGGGGATGCTTTTATGAATTGGGAGGCCCTTAGGGGGGACAATGATCAGGTCTAATTGTTCAGGGCGGGCTAAGGCGTAAATAATGGCTGGTTTTTTACCAGTTTGGTTGCCGATCGCTGTAGTTCTTTGCTGTATGGCCGTAAAAGATTGCAAATCGCGCCTGATTTCCTGGTTAATGTATGACCCCACTTGTTGGCTATAGAAGATATCCATAAACAAAGTGGCTTGAGAGATCTCGCCTCTATCGATTAGTCGTGTTATATCGCTGGGGCTCACTCTATTTAGAGGCGATGCCGTTTGGACAACTTCGCTTACCCAATCGGATCTGTAGTTAAAAAGAGATTCAATTCTATTAATGATATTCAGGTTGTCAGATTGGGCGATCGCGTTGGTAATAGAGATATCCGGTAATGTCGTTTGTTCTGATATTGGAGATGGCGCGGGTTCCGGTGTTGGTGGTGGTGTTGGAGATGGTGTTGGTGGTGGGGTTGGAGATGGTGTTGGAGATGGTGTCGGTTCCGGCGTTGGTTCCGGCGTTGGTTGTGGGATTGGAGATGGTGTCGGTTGTGGTGTCGGTTCCGGCGTTGGTTGTGGGATTGGAGATGGTGTCGGTTGTGGTGTCGGTTCCGGCGTTGGTTGTGGGATTGGAGATGGTGTCGGTTGTGGTGTTGGTTCCGGTGTTGGAGATGGTGTCGGTTGTGGTGTTGGTTCCGGTGTTGGAGATGGCGTTGGTTCCGGTTCCGGCGTCGGTGTCGGTGTGGGTTCCGGCGTTGGTGTCGGTTCCGATGTTGGCGATGGCGCGGAAGTAACGATCGTAATATTGCCCTGAGTGTAAGTGCTAGGCGGCACCGGCACCGCAAACTCTGGCGAAATTGTCTCGGAACCTGACGTAATGGCTCCCGTCGTCCCATTCGTTGTCGCATCGCCGACAATAAAAGGTGTAGTAGTGCTCCCCGCGTGGCGAATAGTAATCGCGCCGCCACTTGTGCCATTAGCGCTGGAAATGCTCACATTTACACCGCTACTATCTATAAAAGTGCCGCTGACTGTGAGAAGATTGCCAGCCGTCAGGTCAATAGTGCCGCCAGTAGACTGAAGAGTGCCTGTAACGGCGATGTCGCTGGCAGCTTTGAGAGTAATATTACCCCCAGAAGTGCCGATCGCATCCAGCGCAATGTCCCCTCCCGACTCCAAAATCACAGGCCCGCCTGCTGTCGAAATCGCTCCCACTCCGATGCTATTGCCCGAAGCAACACCCGGAGAAGCAAAAAATGTCTCCCCTGCGGTGACATTCGGCGGCAGATTCGCAGCATTCGCCAGAGTCGAAACGCCCGATCGCAGAATTAAAGCTGCACTACCTGAAAGCACCGCCGCATCTGGATCTGCGGAACCTGACAAAGTAGTATCTGGCCCAGTGATGGTAATATCTCCCGCCGCGATCGCGCCTTTTGCTTCCACCTTAAGTGAGGTTCCAGTATAATCCCCAAATCTCACATCTCCATCCGAGCTAATAATCGGGTCGTACAAACTCACAAAACTGCCGCCGTTGCCAGACAATGTGAGAATAGCAAAATTACCACGCGCAGCGAAGTGAGCATCACCGGAAACATTGCCATTGCTCAATAATGTGATATCCCCTGCGGATTGGAATGCAGGGTTTGGGTAATTTAGCGCGAAGATATCAATATTTTGATTACCTTGTATAGTAAGATTGCCACCCGCGATCGCCCTGAAAGGATCACTTCCATCCCGCACCCGCACCGTATCTCCTGCCAACAGATACAAGTTGTTCTCAGTAAGTAGCTGGCTTTCTACCAAAGTGAGATTACGTGCTGCCGAGAGTGTAGCATTCTGACTATTAACAGTAGAACTAGCGATCGCCACATCCCCGCTTTCCACCCTCAAACCCGCCGTCAAAACCACTTCTCCTGCACCGTTAACGGAGACGCCAGTAGCAGAGTTCCCACCTGCGCCCGCAAGCAATTGCGGAAGAGACAAAGGCAGAGATAATTGCCCATTCTGTGCCAACAATCCCCCGCCAACCGCCCCGATTTCTAAGCTTAATAAATGCCCTTCTTGACTAATACGAACAGCATTTTTACCGGGGACAGCAGCGACAATAATATTACCTTGGCGAGCATTCAGGGAACCCGTGCTGACGACTGTGCCGCCAATTAAAGTTATACTTTGTCCAGGCGATACTGCTAAATTACCTGCATTAATAATACTTCCCGGTTGGCTGAGATTAATGTAAAAAGTGTTCGGAGTTCCTATCAGCGTACTGTAATCGTTTGCTCCAGCCACATTGAACAAACCCGAATCAAAACCGATGTTAGTAGCAGTAGTAGCTGTAAAAGCAGCCGGAAGATTCAAGCTAGCATTAGGACCAAAAATAATGCCCGAAGGATTTATTAAAAACAGGTTGGAATTGCCGCCACTTACTTGAATTAAACCATTAATAATAGAAGGATTGCCACCTACTACCCGTCCTAAGATGTTGCGAATAGCGGGATTAGAGATAAAATTAGCAATCTGCCCTTCGCTAAGCCCAAACTGTTGAAAACTGTGGAAAAGATTCGCTCCATCTCTAGAAGTTTGGCCGCCTGTAATATTCAAGCGCTCGCCGCTAGGCGTGACAGTAGTGCCAGTGCGATCGGGTGCGGGAACAATGGGTTGTGCTTGTACCACCGCTGTACTCACAATAGTGGCTGCGATCGCTAGCATTGCAGCACCCTGTATAGAAAAGAAGGCTAGTTTCATTAGCTTTGGGCTGGCAGAGCAGGTATCGGACAATTATAACTTTAAGGTATTGGCTGCTCAGTGCGGTCAACTGCGGCGTAGACTTAGCGATTAAGAAGGTCGTCACCATCAGGGCGGTTGCTATACCTGAAACCCAAATTCTGCACCCTCAAATGTCAAGATCGGCTTTTACTTATTTTTAGCCAGCAATAAAGCTATAATTTATAGCTTTAAACTGTACATTGGCTGACAAAAAACTTTTTAAAGGCATACTTTATTACTTTAAAAAGAGAGTTTTCTGCGTAATTATGCTGTGTAACACCCCAGGCTGCGTAATGTGGGCTGAAAATCAAAACAAAAGTGCGAGCTACTGCTGAGGCAGCCTACCCACTAGGCAAGCGCAATCGGGGCTACCACAAAGTATTTGCAGGCTGCTACTGGAAAAACTAAACATTTGTTACAAAAACTAAATTTTTTCCTTTCTAACGCGCTACTCTATACACAAAGCTGGTGCATTTTGACTTAGCATTAATTTTTACCATAAAAATCAATATGCTCTCTATTCCAGGCGTTGCCGCCCAGACGGTTGTTTACGAAAGTGCCAGCTCTCTGGTTTACCGAGCCATTCGGGAAGCAGATAACCAGCCGATTATCCTCAAACTGCTCAAAGAAAACTACCCCACACCTCAAGAATTGGTGCGCTACCGCACCGAATATCGCATCACCCAAGAGCTAAAAGAGGCAGGAGCCGTGCAGGTTTATGACTTGCAAAAATACCAAAACAGCCTCGTGATGTTTGTAGAGGACTTTGGCGGCGAATCCTTGACAATTTGGATGCAGCAACGAAAGTTCAGTCTGCAGGAATTTTTGCTCCTCGCTATTGCCACCACTGAAATTTTAGGGCAAATTCACAGCGCCAACATCATCCACAAAGATATTAACCCCTCGAATATTGTTTACAACCCGGAAACAGAACAATTAAAAATTATTGATTTTGGCATTTCCACTCAGCTAACCAGAGAAACACCGATACTGAAAAACCCCGGAGTTATTGAAGGAACCCTTGCTTACATCTCACCAGAACAAACTGGCAGGATGAATCGCACTCTCGATTACCGTACTGACTTTTACTCGCTCGGCGTTACATTTTACGAGTTGCTGACGGGGAAACTGCCTTTTGAAACAGAAGATGCTTTAGAGTTGGTTCACTGCCACATTGCTAGACAACCAGTTCCTCTGCACGAAATAGAACCAGAAATTCCATTAATTGTGTCTCAAATTGTCAGCAAGCTGATGGCGAAGAATGCCGAAAACCGCTATCAAAATGCCAGGGGAATCAAGCAGGATTTAGAAACTTGTCTTTTTCAATTACAAGCAACAGGTAATATTGAGACGTTTGCCTTGGGAACGCGGGATATTACAGACCGTTTCCTAATTCCCGAAAAACTATACGGCAGGGAAACTGAAGTTATTAATCTATTAGCAGCCTTTGAACGAGTCAGTAGAGGTAGTACCGAAATGATGCTAGTCGCTGGCTTATCGGGCATTGGTAAAACCGCAGTAGTGAACGAAGTCCACAAGCCGATCGCCAGACAGCGTGGCTATTTTATTAAAGGCAAATACGACCAATTTGGGCGCAATATTCCATTCAGCGCATTTGTGCAAGCATTTCGTGAATTGATGGGGCAATTATTATCAGAAAGTGACGCTCAGTTACAAACATGGAAAAGCCTGATTTTGACAGCAGTAGGCGATAGCGGGCAAGTGCTGATTGAGGTGATTCCTGAGTTAGAACGCATCATTGGCGCTCAACCGGCTGCACTAGAACTGTCGGGGAGTGCAGCACAAAATCGCTTCAATCTGCTGATGCAGAAATTTGTGCAAGTATTTACTACAGCAGAACATCCATTAGTGATGTTTTTAGATGATTTGCAGTGGGCGGATTCGGCATCTCTGAAATTGCTACAACTGTTGATGGAGGATGAGGGGCATCTGTTAGTATTCGGTGCTTATCGGGATAATGAGGTGTCACCTACTCATCCGTTTATGTTGACGGTGAATGAGATTGTTAAGTCTGGGGCAGTAGTAAATAATATTACGCTGCAACCGTTGAGTTTAGCAGATATGAATCAGTTAGTAGCAGATACGCTGATTTGTAATTTATCTTTAGCTCAACCCTTGACAGAATTGGTTTATCAAAAAACAAAAGGTAATCCCTTTTTCTCTACTCAATTCCTCAAGGCGCTGCATGAAGATGGTCAAATTAGCTTTAACTGGAATGTACGACATTGGCAGTGCGATATTGCTCAAGCTAGACTGACTCATGCCTCGGATGTAGTGGAGTTTATGGCGGCGCAATTGCAGAAGTTGCCCAAACAAACTCAGAATGTTCTCAAACTTGCCGCGTGCATTGGGGCGCAATTTGATTTAGATACATTGGCAATAGTCAATGAAGAACTACCCGAACAAACGGCATCAGCGCTGTGGAAAGCCTTGCAAGAAGGACTCATTTTAGTGATTACCGAAGGCTATAATTTCATTCAAGCAGATGCTCCATCCCCTCCTGAGTCTGTTGCTAATCCAACTTACAAGTTCCTGCACGATCGCGTCCAGCAAGCCGCTTATTCCCTAATACCCGAAAACCAAAAACAAGCCACTCATCTCAAAATTGGACAGTTACTCCTACAAAAGTATTCGGACATAGAAAGAGAGGAAAAACTGTTTGATATTGTGGGGCATTTAAATCAAGGAATTGAGTTAATCAATCAGTTAAGCGAACGAGAAGCCTTAGCCCTACTCAATTTAGAAGCGGGAGGTAAGGCAAGAAGTTCTACCGCCTACGCAGCGGCAATGGTCTATCTGCAAACAGGGATTGAACTGTTGAGGGCCAACTGCTGGCAAAGTCAGTATGAGTTGACCTTGAATCTCTATATTGCTGCTGCCGAAGCCGCCTATTTGAATGCTGACCTTGAGGGCATGGAACACAAAGCAGCGCTGGTGTTGCAAGAAGCTAAGACGATTTTAGACAAAATTAAAATTTACGAAATTTTAATCGCCGCCCAGACAGCCCAGGGCAAGATGTTGGAGGCGATCGCAGTCGGTAGAGAGGCCCTGCAACTATTGGGAATCGATCTCCCCACCGAACCTGACGAAGCCTTGATTGGCAAAGCGCTACAAACCCTGAACAGCCAGCTCCACGAGAAACAGATTGATGAACTGGCGGATCTGCCTTTGATGACAAATCCCCAGACTCAAGCAGCCATGCAACTGTTAAGAATGTTACCGGGACCGATTTTCATGGGAATGCCCGGTTTGCTGCCCCTGCTTAGCTCCACGATGGTGAGTTTATCGCTCTCCTTTGGGAATGCACCCGCATCAAGCGTGGGGTATGCAATTCACGGTATGGTGTTGTGTGGTTTTTTGGGAGAGGTAGAAACAGGCTATGGCTTTGGTCGATTGGCACTAAGGTTGCAGGAGAGGTTCACTTCACGGGAATTCAATTCCATCATTCTGATGCTGTTTGGGGCTTTTATGCAGCATCATCAGGAAGCTATAAGAGCCGCGATATTAACCCTGAAAGATGGCTATACGGTTGGGATGGAAATTGGCGATTTGGGTTACGCTGGCTACAGCATAATCAATTACTTTCACGCCAAATTTTTGGGTGGGGTAGAACTAGAGACTTGGGAACCCGAACTAGCAGATTACAGGGCTGACATGGCGCAGTTGAAACAATATTCTGCTCAGATTTTTTTGGATATGAAACAGCAGACGGTGCAGAATTTGAGGCAACCCCGTATTCTGTCGGATTGTTTAATCGGAACTGCCTACGATGAAACGGTGATGATTCCTAAGCACCATCAGGACAATGAGCTCACCGCGATCGCTGATGTATACATCTCCAAACTGCTGCTTGCCTATTTATCGGGCAATTATCCGGCTGCCTTAAACCATATTTGCCAAGCCAAGCGGTATTTGATGGCATTATCGGGATTGATTTTTGTTGCCGCTTTCCATTTTTATGCAGCCCTAACATACTTGGCACTCTTACCCACACAGCCAGAAACCGAGCAAGCTGAAATTATTACTCAGGCCCAAGCCCATCAAACGACTCTGCAACAGTGGGCGCAAAATGCTCCGATGAATCATCTACATAAATGGTATTTGGTTGAGGCCGAAAAACATCGAGTTTTGGGCAATAAAGCTGAGGCGATTGAAATGTACGATCGCGCCATTGCTGGAGCTAAAGAAAATCAATTTCTCAACGAAGAAGCCCTTGCCAACGAACTCGCAGCAAAATTTTATTTAGAATGGGGTAAAGAAAAATTTGCCCAACTCTACATGATTGAGGCATATTATTGTTATGTTCAATGGGGAGCCACTGCTAAGGTAACAGATTTAGAAACGCGATATCCCCAGTTATTGATATCAATTCAACCGGGATATAAAAACACTAAAAATACCGCAACAGTGACGACCACTGGTTCGGGAAATAACTTAGATATCACCACAGTAATGAAGGCTTCTCAGGCAATTTCTGGAGAAATTGTGCTGGATAAGTTACTGTCTAGCTTGATGAAAATTTTGATTGAAAGTGCAGGGGCGCAAAGAGGCTATTTAATTTTATCAAGCCAGGGAAAGCTGTTAATTGAAGCTGTTAGCGAAGCCTCGGATGATAGTGCAATAGCGGCCATAAATTCCGAACAAGTCACCGTATTGCAGTCAATTTTAGTTGAAAATTGTCAGGAACTTTCCGAAGCAATTGTTAATTATGTGGCTCGTACTCAAGAAAGCGTGGTACTGGATGACGCTGTTCGAGAGGGACAATTTACTAACGACCCCTACATCCAAGAAAATCAGCCCAAATCAATTCTCTGCGTGCCGCTAATTAACCAATCTCAAATTGTCAGTATTGTTTATCTAGAAAACAATCTGACAGCAGGAGCTTTTACGCCAGAAAGAGTGGAACTATTAAAAGTGTTATCTGGACAAGCAGCTATCTCCATAGAAAATGCTCGACTCTATCAAACCCTAGAAGATAAAGTTAAAGAACGTACCGCTCAACTCGCTGAAGCTAATGCAGAAATTACCGCTCTTAACGAACGCCTCAAAGCCGAAAATCTGCGAATGAGAGCCGAGCTAGAAGTAACCAAACAATTGCAGCAAATGATTCTCCCCAAACCGGAAGAATTAGAAGCGATTGAAGGGCTAGAAATTGCCGGATTTATGGAACCTGCTGATGAAGTTGGCGGCGACTATTACGACGTACTCCAACACAAGGGACAAGTCAAAATTGGCATTGGGGATGTCACTGGACATGGATTAGAAAGTGGCGTGTTGATGTTGATGGCGCAAACCGCCGTCAGAACTCTACAAGAAAGTAATCAAACCGATCCAGTGCAATTTTTGGATATTCTCAACCGCACCATTTACGGCAATGCTCAACGAGTTAATCCCGATAAAAATTTAACACTTGCTCTCCTGGATTACCAAAATGGTACCCTGCGTTTGAGTGGTCAGCATGAGGAAATAATTGTGGTACGTTCTGGGGGTCGAGTTGAGCGGATTGATACGATGGATCTTGGTTTGCCGATTGGGTTGGATGAGGAAATTGCTGACTTTATCGCCTCAGAACAAGTGCAACTCAATCCAGGAGATGTGGTGGTGTTATACACCGATGGAATTACAGAAGCTTACGACATCAATCGCAAGCAATATGGACTGGAACGGTTATGTGAAGTAGCCAGTCGCCACTGGGAGCTATCCGCAGAAGGAATCAAACAAGCGGTGATAGACGATGTACGACGGCATATTGGCTCTCAAAAAGTGTTTGATGACATTACATTGGTGGTGCTCAAACAGAAATAGTGCGATTCAGGGAGGTTTAGATACGTTTGCCCTGAAAGAATGGAAGGGGTGGCTTATTAGGTTATCAATCGGTTCAGGAAAAGTGAGCTGGTTATTGTGCCCAGGCAGGCATAGGCTGTACCATCCATGAATTGAGACACGCACACGCGACCGAACTGGTTAATGAAGGAGTCAGTCTCAATACTATCCGCAAGCATCTCGGCTATCCTTAGAGGAATATTAGAAAAAATACTAGCCTGTTGGCTGCGATACTAAGTTATCGGAGGGAAGAATTCAGTAGGGTCAGACAAGTCAATTTCAAGAAGCCTTGAGTCTTGTCAACAGACCTTGATTATCTACCGAAAAATTAAGACCGCCAAGGTGAGAGGGCAGCATTGGTAATCTGCGAAATGTTTACGCTTCCTTGGGCAACTATGGCAAAGTGATTGAGTACTATCAGCAGTCGCTGACCATCACCAGTAAGATTCATGAGTACCAAAGATGGAGAGCCAAACATGATTAGACTGCCTGGAATTAAAGTTTTAGCCCAAATTTACGAAAGTGCCAATTCCCTGGTCTATCGGGGAATCAGAGAAGAGGATAACCAACCGCTGATCCTGAAATTACTCAAAGAAGACTATCCTACCCCTGCCGAACTTTTCCGTAATATTTTGCGGCAAGTCAAATTCGTTGACTATGCACAGGGAATCGCCCCACCGGGATATTGCTGAGCAGAATTGTCTGCGGCTGTTGTTGAGCCTGGGAATTGACGGATTTCACCAGTGGTATGGGGGCGACGGTTGGGTGCTGTCTCGGTTGGAGTGAGTGTCGCTGCTAGCGCTGAATTTAGGGCAAACGGCGAGTTTGCTGCCACTGCGGGAGTTTGTGGCCCGGAAAGGGAAAAACCCAAACTGATGTGAAGGCCGATCGCTTCATTGAGGACTAGGATTAGGTCAAGATCCATCAAAGCAGCGATCGCGGGCAAGGAGGGCAAAAGCAAGAGTAACCGAATTTTTCTGGCATTATCTAAACTTATGTCCCTGTGTAAAAACATACCGGAACATATCCTAGACTTTTCGCCCAATTCGGTATGCAACATTAGCTGTAAGTTTGGGAGGGGAAAATTTGGTCAAATATTGTCCTAAATCTGACTTCTCCTCATCAAAAGGCACTTTTAGGTAAGTTTCTTTACTGCTTAGTATGTCTATTTTATGATTTTCAGCCAACTCGTCTAACCAATTATAAAAGTCGGAGCTATTGTTATCAATAAACAAGAAAAGTGAGCCGATTTTGGCCTCATTAAATAAGTGAGCAAAGTATTCCTCGGCTGAGTCCCGTAGGCTAAATACTTCTGACATAAAGTAAATCATTGTAAAAAGGTCTGACTGAAAATACTTTATGTGAGATTCCCAGTCATCACGTTTAGTGACATCTAGTGGCATATAAGAAGTTGATATGCGAAATTCGAGGTCTTCTACTTTGTCCTCAACGTCACTCCAAGATTCTCCCCAGCTTTTCTCCCGATCGCAGAGTTGAAACTTTATTGTCGGTGACTTTTTGTTCGTCATCAAGTATTTGAGGATTCCCAAGAAATCGCTGCCTGGTCCTCCTCCAATACAAGCTACCTTGACTTTTTGGTTGTCAAAAAGATTACCTAAAACTGTATTTTGCTCAAAAATACTACACACCAAATTAGAATGGGATGTTACGTAGGCCTAAATATAAGCAAACCTAGTCGTCGGATCGCTATAATCTATGTTACATTCCTGCGATAGGTGACAATATTCTCCTCGCAGGTATTCTAGTGCGTCATTAATTACCTCATCCTTTTTAGCTTCATCTCCTGGAATTTGGACATAAGCTTCATCAAGAACAGATTTAATTATTTGAAAGCAATTCATAGTACATAACTAAGTGACACCAGTCTCATCTTAAATCCCGATTCAGGACTTGGTTGGTGAATACATACAAATTTATGTAGGTTACAAAAAGTAATTATCCTTGTCTTATGAAAATGCTAAAATTAGCTTTACATGATTAATGGTAAAGCTGGGCAGTGCTTGTGTCAACAACTGTATATTTATAAATTTCAGTAAAAGGTAATCAGCGAGCAGATTTATGTATACTCAACTTTCATTGTGGGAAGAGCCAAAAGCAGAAAGCCAGAAGCATGGTCAGCAATTATCTCTGCCTGATGCCGAAATAATCATGTACCGCGACTTCTTCAATAAAAATGAGAGCAACGAGATATTTGCGGAATTGTACGGCACTATTAATTGGAAGCAAGAGGTGACTCTGCTTTTTGGCAAGCAAGTCGCTATACCGCGACTTACCGCATGGTACGGAGATGCGGGTAAATCTTACACTTACTCCAAAATAAAAATGGAGCCTAATCTATGGACACCTACCCTCATAACAATCAAATCTAAAATAGAAGCAATAGCAGGTACATTGTTTAACAGCGTGTTGCTTAATCTATATCGCGACGGCAAAGATAGTGTAGCTTGGCACAGTGATGATGAATCAGAACTTGGTGAAAACCCAGCGATCGGTTCTGTAAGTTTTGGGGCTACTCGTCGTTTTATGCTCAGGCACAAATACCAAAAAGAAATGAAATTAGAAATTCAATTAACTCCTGGAAGCTTCCTGCTGATGAAAGGAGTAACCCAGCATTTTTGGCAACACCAAATCCCGAAAGCAGCCCAAGTGACTGAACCAAGAATCAACCTTACTTTCAGGAAAGTAAGCTAAATTAATTAATGGTAATTTGTAATTTGCATATGCGTTTATCTGCCTTTACTTGCGGTTTTAATAGCAAAAGATTGCAACTGTTGTTAACAGTAAAAGTCGCGATTTTCGCACAGCAATAACAGTACCGCCGAATTAGCGCTCGCAAGCGAGTGCCGCTGCTACGGCTGAATTTGGTTGGGGCCACCAGCTAATTTGCTGCTTTGTGCGGGTTTTTGGCGGGTCAGCAGAAAGGCTCAGAGTGATGTGAAGGCCGATCGCACTTATTTTCTCTCAAAGTCTCATTCTTCAGGTTTACCCATTTTGCCTGTTAATGTGTAGTGCATCGCCTTAAGTTTTACCCCATCTTTACTCCCTAAATCTTTCAACTTTATTAACTAACTCGCAGCCAAATTGGCTCACACTATTGACATAACTTTGCCCATAGTTTTATTAAGAATTCGTAAATGGGTAGGTCGGAAGGAACACAAACCTCGGCAAAAATAATTACATCTGAAGATAGAAGAAGCCAAAATTAAACACTGCTAATCTGTACAAATAGGATCGGTAAAATACTTAGAAATTGCTTAATAGTTGATTTTAAAAATTAATTAAATTAAGTAAGTTTTAAGTATTGCTTAAGGTTAAAAAAAGGAAATTTATGGTACTAAGCATTATTGTTCACGGTGGAGCAAAAACCATCTCAGAAGAGAAGGTTGCAGCCAACAATGCAGGCTGTACCGCAGCAGCCGAAGCTGGTTGGGCAGTGCTCACAAACGGGGGTACCGCAGCAGAAGCTGTTGAGGCAGCTATCCGGGTTCTGGAAGCTGACCAGACATTTAACGCAGGCTTTGGATCGGTTCTCAACAACCAGGGAGAGGTAGAGCTAGACGCAGCGATCATGGAAGGCGGTTCATTAGCTTGGGGAGCGCTGGCAAATGTTCAAGGCGTGCGCCATCCCATCTCTGTGGCGCGAAAGATTATGGATAAAAAACCCATGTTCTTAGTAGCGGATCACGCAGAACATTTTGCAGCAGAAAATGGAGCCGAGATGTCTGCAAAAGAAGACTTAATCGCGGATGAGCAACAGGAAGAGTGGGAGGAGGAAAAAGAAGTTATTGACCGCCCCAATACCGTTGGTTGTGTAGCTTTGGACAGTAGTGGCACCTTAGTTGCCGGTACCTCAACAGGCGGCACTATGAATAAGCCCGCCGGTCGCGTCGGCGACAGCGCCATTATCGGCTCAGGCTTGTTTGCTGAGAATCAACAGGGCGGTTGCTCGACCACAGGCGATGGCGAGTCGATTATGCCTGTAGTTCTAGCTAAGACGGCGATCGACATTCTAGCGTCCGGCAAGCACCCAGACGAAGCAGCGAAGATGGCAATTGAGACTCTGGCATCTAAGGTGGCAGGAGAAGCTGGGTGCATCCTCATAGACCCTCAAGGGCGGGTTGGCTGGGCGCATAACTCAACCGACATGGCTTGTGCTTATAGAACCGAAGAAATGGACAAGGTGGCTGCGTTCACTAAGAAAGAACAACTCGCCCATCATTGAAATTATTGAGGTTGCATTCTCTCTAGTTGGAGAGAGATAAAATTCCGCAACTAATATCTTGTTTCCTAGGTATTAAGTAGCTGGACATCAATAAACACTTTTTCAATTTGTAGGGCGGGCATTGCCCACCCTACTTTTAATTATGTCGAGCTACTTAGTTGCCGGGAAAACAGTTCAATTCAAACTCGACTTGGATCTTTCTATGAACTCAGCATACGACTTTCCTTACTTTCAGGGTAATTCTCTTTCCGATTTGTTTGCTCCAGACATCACAGATGCACGTTATGGGTTCATCCTAAATTACCCTGCAACTGCCAGTTGGGCTGCTTACCCCAACAGGGAAAAATACTTTATTCAAGACGGCAGCAGTGAAGCCACCAAAACTTCTTTTGACAAGATTGGCCAGAAGGAACCTTGGAAAAATCTGGCAGTGTTAGGCGATGCCATCCCAGGAATTGTGATTAATCACCCGCCGAACTCGCTGATTGACTATTGGCGGGAGCATTTCGGCTTCAGCAACAGCAGTATGGAGATGATAGACTGCTCAACTTATCTCGAAGATCTCAGCCGCAGCGATCGCTTTGACAAACTCCTGACTCTATTTCCATTTGACAATCTCAAACCCGAAAAACACGCCGTCCATCCCGACATCCACTACCACTTACTCAGCAAAGCAACGCTAGCAGAATTAGGGGTGCAATGTCCGAAATACGAAAGTTACAATCTGCACGAAGTCAATCTCGAAAGCATTCAGTTACCAGAGCAATTCCCGTACTTGATTAAAGCATCCCACGGACTTTCTGGAGAAGGCACTTATATTATCAAAAGCGCCAGCGATCTGAACTACTGCTTGCAGGAAGTGAGGAAATATCTCGATATTAAGTTGCTGGATACGATTATTATCTCGGAATTCGTCAAGAATGAAGTGCAGAACTATTGCGTGCAGTTCTATGTAAGCAAAACGGGAAATATCACGCTTATCGGCACTACGAGCCAACTTGTCACTCCAGAGGGCAGCTATCTAGGGGGACTGATTCACTACCGCGAAACCGACATGAGTAGGTTTTTTGAGATGATTGCCGCTATTGGTAAATATGCTCACGAACAGGGTTATTTCGGCGTTATTGGCTTCGACGTGCTGGAAGACTCTGAGGGACAGTTGTATGCCATAGATGCCAATTTCCGAGTTAATGGCTCGACTCCGCTTTGCTTACAGCGCCATACCTTACTGGGGCGGGGAAAGGAGGTGGCTAAATATTCCAGTGACTGGCGAATGGATGGGACTTTGGAATCCATTCTTGTCACCCTGAAACCAGAACTCGATCGCAAGGACTTGATCATCCTGTCAGCTTTAGAGAAGGTTAAATACGGGAAAATCTACACGGAAATTTACGGGATAGTTGCGGGTGAGGATATGAAGGACATGCAGCACATCGAGCAGAATTTGCACAGTAAGGGATTGCAGCAATAGGGTTAATATTTACTCTACCGATTGCAGCGGTTATGCGGTTTTCCCTCTCATCTCGCGCGCACCACCAACACCGAACAAGGAGCCTCAGCCACAACCTCAGCACTCATCGAACCCTCCAAAATCGGCTTTAAACCAGTCAAACCCCGACAGCCGATCGCAATTACATCCGCCTTATAAATATGAGCCAAACGCCAAATTTCCGGCGCTGGCTCCCCCGAAACAATTTCCAAATCGCTCTGGCAAGGCAACTTTTCCTGATAAGATTGCAGTAACTTCTCCACCTCTCGGTAAGCAATCTCATCCCCCTGAGCGTGAGGTCGATCGGCAACCGCGTCAAAATCTGACGTACCAGAACTCACAACATGAACTAAAATCACCTTTGCCGTCGGTTCTAGCTGAAATTGCCCTACAACTTGCAATACTTGAGTCGCTAACTCTGAATACACCATGCACTTTTAAATTTCAGATATTAGACTTTAAATTTCTCGTTGGTTGTCGCCTACTTTCGACAATTTCGCGCTTCCCACCAACACCATCATTACTTACGCAGAAACCCGGTTTCTTAACATAATTGCGTCATTTAAGCAAGATACTTGAAGAAACCGGGTTTCTTAAGCCCGGAGTGCGTCAGTAGGTAGGTGGAAATAAACTTTGCCGCTTGTCACAGAAAGTAAAGCTAGTATAATCGCCAGCGAATTGCTTCGTTTCACTGGCTTTTGACTAATTATGTATTTTCCCGCTCATCTACTTAAATCTCGATCGCCAATCTCCCATCTACCATCTAGAACTCACCCTTTCCCTCATTTTCAGTCCGCAGCCGCACCGAATCAGCGTGAGAAGGAAGCCCCTCTGCTTCGGCCAAAACATTAATCGCCCTACTCACCTTCTTAAGTGCAGCAGGCGAATATTGAATCAAACTCGAATGCTTCATAAAAGTTTCGACACCCAGCGGCGAAGCATAGCGCGGAGCCCCCGAAGTCGGCAAAGTGTGATTCGGGCCAGCCAAATAATCGCCCACAGCTTCCGGCGTCGAGCAGCCCAAGAAAATCGCCCCAGCATGGCGAATTTGCTCGAGCAAAGCCCAAGGATCTGCAACTTGCAATTCCAAGTGTTCCGGGGCAAACTCATTAGAGAGTTCCGCCGCCGCTTTGAGCGAGTCAACTACTACGACTAAACCGTAGTTGGCGATCGCCTTTTCTGTTAAAGTTCGGCGCGGGTGATTGGCCAACTGTTTGTCTACCTCAGCCACCACTTTCCTCGCCAGCACCGAATCCGCCGTCAGCAAAATTGCCGACGCCATCGAATCGTGTTCAGCTTGAGCCAACATATCCGCAGCCACGTGCACGGGATTCGCCGAACCGTCTGCTATGATCAGCACCTCCGACGGGCCAGCCAGAGAATCGATCCCCACAGTTCCGTAAACCAGTTTTTTAGCCAGGGTGACGTAAATGTTCCCCGGCCCAGTAATTAAATCCACCTTCGGAATAGTTTCCGTACCGTAGGCCAAAGCCGCGATCGCCTGGGCCCCGCCTACGCGATAAATCTCATCAACTCCCGCTTCCTGAGCCGCTACCAACACCGCAGGATTCATTTTCTTCTCCTGTCCGGGGGGAGTACACATCACCAGTCTGGGAACCTTGGCGACCTTGGCAGGAACCGCATTCATGATGACCGAGCTCGGATAGGACGCCTGACCGCCAGGAATGTAAATTCCCGCTCGATCGACCGGGGTGTAGCGTTTGCCCAAAACAATCTCGTCATCACCAAACTGCACCCAAGACTTCGGGACGCGCTGTCGGTGAAACGCCTCTACCTGTTTGCAAGCCAGCCGGATTGCATTTAATAATTCTTTCGACACCTGCTGGTAAGCAGCATCCAATTCGGCGCCGCTCACCCGTAATTCTTCCACATTTATTGTCATGCGGTCAAATTCAGCAGTGTAGTGCAGCACAGCCTGATCGCCTCTGCGCCTTACAGCTTGCAGCACCTCCCGCACGGTGGCTTCTTTGTGAACGACAAGTTCGTCATGGGTGCGATCGCAGATTCGTCGCAGTTCAGCTTGTGCCTCAACCCACTGAGTAATGATTCGCAGCATGGAGATTAGGAATGCCGTCTATAAATTCACTAACATTTGCTTGACAATTGGGGATTTTTGTGGCGATATCCTGCAGAAGTATGCCACCACCAGTCCACAAGCTTAAACCGCGAGAGTCGCGGCATTTTCAAAGGCTTCAGTGCAGCGTTTAAATCTCTGTCGAGGATTTTGCAACACTGAGGACAAGTCACAACCTTTCTGAGGAATTGCGCGCCAGAGAACCGGGTGCGGAGGGAGAGGGTTCGATCCCAGAGGGGGAGAGTGTCCGAGCGGGAGTGTGTATGAGGGGGAGAGTGTGCAAGCAGGATAATTTTGATTCTGCCTTCTACCTTCTACCTTCTACCTTCTGCTCCGGCTACCTTCTACCTTCTGCCTTCTGCCTTCTGCCTTCGTTAAGTGCTTCTTGCCGAAGCCCAAATAACCCGTACTCTTTGTTATAGCTTAACTTGGATTTTTCAGGGAATCACATTCTTTGCAGAATAGATGCTATATTAGTTTTTCCAACACCTGATAAATTTTTTATAAAAAAACGCCAATTTATTGTATAGTTGAAAGTTGGGCGCAAGAAACCGTGACTTTAACTGGTGACGGTGGAAACCACGCAACAGGCCTCCGTAACATCCGTGTCATACCTTTGGGTATCGTCAAGGGCAAAAAATGGGCGGTTAAATAAGTCAATAAAAAATTATTGCGCGGGCGATCGCCAAAAAATAGCCACAGACTCATCTCAATCTGAGCGAGTGGAGAGTGGCTGTCTGACTCAGCCTTTTAAAATCAAGCTTTTTGCGGATCGATCCCGAAAAGGTTGTCCTTGAAAATCCCCGTGTCTTGAGACTGTCTTTAGACTGGGGCGTATCCATGAATACCTACTTCCAGCAACTGAACTATGGCAAATATTAAGTCCGCCGTCAAACGAGTCAAAATCGCCGAACGCAACCGCTTGTACAACAAATCTTACAAGTCAGCGGTCAAAACTTTGATGAAGAAGTATTTTGCGGCCGTTGACAAATACGCCGCAGCTCCGAGTCCTGAATTAATGCAAGAAGTCCAGCAGCGAATGTCTGAGGCGTACAGCAAAATAGACAAAGCTGTCAAAAAAGGTGTACTCCACCGCAACAACGGTGCTCGCAAAAAGTCCCGCTTGGCAAGAACCCTCAAGCCGCACGAAGTATCGGTAGCATCTTAAGACAGAAGGAAGTTCGGCAACGAAGCAGTGTACAAGATTTAACGGATTTAAGGGATGGAGGTTGAGGGAAGAAGTCAATCGTGAAGAAGGAAGAAGGAAGAAAGAAGACGGAAGATTTTTCCCACACACTCTCTCCCACTCCCAGTCGCAGACTCTCTCACTCCCCCCCTCGCCCTATCCCACTCGGACGCTCCCGTATCACCTCTAATCTGCTTCCGCCATGCAGCTCATCGACACTCACGTTCATATCAACTTTGAAACCTACAAATCTGAGTTAGAAGCCATTCGAGAACGCTGGCGCGAAGCTGGTGTAGTTCGGCTGGTTCATTCTTGTGTAGAGCCAGAAGAGTTTGCCGGCATTCAAGCAATCGCCAATCAGTTTGCAGAAGTCTCCTTTGCGGTTGGACTCCACCCCCTAGATGCCGACAAGTGGAAAGACGAGACTGCGAGCCAGATTAGGGAATTAGCAAGTTCGGACTCTAGGGTAGTGGCGATCGGCGAAACCGGACTGGACTTTTATAAAGCTGACGATCGAGAACACCAGTTTAAAGTGTTTGAGGCACAGCTTGAAATCGCCCAGCAACTTGACAAACCAGTCATTATCCACTGTCGCGACGCCGCCGCCCCAATGGCCGAAATGCTGAGGAACTTTTGGCAGACACGCGGACCCGTGCGCGGGGTCATGCACTGCTGGGGAGGCACGCCCGAAGAAACCAAGTGGTTTTTAGACCTAGGTTTCTACATAAGTTTTAGCGGAACAGTCACCTTTAAAAAAGCCTTGCAAATACAAGAATCAGCTTGTATGGTAAATAGCGATCGCATCCTTGTCGAGACAGATTGCCCTTTTCTCGCCCCCGTACCCCAGCGGGGAAAACGCAACGAACCAGCCTACGTCTACTACGTAGCCGAGCAAGTTGCTAAATTGAGAGGAGTTTCTCTCTTAACTTTGTCCCAGCAGACAACCGAAAATGCCTGTCAGCTATTCGGCTTTTCAGTTTAGCTATAGCAGAACAGAGAAACGACGAAAACAGGTCGATTTAGGGGCAAGCGATAGAGACAATCCCATTTATATCCTGCCAGAAAAACCGGATTCATCCTTTAATTGAGATTCTTTTGGCGTTGCCTGCAGCGATCGGATTTGCGTCCTATAATAAAAAGAACCAGCCGATCGGGCGTTGGCTTGCTGTCGGCGACATCGCAGTCGCCCGGGAAATGCCAACACAACGCGAGTACGCTAACCTTCGGGATCGGCAAAAACTTCACGCAATACCTCAAACTTACACACTCAAACTTACAGATCAGAAGAAACTTGGAACCTCAGCAATTTGGCAATAGCTGTCAAGTAAATTTTGAGAGTCAAGAGTCTAGGGGATTTATCCTGGAACACCACGACATCGGAGCTAAAAGCATCTCGATCGCAGCCAAAATAGGCAAAAAACTCCTGCGAGCAACCAGCAAAAATAACCGTTGCAGCAGTTGGCAGGTACTCAAAAATATCATATAAATTCTCTCACACAATCCCTCAAAAAAACGCAACAAGGTAAAAACGCCAAGCCTTGGCGCCATGTAAAAAGCTAGAGCCACTGCGGAAAAAGGACACCCATGACCACTAAAGATTACACAGAATTCGCCTTCACCTTGCCCGACCTGATCGAAATCCAGCGGGCAAGTTTTCGCTGGTTTCTAGAAGCCGGGCTGATCGAAGAACTCGACAGCTTCTCCCCGATTACAGACTACACGGGGAAGCTGGAACTCCACTTCATGGGCAAAGACTTCAAACTCAAGCGCCCGAAATACGACGTGGACGAAGCCAAGCGCAGGGACAGCACCTACTCGGTGCAAATGTATGTACCCACCCGCCTGATTAACAAAGAAACAGGGGAAATCAAAGAACAAGAAGTCTTCATCGGCGACTTGCCCTTGATGACCGAGCGCGGCACTTTCATTATCAACGGCGCCGAACGCGTGATTGTCAACCAAATCGTGCGTTCCCCAGGCGTGTACTACAAATCGGAAACCGACAAAAACGGTCGCCGTTCCTACAACGCCTCCCTGATCCCCAACCGCGGCGCTTGGCTGAAATTTGAAACAGACAAAAACGATTTAGTCTGGGTCAGAATCGACAAAACCCGCAAACTCTCAGCCCAGGTGCTGCTCAAAGCTTTGGGACTCACAGACGGTGAAATCTACGACTCCCTGCGGCACCCGGAATACTTCCAAAAAACGATCGAGAAAGAAGGACAATTCGGCGAAGAAGAAGCTTTGATGGAGCTCTACCGCAAACTCCGTCCCGGCGAGCCCCCCACCGTAGCGGGGGGCGAACAGCTCCTCAACTCGCGTTTTTTCGACCCCAAACGCTACGATTTGGGTCGAGTGGGTCGCTACAAACTCAACAAAAAATTGCGCTTGACAGTCCCGGATACGATGCGGGTGCTGACATCGCAAGATATCTTGACGGCGATCGACTACTTAATTAACCTCGAATTCGACATCGGCTCCACCGACGACATCGACCACTTAGGCAACCGTCGCGTCCGCAGTGTCGGAGAACTGCTGCAAAACCAAGTGCGCGTCGGCCTCAACCGCTTAGAACGGATCATCCGCGAAAGAATGACCGTCTCGGATGCCGACTCCCTCAGCCCCGCTTCTCTGGTCAACCCCAAACCGCTGGTAGCAGCAATCAAGGAATTCTTCGGTTCCTCCCAGCTATCGCAGTTCATGGATCAAACCAACCCTCTGGCAGAACTGACTCACAAACGTCGGCTTTCCGCCTTGGGCCCTGGAGGTCTGACTCGGGAACGCGCCGGGTTTGCAGTGCGGGACATTCACCCGTCCCACTACGGCCGGATTTGCCCGATCGAAACACCAGAAGGCCCCAACGCCGGTCTGATCGGTTCCTTGGCAACCCACGCCCGAGTCAACCCCTACGGCTTCATCGAAACTCCTTTTTATCCAGTAGAAAAAGGACGGGTGCTGCGCGACAAAGCCCCTGTTTACATGACAGCCGATGAAGAAGACGATTTGCGCGTCGCCCCCGGAGACATCAGCCTCGACGAAAACAACAACCTCTTGGGCGAAACCGTAGCCGTCCGCTACCGCCAAGAATTTACTACCACCACTCCGATGCAGGTGGACTACATGGCGATTTCGCCCGTGCAAATCGTCTCCGTCGCGACATCGCTGATTCCGTTCTTGGAACACGACGACGCCAACCGAGCTCTGATGGGTTCAAATATGCAGCGGCAAGCTGTGCCGCTACTGAAACCAGAACGGCCCCTAGTTGGTACGGGCTTGGAAGCTCAGGCGGCGCGAGATTCCGGGATGGTTGTGGTTTCCCGGATTAACGGCGAGGTGATTTACATCGACGCTACCCGGATTATTGTCAAACCCCTAGCTGAGGATGCCGAATCTAATTCCAGCGAAGAACATTTCCTGATTCGGGAATACGACGAGCTCAAAGTCAAACAGCCCTCGGTTTGGAAGCAAAAATATGCTGGTTGCATCGAACACGAACTGCAAAAATATCAGCGCTCTAACCAAGATACTTGTTTAAACCAGCGTCCGCTGATTTATGAGGGCGATCGCGTCGTAGCAGGTCAAGTGCTCGCCGACGGTTCCTCCACCGAAGGAGCAGAACTCGCTCTGGGTCACAACATCCTCGTAGCTTATATGCCTTGGGAAGGCTACAACTACGAAGACGCCATGCTAATTAGCGAGCGTTTGGTGTACGAAGATGTCTACACATCGATCCACATTGAAAAATACGAAATCGAAGCCCGCCAAACCAAACTCGGCCCCGAAGAAATCACCCGCGAAATTCCTAACGTCGGCGAAGACGCGCTGCGCCAGCTAGACGAACAGGGCATTATCCGCAAAGGAGCCTGGGTAGAAGCCAGCGACATCCTAGTGGGCAAAGTCACTCCCAAAGGCGAATCCGACCAACCGCCGGAAGAAAAACTGCTGAGGGCAATCTTCGGCGAAAAAGCCCGCGACGTGCGCGACAATTCCCTCCGCGTCCCTAACGGCGAAAAAGGCCGCGTGGTGGACGTGCGGGTGTTTACCCGCGAACAGGGCGACGAACTGCCCCCCGGCGCCAACATGGTCGTCCGCGTCTACGTAGCTCAAAAGCGCAAGATTCAAGTCGGCGACAAAATGGCCGGCCGCCACGGAAATAAGGGTATTGTGTCCCGGATTCTGCCGATGGAGGATATGCCCTACTTACCCGACGGGACTCCGGTTGACATAGTGCTCAATCCCTTGGGCGTACCGTCGCGGATGAACGTAGGTCAGATTTTTGAGTGCTTGCTGGGATGGGCCGGCGAAAATCTGTCGATGCGGTTCAAGATGGTGCCTTTTGATGAAATGCACGGCGCTGAAAAGTCTCGCGAAACCGTACACGGCAAGCTACAGGAGGCACGCGAAAAAACCGGCAAGCCTTGGGTGTTTAACGAAAAGCACCCCGGCAAGACTATTGTCTACGATGGCAGAACTGGGGAACCGTTCGATCGCCCCATCACAGTCGGCATCGCCTATATGCTGAAGCTGGTTCACTTGGTAGACGATAAGATCCACGCCCGCAGCACAGGCCCTTACTCGCTGGTAACGCAGCAGCCTTTGGGCGGCAAAGCGCAGCAGGGAGGTCAGCGGTTCGGAGAAATGGAAGTCTGGGCTCTGGAAGCGTTCGGCGCAGCTTATACTTTGCAAGAGTTGCTGACTGTCAAGTCGGACGATATGCAGGGGCGGAATGAAGCGCTGAATGCGATCGTCAAAGGCAAAGCCATTCCGCGCCCCGGTACGCCCGAATCTTTCAAGGTGCTGATGCGGGAGTTGCAGTCTTTGTGCTTGGATATTGCTGTGCACAAGGTGAATACGTCCGACGAGGGCAGCGAACACGTTGAGGTGGATTTGATGGCAGATGCTGGGGGCAAGCGATCGCCCTCCCGGCCTACTTACGAATCCCTTTCTCGTGACGAACTTGACGAGGATTAGGAATTAAAGATTAAAGATTAAAGATTTTTTGACAGCATTCAATTCTTTAATCTTTAATCGACAATCTCAAATTAAAATGCCTCAGCAGTGTTCGTACCACTGCTGAGGCGAATCAACGCTCTAAACAGGAGAGACGCTGAACATGAATATTGTAACAGTTGTCCCAGGAATTCAAGGAGAAGTTGACCGGGCGACGGGCTGTATTAATTGGCAAGGGAGCAAGTTTGGCAACGGTTACGCGCGCAAGTGGATCGATGGCAAAACAGTATTAGTCCACCGTTTAGTCCTCGAATCAAAAATAGCAGGGTTCCTCGGTTCCGGTTATTTTGGTTGCCATACCTGCGACAATCGAAGCTGCATCAACCCGGCACATCTGGTAGTAGGTACTGCTGCTGAGAATACCGGGCAGATGATTGGGCGCGATCGCAAAACTCCCAGATGCAAAAGTATTCCCGGTATTGGCATATTGTCGATCGCACAACTACGGGAAATTCAGACTAAATATTTATCTGGAACAGTCAAAAACCACCTAGCAAAAGAGTATGGGGTACAACATGAAACTATTACTAAGATACTTCAGACAAATATTCCCGATAACTTCACTACAGTTTCGCCAGGTTTTTTAGGAGAAATTCAAGACAACGGCTGCATCATTTTTCAAGGCTCAAAGGACGGTCAAGGCTATGGCAGGTACTTTAAAAATGGGAAATCGAAATCAGTCACTCGTGCTGTTTTAGCAGAGAAATTAGGATGTGAAATTCCCACTTCAATAGATGCTTGTCATAGCTGCGATCGTCCCAGTTGCATCAATCCAGAACACCTGTGGGGTGGTACCCGTTCCCAAAATTCATTAGATGCTTCTAAGAAAGGACGCACTCAAGGCAAAAGTCATCCCCTTTCCAATGCCAAATTAGATTGGGAAAAGGTGCGAGAAATTCGACAAAAGCTAGCAGCAGGAGAGAGGATGAAGGATGTAGCACAGGAATACAGTGTCGGCCGCAAAACCATACACGATATTAAATATCACGTCACTTGGAAGGAAGCAGGTCAACAGGTTCCACTTCCTCGCATGGGTGGACATCTTGATCGCAAATTTACTTTTGCTCAAGCTCTTGAAATCAGAGAACGAATTCAAGCCGGAGAATCCATTGCTAAAATTGCTCAGGAATTAGGGGTATCCAGAAATGTCATTTCTGATATCAAAAGGAATGTCACATATAGAGGAGAATAAAATTGATTTAAGCCGCAAAAAAATCCAACAAAAAAGATAAATTACCACAAATTATCGACTGTAAATCATCAATTGGAGTCAAGAATGGCTAAAATAGAACAACGCTTTGATTACGTCAAGATCGGGTTAGCTTCACCAGAAAGAATTCGACAGTGGGGAGAGAGAACTTTACCCAACGGTCAGATAACCGGCGAGGTGACAAAACCCGAAACAATAAATTATAGGACATTAAAACCTGAAATGGATGGCTTGTTTTGCGAGCGCATTTTTGGGCCTGCAAAAGATTGGGAATGTCATTGTGGGAAGTACAAACGAGTTCGCCATAGAGGCATTGTTTGCGAAAGATGCGGTGTTGAAGTCACTGAATCTCGCGTCCGCCGCCATCGCATGGGCTTTATCAAATTAGCAGCTCCAGTCGCTCACGTTTGGTATCTCAAAGGCATCCCGAGTTACATGGCAATTCTGTTAGATATGCCGCTGCGAGATGTCGAACAAATCGTGTATTTCAATGCCTACGTTGTCCTGAATGCAGGTAATGCAGAGAAGCTGCAATACAAACAATTGCTCACGGAAGATGCTTGGCTGGAAATAGAAGACGAACTTTACAGCGAAGATTCCACACTCACAGGTGTAGAAGTGGGGATTGGTGCTGAAGCTTTGCAAGTTTTGCTGCAAAACATTCCGCTAGAAACTGAAGCGGAAAAGCTGCGGGAAGATATTGCTAATGCTAAAGGTCAAAAACGGGCGAAGTTGATTAAACGCTTGCGAGTGATTGACAACTTCATCGCTACGGGTTCTCATCCCGATTGGATGGTGCTCAATGTGATTCCGGTGATTCCCCCGGACTTGCGGCCGATGGTGCAGTTAGACGGCGGGCGTTTTGCAACGAGTGACCTCAACGACCTCTATCGGAGAGTCATCAACCGCAATAACCGCTTGGCGAGACTGCAAGAAATTCTGGCGCCGGAGATTATCATCCGCAACGAAAAGCGGATGCTGCAAGAAGCTGTGGATGCGCTGATTGACAACGGTCGCCGGGGCAGGACGGTGGTGGGGGCAAACAACCGCCCGCTGAAGTCGCTGTCGGACATCATTGAAGGGAAACAAGGTCGTTTCCGGCAAAACTTGCTGGGGAAACGGGTTGACTACTCCGGGCGTTCGGTGATTGTGGTGGGACCGAAACTGAAAATTCATCAGTGCGGTTTGCCGAGGGAAATGGCGATCGAACTTTTCCAGCCTTTCGTCATCCACCGCTTGATCCGCCAAGGATTGGTCAACAACATCAAAGCTGCCAAAAAACTGATCCAGCGCAACGATCCCAGCGTTTGGGACGTGCTTCAGGAGGTGATTGAAGGACACCCGGTGATGCTGAACCGGGCGCCGACGCTGCACCGTTTGGGGATTCAAGCCTTTGAGCCGATTTTGGTGGACGGGAGGGCAATTCAGCTTCACCCGCTAGTCTGTCCGGCTTTTAACGCTGACTTTGACGGCGACCAAATGGCCGTGCACGTGCCTTTGTCTCTGGAATCTCAGGCGGAAGCGCGCTTGCTGATGCTGGCTTCTAACAACATTATGTCGCCGGCAACCGGAAGACCGATCGTTACTCCTTCTCAAGATATGGTGCTCGGTTGCTATTACTTGACAGCCGAAAATCCTGACGCTCAAAAAGGAGCCGGTCACTATTTCTCCAACCTTACCGACGCGGTTGTAGCTTACGAACAAGGAATCGTTGACTTGCACTCTTATGTGTGGGTGAGGTTTCAAGGCGCCATAGAAAACGCAGAACCCGAGGGAGAACCGCTGAAGGTGGAACGCTCGACCGACGGTATAGTGACGAAAGAATACAAGTTCCGCCGGGTTCGGGAAGACGGAGAGGGCAAGGTACTCAATCAGTTCATTCGCACTACTCCGGGCAGGATTATCTATCACCAAACGATCGAATCGGTAATTAACAATTAGAAATTGGGAAGGGTAATGGGTAAGAGGTAATGGGTAAGAGGTAATAGGTAATGGGTAATGGTAATAACTGACAAATCATCGCTAACAAATAATAGCGACCGAAGCAGGAAAAATTACTGATTACTAATTACCAATTACCTCTTACCCATTAAGTAGGTAGGTGCAAATAAACATTACTATGGGGAGGGCGTGTGAGTGCATTCATCTCCTCGCTTAGATCTCGTCCTTATACGCTAAACCAGCCCCTACAAGATGCTTCGGTTTTTTTCGTACCCCTCTACTTCTCAATTACCAATTACCAGTTACCAATTACCAATTACCAATTACCAATTACCAATTACCAATTACCATTACTCAGAAAAATGACAGAAAATAAGGAAATTGTTTTTCGCAATCGAGTTGTTGACAAAGGTCAGCTCAAAAAATTAATCTCTTGGTCTTTCATGCACTACGGAACGGCCCGTACAGCCCAAATGGCCGATAAACTCAAAGACTTGGGTTTCCGCTTTGCGACACGAGCCGGAGTTTCGATTAGCGTAGACGATTTGCAAGTGCCCCCGTCGAAACGATCGCTCCTCGATGCAGCCGAAGAAGAAATCCGCATCACAGAACAAAAATACACCAGAGGCGAAATCACCGAAGTCGAACGCTTCCAAAAAGTAATCGATACCTGGAACAGCACCTCAGAAGACCTCAAAGACGAAGTAGTCAAAAACTTCCGAGCCACAGACCCCCTAAACTCGGTCTACATGATGGCCTTCTCCGGTGCTCGGGGGAACATTTCTCAAGTACGGCAGCTAGTCGGAATGCGCGGGTTGATGGCTGACCCCCAAGGAGAAATCATTGACTTGCCAATTAAAACCAACTTCCGCGAAGGACTCACCGTTACCGAATACATTATTTCCTCCTACGGAGCCCGCAAAGGCTTGGTAGATACAGCCCTACGCACCGCAGACTCTGGCTATTTGACTCGTCGGTTGGTGGACGTATCCCAAGACGTAATTGTGCGGGAAGTGGACTGCGGCACCCAGCGGGGAATTCGAGTTCGGCCGATGACGGACGGAGCAACAGTGCTGATACCCCTGAAGGACAGGCTGCTGGGGCGCGTTTTGGCCCGAGATGCGGTCAACCCCAAAACCGGGGAAATCGTGACTTACGGCAGCGAAAAAGCAGTCCGAAATCAGCCAATTACCGAGGAGCTGGCGGGGGAAATTGGTAAAGCAGGAGTGGCAGAGGTGTATTTACGATCGCCCCTGACTTGTGAATCTACGCGATCGGTTTGTCAGCACTGCTATGGCTGGAGTCTCGCCCACTTGAAAATGGTGGACATGGGAGAAGCGATCGGGATTATTGCAGCTCAGTCGATCGGGGAACCGGGAACCCAGCTCACCATGCGTACCTTCCACACCGGCGGCGTATTCACCGGAGAAGTGGCGAAACAAGAACGCGCACCCTTCCCGGGCGTAGTGAAATTCAAGAACTTGCGCACCCGCTCCTTCCGCACCAGACACGGCGAAGAAGCACTGGTGGCAGAAAACAACGGCAAACTTGTATTTGAGGGCGACGGCTTTGAAGAAGGGAAATCCGGTGCCAAAAATCAAAAACTGAAAATCGAATTGGCGATCGTCCAGGGTTCTACTCTGATGGTCAAAGACGGACAGCGCGCCATTCCAGGTCAAGTTTTGGCAGAAGTGCCGATCGTCGGTCGCGCCGCCCGCAAAACTACGGAGAAAGTGACTACAGACGTAGCTTCCGACTTGGCCGGAGAAGCCAAATTTGCTGATTTGGTGCCAGAAGAAAAAACAGATCGCCAAGGGAACACAACCCGCACAGCCAGCAAAGGCGGGCTGATTTGGATTCTCTCAGGAGAGGTCTACAACTTGCCCCCGGGTGCCGAACCGGCGGTGAAAAATGGCGATCGCATTCCGGCCGAAAGCGTGATTGCCGAAACCAAACTCGTCTCCGAACACGGCGGCGTAGTCCGCATCGCTGATCCGAGAGAAATCGAAATTATCACCGCCCAAGTCCTGCTCGACCAAGCCATTGTGCGGGCCGAAAGCGCAGGCGGCCGCGACCACTACACGATCGAAACATCTTCTAAGCAGCGGTTTTCCCTGAAGACGGCTCCCGGGAGCAAGGTGATTAACGGGGAAGTGGTCGCCGAACTGCTCGACGACAGCTACCGCACAGCTACAGGGGGCATTGTCAAGTACGGCGGGGTTGAAGTCCACAAGCGGGGCAAAGCTAAACTTGGCTACGAAGTCGTCAAAGGCGGTACTCTGCTCTGGATACCAGAAGAGTGCCACGAGGTGAATAAGGATATTTCTCTGCTGCTGGTGGAAGATGGCCAGTACGTTGAGGCTGGTACTGAGGTGGTTAAGGATATTTTCTGCCAAACCAGCGGGGCAGTGGAAATCACTCAGAAAAATGACATCCTCCGGGAAATTGTGATTAAGCCGGGGACACTCCATGTGGTTGACCGCCCGCCGCTAACTTTCGGGGAAGGTCAAATTGTCAACGCGGGTGAAGAGATTTTCCCGGGCTTGGTTGCCGAAGAGTTGGGCTATGCCGAGTATATCGAAACTCCCGAGGGCCCGGCTTTGCTGCTGCGGCCTGTGGTGGAATTTCCGGTGCCGGATAAGCCGCCGGTGCCTTCTCAGACGGCGCTGAATGAGTCGATCTCTTTGAAAGCGGTGCAGCGACTGCCTTATAAGGATGGGGAGCGCGTCAAATCTGTCGATGGATTGGAACTGCTGCGGACTCAGCTTATTTTGGAAATTGGTTCGGGAGCTCCGCAACTGGCGGCGGATATCGAGCTGCTGCCGGATGAGGATGATGCTATGGCTTTTGGGGCGGACGGTTCGGGACCGGCTTGGGGTTCGCCTGAAGACGTTAGTGCGTCGCAAGAGTTGGCGATGACTGTGGCCGATGGGGGCGATCGAGCTTCAAGGACTTTCCGCTTGCAGTTGGTGATTTTGGAATCGCTGGTGATTCGGCGGGACGTGTCGGCCGATCCGACTCAGGGCAGCACTCACACGCGGCTGTTGGTCGAGGATGGGCAGTCGATCGCGCCCGGGGCAGTAGTCGCCCGCACGGAGATTCTTTGCAAAGAAGCGGGTATCGTTCGCGGCATCCGCGAGGGGATCAGCGAACCAGTGCGCCGACTGTTGGTGATGCGGGATGCGGATTCTATTTCGATCTCTGTGGCGGGTACGCCCGATGTGAGTCCGGGCCAACTGCTGGTGGCTGGTACCGAAATAGCCCCGGGGGTTGTTCTCGAAGAGTCCGGCCAAGTTGTGAAGGTTGTACCTGCGTCGGAGACAGAACCGGCGAAACTATTGCTCAGGGTGGCTCGCCCTTACCGGGTTTCGGCCGGTGCGGTGCTGCACGTAGACGACGGCGACTTGGTGCAGCGGGGTGACAATTTGGTGATTCTGGTGTTTGAGCGGGCAAAGACTGGGGATATTATTCAGGGTTTGCCACGGATTGAGGAACTTCTGGAAGGGCGCAAGCCGAAGGAAGCCTGTATTTTAGCCAAGCGGCCGGGGACGGCTCGGGTGGTTACGGATGACGATGTTGTGGAACTTGCGGTGATTGAGGATGATGGCCGGATTGAGGAATATCCTTTGTTACCGGGTCAAAACCCGATCGTTTCCGACGGACAGCGCGTGGGCGTCGCCGAAGCTTTGACCGACGGGCCTGCTAATCCTCACGAAATTCTGGAGGTGTTCTTCCACGTGCTCAAGGAGCGGCAGCCTACTTTTGAGGCGGCTTTGGAGAGTTTCCAACAGGTGCAGACGTTTTTGGTGAATGAGGTGCAGTCGGTTTATCAGTCTCAGGGCGTGGATATTTCTGACAAGCACATCGAGGTGATTGTCCGCCAGATGACTAACAAGGTGAGGATGGAAGATGGCGGCGATACTACTATGCTCCCCGGAGAGTTGGTGGAATTGCGGCAGGTTGAGCAGGTGAATGAGGCGATGTCAATTACTGGTGGAGCGCCGGCGGATTATACTCCGGTGTTGCTGGGGATTACTAAGGCTTCGCTGAATACTGATAGCTTTATTTCCGCTGCTTCGTTCCAGGAGACTACGCGCGTGTTGACTGAGGCTGCGATCGAAGGTAAGTCTGACTGGCTGCGCGGTCTGAAGGAAAATGTCATCATCGGCCGCCTGATTCCGGCAGGTACTGGGTTCAATGCCTATGAGGATGCTGGCGTTCAGGATGCCGCTTTTGACGGTGCTGTGTTTGATGAGGACATCCACGATTTGCAGGAGGATGTGGTTTTGGACGATCGCACTGCACGTCGCGCTTATACGATCGACACCGGTTTTGAGATCGGGCGCGCGTCTGACCTTGAGGCTGATGAGGATTTTGAGGAAGTTGAGGTTGATGATGACGATTTTGTCGCTGAGACCGAGGATGATGCCTTGGGGCCTGATGCTGACGATGATGATATCGGTTTTGACTTCGATGAGGACGAAGACTAATAATAGTTTTGAGATTGCATGAATGAGCGAACAGCGTTGCGATCGCTGAGGATAGTTTGGTTCCTCGCCGCAACGCACACTTCGCTCTCATGAGTTAAAAAATCTCAAATTTTTCCTCACTAATCAAAAGTCAGAACTCATAGCATTGTGCGATCGGCACATCCAAAGGAAGAAGGAAGAAGGAAGAGTCAGAATTCAAGAAAACTTTGTAATTCAAGAGTTTTAATTGTTTGTTGGTTCAAACAAACAATTCTTTCTTCCTTCTTCCTTTTTCCTTCTTCCTTCTTATTCTTTCTTTATGTATGGTTCACTCAATCAGGGAGCAAAGCCTTGATCTGATTGACAAACTCTTGATGGTCTACCACAGGTTTAGAGATGTAACCGTCGGCACCGCTTTGATCCAGAAATGTTTCTTTATCACCGGCCATCGCGTGAGCTGTCACCAAAATAATCGGCAGCGAGGCCGTTTGCGGGTCAGCTTTGAGCAGTTGAGTAATCTTAATGCCGTCAACCGATTTGCCCTGGTACACGCTGCGCGAAAGTGACACATCCATTAAAATCAAATCAGCTTCGCCGTTCGCAGCAATCTGCATCACCTCTTCAACATTTTCCGTGTGCTTCACGGCTAAGCCCCCCCGCTTAGTCAGAATTTTGGAAAAAACCCGAGCATTAACCAAATCGTCCTCTACAATCAGAACGGTTTTCATAAATAAATATGGGAAGTATAGAAACTTTGTGACTTTAGTCCAAAGAGGAACACGGCACGGGGAGTACATTCCCCGTCAAAAATGCAGAGTTTTTAGCGCCATCAGCCGGGAACCCTGCAAAACCCGTATGTATATACTTGAGCCACTAGCTGTGAGAGGGGGTACAGATGCCTAGAAGCATCCAGTACCATCATCATTTAGACTACTACACACAGACAGTTTAGTTGTTTTTTATAACTAGACCTCACACTGGTGAGAGTCTCAAGATTCTCATGTAGGAGGTTTATAGTACAATCCTAGACCCATGGACGACGCCTCGAAACCGGGTTTTCGATCGTTTCGGCGGGCTATAACGAAGTATTGCTATGAAAAAATCGGTTTCTGACTACCCGTGCGTCCAGGACTATGGTATCCTCTCTTTCGGTCAAGCCTCCGGCTTCTAGCATTTTAGATTTTAGATTTTAGATTTTAGGTTTGGGCTGAGTGACTGGATATGGGTTTGGAGTACGGGCCTACAGTTGCATTCTTTTTTGAAACTGGTATTAGAGTCGGGGAGGTGTGACAATTATTTTATTTCCTGCTCTTAGAATCAAGCCATGTTTATTCACATACTCCCGCCGCAGCATTTGCAGTAGCAAATCTAGCGGGGATAATTGGAGATTCCTAATTCTCTGTTTTGACCGATCGAGACGGCTTAAAATATGGATGCTTCCGTTTATCAAACGGAAGTCAGACTAGGAGATCTCGCCATCAGAGCTTTTGACTGTTGAATTTTTCTATATCGGCATTTTTTACACTCTCAGCGAGTCATCGCGAGGCTCGATTCTTGAATAGCCCAAAACACGGACTTCACTCGTAGTCCAGGCACCTCTACACGCTCAACACAAGTACCAGTACCAGAGGTATTGCAATTGCCCTTACTTTCCTTTTTTAATGGCTTCCGAGTCCATCACGCTTGCCAAAATACGGTACGCTCCATCTTCTACCATTGCTGGCCCATCCACGCTACTGCTGTACCGAGACGAGATCGATCGGCTTTTTTCCTGAAAAGAATGAATATTTATTCGCGTAGATGGTTATTTCTAATTGCAATTAAATTCTATCATAGATTGACGGGGACTAAAGTCCCTCGTGACGCGTTCCTAAGGGCTAAAGCCTCACTACGTTCTGAGCTTATGGCATTCCGTGTTCTCCTGTGAATCAACCTTCTCACGGCTGAAGGTAAATAGACAGGTAGGCGCAAATGAAGGCAACATAGAGGTTAGGGTAAGAATGGAGAGTAAGAGGCAAGTGTTGCCAGTCTTCGGCACTCTGATTCTGCTTTGACAAGTTAAGTTTATTTTTATTCTCCAACTGGGCGCTTGGGCAGAACTTTCGGTTCGCCTGCGGCAAACGCTTTTCACTCGAGACAGGCAACCTCGGCATTATTGACAGAGGCTGTTTTCACTCAGGAATTAACGGACACAAGGACTCATGGCTAAACAACTCAACCTACTTTCCGGGCAAGTAATTTCTACGCCTCTGCACGCCGAGATGCAGCAATCGTACCTCGAATATGCCATGAGTGTGATCGTCGGGCGAGCTTTGCCTGATGTCCGCGACGGTTTAAAACCAGTTCACCGTCGAATTTTATATGCGATGCACGAACTCGGGCTGACGCCAGACCGACCTTACCGTAAGTGCGCCCGGGTAGTTGGAGATGTTTTGGGAAAATATCACCCCCACGGCGACCAATCGGTTTACGACGCTCTGGTACGCATGGTTCAGGAGTTTTCAAGCCGCTATCCTTTACTGGCGGGTCACGGCAATTTCGGTTCGGTGGACAATGATCCGGCGGCTGCTATGCGCTATACGGAAACGAGGCTAGCGCCGATCGCCCACGAAGCTATGCTAACCCAAGTCGGCGAGGCAACTGTTGATTTTACTGGTAACTTTGACAGTTCGCAGCAGGAACCGACGGCGCTGCCTGCTCAGTTGCCGTTTCTGTTACTCAACGGCTGTGCTGGCATTGCTGTGGGGATGGCAACTAATATCCCGCCGCACAATTTGGGGGAGGTGGTAGATGGTTTAATTGCTTTGATTGAAAACCCGGAACTATCGGACGAGAAGTTGATAGAACTGATTCCGGGTCCTGATTTTCCGACCGGGGGGGAAATCGTCGCTACAGAGGGCATTGTTGACGCCTACACTAAGGGTCGAGGCAGCATTGCGGTCAGGGGTGTGGCCGGGGTGGAAGAGGTGCCAGGTAATCGCAAGGTGCGCACTAAAACGGCGATCGTGGTGACGGAGTTTCCGTTTCAGGTAAATAAGGCGGCTTGGATTGAAAAGGTGGCGGAGTTGGTCAATTCCGGCCGTCTCGACGGTATTTCTGATTTGCGTGACGAGAGCGATCGCGAAGGCATTCGAGTTGTGATTGAACTCAAGCGGGAATTTACCCCTGAAGCGGTTCTGGCTCGCCTTTACCAACAAACTGACCTGCAAACAAATTTTGGCGCGATTTTGCTGGCAATTGTCAACGGTCAACCGCGACAGTTGACGCTGAGACAATTGTTGCAGGAATTTCTGGATTTCCGGGAAGTGACTCTTACCCGCCGCTACAATTACGAGTTGCAAGCTGCAGAACGCCGCTGTCATATTGTCCAAGGCTTAATGTTGGCTTTGACAAATCTCGATACAGCGATCGACATTCTCAGAAATTCTCCTGACGGCACTACTGCTAAGCAAACTTTGCAAGTTCGCCTCAATTTGAGCGAAAGTCAAGCTGATGCGATTTTAGCGATGCCGATGCGCAGACTGACTGGTTTGGAAAGGCAAAATTTGCAGTCTGAGTTTGATGAGTTGATGGCTAATATTCAAGAATTGCAGCGGTTGTTGAGCGACAGGCGCGAACTTTTGAAGGCTTTGAAGAAGGAATTTCGATCGCTCAAACGCAAGTACGCTGACCCCCGCCGCACTAAATTCGCCAATGGAACTGCACGCGCAGCAAACGCCGAACCACAATTTGCTGGTAAGAAAAATTCTGCGGTGAAGCAGTTGTCGCCGGCAACCATTCAGCCTAACTTATTACCCGTTCTAGAGGCCGAGGAAACTATTGTTGAATTTTCGCACAAGCAGTACGTGCGACGCTTGCCGGCTGGGGAAAGGCCACGCTCGAAAAGTCGCGAAAAATCGGTTTCAGCTTTAGAAAAAAATGAAGATTTTATTGTGACGGCAAATCTGACGAAAACCGATCGCACTTTGGTCGTCTTAACTCCTAACGGCAAAGCTTACCCGCTGAAAGTGGCCGATATTCCTAGTAGTAGCGCCAAAGACCGGGGAACGCCGATCGTTAGTTTGTTGTCGCCGAGTGCTACTAAAGAAAGCGGCGGCCGCGCTTTGTCGGAAATCACAGTTGCACACTTTATTTTGCCGGAAAATTCGGAAGCGGCAGATTTAGTAACTCTGACTCAGCAAGGGAAAATTAAGCGCTTGCCGATGCAGGAATTTGCTGATTTGACTAATCGTGGCGTTACTGTTGTTAAACTCAAGGAGGACGATCGGCTGCGCTGTGCGAGTCTGGGTAAAGCCGGCGAGCAAGTGGCGATCGCAACTTCAGGAGGCCGAGTCCTCCGGTTTGATATCGATGACGAACAACTGCCGCCAATGGGCCGCGCCGCCCAGGGTTCTCAAGTAACCAGGTTGCGGAAGCAGGAAGAGTTGGTGGGTTGCATCACTCTCGACCCGGACGACAGTCTGGTGCTATTTTCCGAGTTGGGTTGGGCAAAACGAATGCCTGCAGGTTCTGTCAGACTTACTAACCGCGGCGAAATTGGCACTCAAGCTTTTCGTTTCTCAGAGCCTAAAGATGCTTTAGTTGGCTTGCTGCAGGCTGTTCCGGGTACCGATGTCAAACTTTTTACTAATTCTGGCCGCCTGCTGCGATCGGCTATTGATGCTATAGCTTTTTGGGGGAAAGATGCTGCGGGCGATCGAGTTTTTGACCTCAATCCAGGTGAAAGAATCATCAAAGTTATCAGCAGTCAATAGTCATTAGTCATGGGTCATTCATTGTGTCATTATTCGCTGTGAGTCAATTAAAGCTTGCCTTTGTTGCCTTCGAGAGTATACGTCCAATTCCATTCCCCATTAAGCCTTGTTCCCAGGCTCTGCCTGGGAATACATACCCGGAGGCTCTGCCTCCAATTCCCCAATCTAAAATCTAAAATCTAAAATCTAAAATTGTTTAATGGCGCAAGTTGTATTAGAAAATATCTACAAAAGTTTTCCTCTCCGCCAAGGAGAACAGGAAAAAGAAGCAAACAGCGTTGCAGAAAATGTCTCGCCTATAGCCGATCGCCCTTCGTCTAACAGCGTTTTGCGGCGTATTAACCTGACGGTCGAAGACGGGGAATTCATGGTTCTGGTGGGGCCTTCTGGCTGCGGAAAAAGCACTTTGCTACGATCGATCGCTGGTTTAGAAGTTTTGACGGGCGGCAATATTTGGGTTGGCGATCGGCTGGTTAACGATTTGCCTCCTAAAGACCGAGATATTGCTATGGTATTTCAAAATTATGCTCTCTATCCTCACTTAACAGTTTACGATAATCTCGCCTTTGGATTGCGTCGCTCGGAAAGGGAGAAAGAAGAAGGAAGAAGGAAGAAGGAAGAAGGAAGAAGGAAGAAGGAAGAAGGAAGAGGGAAGAAAGTAGAAGGGAGCAGGGGGAAGATACAAGGAGAAGACGGAAGCATCCAGAAGATAGAAAAAATTAAGAATAAGGTAGAAGAGGTTATTAATTATTTAGCTTCTAATTATTTTAAAAATCCTCTAAATTATCCTTTGTTTGAGGATTTTTTAGGAGGAGCAACTCGCAAGTTGCCTCCGGGTTTGCGCTATTTGTCGGAACGGGAAAAGGCAGTAGGAGAACGAGTGCGGGAGGTAGCTGAATTATTGCAAATAGAATCTCTTTTAAATCGCTTGCCAAAACAACTTTCGGGAGGGCAAAAGCAGCGGGTAGCTTTGGGTAGGGCGATGGCTCGAAATCCTGAAGTTTTTTTGATGGACGAACCGCTATCGAATCTTGATGCTAAATTGAGGGCGGAAACTCGATCGCAAATTGTGCAGTTGCAGCGACAGTTGGGAACTACAACTATTTATGTAACTCACGACCAAACTGAGGCGATGACTATGGGCGATCGGATTGCTATTATGAAGGTCGGCCAGCTTCAGCAAGTAGCTCAACCTCTAGAGCTTTACAACAAGCCGGCTAATCTGTTTGTTGCTGAGTTTATCGGTTCTCCGCCGATGAATTTTTTATCGGTGCAATTTACTGCCCCACTGTTGATTTCTCACCCGCAATTTCGCTTTACTTTACCCGATATTTGGGCAAAAAGTCTACAACAATATGACGGGCGAGAGCTAATTCTGGGAATTCGGCCGGAACATCTAAGCATTCACCCCCCTGCTACGAAAAATCTTTCGGTACAAGTCGAAATTGTAGAGGCTTTGGGACACGAAACTTATTTGGGGGTGTGTTTGACGGATGCTCCGACCGTGCGGATGCAAGTGCGGGTTCCTCCTGAGCGATCGATCCGAGTTGGCGAGGAGCTTTGGTTGGCCATCGCCCATGACAAGATTCACTTGTTTGACCCCGATACCGAGTTGGCTATTTTTCCTCGTTAGGTAAAATCCTCAAGGTCTATCGACCGTTGTGACCGATCTCACTAATCACAAGCTTCCACTTTTTTCAAGTCACTGTTATATTTGTTTACATAAGCCTTACAAAAGTTAACGAAAGGAGTTCGCACTATGCAAGAACAAAAACGCAACGCTTGGAACTGGGGCTTCAGCGAAGGAGCCGAAAATTGGAACGGTCGTTTCGCTATGATTGGTTTTTCTGCCGCTGTCATCATCGAATTGGTTTCAGGTCAAGGCTTGCTTCACTTTTGGGGCCTGATCTAATTTCCTAGTTAAGACTTTTGTGATACTGCAAAGCTTGGGAGTTCCGTAACGGACTCCCAAAATTTTGGCAGCGCTATTTTGGCAGTAAATAGCCAATTGCTTTGTGCATTGAGCAGCACAAAATTGAAAAAGGCTCGCTCAAAATGGGGGCGGGGGGTTCCCCCCCCCAAAAGAGTTCTAATCACTCTTTTGGGTGATGCTAAACAATTACTCTAGCGGATATATTCTTTCAAGATACTGTTGCGGTTGGGATGGCGCAACTTCCGCAGGGCTTTAGCCTCGATTTGACGAATCCGCTCGCGGGTGACATTAAAGATTTGACCAATTTCCTCCAAGGTCTTCATCCGTCCGTCATCTAAACCGTAACGCAGTCGCAGTACATCCCGTTCTCGGGGACTGAGAGTATCCAAAACGCTTTCCAAGTCTTCCCTGAGCAAGTTTTTTGAGACTTGATCTTCTGGCGTTTCCCCGTCAGATTCAATAAAGTCTCCCAGACGCGAGTCTTCCTCTTTGCCGATCGGAGTTTCTAGAGAGATGGGCAACTGTGCGGACTTAGCAATGAACCGCAACTTCTCGATCGTCATCTCCATGCGGGTAGCAATTTCTTCTTCCGTAGGCTTGCGACCCATTTCCTGAGACAGGAGTTTGGTAGTTTTCTTGATCCGCGAGATGGTTTCGTAAAGGTGAACCGGTAGGCGGATAGTGCGGGATTGGTCGGCGATTGCCCTAGTGATGGCTTGACGTATCCACCAAGTTGCGTAGGTAGAAAACTTGTAGCCTTTTTCGTGATCGAATTTTTCAGCGGCCCGGATCAGACCCAAAGAGCCTTCCTGAATCAAATCTTGGAAAGACAAACCGCGATTCATGTATTTTTTGGCGATCGACACCACCAAACGCAGGTTTGATTGCACCATTTTTTCCTTAGCCCGACGGCCGACGTGGAGTCGGTGACGGAATGCAGGAAGTGCCATATCTACAGCATTAGCCCATTCGCTGTCTTTGGGTTCGCGGTTATACTCTTCGAGCAGTTGTTCTCGAACTCGCTCTAATTCCAGCAAATCTGCAATCTTGCGCGCTAGTTCAATCTCTTCGTCAGCTCGCAGCAGTCTAATCCGACCGATTTCTTGCAGGTAAAGACGAATAGAGTCTTCAGTATAATGCTTTTTCTTTGCCTGAGCCCGACGGCGGGCTTTGGCGCCTTTGCCAGATTTAGTGTCGTCCTCAGATTGAGAGTCTAAGAATTCTTCTCGATCGTCTTCTTCGTCGATAAAGAGTTCCAACTCGCTCTCAGGTAGAACGCTTTCGGCGCTCCGAAGCAACTCGATTGTTTCCATTTGGGGTGTGATTGTGGTTTCGAGTACGGTGTTAGCCTGGATCATGCCGTCTTCCTCATGCTCCTGAATTAAAGAATAAATAACAGTGGAATAGTGTCTGTTTGTAGTTTAGACAAGTTAGCCAGTATTGACATTACCGCAGGAAGAAATAGCGGGATTTTTGGTCTGCTAGCTGAATTTGTTACCGAAACTGCACCAGTTTTATGAGCCAAAGTTCGAGTTCGAGTTTAAATCAGCGAGCGCATTCAATCGATCGCAGACTTTAACATCGCGACCTAGGATTGAGCGTGCGGCTTTTTCTTTCGGAGCGAGTTACCACATCCTCTGCGATACCTGCCCTGAGAAGCAAACCATGAAATGCGAGCGATCGCACCTCAAAAAATACTAGCTTTTTTACTCGGTACTTCGATTTTTTATCCGTACAAGTTTTCCGGCACGGAACCCTCTAACTTTTGTGATCGAGGTGTCGAACTTTTGATTCGCCTGGTGCTTTCACTATGTTGTCAGACATGACAGTTTCATGGCAAATTGTCGCCACCTTGGATGCGGATCTGCTGCCTCCAATGAAACAGCAGAGGGTCGAAGCACCAAATGGGGAGAATCGGATCTTGCAAAGACCTTTCCGATTGTAGCCTTTCTCACAAAAAATGGAAGTTGTTTTCCATTGTTTGTCAAGAACTAGGAAAACTCTGTCAGCTTAACTTGACAATAGGGACTCATGTCTGCTGGTTCTGCTAAATCCTGAGAATGGCCAGCAAAAACTTTGGCACGATCAAACGGCGCTGTTTTCTGCGCATATCTGGGTGAACGGCTGCGGCGTAGTTGGCCAGACAGTTAGCAGACAGTTTTTGACTTGCCGGAATTCCGACCAATACAATCCGTGTAGATACACCCATCATTACCCTGTTTCCCTGAATTGAATCATACGCAATCTGCGATTGAATAAAGCTCGTAGCTTTAGTTTTAAGCCGACAACTCTGGATTAGAGACCGACTGTGACCCCAAATGAAGCGTTGCGGGTTGAGTAGTGCAACAGGGGCTTTAATTGTTAAGTTAGCTCAAATCTCAGAAATTGGGTTTAATTTTGACGTTAAATCACATTAAGTTCTTAACGTCACTTTCTTATTTAAGCAGTTCGACACGAGTTTGTCGCGTCAGCGGCAAAAACCACCAGGCTAAATTCTACTGAGAGTTACCCGATTTCGCAACTATCGGCTACAAAAATGTCTAAAATTTGTTGGCTTTCGGCTCGCACTTGCGCGATCGCACGCTCTCACAAACAACACAATTCGCCATCTCCCGGAAGTATAACTTCACGATTCCTTTAAATATATCGTGACACTGTGAAGATTCGATAAACCCCTCTAATCAATTTTAGGTAGCATTCCCGAATTGCCTTGATAATTGCAAGCAGACGGAAAAAAAGCCACAGCGGGCGTTGCTGCAACTGCAGGCAGATCGTAACTCCGCAAGGGAAGGAAAATTTACCCAGTTAGCGATGTGCTTGCTATTGTTGGAGAAGACCTAAGCTGCAGGATGCGCTTAAAGATGTGGAGCGGTAGGACGCTGGTGCGAGCTCAAAGTTTTGTTATTATTTACAGAGCGTCTTCAGAAAGCGCGTATGCGGGTTTTATCCTCTACTCGCGTTTAAATTATGTGGCTTGACCGTGAGGGGATGAAGCTATCAGGAAAAATTTCCGCTGCCTCTCTATATTGACAACCCAAGGAAGATTTACTAAAAAGAATTCACCTTTTTGAAAGAAAGATGTAGTAATTAATCGGGCCGAGATTAATATCTATTTATAGCGCGTGTTTGTAGTCAGGACTTCAGTTTTTTTGATATTGGTGAATAAGGACTAAAGTCCTGACTGCGAACTTAATTTGACCGCAAGACAAATTACTGCTGATTCCGCAGGCGAGGATTCACAAATTCGTTTAATCCTTCCCCCACCAAAGACAGTCCCACTACCATTAAAGTCATTGCCAAACCGGGAAACAAAGCTGTCCACCAAATGCCGGTAGGTAGCGCATCTAAAGCTAAACGCAAGTCGTGTCCCCATTCGGGAGTTGCTTCGGGAAGCCCTAATCCGAGAAATCCCAAACCTCCTAATGTTAATATTGCATCGGCAGCGTTGAGCGCAAACAGCACCGGTACGCTCTGAATCACATTCAGAAACAGGTAGCGCGAAAGCACAGTCCAAGTGTCAGCACCCATTGCTCGCGCGGCTTCGACAAATAATTCGGTTTTGACGCTGGCGGTGTGATTCCTGACGACGCGGTAGTATTGAGGGATGTAGGAAATGCTCAGGGCGATCGCAGCATTCAAAACTCCTTTTCCCACTACAAACGCTAGCGTCAAAGAAAGCAGCAGCCCCGGCAAAGTATAAATTGTATCCATTAAAAATAACAACACTCGATCGAGCTTGCCGCCCAAATAACCGCTAACCAGACCCAGCGGCACACCGATAAACAAACTCAAAGATGTGGCTAAAATCACCACTTGCCAAGCCGCCCGAGAAGCAAACAGCGTGCGGGAAAACACATCGTAGCCGCTGCGGCTAGTACCAAACCAATAATTCGCCGACGGCGGTTCGTGGATGGGGTTAATCAAAGCCTCGGTAGGATTTTGCAGCCATCCCCAAGCTTGCATAGCTGGAGACAAAATGGCTACCAATACAAACACGGCAGTTATTGTCAAACCTGCCCACATCATTTTCATTGACAGGCTTGACGGTGAGGCACTGTTGAGAAATCGCGGCAGTCGGAGGCGGCTTTGAGCCATAATGACGATCGACCAAATATAAGACTTTTCGATTTTAGTAGCACTCAGGCGAAAAAACCCGGAACACTCAAAAATCCTCTTTCTTATTCGCCAAACACTCGCGAGAAACCGGGTTTTTTCGCGCGGTGCGGCTAAAAAAAAATTGGTTTATCCCCTGCACGGGACTGGCGCGCAGGGGATAAACCGGGTTTTTGGCAGGCGGGACGCAAGTCGAGTTTAGGTTAAATCACTCTTGGCGAACCTCAAATCTAAAATCGATCGAATTCCTACAAATGACTGGCAATTAATTCGCGGTACTGGCTTTTCGGCTTAACTCCCTTGAGCTCAGCCACCAAATCTTTGTCTTTGAAATACTGAATCGTCGGTGTACCGATCACCCCAGCATTTTCAGCAATTTCTGGATCTTCTTCGATGTCAATTTCCACATAATGGATTTTGCCCTCGAACTCATCTACTACTTTGTTCAAAATCGGCTTGAGGCTGTGGCAAGGCCCGCAACTCGGAGAGGCATATTTGACTACAATCAGTCGATCGCTATCGTGGAACAACTTCCGCAGAGCATAACCTCCTTCGTGGCGCGTGTCTTGGATATCAAAGTTCGCGCTGGTTTTGCGTACTTTTTGAGCTTCCGGCGCTGCGACGGGTTGCTCGGATTCCTCGGTTTGGCGGAATTCCTGAGCTAAACCATTGGACGACAGCCACCTTTCTGCCAGCATCGCCCCCATACAACCGCTACCGGCTGCGGTGATGGCTTGGCGAAACTCGTGGTCTTGCACGTCGCCGACGGCGTAAACTCCCTCAACGCTGGTTTCTACCGAACCGTGTTTGGTAACGATATAGCCTACTTCGTCGAGTTCTAACTGACCTTGGAACAGTTGAGTGTTGGGAGTGTGACCGATCGCGTAAAACAATCCTTTTACCAGCAAATCGCTCTCAGCGCCTGTCACGATATTTCTAAGTCTCACCCCGTCCATTTTGCCGCCCGGCTCTCCCAAAATATCCAGTGCTTCGGTGTTCCAGTGCACGGTAATTTTGGGATTGCTCAGCACTCGGTCTTGCATGGCTTTGCTGGCGCGCATCCGATCGCGCCGCACCAGCATATGTACGTGAGAGCCGTATTTTGTCAAATAAATAGATTCTTCCGCTGCGGTGTCGCCCGCGCCGATTACAGCTAGATCTACTCCCTTAAAAATTGGGGTAGCGCCGTCGCAAATCGCACAGGCAGAAATGCCGTGACTCCAAAATACGTGTTCGCTAGGCAGCCCCAGCCTTTTCGCCGTCGCGCCTGTAGCGATTACTATCGTGTGGGTTTTTATTTCTCTGTCTTCCGATCGCACTGTAAACGGACGCTGGCTCAAATCCACCGAAATTACATCTTCTGTGTATAATTGAGCACCCCAGCGCACTGCTTGAGCTTTCATCCGATCCATGAGTTGCGGCCCGGTGATGCCTTCGGGAAAGCCGGGGAAGTTTTCGACTTCTGTGGTGGTCATCAGTTGACCGCCGGGGACGCCTCCGGTTTGGTAGCCTTCAAAGACTACGGGTTTCAGGTTGGCTCGACCTGCGTAGATGGCTGCTGTGTAGCCTGCAGGGCCTGAGCCGATAATTACTAGGTTTTCTACGGTTTCGTTGGTCATAGCTCTTTACTTAAACTCATAACGACTTCGCTTAAGTCTCGATTGTAACAGATATGAGGAAAGTTCGATCGACGACCCTTACTATTTTTGAGGGGAAAAGGGCGATCGGGACAACTCAATCTGGTTTGATAAGCAAAAGCAATATAATAAGTATTTTTGTTTTAAATGTTCAATCAACAGCCGAAAAACCCCAAAATTACCATCCTTCACTATTGATTCTATTCTCATTTATTTGACGTATTTGCGCCGTTTGAGCTATTATCGGATTTTGATACTCCAGGGGCATTATGACTATTTTTTCATTTGTAGGCTGAAACCCTTTAAAATCGTAAAACAAACGAACTCAGCAAATGTAATAAGTACAATTTTTTATGCGAAATACGCATTTTATTAGTTAAGAATTGTAAGGGAAATTTAGGCAAGTTTGACAATATACAGTTTTTGTGATATGGAAGGTGCGATGGGGGAAATTTGGATTAAGATTTTTAACCGCAGATGTAGGCGGATTAACGCGGATTAACGCAGATAAGATCGCATTTTGCTTTTTAAACTCGTGGATAAAATCAAGATATTGTTTGTGTGCAGTCAGAATAAGTGGAGAAGTTTGACTGCCGAGAAGATATGCCAGAAGGTTAGTGGCTACAGCGTGCGATCGGCTGGAACGGAAAAAGGTGCAAGAATTAGAGTAAATGAGGGTTTGCTGGGTTGGGCGGATTTGATATTTGTGATGGAGAAGAGGCATAGCGATCGACTTCGCAGCAAATTTCCCGAAAGTCTCAAAGGCAAGAAAGTTATTTGTCTGCAAATCCCGGACAATTACGAATATATGGAACCAGAGTTAGTGGAGATTTTGGAGGCAAAACTCAGCCTGCATCTGGAAATGTCAGATAACGAGACAAATTTTATGGAGCGCGTTCTAGAACCGGAGGTTATGGATACTTGGGAAGAAGCCGTTGAGTACGACTCGATGGATTTTACTGAGGTGAATGCGGCTTTTGCTAAAAGTGCGATCGAATTGGGGCCGATGTCTGGGAAAATCTTAGATGCTGGGACTGGTACCGCGAGAATCCCGATCGCCATTTCTCAAATGCGTCCGACCTGGGAGTTGACTTGCATTGATTTGTCGGCAAATATGCTGACAGTCGGGGCGCAGAATGTGGAAAAGGCGGGAGTTCGATCGCAAATTAAGCTCGAACTGATCGATGCTAAAGCCATGCCGTATCCAGACAGTTATTTTGACATGGTGATTTCCAACAGCATTATCCACCATTTACCCGATCCGCTGCCCTTTCTGCGCGAAGTCAAGCGAGTCTTAAAACCGAACGGAGCAATATTTTTGCGAGATTTACTGCGGCCCAAAGATGAGGCATTGAGGGATCGTTTGGTCGAGATGTATGCCGGAGAGTGCAACTCGCATCAAAAACAATTGTTCAGCGATTCGCTGCAAGCGGCTTTTACGCTGGCTGAAGTTGAGATGATGGTGGAAACTGCCGGATTGGAACGATTGAGGATTTATGAATCTTCAGACAGGCACTGGACTGCAGAGCGAGTTTGGTGCGAGACTGTGTAAAAAGCGACTGCGTAAAAATGGGATGATCGCCCGATAAAATTTTATACGCAGTATTCCACACATTCAAGCTAAATACTTGTCCAAATCCGACCAACTGCGAAACCGACCGACGACGCTTCTATTGTCAATTGGGAAGCAGGCCAACAATAAGCTAGGAATTCAGACGGTGTTTGTAAGGCATAATCGATTTATGCTCCTTTCCAAAATTGTCTAATCAATTTATTGTTTAGTCAAGATGCTTAAGCATCTTATATAAAAAATGTGCGATCGAGGTTATGCCGAAAAAGCCCGTTCCGCGACCAGAAGATGAAGAGTCGCATTTGAAGAAGCTCACAGAAGAACTGGAGATGAGTCAGGAAGATTTGGCGCGAGAGCTTGGCGTTTCGTCGCAAACAATCAGTCGTTGGGAGTTGGGGAAGAATGTGCCGACATTCACCGTCAAGCAGATGAAAGCTTTGGAGAAATTGCTGGCTAGCATCGGCAGGTCGATCGGCGACTTGCCAGACAATCTATGATGGAAAAGATTAAACAAGCCCCAGATTTATCCGTGGGGTCGCTTTCTCCAGTCTAAAATCTAAAATCCATCGGCATCTAAAATTACTCGATCGCGCCCTCGGCTTTTAGCTTGATAAAGCGAACGGTCTGCCGCTGCAATCAGGTTTTCCTGGGAAGTTTCTGGCTGAGGAAACGTGCTCGCTACCCCCAAACTCAGCGTCACGAAAGAACACACCGCTGAATTAAGGTGTTCGATTTCTCGTTCTTTTACCCAAACTCGAATTTGCTCTGCAATCCAAACAGCTATTTCAGACGAAGTGCGGGGTAAAATTACCGCAAATTCTTCACCTCCGTAACGAGCTACCAGAGTCTCCCCCGAAACTGCGCCTGCTGAGTAATGTACAGCCTCAACAATAGTTTTGGCTACCTGTTGCAAACAAGCATCTCCCGCCTGATGTCCGTAAGTATCGTTGTATGTCTTAAAAAAGTCAACATCGCATAAAATTAAAGATAGTTCTGCTGCTGCTTCTCCCAATTCTTGCCATTTTTTCTCTAAGTATTCGTTAAAACAGTGGCGGTTGGCAATCTTAGTTAAGCCATCTAAGTTGGCAAGGCGATGCAATTCGGAATTAGCTGCTTTTAATTGACAATTAGCTGCTTCTAGCTCGGATTGCGTAAGCGATAAATTGTAATAAAGTTCGCTCATAGACCAAGTAGCTTGTTGGTGAATTTGGGATAAAGCTACCCACAGTTGATGTACGTCTAAAAGTCGGTAAACTTGAGGTTCTAACTGTACAACAATCGGCTCGTAAAGCAGTTCAGGCGGCCGCTGCACGGATCGCTGAGCTGCCAGGACAATTAAGGCTACTCCTGGTAAAATTAAAATATCGGTTTGAGCTATTTGATACAAGGCTATAATCGGTCTGCAAGCAAATATATCTACTCCGTAAGGGCGGCTCATGCGTTCCATAAATCGCCGACGCGATATCATCCCTAAAAATTCGCCATTTACGGTCAAGATAACTCCCGGAAGCAGCGGGTGAGCTTGAAACATCCGAGCTACTTCTTTGGCGAGGGATGAGGATTCAACCTGAAAATTGAAGACAGCCAGATCCTTAAGAGTAGACTCTAAAGATAAATTTTCTGGTGGTTTTTCTGGCGAGTTAGATGACGTGATAAATTCAACAGACACAGCGCAGATCCCAATAAACAATAAACCAGCAAGAAAGCTAGTGTCAGCTATTAAATTATATAATTATTTATTTATGACCAGTAGCTGTATTCTTTACTAAACTATTTATTTAAGGGGATAAGCTGCTGCGTTAGTTTCTGCTGTGCCTGCATTGCATTGATTCATCCTCACTCAATTATAGATTTATTGAATTATTACTCAGTTTTTGACTCTTGGTTTTTTGCGCCGTAAAAAAAACCAGTTTCTGCGCCAGCCCTCAACTCATTCGCGGCGCACAAAAACTCAAAAAACCGGGTTTTTAAACCGGGGTCGAGGCTGTAACGAGGTTGTGGGTAAAAAAACGCGGTTTCTGCCCCTGTCCTCAAGTCAAAACTCAAAACTCAAAACTCCCTCACCACCCCCAAGTTCCTGGCCCTCCCTTAAACGGGCCCACAATATCTTTGGTAATCCAGCCGCCGTAAAAATCCCCTGGTTGAGATTGCACTAATTCCCCGTCCACATAACAGGCATCCATCTTGCTCGGATAAAAAGCCACATAATCTTTAATAGCTGCAAAAACCTGATTAGGATTGGGATAAAACCAAGCAGCATTTACTACTTCTTTCGACTCTACCGTCACAGTGTAATAACCGGCTTGTCCCTTCCACTCGCACCAAGAGCCGCGTAAAGTTTTGTGCAAATATTCCATTTTGATGTCCTCGGGGCAGATATAGTAGACAGGAGGGTGGCTTGTCTCCAAGACCCGCTGAGGGCGGCGCGTGTCGGCGATCGTCACTCCATTAAAAATTATCTGTACGTGTTTGGTCGATTCCTCAAGCCGAGGGGGACGCGGGTAATCCCAAACAGACTCTTCACCAGGGCCGGGATCTATTCGATCGAAGTTCATTTGCACAATCTCCCCTCCAAAAAAAACAATTAGCGACTTAGCATTACAAATTAATGTACCCTTAATCGAGTCGCTGCTTCAGACCAAACCAGCTTTTCCCAACTCTTCGTAATATGAGTATTCGCGGTATAGACGTTTCCGACTACCAGCCCAATGTCAATTGGCAAGCAGTTGCCCGGGATGGTATTACCTTCAGTTTTGTCAAATCGACCGAAGGTGCAACGTTAGTTGCCCAAACTTTCGCCCGCAATTGGGCCGCCATGAAAGCGGCGGGGATTCAACGCGGTGCTTACCACTTTTTTCGACCTGCAAGCAGCGTTCAAGGGCAAATAGATTTGTTCTTGAAAACTGTAAAACTCGAAGCGGGGGATTTGCCCGCAGTCTTGGATTTGGAAACTACAGGTGGTTTGACTGCGACTCAATTGTGCGATCGAGCCGCAATTTGGCTAGAAGCCGTCGAAAAAGCCACCTTGATGCGACCGATTATCTACACGTACCCCGGTTTCTGGGACAACCTGGGGACAAAACGGTTTGCCGATTACCCACTGTGGATTGCTCACTATACCAGTGCTGAGGAACCTTGGGTTCCCGGCGGCTGGAAAACTTGGACTTTTTGGCAGTACAGCGACAGCGGCAGCGTGTCCGGCGTCTCGGGCAATGTAGACACCAATATTTTTGAAAGCGTCCGAGAAGGCGCCCTAAGTTATAAAGTTGCAGACATCCAGAGGGAATTAAGAATTAAAGGTTTTTATCAAGGCGCGATGGATGCTAAATTTGGACCCACCACCACAGCGGCGCTCATCTCGTTTCAGAAATCTCAAGGTCTCAATCCAGACGGCATTGCAACCCTCAAAACCTGGGCCGCTTTGATGCGAAAATCTCCCAAAGTAGTTGTCCCCCCTCCAGCGCCGACACCCGCCCCGCGACCGACTCCCGCTCCGACTCCCGCCCCCATATCAGGCGTGCGGCTGACTCAGGTATTCTCGTCTTATAAAGCTAGCGCTAGCCAAGATACTGCCTTAATTTGGCTGCAAAGTCAGGTTCCTACCTCTGTTTTAGGGGAATTTGCTCAAAAATGGCGGGCAACTGCCTTACCTCAAGACACTAATTTGCGATTGATAGATGTCGGCAAATATTATCGCGGTTTAGCACAACAAGACCAAGCTTTAGATTGGCTGGAAAAACAAATTTCTCCGGCTATTATGACCGAGTTTGCACAAAAATGGCGCTCTCAATCTATTGTCACTAATTCTCCGATTCGGCTGATAGATGCGTGCAAATTTTATCGGGCAGCACCCCAGCAAAACCAGGCTTTAGATTGGCTGGAAGGGCGAATTTCGCCGGCAATTCTATCGGAGTTTTTGCGCAGGTGGCAGAATGCCAATCGATTATAGATTATAGATTTTAGATTGACTCTACAGATGAATCTTGCGATTTTAGGTTTTTTGAGATTGGAGATTGACTGCAAAAATGAATCTGGGGGTTTGAGCGCTCTGTAATTGAAAAGCCGCCAAATCTTGCTATTTGAGATTTGAGATTGACTCCACATCAAAACAAGTCAAATCCTCTGCCTCTGTGCCCGCATCCCCGCCGAAATCTCAAACATAACAGACAATCTCTCGCTTAGCTACAGCTTGCTGCCATCTTTGACGCCAAGAGAATTATCTGATAAAGTTATAGCGACTATCAAGGTTTTTTAATCTTATTGGGAAAAATGCAGGGCCGTGCCGAGTTTGTAAGGTGCGCCGAAAATAGCGCCTGCACTCCAATTACCCGCGATCGAACATTTAAAACTAAGCGGGCAGCCTGTAACAATTATATCTATGGAAATCCCCTTTAACATCACCCAGTTGATGGTCATGACCGTCATCTGTGGCATCAGCGCTCAAGTTCTGGCCGCTTATCTGAAAGTTCCGGCGATCGTCTTTTTGCTGTTGTTTGGCATTTTAGCCGGCCCAGACTGCTTCGGAGTGCTGCACCCGAATCTGCTGGGCAGCGGTTTGGAAGTTATGGTATCCCTTTGCGTAGCGTTAATTCTGTTTGAAGGCGGCTTGAATTTGGAATTGCGAGATTTGGGCAAAGTTTCCGGCAGCATCCGCAATTTAGTTACGGTAGGCACTTTAATTACGCTAATTGGCGGCGGGATGGCCGCCCACTGGTTGGGGGAATTTCCCTGGCCGATCGCATTTCTGTATGCTTCTCTAGTAGTCGTCACCGGCCCGACGGTAATAGGCCCTTTGCTCAAACAAGTATCCGTTGACAAACAAGTTGCCGCCTTGCTAGAAGCAGAAGGCGTTTTAATCGATCCTGTCGGGGCAATTCTGGCAGTATTGGTGCTGAATATTATTTTGAACGGCAATGCTGATTGGCTGGTTGTGTTCCGAGATTTAATCGTCCGACTCTTAGTTGGCACAGTCATCGGGGTTGCCGGAGGTTGGCTGCTGGGATTCATTCTCAAGCGATCGCAATTTCTCTCAGAAGATCTCAAAAACTTAGTAGTGTTAGCCAGTTTGTGGGGATTTTTCGGCTTAGCAGAAGAAATCCGCAGCGAATCGGGACTGATGGCAACAGTCCTATCCGGCATCGTCCTCAGAGCCGCTGCTGTGCCGGAAGAAAGGCTGCTGAGGAGGTTTAAAGGTCAACTCACAGTCCTGGCTATTTCCATGCTGTTCGTGCTGCTGGCGGCCGATTTATCCCTCGCTAGTGTGGTCGCCCTCGGTTGGGGAAGTTTGTTTACAGTTTTAGCTTTAATGTGGGTAGTGCGGCCGATCAACGTTTGGGTGTGTACTTGGAACAGCGGACTGAATTGGCGGCAGAAATTATTTGTTTGTTGGGTAGCGCCGAGGGGAATTGTCTCTGCGTCGATCGCATCTTTATTTGCAATTTTGCTAACCCAGCGGGGAATCAACGGCGGCGACTCGATTAAAGCCTTAGTTTTCCTAACAATTATTATGACAGTTTTCGTCCAGGGACTAACGGCCGGACGGATGGCTCAACTTTTGGGCGTCACCTCAAAATCGGCAACCGGTGCTGCAATTGTGGGTTCAAATCCTTTAAGCAGATTAATTTCTCGCTTGTTTCAAGAACGCGGAGAATCTGTGGCAATTATCGACACCGACCCGGAAGCTTGCGCAGAAGCAGAACGAGAGGGTTTGCGGGTGTTTTTGAGCAGTGCTCTCGACCACAGCGTGTTAGAAGAAGCCGGACTGGAGTCGATGGGAACTTTTTTGGCAATGACTAACAACGGCGAGGTAAACTTAGTGTTAGCTCAGCGAGCGGCAGAAGAGTTTGCGCCGCCGAGGGTTTTGGCAATATTCCCCAAAGATCCGCAAGCAAATGCGCCTGCAAATCAGGCTAAAATCAATCAAGCTTTTGTCTCCGATTTGTCGCTGAAGGATTGGAACAAATATTTGAGCGACGGCGAAGTAAAATTGGGGGAAACGGAGTTAAAAAGTGAGGGATTGGAGTTTCAGATTGCTCACTTGCAAGCTTTGGTTCAAGCCGGGGAGTTGGTGCCGCTGCTGCTGGAAAGCCAAGGATACTTGCAAGTAGTGTCAGCGACCCAGATTTGGCAAGCGGGCGATCGAATTATTTATTTGCTGTACGACCCGACACCGAAATTGTTGAAAAGATTGTCTGGTTCGTCGCAGTCTCGTTTGACTTTGGAAAAGCATCAGGTAGTTGAAGAAGTGCCGATTCCTTCTCCGGTTTTAGAGGAGGTTTTGGAGTCAGCGGAAATAGCAAAGGATGCTGAAATTTTGCAGCCGCCAGTTGCGCGATAGGAGCAGTATCCCCGATCGTACTCTGTAATCTGCTTGTCGTGATCGTCCTTACTCTGCCTCCCCAATTAACGTGAACGCTGCCCAATTTCGCGGCTGGGGATGAGTTTTCATCGTGGTTAACATTGCTTGCCGAAGTGCCTGTGCTTTGTCGGGATTATTTTGCAAGTTTTGATAAAACGACTGCATCAATTCGGATGTCGGCGCATCGGGAACCGCCCATAAAGAAACAATCACACTCGGCACTCCTGCCGAAATCAAAGCGCGCGACAAGCCAATTACCCCATCCCCGGTAATTCTCCCTTCTCCAGTGTTGCAAGCACTCAAAACAACTAAATTTGCTTGCAGTTTCATGTCGAAAATCTCTTCTGCAGTCAATAAGCCGTCATCGCTACCAGAAGGAGCAAGGGCGATCGCACTTCCCAATCCGCGCAGATCGTCGAGCAATCCATGCGTTGCTAAGTGAATAATTGATGCTTGGGGCATTTTTTGGACGATCGCAGCTTTTGTGCCTTGTGCGCCTGTGATGGCTTGGGTTTTGAGCAGAGGCGCGATCGCTCTAGCTTCGGCTTCGGCCCCAGGTAGAGGAGACAATTGCTGTTTGGGATCTCCCAGAGAGAGAGACACACTAGGCATAGTGGGATTGCCCAATACTAGAGCCCTGCCACTGTTAGCTGGCTTCTGTGCTAGCTTCTGTCGTTGTTGTCGGGTTAAATCCAATACTTGAATCGAGGGGGCGGTGAGAATCGTGTGTTTTTCGATTAAGTAAGTGCCCCTGGCATCTTGCAGGGCGGGAAAAGGCACCTGGAAAAGCGATCGTTGAGGAATGAAAATGACATGGGCATTAGGGTCTTTGGGTAGGAGGCTGGCAATGGGATCGATCAGCAGTTGATGCAGTGTCGGTAAGTTGGGTTGGGGTTGGGTAGAGCCAAGACTGCTGCGACTGCGAACAGCCAGGAATTCTTGATTGCCAATAATTAAGCTGGCTAGAGAGGCGTTGTGTTTTTGCCAAAGGGGTTTGAGGTCAACCTCGCGGAAGGTGATTTCGCCTGTCGGTTGAATCACCCAGATGTAGAGCGCGGATTCGCGCCCTACTCGTTTGCCCTGAATGTGGAAGTCCTCGTAGATGATGGAATACTGCACCAAAGTGGCATTCTGTGCTTTGGCGATTTGTGCGATTTGCTCCCCATCGGGAGCAGAGGCGATAACCGGATTGGCAGAATCAGAGGATAAGCGCTCTGTCAGGAGATCGACAAAGGCACGGGCACGTCCTCGTTCGGCAATTTCTAAAGCGGCGATCGGGTTATTCTGAGCCACCCGGACTCGTTGCAAAGTCCGATAAGTTTTAGCTTGTTCTTCAAAGATGGAGACTTTATTCGCGTCGTTGGAGCCGAGCATTTGACGCATTGATTCCCAAACTTGAATCCCATTGATGAGCATTTTTTCAGCTTCTGTTAAGTTGCCAGCTTTCAAGAAAGCCAATCCGAGGTTGTTGAGCGCCGCACCTTCACTTTCGCGGTCTTTAATTTCGCGGACGATGAGTAAACTCTCCTTTATATACTCGATCGCTTTGGCATAGTTGCCCAAATAGAGGTAAACGATTCCCAAATTGACCAGTGCTGCCCCTTCCCCCTTGCGGTCTTTAATTTCGCGGGCGATGGCTAAAGTCTGCTGTGAATACTCAATAGCTTTGGCATAGTTGCCCAGAGAACCGTAAGTGTTTCCCAAATTGGCCAGTGCTGCCCCTTCCCCCTTGCGGTCTTTAATTTCGCGGGCGATGGTTAAAGTCTGCTGTGTATACTCGATCGCTTTGGCATAATTGCCCAGATTGTGGTAAGCGTTTCCCAAATTGGCCAGTGCTGCCCCTTCCCCCTTGGGGTCTTTAATTTCGCGGGTGATGGCTAAAGTCTGCTGTGTGTACTCGATCGCTTTGGCATAGTTGCCCAGAGAACCGTAAGCGTTTCCCAAATTGGCCAGTGCTGCCCCTTCCCCGTAGCGGTCTTTAATTGCGCGGGCGATCTCTAAACTCTGCTGTGAATACTCAATGGTTTTGGCATAGTTTCCCACAGAATGGTAAGCAGTTCCCAAATTATTCAGTACCCGACCTTCCCCGTAGCGGTCTTTAATTTCACGAGCGATGGCTAAACTCTGCTGTGAATACTCAATGGCTTTGGCCGAGTTGCCCAGATTGATGTAAACTCTTCCCAAATTATTCAGTACCTGACCTTCTCCCTTGCGGTCTTTAATTTCACGAGCGATGGCTAAACTCTGCTGTGAATACTCAATGGCTTTGGCCGAGTTGCCCAGAGAGTTGTAAGCACCTCCCAAATTGCCCAGTGCCCAACCTTCCCCCTTGCGGTCTTTAATTTCGCGGGCGATGGCTAACTGTTGCTGACCATACTCAATGGCTTTGGCAGAGTCGTTTAGAGAGCTGTAAGCACCTTCCAAAATGCCTAGTGCGAAAGCCTCTCTTTGACGGTCTTTAATTTCGCGGGCGATGGCTAAACTCTGCTGTGCATACTCAATGGCTTTGGCCGAGTTGCCCAGATTGTGGTAAGCGTTTCCCAAAATGCCTAGTGTGAAAGCCTCCCTTTGGCGGTCTTTAATTTCGCGGGCGATGGCTAAAGTCTGCTGTGCATACTCAATGGCTTTGGTATAGTTGCCCAGAGAACCGTAAGCCAGTCCCAAATTGCCCAGTGCATTACCTTCCCCTTCGCGCTCTTTAATTGCGCGGGCGATCTCTAAACTCTGCTGTGAATACTCAATGGTTTTGGCATAGTTTCCCAGAGAATGGTAAGCAGTTCCCAAATTATTCAGTACCCGACCTTCCCCGTAGCGATCTTTAATTTCACGAGCGATGGCTAAACTCTGCTGTGAATACTCAATGGCTTTGGCCGAGTTGCCCAGATTGATGTAAACTCTTCCCAAATTATTCAGTACCCGACCTTCCACAAGGCGGTCTTTAATTTCACGAGCGATGGCTAAACTCTGCTGGGAATACTCAATGGCTTTGGCATAGTTGCCCAGAGAACCGTAAGTGTTTCCCAAATTGCCTAGTGCCATATCCTCCCCGTAGCGGTCTTTAATTTCGCGGGCGATGGCTAAACTCTGCTGTGAATACTCAATAGCTTTGGTATAGTTGCCCAGAGAGTGATAAACACCTGCCAAAATGCCCAGTGCATTCCCTTCCCCTTGGCGGTTTTTGAGGGCGCGATAAATTTGCAGTGCCTGTTGCCAAGAATTCAGCGCTGCTGGGAATTTGCCGGTCTGAAACTGTTGAAGCCCCTGCTCCACAAGCCGATCGGCCTCTGCTTGACGAGCATCGGTAGTTTGAGCGATCGCTGGCAAGAGAGTGCCAGGAGTAGTTAATAGGGGGATAGTGGCAAGCACGAACAGGGAAATGGAAGCTAGGAAAACATGAGTGAGCCTAGAGTGGGTCGATTTGAGTCGCTTAAATGGGGAATACAGCATAGGATTCTAGAGTTGGAATTTAGAGAATTAGCCCGATCGCTCTTTCGGCCGTCGTCGTGCGATCGCCTCAATCTGCCACAGGCGATCGTCCTTCATAGAAGTTTACTCTGCCTCCCCGATCTCGCCGCAGGGATGGGGACTCTAATCTGGATTAGACGACAATTTTAGCGATCGCCCGATCGGTTTGAATCAAACGATTATCCACTGGCATAGTCAAATCCAACATCAAAACCTGGCGTGTTTAGATCGTCCATATCCAGAGCCGTCTGCTCTAATGCTCGATTAATGTCAGCAGGACTTAAGTCGGGATTTGCAATGCTATCCTGTCAACCCATTTCGATTAGCTGTTGTCGTCAAAATGTTCTCAACTTGAGCCGGAGTTAAAGTCGGATTGGCATTCAAAACTAAAGCCGCTACACCCGCTACGTGTGGCGCTGCCATAGACGTGCCGCTTTCAACTTTATAATCGTCATTAGGAATGGTAGAAGAGATATCTACTCCCGGAGCAACTAAGTAATCCAAAGCTGTGGAACCCGCACGGTTCGAGGTGTCAGCCATCCTGCCGTTTACATCAATGCTGCCCACTGCAATTCCCAAGCGATCGGCATTACGAGCTGGATAACCTGGTTGGCTGACACCCGAATTTCCCGCTGACATAACCACAAAAGAGCCTTTATTATTTGCATACTCAATTGCGTCATTCACCTGGGTGGAGGGGGAAAACTCACTTCCCAAGCTGAGGTTAATTACATTTGCTCCATTATCAGCAGCATAGCGGATTCCAACAGCAATATTATTCCCCGAGCCACCACCAAAGGCGGGCAACACTCTGACAGGCATAATCTTAGCATTGGGCGCAACTCCTGTGATGCCAAAATTATTTTGTTCCGCCGCGATCGAACCTGCTATGTGAGTGCCGTGACCATAGAAATTCTTACCTATTGGGTTATTATCGATCTGATCTCTTGGGTCGTTGTCGCTAGACACAAAATCCCAACCCCGAATATCATCAATAAATCCGTTGCGATCGTCATCGATACCATTTCCAGCAATTTCATCAGTATTCTGCCAAATATTGCCATCCAAATCGGGATGGGTGTAGTCAACACCAGTATCCACGACAGCTACAACAATGCCATTTCCTGTAATGTTTTGATTCCAAACTTCCGGCGCATTTATCACATCTAGCGCCCATTTATTCCCACCCAGCTCTGGAAGATCGGGGAAAAGACTTGAACGATTTAAGGTGTGGGAAACTGCTGCATTTGCATTCACTAAACCGTAGCCGTAGTTAGTATTGTAAACACCAGTAGGTGTGGTAATATCTGGCACTACAGGAATAGATGTTGCAGAAAAATTCAGGTTGTAATTAGTAGAGTTGTTGTTGAAGAAGCTAGAGACTTGAACATAGTATGTTCCTGGAACCAGATTGGGTACATTAATCACGTCCGGGATGGTGCCAATCTCAATAGAGCTGGCAATAGTTTCACCACCATCGACACCACCGTTGCGGTTTCTATCGTGAATTAACCTGACATTAGCATCCCTGGTTAAACCATCCAGACGCAGGTTAAAATTGCTCTTAGTGTTGATATCGAAGCGGTAGAAATCGTGGGAATCGCCTGTGCCGACAAAATCAGTTAAGCTGATGCTACCGTTCTCAACACCAACAATATTACGAGCTGTCGAAAGAGAGTTACCTGGATCGGCGACATTCAACTGGGAAGCAGATATCGTTCCTGTTAGCGGATCTGCGTTTGCGATCGTTGACTGTGACTGCGGTTTGAGTTGAGAATCGGCGACATCGCCAGTAACTCGATCGCTGGCAGAGTAACTGAGGCCCTCGCCTGCATTAGCTACAATAAAATCTGCTATCTGTTTGTGTTGGTCGATGCTGGATGCTGTGAGATTAGTCAAGTTAGATTCAGCACTGTAACCAGAAGCATTCAGTGGAGCGATCGCTGGGTTGAGCAAGTCGCTGTTAGCCGGAAATGGTGATTGGGCGATCGGGTTTTGCTGTTGATTGAAATAAAGGCGATCGTTAGGATTGGTTTTGATGTCTAACATAATTTAAAAACCCACATATTTCGATTCATTCTTTAGTTAAATCTTAAGCAGACCAAATGGAAAAATCATTCGTTCTACCCACAGACTTGATGAAGTACCGGGTGCAAAATAGATTGCGGGAAAGTGCAAAGTATGTGAATATGTAGAGTAGATGGTTCACTTCCATCACTTTTGAGATTGAGACGCGAGCGCGAACAAAGATTCATTCCACAATCCGCCAGGGAATGAATTCCCTGTCTCATAGCGCAAGTCCTCTCAAAGAGGACTGAATAATCTAACTCATTAGTCCTCTTTCAGATATAAATGAATTCAAGTATCAAATAGAAATATCGCTCTTCCTGAAACCGAGCTAACAGTTCCGGTATGCGATCGTGCTTGCCCAATTTTCACAATACTCGCGCTTCCCGCTCGAACAACTTGGTTGTTTCGATCGACTGACTTTTCAAACGTCTGACTGCACATAAAGGGCGATCGGGCACATCTTCATCTTCCGCAAGATAAGTATGGCTAAACTCGGTACTTACAAACTGTTCGGTAATTCGGTAACGCATTCGCAGTTTTCTGTCCAGCATCGGATCTGGCGGTACGGGGGGTTGACTTTTTTGTACCGATTCCGACTGCACGCTTTGCTGTGCCACTCTCATCGCGGACTCCCACAAATTTTTGTTGCGGACTCTTTCGTCCGGGTCGATAATTCCTGCATCTTTCAATACCTCTGTCAGCAATTTCCACAAATGATAAGCAACGTATCGCGCTAAGTAGCATATTTGATAGTTCCGCGCGATCGCATAATTATTCTTGATTTCTTGGTATGTCAAACCATCTAACACTCCTTGAATAATTGCTCGCTGTAAGCGGTTCAAGGGTTGGCCTCTCTTTTCCTGTACCAGGTTATCTAGAATGTTTGTAGCTGATTCTGCATTCATAAAGTTACGCAGTAAGTTGACAGTTGACAGTTGACCTGTGGTAGGGGCGGTGCCAAGAGAACCCGCCCTCTTAGTTGATAGTTGACAGTTGACAGTTGATATAGCAATCCTAAATGAGTCGTAAATTTTTTAACCCGATCGACAAAGTAACAAATTCGGATGTATTGTCGCCCATTAATCGTCGAGATTCTGAGGGATAGGCTTGTAAAGCCCTAAAAAAATCCTCTTAACACTTGACTAAAATCTTAAGCAACCCAGATGGGAAAATCATTCGTTCTACCCACAGACTTGATGAAGTACCGGGTGCAAAATAGATTGCGGGAAAGTGCAAAGTATGTGAATATGTAGAGTAGATGGTTCACTGCCATCTGTTTTGAGATTGAGACGCACAGATAACTCGGCGGTTGAAACCGCGTCTACACAAACAAAGTCGGCCGGCGCCGACTAAAGAATAAAGATCGTTTCCGATACCATCGGAATTATTAGTATCCGAAAAGGATACGGCAGTGCGGTTTCCCTACAATGTTATTTTGGGTAGGGAAACCGCACTGCCGTCTGCTCTATGATTCCGGTACAACCGGAATTGATATAATTTAGGATAAAATTTAGGAAAAAAACATTAAGCCAATTCGCTATTCCTAAAAACTTACTCGGCCTCCCCAATTAACGTGAACGCTGCCCAATTTCGCGGCCCAGGATGAGTTTTCATCGTGGTTAACATTGCCTGCCGCAATGCCTGTGCTTTGTCGGGATTATTTTGCAAGTTTTGATAAAATGCTTTCATCAATTCGGATGTCGGCGCATCGGGAACCGCCCATAAAGAAACAATTACACTCGGCACTCCTGCCGAAATTAAAGCGCGCGACAAGCCAATCACTCCATCCCCGGTAATTCTCCCTTCTCCAGTGTTGCAAGCACTCAAAACGACTAAATTTGCTTGCAGTTTCATGTCAAAAATCTCTTCTGCAGTCAATAAGCCGTCATCGCTACCATTCGGAGCCAGGGCGATCGCACTTCCCAATCCGCGCACATCATCGAGCAATCCATGCGTTGCGAGGTGAATGATCGATGCTTGGGGCATTTTTTGGACGATCTGGGCTTTTGTCCCTTGTGCGCCTGTGATGGCTTGAGTGTTGAGCAGAGGCGCGATCGCGATCGCTTCAGCTTCGGCTCCCGGTAGAGGAGACAATTGCTGCTTGGGCTCTCCCGGAGAGAGAGACACGCTCGGCATCGTGGGATTGCCCAATACTAGAGCCCTGCCGCTGTTGGATTGCTTCTGTGCTAGCTTCTGTCGTTGTTGTCGAGTCAAATCCAATACTTGAATCGAAGGGGCGGTAAGAATGGTGTGTTTTTCGATTAAGTAAGTGCCGCCAGAGTCTTGCAGGGCGGGAAAAGGCACCTGGAAAAGCGATTTTTGGGGAATGAATATGACGTGGGCATTAGGGTCTTTGGGTAGGAGGCTGGCAATGGGATCGATCAGCAGTTGATGCAGTGTCGGTAAGTCGGGTTGGGGTTGGGTGGAGCCAAGACTGCTGCGACTGCGGACAGCCAGGAATTCTTGATTGCCAACGATCAAGCTGGCTAGGGAGGCGTGGTGTTTTTGCCACAGGGGTTTGAGGTCTACTTCGCGGAACGCGATCTCGCCCGTAGGTTGAATCACCCAAATGTAGAGCGCGGATTCTCGCCCTACTTGTTTGCCCTCAATCTGAAAGTTGTCGTAGATGATCGAATACTGCACCAAAGTGGCATTCTGTGCTTTGGCAATTTGTCGGATTTGATCCTGGTTGGGAGCAGCGGTAATGACCGGATTGGCATCACCAGAGGATAAGCGCTGTGTGAGTAAATCGACAAAGGCACGGGCACGTCCCCGTTCGGCAATTTCTAAGGCGGCGATGGGGTTATTCTGAGCCACCCGAACTTGTTGCAGAAGGTTATAGGTGCCAGCTTGTCCTTCAAAGATGGAGACTTTATTCGCGTCGTTAGAACCGAGCATTTGCCGCATTGATTCCCAAACTTGAATCCCATTGATGAGCATTTTCTCAGCTTCTGTTGGGTTGCCCGCCTTTAAGAACGTCGCTCCGAGGTTGTGGAGCGCCGTACCTTCCCCGTTGCGGTCTTTAATTTCGCGGGCAATCGCTAAGCGCTGCTGTATATACTCAATGGCTTGGGGATAGTTGCCCAGAGAGCGGTAAGCGAATCCTAAATTGCCTAGTACCCTACCTTCTCCAAGGCGGTCTTTAATTTCGCGGGCGATGGCTAAGCACTGCTGTGCATACTTGATGGCTTGGGTATAGTTGCCCAGATCGATGTAAGCGATTCCCAAATTGCCCAGTGCTGCACCTTCCCCTCGGCGGTCTTTAATTTCGCGGGCAATCGCTAAACTGAGCTGTGTATACTCAATGACTTTGGCATAGCTACCCAGCTTGAGGTAAACGATTCCCAACTGGCCCAGTGCTGTCCCTTCCCCTCGGCGGTCTTTAATTTCGCGGGCAATCGCTAAATGTTGCTGTGTATACTCAATGGCTTTGGCCGAGTTGTCCAGAGAGCCGTAAGCGATTCCCAAATTGCCCAGAGCATTCCCTTCCCCAAGGCGGTATTTAATTTCGCGGGTGATGACTAACTGTTGCTGTGTATACTCAATGGCTTTGGCATAGTCGCCCAGATTGATGTAAGCGATTCCCAAATTACCCAGTGCTGCACCTTCTCCAAGGCGGTCTTTAATTTCGCGGGCGATGGCTAAGCGCTGCTGTGTATACTCAATGGCTCGGGTATAGTCGCCTAGATTGATGTAAGCGAGTCCCAAATTACCCAGTGCTGCACCTTCCCCTCGGCGGTCTTTAGTTTCGCGGGCGATGGCTAAGCGCTGCTGTGTATACTCAATGGCTCGGGCATAGTTGCCCAGATCGATGTAAACGAGTCCCAAATTACCCAGTGCTACACCTTCCCCGGGGCGGTCTTTAGTTTCGCGGGCGATGGCTAAACTCTGCTGTGAATACTCAATGGCTCGGGCATAGTTGCCCAGAGAGCGGTAAGCATTTCCCAACTCGACCAGTGCTGCACCTTCTCCTGGGCGGTGTTTAATTTCGCGGGCGATAACTAACAGTTGCTGTGAATACTCAATGGCTTTGGCATAATTGCCCAGATAGTTGTAACTAGCTCCCAAAGCGCCTAGTGCTAAACCCTCCATTCGGCGGTCTTTAATTTCGCGGGCGATGGCTAAACTCTGCTGTGAATACTCAATGGCTTGGGTATAGTTGCCCAGAGAGCCGTAAGCATTTACCAAAAAACCTAGTGCAAAACCCTCCCCTTGGCGGTCTTTAATTTCGCGGGCGATGGCTAAACTCTGCTGTGAATACTCAATAACTTTGGCCGAGTCGCCCAGAGATCTGTAAGCGAGTCCCAAACTGCCCAGTGCCCAACGTTCTGTTTGGCGGTCTTTAATTTCGCCAGCGATGGCTAAACTCTGCTGTGAATACTCAATGGCTTTGGCCGAGTTGCCCAGAAAGAGGTAAGCAGCTCCCAAATTACCTAGTGCCTCACCTTCAATTTGGCGGTCTTTAATTTCGCCAGCGATGGCTAAACTCTGCTGTGAATACTCGATGGCTTTGGCCGAGTTGCCTAGAAAGAGGTAAGCGGCTCCCAAATCCTTCAGTGTTCGACTTTCCGCAGGGCGGTTTTTAATTTCGCGGGCAATGGTTAAAGTCTGCTGCCCATACTCAATGACTTTGGCGTAGTTGCCCAGAGAGTGGTAAGCGAGTCCCAAAAGGCTCAGTGCCAAACCCTCCCCTGGGCGGTTTTTGAGGGCGCGATAAATTTGCAGTGCCTGTTGCCAGGAATTCAACGCTGCTTTTAATTGGCCGATCCGATACTGTTGGTTGCCCTGCAGCAAGAGCCGATCGCCCTCTGCTTCACGAGCATCGGTAGTTTGAGCAGCAGCCGGGAGTGAGAAATGCGGAGGAATGTAAAAGGCAACAGACAAAAGGCAAAAGGCTAGGGGAAAGAGAAAGCCCGATCGCACTTGACGAGCGCTTGATTTAAGTAGTTTTAACGATAAAGATTTCATAGAATTTTAGGGTTTTGGTTGAGGAAGTTGGCGTTGTTGTTCGATCGCTCTAATTTGCTTCAAGCGATCGCTCCAGTCTTTCAAAGGTTCGGCTTCCGAACTAGCAAGAGCATCTAGCAATTCCAGCACAGCCGCTTGGCTTTGAGAAGTCTCAGAGGCTTTGCGTGCTTCGGCGATCGCGTCATACCACAGCCCAGACTCCGCATACAGGTCGATCCGCTGTTGGGGAGTTTGCGCCGCTGCAAGTTGAGTCTGCAACGAAGCGGCAGGCCCAACGACTTGGATTTCTGCCGCCGCCACCACATTGCTCGAAGGAACATTCGGATCGCACACCAACACCACTTGCCACTGATAGGATTGCCCGATCGACAGTTGGGGCAGATTTGAGGGCAAAGCAACCGACATGATTCCTGGCTGACTCTGCATCTCGGTTCTGTAGAGCAGTTGTCCCGTGCGAGTAAAGAGCCGGAATTGCAGCGGACGAGAAGTGCGATCGGGTACAAACCAGGTAAAAGTCGGATGCCTAGAAATCGTCTCTCCCACATGGCTAAACGGCACTAAGGCAGTCAATCTCGCCGATGAATTAGCTTCGCAACTGCCGCCGCGAGTGGTATTCGTCCCCGTTTCTTTCGGTTTAGAAGGGTTTTCAGGAGGAGTGTATTTTGCCAGCGCTACAGGAGCGATCCAGAACGAAACACTCAGCATTAAACTCGCAATACCCGCAGAGTAAACGGTTCGACGCTTCAACTCGTGAGTCATCATCGCAATCCCCTCTGTAACTATTTCTACAGTAATCAACAATACACAAACACAATAGAGGACTGCCCGCAAGCGTCGTTTGCGGGAAGGTGCAAAGATATTGGGCATGGGGCATCGGGCATGGGGCATCGGGCATTGGGAATAGTCCTGGACTATTGGTGACAACTTAAGCCTGAAACCCTATGTATCTCTCGCTGGTAGCCGAGTCTCGATTCCCCTAAATCCCCCTTAATAAGGGGGACTTTGACCAAGTTTTTGTCCCCCCCTTAGTAGGGGCGGTGCCCCCGTGCCCGCCCTTGGCTAGGAGCGATCGAACCCTAACCGTCTTGACGGTTGATATAACAAGCGTGAACCACACCGATCACCAGAACCACCGCCGTTTTGCTGACCAGGTTAACTCGCACACTGTCCCCTTCGGCTGATTCGGATAGCGCCGAAATGCTCCCCCTAACTGTTTGGCTAAGTTCTTTGCAAGCTGAGTTCCTAATCCTGAAGGTTGAAGTTTAGGGTTTGGATCTTCGGTTGTTTCCCTGTCTCGATCGATTTCAGCCAAGCTAAGCGTTTCTGACTGAGACGGTTTCCCCCTACCATTATCCGCCACCCGAATCACCTGCCGATCGCCTTCCTGAGTGCAAATTACAGTCAAGCGAGTGGCTTCGATCGCGTGTTTCCCCACATTGCAGAGCGCTTCTTCCAGAAAGCGGCAGAGTGCTCGCTTGTGTTCCAACCGCAGATGCGAGGTGTTCAAGGGATCGAACTGCACAATTTTGAATTTGATCGTTTTGAGGTAGGGCAATTCTTGTTCGAGCGTGTTGGAATAGACTTTATAGAGCAATTCATGCAATGGAGCCTGCAGGGCCAATTCGATCGCACTCCCCATGCGGAGATGCGGTTCATCCGCGATCGCGTCTCGTTGCACAGAGCCGTAAACTGCCCGCAATTCTTGATTCAAGCGTTGCAACTCCGGTAGAAATGGCGACGGTGTGGCTTCTCCTTGAGCAGTTCTCAAAATCCCAACCAATGTTTGTAACGGGCCGCTATGAATTGCATTAAAGGTCTGCTCGATCGCAAATTGACGTTCCTCCAACCGCAGTCGGAGTTCCTGTTCGTGGCGATAAAATAACGCTGCCGTCAACCCAGCCCCATTCAACACGAGTACAAGCAATACAGGTACGATTGGCACCCACCATCCCAAAAGAATGAGCCAGTAACAGAGCGCGATCGGGCTAATGCTGGCGACTAAGAGCCCGATCAAAATTTTCCAGGGCGATCGCAGAAATTGTCCCAAACTCATCCCCAAGAGTCCCCAGACCGCAATCCAGAGCGTTTCCCAACCCTCCCCCCAAACCTGAAGCAACGACCGCCGATCGAGCACCGCGCTAATCATCTGGCTGGTTTCGTGGGCTTGCATTTCGACTCCGTAAATCCGTCCGGGATTGATACCTGCGATCGCACCCGAACTTGCCAAATCCTTCGCGCTAAAAGACATCATCCCAATCAGCACAATTTTGCCTCGAATCCAGTTCGGATCTACTTGTCCCGCCTTGATTTGCTCCAGGGAAAGCACGCGAAATGGCATTGTCCCGCTGCGAACATTCAGTAAAATTTGGTTCCCGCCAGCATCCGCCCCCACATATCCGCCAGAGTTTGACTGCACTCTGGTAAATTCAATGCTGCCAAAGCGCATCGCCTCCCGATCGCGAATTCCATTACCTAGCTTAATTCCTCGGGTTGCTAAATAGAGTTCTGCCAGCCGGATCGCGAAGGAAAAACGGTATTCCTGCTGATGGCTACCAGCGCCCAATAAACTGCGGCGCTGGTAGCCATCAGCATCGAGAACGGCATCTGCAAAGCCAACCTGTTCGGGTGGTAGCGCGGGCGGAGGTGCGACGGTAAAGCCACTGCGATCGGGCAAAGCAATCTCCACTCCGATCGCATTCTTGCTGCTGCGAAACACCGATGTTAGTTCAGCATTACCCGGTTCCACCGGAATATCGCGGACAATATCCAGCCCGATCGCGATCGGTCGATACGTTTGCAACCGTTTGAGTAAATCGGCAATATCGCGATCGGGAATCGGATAAGTTCTAGCGCGTTGAATATCCTCCTCAGTGATGCCGACAATTACAATCCGTTCATCCATTGGCTCAGGAGGACGCAAACGCAGAAATCGATCGAACGCCACCAACTCCCAAAACTGAAGCGCACCGCTCAATCTAGCCATCATCACAGCGACAATCACCATCACCCCTGGAAGCGCTCCTCGTCCCCAAGTCGTGACGCCCGCTTTCACTGCTTGCCATCGATCGGGCTTCATAATAATGTCCGGTTGAATAGTTATCATACTTTTGTACGACTGTTTGGCCGATGCCCGATGCCCGATGCCCGATGCCCGATGCCCCTACAGGATTTATAAGTAATTAACCAGACTTGATATCACTAATCAATCAATCCTTGTTCCCTAGCTCGCACTTCCGTTTGAATCCGCAGATTCTTATCATCATCCTTATACACCTCTAGCACATCTCGAATCTTAGTCCAGTAACACTGCACTGTGCGTTCAGAAACATTCATCCGTTTGGCGATCGCAGTATCCTGCAAGCTCTCTTGAAAAGCAAATTGCAACACCTGCATCCAGGCGGGTTTGAGTTGCAGCCCATTGCGGATCTCTCTGGGTGTATAAATCCGCTCGTGCAGCGCCCAATCAACCATTGCCAGCAAGTCTTTCATCGGCTGGCTCTTATCGACAACTGTGAAGCCGCCCATGTGATTGTCGATCGACGGTTTCAGCCAAACTAAAGTCCGAACATGGGCACTCTGCACCACAATATTCAGACTCGGATACTGCTCCATCAACGTTTTGAGGAGTTGAAGCCCTGAATTCGCTTGCGCTATTTCGCCGGTCGTCTCTGGCATCACCAGATCCACAATCACCAAATCCGGGGTCGTCTGCGCTATTTGCTGAAGGGCTGCCTGAGCAGTCGGAGCCGTCAGAATGTCTGCCTCTGGATATTCTTGCTTCAGAATGTTAAGCGTGCCACCTAACACCATCGCATGGTCATCCACAACTAAAAATGTTCGTTTCTCCGGTTGAGGTAAAGTCTGGGGCATAGTTGATTCGTTGCCAAACAACATCGTCAGTTTAGGTAATCTGTCAACCCATTTTAGATTGGGGATTTACGATTTTCGATTTTCGATTTGTGGTTTAGTTGAAACTAGGGGCTTTAAACCGCTGAAATTCTCATTCAAAATCCCAAATCCCCAATCTAAAATCGTCTCGCTCATCTTCTTACAATAGAGGAATTACCTGGCTCCCGTCCTGCATCTGTCCGCCAACTGGGGTTGTGGATGTCCGCAACGAGAATTGCGCTAAAGCGCAGTTCTATTATAATCTAGGTGTCGAAGCAGGAATAAAGATGATTATATGGCAGCAGAAGGTTCATATAAAGCAAACACGTACAATCTGGAACTTGACGCAGAAATCCAGCGGTTAAAAGCTCAAGTTCTCCTCAGTTGGGAAAAAGAAGCGCGCACTTTAAAGTGGTTCGGTTTAGCCGACGGGATGAATGTTTTGGAAGCGGGTAGCGGGCCGGGATTTTTCACCGAAAAACTGTTAGAATTGCTGCCAAACAGTTCGGTAACAGCGGTAGAAATTGACCCGGTACTGCACGAAAAAGCAGTAGGATATTTGCAGGACAAAGGGGGCGATCGAGTAGATCGCATCCAAGCGTCGGTTGCGGATACTGGTTTGGCGGCTAACACTTTCGATTTTGCGATCGCCCGTTTGCTGTTCGTTCACCTCCCAGAGCCCGTCGCAGCAGCTAGAGAAATATTCCGCATCTTGAAGCCTGGGGGAAAACTGGTGATTATCGATAGCGATGCTGATTTGTTTTGGCTGACAAATCCGCCTTGGTCAGTCGAGATTGTCCGCGAGAAATTTAAGCAGGTGATAGCATCGCGCGGCGGCGATTTATGCGTCGGGCGCAATCTGTGCCGCATTCTCAAAGAAGCTGGGTTTGTTAGCGTTGATTTAGAAGCAGTTGTCAGCCACAGCGATATCATCGGAATTGAGGCGTTTCAACCTTTACTCGACTCCGGGCCCATTTTGCAAATGGTCAAACAGGGGTTGATTTCAGAGTCGGAAATAGAAAGCTATCTGGTTTCGCGGGATGAGTTTGTAGCTGCGGGCGATCGATCGATGATGAGTTTTTGGTTGATGGCGTGCGGGGAAAAAAATCAATAAAATTAAGACCAATTTTTCACGAAACATTGATATTACGCCGCAGCAAAACCTCTAGCACTCTCCCTTCCGGTAGCATCGTCGGGCGTCAACTCTAGCCAACAGCCAAAAATCACGGATCGTGCAACCGGACTTGAGATAATTCATCTGCGTTAATCTGTGTTTATCTGCCTGTATCTGCGGTAAAAAAAAGAGAATTTATTAACCGCAGATGACAATGGATTGACGCTGATTCACGCAGATGAAGGAAGAGAGATAGAAATAATTTAGTAACTTTACACCTACAAGTCTAACCAATCGTTGGAGCCGATCGCGCAAAAGTTGTTTGTAAGAGCCAATGGTTGTCTGTCACGTTTTAGCTTAACCAATCAAGTCGTTAGCGAAGCCCTCGTAGACGATCGCACTTTTTACCAACTCCTCAGCATTCAACCCACTTGCCTAACCCCATTAAGAAACTCTGTCCTTGCCTCAATTATTGAAGGCATTAAAACGCAGCGTACCAACAATGCTAAATCCAACTCCGGCAAAAACTCACTTCTTGAAACTTGCTCGTAATCATCCTCTCGCAGCCGATAGACAGCAAGCCGATCATTTTCCCAAAACCAAACTTCAGCAATGCGAAGCCGCAGATATTTAGCTAGTTTATTTGTGCTACCGCTAGTCATCGTTACTTCCACGGCTAAATCGGGATGCTCTTTTCTTGAACCTATATAATAAGACTCGTCTGGTTCAAATGATACATCTCTTGCCCGGTCTCTGCGAGTTGCACTCCCTACAGGAAAGAATTCAATTCCGAGTTCAAAAAAGTATGCTTCCAGTAATATAGCGATCGCTTTTTTAAAGCTTTCATGTGCTTCGCCCACTGTCATAAACTCGATCCACCCATCAAGATAAGTTATCCGCAAACCCGGAGAGTCGGCCATCAAAGATTCGAGATCCTCAAATTGCTCCCAAGTATAATAACCGGGGAGAATCAATCGCTGTTCTGCAAGCGTACCTATTTCTTCTAAAATTTTTGCCGTCATAGGTATCACCATCCTAATTGAATATTACTAGCCCCTACCCAGCACAAACCAGGCAGGGGCATTCACTCACATTCTAACTTAATGAACTAGCTCGATCGCCCTTTTAGTCAACGCCTCAGCAGTCAACCCATTAAACGCCATCAACTGACCCGCACTAGCAGTAGTTTCCCCCCGCTTCCAAGCGAAAGTATCCCGCTTGCAATTGCTGCGGAGCATCACTGGTTCCAACATCCCAGAAGCACCGCCTGTCACGCCAATCAAGGCATCTCCACCAAACAATTCGGCAAATTTCTCATCGCTCAAAAAGCCGCCGTCAGCTTCCGAACAAGTATCCCAAGCAACATCGCCTTGACGGTACAAACGCCGGGGATTCACAACAGAAACAATCCGCACTCCAATGCCTTCTGTTTCTAAAAATGCCGCCGCTTCAAACACTGGCATTAAAGTCATGTCGCCGACAACTGCAAACACAACTTTCTTGCTCCCCCCTTGATTGTGGGGAGCTTGGGGAGAATCGACTTCGTGCAGCACTATTGCACCGTCTTGCAAACCTTGGCGATTCTGTTCAAAAGTAGTGCGAATTGGCAGCGGCGACTTGCTTGCAGTAATCACAACTCCCTTATTTTTAGCAGTCAAAGCCCACTCATAACAAGCTTGAATGCTGTTAGCATCCGGTGGAAACAAAGGAAACACATTTCCGTTCCGCATCATCGCCGCAAAATAAGCCTCAATTTCCGGCCGCTGGTGCGTCCAACCGTTGCGGCCTTGTTCCAATGCACCCGCTGTAAATAATGTGACAGTTGCCGGAGTTGGACGGCGCAATTCTGCCATTGCTTGGGTTACAGTTTGCCAAATTGGTAAACCGTTGATCGCAAAAGATTCGTAGGAACACCACAAACTCCGCGCTCCAAATAGCGATAAACCTACGGCTAAACCAGCGCAAGCATCTTCGCTCAAAGGTTCGTAAACTTGACCGTTTGGCGATTGATTGTACAGGTCATCTGTCGTCGGGTGAATAATCTTAAGAGCTTGGTTGATATTGGCAATTGCCGATGCTTCATTGCCGTCAGCATTAGTGACAAGAAAAGTACGATCGCGCTCGCCCACTTTCCCTACCAAAACCCCCATTGCTGTTGTCGAAATCTTCGGTTCTCCCCCAACTGCAAATTCTTCTAAAGGCAATTCGCCTAAATCTGCCAGCGGCAATGTAAACTCAGTAACAACTGTTTTCGCCGCCGGCCCGCCGCCCGCACGCTCGCAATTTGTCCGCACCAACTCCCAAGCAGCAGCAGTCAAAGCGCGCTCTTTTAAAGCACTGATAATGTGCGGAGCATCCAGCGTATCTTTCGGATAAAGGTTGTGAGATTTTGCTCCGCGCGCGTGGACGCCGGCACCTTTCAACTGTTTGATAATAAACACCGTTAATTTGCCGCCGAAAGCAGATTTTGCCGCTTTGTCAACTCCTTGTAAAACAGCTTTGGTAAATGCCATGCGCTGTTCGAGCGAAAAAGCAGTGCTGTCAACATAATCTTCCGGTTGATTTTTATCGTCAAATTCCTTAGCATCAACTAAGATAACTTCTTCAAAACCGTTGCCTTGCCAATAAGCAATCATTTCAGCATTAGTTTTAGTCGAAACCATGCTGTGATGTTCCTGAGAATATCCGTTCCAAACCAACACAGGCAAAAAGTTAGTAACGCTGGGATAAGCAGTGTGGAAATGCGCCATGCTGCTCATCGGATAGGGTTCGCCCATGCCGCCGTCGCCCATTGTGAAAGCAAACAGTTTTTCGCGGTGCAAAAGCGCTCCAGCCATTGCGAAATGCTGCCCTTGTCCGAGGGGACCTGCCGGTGCTAAAAGGCCGGGAATGAAACCGGAAAGATGTCCTAACAAACCGTCTTTTTCTCGGAATTTATCGCGCACTTGCTGCACGTTAACAATTCCCATATCCTCCAAAGATCGATCGAGAAACATGGCGCTGTAAAATCCTGGCGCGTGATGGCCGACTTCGGTGACAATGTTCTTGTGTCCGAGCATCACCAAAGCGGCATAAGCCTCAGCTTGGCTAGCAAAACCCCCCGGATGTCCCGATGCCTTGCTGGCGGTAACTTGCAGCGTCAGGTAGCGCAGGGCGTCTGCTCCCAGCATCGTTTGAAAGACGGCGACGGGATCGGCAGGATCGGCGATCGACTTGCTCCCCTCGGCGATCGCAGGTGCTTTCCCGTAAGTCTCAAAACCCGGCACACTCTCGGAGAAATACTGGATTCCTTCGCAAAAACTGGGAATTGCTGACGTTGCCTTCGGCGTAGTTGCAGTCATGCTTTATACCTGAAAATTTTGAATTAGATTAATGTAACAGTAATTTTATAGCTTTCTTGTTGCAAAAAATCATCACTTCTGCTATCTGGAATGATAAATAATTAAAATATCTCAAATTTGACGCTGAGAGCGCCGGGTATTTCAACAATATAATCGGGGTAATTCCGCCAAAGAAAAAAATCCTTGCTGCGTACCACCTAGGGTTCGCTAATCTCTAACCCCAGCCGTTCTCCGACATTAATATAAATCACAGTGCTGCTTTCAAAAAGAGAAGGTCTAGCCTTCTGATTAGTAAGCCAAACAAAAAAACTGCTGAGTGCAGGAGCAGGATCTTGATCGCGGCGGAGGGTGTAGATCAAACCTTCGCAAGGCCCGTTAACACGGCTGCTAGTGCAAATCGCTTTCTGATTGTTGACTATACCGACAGTTACATAATTTAGCTGTTGGTTGCGACTGTAATTTTCCAGGCGCTGAGTCACTTGTTTGCAGCGAGTCAGAGGATCGTAGCCAGAACTAGAAAAGAAATTAGAATTCCAGCGAATCCAAGGCTCCCTGAACCCTTGGGGATTTTGATACACAGTCACCGGCTCGCCCGTCGAGGTATCGCACACAAAGCCTCCCTGACCGAGGTTCTGTTGGCTTTGGCTAGAGGCCCGGTTGATAGAAATATTGCTGAGAATATCAAACCCGCTAGGCTTAGTTTGTGATAGCAACGCCGTAAAAGCATCGATCGGGATTGCTGCATTCAACCCGGTTTTAATCTCCTCCATCTGACCGGTCCACTGGCTCATCACTGTGCCGACAGTATCTCCCTGGCCGTGAATTCCCACAACTCTACCATCAGCATCAAATACAGGCCCGCCGCTCATGCCGCGCCTGGTCACAGCTTGATAGCGCAGTCCGTACCCCGATGATGCGCGATCGAGGCGAGAAGAGATAATACCAGCAGTAAACTCCTGTTTTCTTTCAGATCCATAGGCGATGGGCAGCGGATAGCCAGCGACGTAAATAGTAGAACCGACCACAGCACGTTCCGACTCGCCTATTGGGGCTACTGGATACTGTTCTCGGCTGTGAAACTGTATCAAAGCTAAGTCTATATCCCGGTCGTTTTTCGCCAGCCGCTGTATTCTGATGGCTGTATAATTTTTCTCTAAATGAGTGCGAATGCTGTATTCTTGGGCGAGGCTTGCCACTACGTGATTCGCCGTCAGAACAGTGTAAATGTTGCCCTGTTTAGCAATAATTACTCCTGAGCCACTAGCAGAAAAACCCAGCGTATTGTTAACTTCCACCGTTGTTAACATCGCTAGCTGGGCAATTTCTTGGGCTGTTTTGGCACAAGCAGCATATGGTTCGCCCACAACCGCAGCCACCGTTATTGCACCGCTCAAGATGATTGTCAGCGCGTCAAACCGCAAACCCCACGAATTCATCGCTAACTCCCTAGATGAGACGAGACGAACTGCCAATATATACTGATAGGAATTCCCCAACTGGATTTAACCATTTTTTCCAATAATTCCGCTGTCGGTTCACTTCCATCTTCAAAAGCATAGACTCCAAAGTCTGGATCTCGATACTTGCCTCGACCGTTAATCCCAACCAAGAAACCTTTGGCATTAAAAATCGGGCCGCCACTCATACCGATTTTAACCTCATTTGTATAGCCCAAGCTATAACCTTGAGGCAACGATTTGGGCGGCAGCAGTTCTACGAACCCCCGCGCTACAGCCAACTCCTCAGCACCGACAGGGAATCCGGCCGCGAGCAGCGGCTCTCCCACCGCTGCAGGCTCGGCGCTAATCGGTGCTACTTTATACTCGATCGCGCTGCGAAACTCAACGATCGCCAGATCGATATCGCCCAACCGCCTCGGAACTCCCAGCGGTCGGTGGAGGAGACCGTCGCCGGTGACAATAGTCCGATCGCCCCGGACGATCGCCACAACGTGCCAGTTAGTCAGCACGGTATAGGTTTGCCCCTGTCGCCGGACGATCGTCCCCGAACCAAAAGATTTCCCCGTCTGGATGCGTACCGCTGTTTGACGCGCCAAGTTTTCCACATCCACCCCCGGAATTGGCGATGGGATGGAAAATTTGCCAATATTTAAGGCAGTGCGGACAGCGGGGAAAAAGGGGGCAGTTGCGCCCCATCAGCAGTGTTTTCCCCTAGCTTCTCCCTGACATCAATGTAAGGAATTTTACTGCTTTCAGCCACAGAGGGCATACCGACCTGTCCTTGTCGCCAAGCCAACAAATTATACAAAGAGCCGATCGGGTCTTGGCCGGGCCTGAGGGTATAAATCAAATTTTGACACAGCCCATTGACTTGGTTCGCCGTGCAGATGACGTTCTGGCCGTTCATCCGGCCCGCAGTAATATACTTGAGAACCCGTTGGCGGCGATAGGTTTCGAGGCGTTGACTCACTAATTGGCACCGAGTTGCCGGATCGTAGCCAGAACCGGAGAAATAATGCGAAGTCCACTCAATCCAAGGCTCTACGGCACCTTGAGGGTTTTGGTACACCGTCACCGGCGCACCGGTCGAGGTGCTGCACCAAAATCCACTTTCCCCCGGTGCTCGCTGAGCATAACTCGGTTGAGAAGCAACCGTCAGGCCGCTGAGGGCGATCGCTGTTGCCACCAAAACTTTTGTTAATAATTCTTGTTTCATGATGTTTTCACTCTTTTTGATGCGATTCGGCACAAAAATCACCAAATGCTGCGATAACATCGTTGACGCGCCAGTTCGTTAGAGATCCGCTGACTTCGGAAGTATGTTATTCGCGACTTGACCAGAAACCAGGTTTTCTTACGAAAATACTTCGTTACAGCCCTTATGCCTGGTTAAAAAACCCGGTTTCTTTGGTCTTGATGCGTAAGTCCTGATATTGTTCGCGACTTGCGCATGACCTCTAACCGCGCCGAAGGCGAGCTTAAAATGCGCGCGCAAGTCTAAATTCTGTGCCCATTACTACTAATCAAACGCAGGCTGTCGCAAACCGGAAAGAGGCTTTTCATTTCAGACCTTGGGATGGCTCGAATTGCAACGGTAGATCGCACCACTGACAAGGTATTTGATATCAGCGGCGCTCTGGGTCGCTAGCTTTATCTGCTGAGATACTGAGACGGTAGGGTTGCCTAGATGAGGGGTAAGACCCCTTTTACGCGATAAAACACTAAAATAAAGGTATTAACAATAACTCTTAACTTGTTTTCTTCTCCGTACTGCCAGAAATACTTCTAAGTGAGTGTAATCAGGAATTAAGTGCTTTCTACTACCAAAATTTACCTTCCATACACTGACGTTTAGTAGAGTATTAAAAAGTATGAACCGTATCTGCAAACAGTTCGGGTATTTAGCAACTGGATTAATTCTGCTCGGCGCTAGCAGTTGTTCTAGCTCAGATGCAGCTCACTCGGCCGAAAACCAGAGCCAACCCCCAGCAAGCGGCCGTCAGTTCCGACACCTACAGCTAACGGCACATCAAATTGACGATCGATCGAGTCAATTAACGCAGCCTTCTAACTCTGTTGCCTCAGTTTTAGGCAGTGCTGCCGTCTCAGAAAATACTGCCACCGTTACGGTTTATAAGGTAGATAATTTGTGTCAAACTCTGAAGCCGGAAACTGTTACAGGCCCAGAGAACCAGTTAATGTCATCGGCGGTTAATGAAGTGTTAAAGCAGCAGATTTTCGATAGTCTTGGTTTGGCTGGTTATCGCCTCAAGATCGATCGCGACTTCGGGATAGCTACCGTGGATCTGCGAGCCTCCGGAAATTCGCGGCAGAAATTGCAAAATCTGTCCAGTTGTCAGATGTTAGGTTTGTTCGGGGGCGTGCGCCAAACTTTAACCAGTTATGCTCCTTGGCAAATCAAAACTGTTCGTTTTACAGAGCTTGGAGAGGATATTTTGAGCACCGTTCGAGAATAAGCTATTAAAATTATTGGAGATGGGACTGACGCAATTCTCCCCTTAAAAACCAGGGTTGGGAGGGATGGAACAAACCTTCAAACCCTTTGAGGTTTTTTGATGCTGCTAAGTCCTGTGACCCAAACCCCGGTAATTCCTATGACACTACCTAACGGCCCCAAAACCCCCCGCTTCGTGCAGCTAATTCAATGGATCAGCGATCCATTGGCATACATGGATAAATGTGCCAAGCAATACGGCGACATTTTCACAGCTCAAGTGACCAACGGGGAACCATTGGTGATGATCGACCACCCGCAAGCTGTCCAGGAGATGCTCAACAGCAACGCGCTTCACGCTCCAGGCAACCTGAATAGTATTCTCAAACCGATCGTGGGAGAACAATCCATGATGATCCTCTCAGGAGAAAGGCACAAACGCGAGCGCCAATTATTGATGCCACCCTTTCACGGGGAACGGATGCGGAATTACGGCCAACTAATTTGCGATATCGCTCAAGATGTTGCCAGCAAGTGGTCGGTCGATCGACCTTTTGTGGCCCGCAGCGCCATGCAGGAAGTCACCATGCGGGTAATCTTGCAAGCTGTCTTCGGCATGGATGACGGGCCGCGGTTACAAGCACTCAGACCACTACTTGCCTCAGTCGTCGATATGACCAACTCTCCCCTGCGATCGAGTATGGTGTTTCTGAATTGGATGCAGCAAGATTGGGGCCCCTGGAGTCCTTGGGGACGCATGAAACAGCGGCAGCGAAAAATTGAGGAACTAATCTATGCCGAAATTGAAGAACGCAGACAGCAACCAGACGCCAGCCGCACCGACATTCTCAGCTTAATGATGACCGCGCGCGACGAAAACGGGCAACCAATGACGAATGAAGAATTGCGCGACGAGTTGATGACGCTCCTGCTGGCAGGCCACGAAACCACAGCATCGGCCCTAGCTTGGGCGTTTTACTGGATTCACCACTTGCCCTCGGTGCGCCAGAAGTTGCTGCAAGAATTGGACAGTTTGGGGGAAAATCCCGACCCCATGACGATTTTCCGCTTACCTTACCTGAGTGCAGTTTGTCAGGAGACGCTGCGAATTTACCCCGTGGCAATGCTGACGTTTCCGCGAGAAGTTCTCACGCCCGTGGAACTGATGGGACATCAACTCGAACCGGGTACGGTTGTCGTCGGCTCGATTTATTTGACTCACAGGCGGGAGGATTTGTATCCAGAACCGCTGCAATTTAAACCGGAACGGTTTTTGGAGAGGCAATTCTCGCCTTACGAGTATTTGCCCTTTGGAGGCGGCAGCCGCCGCTGTATCGGCTTGGCGCTGGCGCAGTTGGAGATGAAACTGGTGCTGGCAACCATTTTGCGGGATTTCGACCTAGTATTGGCCGAGAAAAAGCCCGTACAGGCCAAACGCCGAGGGGTGACTTTAGGGCCTGCCGGCGGCGTGCGGATGGCCCTGCTGGGGCGGCGGATGTCGCAGCAGAAGCGTGAACCTGTTGCTAGTGGGGTTTAAAGTCGCAGCAGTTGCAGCGGGCGATCGAACTTTCAGCTTTGAGTGCAAACAATTTAGCGAGAATGTGCGATCGTCCGCGAATGCCACAATTTTTTGTAGCACCCGCTACAGATAAATAGCTAGAATCCTTAACCTGTAACCCTCGCACCCTCTCAATTTTCAAATTCTCAGTCTAAAATAGTATGAACCTCGCAAACACAGCCTAAAAGCAAAAGTGGGTGATTGCAATAGTCCTCTTGATATCTCAAAAGCTTGCCTGCCATACTTTAAAAACATATGCATACCCTGTTATTCAGCAAGGTCGGAAGCGCGTTGGCATTGCCTGCAATCTTCCGGCCTCTTTATTTTTTGGGCTACTTCAGGCATTCGGCTAGAGAGGCCAACGGCAAGGCAAAAGTATAAATTCTCCCCCTGTGCCCACCTCACCCTCTCCCCAATCTAGAGCTTCTGCCTCTATTGAAATAGCATCCGATAGCAAGTTTAAGGAATCACTAAGGAATAATTAATAACTTGTTAAAGTATCTCCTTCTGTTCTTCTCTCAACCTTCTGTTTTCAGAAATTCCGATACCGAGACAGACTTCGGGAGACTCTCCAGATCTTGAATTTCGCTTTCGTGGGCAAAAAACTCGACTTCTTTGTCGTCAATCTGGATCTGATAGCTAGCGGTAGCAGTCACAATCCGCCGCTTTTTTTTATCTTCTATTAAAACCCAACACACGACAGGTCTTACCCACCTCTCAACGTGCTGGCTTTGCTTTGTACTACCAAAGGCATACCAGCCTTTAGCTTCAATAATTTGAAGCACTTTAAAATCGTTATTTGCCATATATATCTCTATCGCGTTAACTTCAGTATTCTTCTTAGATAGAACGGCACCCTTGCTAAGCAGGGCAAATGTTAGGGAATTTCAAGCCGCACTTAACAACCTGATTTTTAGTCGGGAGAAGCGGGTTGACAGGGCATAGTCTGGGTTGTTGCCGCTAAGTTGAGTCCGGTGCTTTTTTACTCTGCCACAATTACGGAGAAGTATCTATCCCGCATTCTAAAAAAATAGTCTCGCAGTAGCCTAAACAGCGGCCAACTAGACCTTAGCTAGCTGCATCTAACAGGATGCCAACTGCTTCTAACGCCTGGTTGGTGAGAGCGCTGGGCCTAAAATGCTATTCCGACTTTTTGCTGCAATCAACTGTCATCTTTACCCAATGGGGTAAAACTTAACTAGAGATTGCCGATTTCAATTTTAAGCCTCGGGGCGCCTAATTCCTAATTAATTGTATGGTGTAGTTGATAATTGCCAAAGCGTCGATCGCACTCAACAGCCGTGTCTAACTCTTCGATTACCATCACCGTTAAACTCTTCGCCGCCTTCGGTGAAGCCTACGGCGTTTCGGAACTTACAGTAGAACTTCCTCCCGGAACCCCAGTGTCTCAAGTGCTCGAAAACTCGATCGCCCAATATCCTCAATTAGAACAATGGCGCGATCGCACCCGCTTCGGCCTCAACATGGAATTCGTCTCCCCCGACACCATCCTCCAAGACGGCGACGAAGTTGTACTCATCCCTCCCGTCAGCGGTGGGTAGGCTAAGTTGGTTAATCAAAAATTCTAGGTTTTGTAGTTGTGTTCGATCGCACGACTGCCCAATTGTTAGCCCAAAAAAGATTTGTTAAGTTTTGTAACAATTCCGTCGGCAAATCATCCTTGATCTCGATCGGGCTTGCGTGCGGGCCTGACAATCTGGATTCCCAGCCCGATCCTGAAAACAAGTCAAATCCTTGTGGGGTGGGCGTCCCGCCCGCCCAAATATCCAAGTTAAATACACCGCTGTTTAACTGAAAAGTAACTGGAAAATCAATCCCGACTAAAAAAATCGGGTATGGTTGACGCACTAATTTGAGCGTGGTATTCTGCGAAAAGAATTAACAAACATCGCAAAACTAGAGAGTTGAGCTATGACCCAGGCGACCAGAACCCAATCCACAGCAGCAACCTTCACAGCCCTCAAATGTAAAGAATGCGGCGAAGAGTACGAACTCCAAGCTAAGCACGTCTGCGATTGCTGTTTTGGCCCGCTTGAAGTCAAGTACGACTACGACGCCATCCGCCGCACCGTCACTCGCCAAACCATCCAAGCCGGCCCCAACTCGATCTGGCGCTACCGCGCATTTTTACCAGTCGCTACAGATAACGTCATCGATGTCGGCACCGGGATGACTCCTCTATTAAAATCCCACCGCTTGGCCCGCCGCCTCGGTCTAAAAAATCTTTATATTAAAAACGATGCCGTCAATATGCCCACTCTCAGCTTTAAAGACAGAGTGGTGTCAGTCGCCCTCAGCAGAGCGAGAGAATTGGGTTTCACAACGGTATCCTGTGCCAGCACCGGCAATTTAGCTAACTCCACCGCTGCGATCGCCGCCCACGCCGGACTCGACTGCGTAGTCTTCATCCCCTCCGACTTAGAAGCAGGCAAAGTCCTCGGCACTCTGATTTACAATCCAACTGTCATGGCAGTTCACGGCAACTACGACCAAGTTAACCGGCTCTGTTGCGAAGTCGCCAATACACATGGCTGGGGATTTGTCAATATCAACCTGCGTCCCTACTATTCCGAAGGCTCAAAAACCCTCGGTTACGAAGTTGCCGAACAGCTAGGCTGGCAATTGCCAGATCACATCGTCGCTCCCCTCGCCTCCGGCTCCCTGTTCACAAAAATTTACAAAGGTTTTCAAGAATTCATCGAAGTCGGTTTAGTTGACGAAAAGAAAGTTCGGTTCAGCGGCGCCCAAGCTGACGGCTGTTCGCCCATCGCCCAAGCATTCCGCGAAAACCGTGATTTCGTGAAACCGGTGAAACCGAATACAATTGCTAAGTCGATCGCGATCGGCAATCCAGCCGACGGTATGTACGCCTTGGAAATCGCCCGCAAAACCAACGGCAACATTGAATCCGTCAGCGACACCGAAATCATCGAAGGCATGAAACTGCTAGCAGAAACTGAAGGCATCTTCACTGAAACCGCAGGCGGCACGACAATCGCAGTCTTGAAGAAACTCGTAGAAGCAGGTAAAATCAATCCCGATGAAACCACCGTCGCTTACATCACCGGCAACGGTTTGAAAACGCAGGAAGCTGTTCAAGGCTACATCGGCGAACCCATCACCCTCGAACCGAAACTAGAAGCGTTCGAGCGCGCCCTAGAACGCGCCCGCACGCTCGAACGCTTAGAATGGCAACAAGTTTCGGTTTAACAGCTATTAGTCAGCAGTCGGGTGTCATGAGTCATTAGTCATTGGTTGTGAAGCTGTTGACTGATGACAACTGACTGCTCACTGAGGACTAATGACTGAGGACTAATAACTAATAACTAATGACTACTGACTAAGGACTAAAAAAATGACCGTCAAAGTTTTAATTCCCACTCCCCTGCAAAAATTCACCAACAATCAAGCCACCATCGAATGCGCCGGCGACAACATTTCCGAACTGATTGAATCGCTGGAAACAAATTGTCCCGGCATTAAAAAAAGCCTGTGCGACGAAAAGGGAGAACCCCGCAGATTTCTCAACTTCTACGTCAACAGCGAAGACATCCGCTTTTTGGATGGCTCAAAAACAGCCCTCCAAGATGGCGATGAAGTCAGCATTGTTCCAGCAGTGGCTGGTGGCTGATTAATTTTAAAATGTAGCAGATGAACGCCGATAGATTTAAATAACTATCGGCGTTCACTTGTGTTTATTTACGGTTAAAAAACAATTCCCTCGCTAATCGAGAAAATTCTACCAAATCCCGGATTTGGTAAGTAGCTGTCATCATGTTTCCATTCTGCTTAAACGGGTTATCTTTTCTCCGATCGAGAATGGAGGCTAAAGGCAGCATCCACAATCCCAAATACCGCTAAGATTGCAGTGGCATAGAAGGCATAGGTATGACTGCCAAATAAATTTCGGATTTGAGCGAAAGTTAAAGTACCAAACAAGGCAGCCACGCCGTAGGGCGTGAAGACCATGCCATAATTTTTAGCATAGTTATCTGAATTGAATAAGCTCATCGTTGCGGTTGGTGCGATCGCCAACCATCCCCCCAACGCCATTCAGAAAAAGGCAAACGCGACTGAATATGTCTAGGTTTGACCTTCTTTGGCATGGAACATCAAAATCGAAGCGATTAAGATTAAGCTGTAGGCAATCCTGACTCAAAGCGATCGCTCAGCCAACGAAATAAAGGCCGACCTAAACAATTAAATAGGGCAAACAATGACATGGCGAGAGCTACTTATCAAATAACATAAAATATAGGTTTGTAATTGCGCTTGGGCGTCCAAGCGCAACTACAAACCTAAAACTTATTTCTTTGTTCGCAGTGCGTCAGGAAATTATCGCCCTAAGAAGCTGCCCTTGCAGCAGTCCGGGGACGGCGCCGACCCGTCACCTGATTGGCAGGAGATGGCAAGGATGGCGATGATGGCGATGATGGCGAGGACGATGATGGCGAGGATAATAGCTTAGGTGCTTCCAGGGAACCCGGAGATACTTCTGCTTTTTCCGACCGCACTGCTTCTTCAGGAATCTGCATCAGGAATACCAGCAGCGGATTGCTTTGAAGTTCCCGGCGCATCACTCGCTGAATAGCCTTTTCTATTTGCGTTTGAACTCCTACCCAGTCAACATCAACTTGTGAGTCTGAAGCAGCAGGTTTTACAAATTCTGACCAGCGATCGCTCAAAACTGTTTCAATGGTTTGAGTGATTAATTTGATCACCTCCGCGCGATCGGCTGATGTCACCACACCTTTCAAGTGAACTTCCGGCTTAGCAACTAATTTGCCTTCCCAATTCAAAGCGGCTGCTACAGTTACAACGCCATCTCCGGCCAACTGCTGACGTTCCTTGAGGACGCTCGCTTTGACAACCCCCGATCGAGAAGAATCTACCAATTCAATTCCTGAAGGCACTTTACCAGCAACTCGTATCGAATTTTCAGTTAATTCTACGACATCGCCGTTATCAATAATCACCATATTGCTAGCGGGAATGCCCATGCTTTGAGCCGTCTTGGAGTGCTGGATCAGCATCCGGTGTTCCCCGTGAACCGGCAAGAAGAACTTGGGACGAGTCATGTTAATCATTAACTTTTGGTCTTCCTGACAGCCGTGACCCGAAACGTGAATGCCTTTGTCGCGGCCGTAAACGACGTGTGCTCCCAGCATCATCAGTTTATCGATCGTGTTTACCACTGCGATCGTATTTCCCGGAATCGGATTAGCTGAGAAAATGACTGTATCGCCCTTTCTGATTTTCAGTTCGTGATGTTCGCCGTTAGCAATGCGAGTCATCGCCGCCATCGGTTCGCCTTGGGAACCCGTAGTCAAAATTAAAACCTTGTCTTCAGCCAAATTGCGGATTTCTTTCAGCGGTTTGAAAATACTATCTTCGCATTTGATGTAGCCGAGATTGCGGCAGTGAGCGATGACGTTAAGCATCGACCGGCCAACCACTCCGACATAGCGATTGTTTTTCTTAGCCAAGTCCAAAACAATTTGCAATCGGTGTACCGACGAAGCAAAAGTCGTCAGCATCACCCGTCCCGGTGCTTGAGCGATAATTCTGTCTAAATTCGGAGCAACCGAACGTTCCGAAGCGGTAAAACCTGGAACTTCCGAATTAGTAGAATCGCTGATCAAGCACAGCACGCCTTTCTCACCGTACTCGGCCAGCTTTTGCAAATCAAAATGCTCGCCGTCTACAGGAGTGTGGTCAATTTTAAAGTCTCCGGTGTGGATTATAATTCCCACAGGAGTGTGAATTGCCACGGTAAAACTGTCGGCCATCGAGTGAGTGTTGCGGATGTATTCGACTAAGAAATGCTTGCCAATTCTTACCGTATCCCGGGGTCGAACTGTCCTCAATTCTGTGCGGTGAGACACTCCCGCTTCTTCCAATTTTCCGGCTAGCAAAGCCATCGCCAAACGCGGGCCGTATATGACCGGAATTTCAAATTGTTTGAGGTGATAAGGGATGCCGCCGATGTGGTCTTCGTGACCGTGTGTCACGATCATGCCTTGAATTTTGTGGCTGTTTTCGCGGAGGTAAGTCATGTCGGGGAGGACAATATTTACCCCGTGCATTCCATCTGTCGGGAAGGCTAAACCTGCATCTAAAAGAATTATTTCGTCGCCGTACTCAAACACACAAGTGTTTTTACCGATTTCGTGCAACCCGCCGAGAGGAATAACTTTTAGAGCAGATGCAGTTGTATTTTTTGTGATCATGCGTATCCTTTGTTAGTTATTTTTGTTATTTGTCTGTTGTCTTTCGTCTTTCGTCTTTTGTTCGTTGGTAGGGCGATTATTTTCCAACTATTTATGGAAAACTCCCCAGCGGGTTTTACTATACCCTACAGTTCAGTTGTCTTTTGCCTTCAGTTTTTAATCCTCAGTCTTTATTTTTTGACTGTTAGCTACTTACTAACAGTTAATTACTAATGACTGATGACTAACAACTAATGACTTATCACAACCAATATTCAGTTGTCTGAAAACTCGTTCTCGCCTGTCTAGATAGCTGATCCTGTGGCTAGCTGGCTCAGTACGTCCTTTAACTTTTGAGTCAGCTCAACGGGCGGATCGCACAGGGGCGGACGGGTGGAACCTACATCCCAGCCTTGAAGTTTAAGAGCTGCCTTGACGAGAATGGGATTTGTGGTGAGAAAAAGAGCTTTAAACAGGTCAAAAAGTTGCAAGTGAATCTGGGTAGCGACTTGAACTTGACCGGCCTCGAAAGCTTCGATCATCTGTTGCAGTTGCTCTCCTACCAGATGGCTGGCTACGCTAACTACACCAGATCCTCCTACCGCCAACATTGGCAAAGTTAGGGAATCATCTCCAGAATAGATGGCAAATTCAGGGGATGTCAAGCACCGAATTTGACTTGCTTGATCCAAGTTGCCACTTGCTTCTTTTACGGCCACAATATTGGGGATTTCTGCCAATCGAGCCACCGTCTCCGGCAACATATTCTGACCAGTGCGACCGGGGATGTTATATAACATTATAGGCAATTCAGGAGCCGATTGCGCGATCGCCCGAAAATGATTGTACAAACCTTCTTGCGGCGGCTTGTTGTAATAAGGAACCACCTGCAAACAGCCGTCTAACCCGAGTTTAGCTGCTTTTTGGGTAGCTGCTACTGCTTCTGAAGTAGAATTCGATCCGGCTCCTGCGATTACCAACGCCTTACCGGCCACCGCCTTTTGTACCACCTGAAATAATTCGTACTCTTCATCCCAAGTCATAGTGGGAGACTCGCCGGTTGTGCCGCACACTACCAAGCTATCTGTACCGCGATCGGCTAAATGAACTGCCAATTGTTCTGCTACCGCATAGTTAACGCTGCCGTCTTCCTTAAACGGCGTAATCATTGCAGTCAGAACCCGTCCAAACTTTACCACACTTTCTCCGATTTTAGACTGTTGATTTTTGATTTTAAATTTTTGATTTCAGATGAAAGGTTTATCTAAAATCCCCAATTTCAATTTCCAAATTGCCAGGCCTACCGCTAATTAGAAGCCGCCGCCACTTGGGTTCGCAACAAATCTTTTTGGGCCAGCAACTCAGCTATCTGCACCGCATTTAAAGCCGCCCCTTTGCGGATTTGATCGCCAGACAGCCACATCTCCAACCCGCAGGGGTGAGAAATATCTTGGCGAATCCTGCCGACTAACACCTCATCCTTACCGCTGGCCTCTGCAGGCATCGGGAAATAATTAGCTTGCCAGTCTTCTACCAGCTTAACCCCGCTTGCCTGCTTTAAGATTTCCCTGGCCTCGATCGCGCTAAAAGGCTCTGCAAACTCTAGATTAATCGCTTCCGAATGAGCGCGGAGTACGGGAACCCGCACGCAAGTTGCCGTAATTTTAATCTCGTCGGTACCAAAGATCTTCCGAGTTTCGTTTACCATTTTCATCTCTTCTTCACAATACCCCAAATCGTTAATCGGGGTGTTGTGCGGAAACAAATTAAATGCTAAGGGGTAGGGAAATATATCTGTTTTGGGCGTTTCCCCCTGCAAAATTGCTCTTGCTTGAGCTTTCATTTCCTCCATTGCCCTCGCCCCCGCGCCGCTGGCAGACTGGTAAGTCGCTACAACTATGCGCTGTACCGGCCTAACTTTGTGAAGCGGCCAAACGGCAACTGCCATCAAAATCGTCGTGCAGTTTGGATTAGCAATTATACCTCGGTGAGCTGCCGCCGCTTGGGGATTGACTTCTGGAACCACTAGCGGTACGGTCGCATCCATGCGGAAAGCGCTAGAATTGTCAATGACCACTGCTCCGGCTGCCACCGCTTGCGGAGCCCATAATTTAGAAGTAGAGCCGCCAGCAGAGGCGAGAACCAGATCTACATTATCAAACGATCGCGCCGAAACTGCTTCGACCGGCAGCATTTCGCCGCCAAAAGGCAAGGTAGTGCCTGCTGAACGCTCCGAAGCCAGCAGCTTCAAGTTAGAAATCGGAAAACTCCGGCTGTGCAAGAGTTCTAGCAACTCGGCCCCGACTGCGCCGGTGGCTCCTAAAATGGCAACTCGATAGGATTGAGACAAATTAATTTCCTCCACGAATTAGAGTCTAAAGGATCGAAATCAAAAATTTAAATAACTGCAATTCTCAATATCAAACTTAATTAATGTTATGCGACATCGGGAGCATGAGAGGATGGCAATGGTGCAGTTAACCGAAACGGGCGATCGGACTTCCTGATTGATCCGTGCGATCGTACCCAATGCCAGTTTAGCATCTTTTGCCGTAAGCGTTGCCCTCGAAGAGGATCGCCCGCGCCCAATCCGCATCCGCTTAGGTTTTGCGATATATCTGCATTTTAGCAGGCGCATCCATTGACTTTGACTGGGGGCGGAGGCTGGCTAGATTGACATCACAGGGCGATATGTGCTATGGTGCATCGGCAATTAGTGGACTTAACCTCCACATTCCTAGCAACAAAAGCTAGTATCCTCAAACCAAAACTATTTGGCAAGAGCCAAAAAAGTAGCCGGCAATGACTTACAGTCTCATCCGGTAAAGGTGTTGTAGTTGTGCCGTTACGAGTCAAAGCGTACAAAATTAAAATGCAGGCAAAGTGAGATTTGTATGTGTTTTATTACTATTGTTAAATATCAGAAAAGCCGATGAAAGTAACCCAGGAAAAACTTCCAGCCAGCCAAATTGGTCTGGAAATCGAAATTCCATCAGAAAAGTCAAAACAAGCTTACGAGCAAGTCATTAAACAATTCGCTCGCGAGGTCAATATTCCTGGGTTCCGCAAAGGCAAAGTTCCCCGCCAAGTTTTGCTGCAGCGCCTGGGCCAGACTCGCTTGAAGGCGACGGCTTTGGAAAATTTGATTAATGATTCGCTGCAAAAAGCCCTCGAACAAGAAAACATTCCGGCAATTGGCAGTTTTGAACTGCGCACGGAGTTTGAAGAATTACTAGCTAAGTTCGATCCAGAACAGCCTCTGATTTTTTCGGCTAAGGTTGACGTACAACCCGAAGTGAAATTGGGTCAGTACACAGGTTTGCAGCTTCAAGCAGAAGAACCTAAGTATGATGAGGCTCAGGTAGATGAGGTATTGGCAAAATATCGATCGGACAAAGCTGCTTTAATCCCCGTAGAAGGCCGGCCGGCTCAGTTGGGAGACATGGCTTTGGTGGATTTCTCCGGCAGATTTGCAGACGCACCAGAAGGCGAAACTCCCGCAGAAATTCCCGGCGGTCAAGCAGAAGACTTTCAAGTAGAATTGTCGGAAAACCAGTTTGTACCGGGCTTTATCCAAGGCATGATCGGGATGAATCCGGGAGAAACTAGAGAAGTTTCGGTGCAGTTCCCCGATGAATATAGTAGTGAAGAATTAGCGGGAAAACCGGCAGTCTTTACGATTACCCTCAAAGAACTTAAGGAAAAAGAATTGCCGGAGTTGGACGACGACTTCGCCCAAGAAGTTAGCGAGTTTGAAACTTTAGCAGAACTCCGCGCATCCCTCGAAACTCGGTTTAAAGCAGAGCAAGAAAACAAGACATCAGCTAATAAGGAAAAAGCTATATCAGCAGCCCTCGTGCAGCTAATAGACGTGGAAATTCCCGAAACAATGCTCGATCGCGAAATCGATTATTTGCTGAATCAACAAGCCGTCCAATTGAAAAATTACGGCATAGATATCAACCAACTGTTTACCGAAGAAAATATGGGCCCGATGCGGGAACGCTCGCGTCCGGAAGCAATCGATCGGCTCAAGCAGACTCTAGCTCTGGCAGAAGTAGCCAAGCTGGAATCCTTATCTGTGGAAGACGCAGAAGTAGCAGCAGAAGTAGCAAAAGTCAGAAAGCAGTTTCCCAAAGGCGATTTTGACCCCCAAAGGTTGCAGGAATTTGTAAGGGAAGACTTGCTAAAACAAAAAACCCTGAAATGGTTGGAAGAAAAAGGAACAATCGAACTCGTACCTGAAGGCTCTCTGACTCCCGCAGCAGAAGAATCAGAAGGATCAGAAGAATCAGACGCTGAAGATTCAGCAGAAGCAGCCACGAGCGTTGAAGTGGAAGTCGTAGGCGAAGAATAGAGCCAGAGGTTTCGCTTCCAGGAACTACAAGTGTAGGGTGCGCACCGCGCACCTTATCGTTACTAAGCTCTTCCAACTTTAACTTGCACGATTTGTAAGCTGAATGTCTTCCACTGCAACCATTTAGTGGGAAAATTAAATCGGGATTAGCTGACAAGCTCCGCGCACTAGAAGCAGCGATGATTTACAAGTAAGTGTTTTAACTCATTCACCCCGCGATCCTTGCGAGTCACGCCAGCGTGGCGCCGAGCACAGAAAGCAATCTCACGCACTCAAAACTCGGCATTCCCCCGATCTCCGTTCAGAAGAGGCATAATAGTTAAAAGCTGGCGGCTTAATTTAAAGCAAAATCAGCAGCAGCAAATTGTCTAGAATCCTTGACTGGTGTCTTATGGTTGTATCTCAATCTTCCAATTACCTAATTACAAGCTATAACGATTTTGATGTCAGTTCCAGCCCCAGCAATGTAGTGCCGATGGTACTAGAACAGTCGGGGATGGGCGAGCGGGCCTTTGACATTTACTCGCGCTTGCTGCGGGAGCGAATTGTGTTTTTAGGAACTCCCGTAACCGACGAAGTTGCTGACTCGATAGTGGCTCAGCTATTGTATCTAGATGCCGAAGACCCAGAAAAAGATGTCCAAATGTACATTAATTCCCCCGGCGGCTCGGTGACGGCCGGCATGGCAATTTATGACACAATGCAGCAAATCCGCCCGGATGTGGTGACGATTTGTTACGGTTTGGCAGCGAGTATGGGCGCATTTCTGCTGACAGCAGGAGCCCACGGTAAGCGGATGTCTCTTCCGAGTTCCCGGATTATGATTCACCAGCCACTCGGAGGCGCTCAAGGTCAAGCAGTTGATATTGAGATTCAAGCCAAGGAAATCCTTTATCATAAGCGTAAGCTGAATGAACTGCTAGCGCACCACACAGGTCAACCACTCGACAAATTAGAGGCTGATACAGAGCGCGACTTTTTTATGTCAGCCGAGGAAGCCAAAAATTACGGTTTGGTCGATCGAGTTATCGAAAAGGAAAACCTTCCGACGGCGGGAGAGAATGTCACTGCACTGAATTAAGAGGCTGTTATGTCTAAGTACGACTCCCATCTAAAATGTTCGTTTTGTGGCAAGTCTCAAGAACAAGTGCGCAAGTTGATCGCAGGCCCAGGGGTGTATATCTGCGACGAATGCGTTGACTTGTGCAATGAAATTTTAGATGAGGAGTTGTTTGATTCGAGTGCAGTACCCCCAGCGGCGGTGGCTCCGAAGCAGGAAACGACGCAAAAGCGCCGCGCTACTTCGGGCAAAAGTATGTCGATGAGCCAAATTCCGAAGCCGAGGGAAATTAAAAATTACCTCGACGAAAACGCCATCGGGCAAGATGAGGCGAAAAAGGTGTTGTCGGTGGCAGTTTACAACCACTACAAGCGCCTGAGCTTTATCCATGCAAAAAATAGCGGCAAGCACCCGCCGGAAGAAGTAGAACTGCAAAAATCGAATATTTTGTTAATCGGGCCGACGGGCTGTGGCAAAACTCTGCTGGCTCAGACTTTGGCGGATATGCTAGACGTGCCGTTTGCGGTGGCTGACGCGACGACGCTGACAGAAGCGGGCTATGTCGGGGAAGATGTGGAAAATATTTTGCTGCGCCTGCTGCAAGTGGCAGATATGGACGTGGAAGAGGCGCAGCGCGGAATTATTTATATTGATGAAATTGACAAAATAGCCCGCAAGAGCGAAAATCCTTCGATTACCCGGGATGTGTCTGGGGAAGGCGTGCAGCAAGCGCTGCTGAAAATGCTGGAGGGGACGATCGCGAACGTACCTCCCCAAGGCGGGCGCAAGCATCCCTACCAAGACTGCATCCAAATTGACACTAGCAATATCATGTTTATCTGCGGCGGCGCTTTTGTCGGTCTGGAGAAAGTGATAGAGCAGAGAACGGGTAAAAAGTCAATGGGTTTTATTCAGCCCGGAGAAGCTCAGCCAAAGGAAAAGCGGGCTGCTGATGTACTCAAGCAACTGGAACCGGATGATTTGGTGAAGTTTGGGATGATTCCTGAGTTTATTGGGCGGGTGCCAGTGGCGGCGGTGTTAGAGCCGCTGGACGAGGAAACGTTGATGGCGATTTTGACTGAGCCGCGCAATGCTTTGGTTAAGCAGTATCAAAAGCTGCTGAAGATGGATAATGTGCAGTTGGACTTTAAGCCGGAGGCGATTCGGGCGATCGCCCAGGAGGCATACCGCCGCAAAACTGGAGCGCGGGCGCTGCGGGGAATTGTCGAAGAATTGATGTTGGATGTAATGTACGAGTTGCCGTCGCGCAAGGATGTTGCCCGGTGTACGATTACTAAAGAAATGGTCGAGAAGCGATCGACTGCTGAGTTGTTGGTACTTCCGTCTTCGCTGCCCAAGCCAGAGTCAGCTTAAAAGTAGATATTCACAATCACTAGGTGATATCAACTCCGGTAGCATCGGAATTAATATTACTCACAGTCAGGACACGGCAGTGCCGTGTCCCTACTCCCATTAATTGTAGGGACACGGCAGTGCCGTGTCCTCGGTATCATTCCGATGCAACCGGAAACGATATGACTCTAATTCAACCTAAAACTTTTAGGGTATTAAGAAACGTGGAAGGGCTGCCACTCTTGGCACCCCCTCCAAAAACCGGGTTTCTCGGTTTTTTTTAGTGATCTACTTACCAATCTATAAAATCATCCTCATTTAACTCAGAAGATAACTCGGAAAAATCCGGTTCAGAAGATAACTCGGAAAAATCCGGCTCAGATTCCAATCTAAAAGTTTCCGACTCCCAAATCTCCAAGTCATCCGACAAATCGACTACTTGCCCGTCAAACATATCAGCCAACTTCCTAGTCGAATTCGCGACATCTAGAGCATCAGCACGCACCGCTATAGCCTGAGTTTTAGAGCCATTTTGAGAGTCTGTAGAACCGTTGGTCGGCGATCGCGATTCGGAAATTGTCGGCACATTAACGGCGGTATTTTCAGCCGCTGGCGGGTGTTTCTGTTCTTCTCCACCCTTCCCCAAAAAATCATCTGTAATCTCAGAACTCGCCGGGTTCTGCACCTGTTGGCCCGCATCATCCGCAGGATTAGAATTTCTAGGATTTTCGCCAACACGTCCGTTAGAAGTTGGCGAATTCTTGGCGCGGGAACTATTAGTTTCAGCGGGATTTGTCAAGCCCACTTTTACTGTTACTCGACGGTTAAAAACTTGCAAAAAAGCTTCTTCAATATTACCTACTTTGTCTTTAACCATATTGAGCAACGGCTGCGAACTAATCTTAACATAAGCAGTATCATTGCTAAAAATTACTAGCTGCCCGTGTTGGCGAAGCAGCGATTGAGTGCCATGCGGTCGCACTTGGGCAAGTACCTGTTCCCACACTCGATTTAAATCGATTTCATCGCCTGAATTAGTCGATGAATAATTTGTTTGATTCGTTTCAGCAGTTGGTACAGGTGCGGGAATTGCTGCAGGAGGTGTGCTTTCTGTTCGATTAGCAATAGGTGGCGGCTGAGGTGGAGGATTTTGCGAATTGGGAACTGAAGATTGTTCAATATTAGATGTCTGGCTCCCCCCCTTAGCAAGGGGGGGTTGGGGGGGGTGAATTTGTGATGGAGCAATATTTTTAGCTGGTTCGGCTGCCGGTTGCTTGTGAGTTCTAATTGCTGAGGGCAACAATCCCAATAGCGTTACTTCCAGCCACAAACGCGGCTGAGTGGTATTTTTAATTTGCACTTCGTGGGTTTGCAAATGTTTCTGACCTGCCAAAATCAACTCGGCATCCCAATCGCCGGCAAAATTGCAAAGTTTTTCCCAAGTTGCCGATGTTAAAGCTACTAAATCTGAGCGCTTTGGTGCAGATGAGGCTATTAGCAAATCTCGGTAAAAGCTCGCTAGACTTTGCAGCACGATTAGCGGTTCCCGACCGCGATCCATGAGGTGGCGGGTCATGTCTATTAATGCTGTAGGGTTATCTTGCGCAATAGCTTGCAGCAAATCCATTAAGTCATTTTCGGGGACGGCGCCGACTAAATCCCAAACTTTTTCGACTGTTACTTGACCGGGAAATAAGCTCAGTTGGTCGAGCAAGCTTTCGGCATCTCGCAGACCTCCTTGGGCGATTTGAGCGACAATTTGTACTGCATCGCTAGCAATGTTGATATTTTCTAATTGGGCTATTTTGTGCAAGTGAGCAATCATTGAGTCGAGGGGGATGCGGCGAAAATCAAATTTTTGGCAGCGAGATATGATGGTTGGTAAGACTCTTTGTGGATCGGTTGTTGCGAGGACGAATACAACGCGATCTGGCGGTTCTTCTAATGTTTTCAATAAGGCATTAAACGCCTGGGTACTGAGCATATGAACTTCGTCAATTACATATACTTTATAGCGGCACTGTACGGGGGAAAATTGAGATCGTTCGATCAAATCCCGAATGTTATCTACTCCCGTGTTGCTGGCGGCGTCAATTTCGATGACATCTAGTGTCGAACCTCGGGCAATTTCTTGGCAAACGTTGCATTTGCCACAGGGTGTCGGGGTGGGGGCAACCGTAGAAATACAGTTGAGGGATTTGGCAAAAATTCTGGCACTAGAGGTTTTACCGGTGCCTCTAGGGCCGGTGAATAGATATGCTGGTGCTATGCGCTCTTGCAGGATGGCGCTGGTGAGGGTTTGGGCGATCGCCTCTTGACCGACTAATTCGGCAAATGTCTGAGGGCGATATTTGTGGTGCAGGGGTTCGTAGGTCACGATCGAATATGGGTGGTATTAGCTGTAATCTTAGCGAAGGAGACGTTGTTCGAGCGCACCATAGCTCGACTCTCACAGCAGGCCACCCGGTGGGCTTGCACGGCGGGAGCGAACGAACAGTAGGAATTAGCACCCTCCCAACCTCCGCCCCTCGATCGTCCGGACGATCGGCTGTTCTCCTTTATGTTTTCCGCTGCTCGCTCCCAGAGTTACTATTAATTTATGTGTATTTCTTTTTATTTTGCTAGAAACGGATACCGCCGAACAAGCATTTTTTTTTAGCTGTATTGGTATAATATATTACAGACAATTCACAATTTCTTTTTGCCACTGCCAGGGCGGAATTTTCCGATATTTCGGAAACCTGCTTGCAGTTAAAGATAAAGTATTAATTAGAGGGTGCGTGCTCCAGTTGCAGAAATCCAGTTGTACCAAGATGATGGTGGAATGATGTCAATGTTGGTTGATCCAGTTGCACTACCAGCTCTACTCTGGAGTCCTGTATAAATATAGCGTCAAATTTTACCCTTTAAAAGCCCATGTCAACCCAAATAATCCTTGTAGAAACAAGGTTGGCAGTAGCCTCTCCCAAACCTAAAAAGGCTAAACCCGGAGATCCGTCCTCAGACCAACTCTTAATGGGAGGGTCGGGATTACTGTTGTTATTGCTTATCGGTTTAGCGGTGTTTACTAAGCTAAAACTCGACGATTTGAGCAAAAAGCTCAAATTTGAGGAGTTTAGAAATCGAGAACTCCAGAAAAAATACAAAATGGCTCTGCAAACCATATCAAAGATGGAAAAGAATCCCGACCTTATCCACTCGCGAGACTTTAATTTAGACTACCTGAGAATGCGGATGGCGGAAGAAGTATTTCACTTTGGCATTGTGAACCAGATCAAGCAAAAAGTCAAAGAAAAAATTAGTATTGCCTTACGTCCGACGCAGAGTGCGGTGGGAGAGAAAAACGGGTCGGCGGGCAGCGGCAGGCAAGTAGATTCGATGTTTGATATCGAATACGAAACTGGCGATCCTGCAGTAAAAATAGAAAAGCGGGTGCTATTTCGGATTCAAATTAAGCTGATGAAACTGCCGACTCAGGCAACATCGGCGACAATTAATCAAATTATTGACTGTTTGGAAACTTATCTGAGTCCTTCAGACGACCACGACAGTTGGCAGCCGACAATTCAAGGTCGCATCGTTCATATTGAGTGGGATCAAAAAGCAAAGCCGACGCCGATGTTGGTGCTGGAACAGTCGAATGAAGGGGTGAATGTTACCTTTAGGACTACGAGAACGCCTGCCGGCCGACCTGCAAATGACCTTGATAGCCAGTTGGCAGGAGCTAAAGGTCAAAAAAGCGGCAAAAGTAGTTCTAAAAGTCCAGCCAAAAGTGCAACAAAAAGTCCTGCTAAGGTAGGAGCAAAGCGTCCCGGTTCCCGGAAATAAGTTTAGGTGGATTAATTTTATTTTTCCGAGAGAACGCCTGCGGCAGCCGCTGTGGATGTATCTTGTGCGAGGTAGCCGTCTTCCATGTGAATAATGCGATCGGCTATATCTAAAATGCGGTTGTCGTGGGTGACAAGCAAAATAGTGCAGTGCTGTTCTTTGGCCAAACCTCGCATAATTTCTACCACATCTCGACCTGATTTACTGTCTAATGCTGCTGTGGGTTCGTCTGCTAATACTAATTTCGGCTGGCTGACTAATGCGCGGGCGATCGCAACTCTTTGTTTCTGTCCGCCAGAAAGACTGTCCGGGTAATAATCTATTCTTTCTCCCAAGCCTACAGCTTCCAGCATTCCCTCTATTCTATGATTAGTTTCTTGGCGAGAAAGATGGCTGTGCAGTTCTAAAGACATTTGCACGTTTTGCCTAGCTGTCAAGCATTTTAGCAAATTGTGACCTTGGAAAATATAGCCGATGTCGCGACGGACTTTAACTAATTTATTTTTCGCGGTTCCCCGCAATTCTTGGTCAAGAATTTTCAGACTACCTTCTTGGATCGATCGCAAAGCTCCAATCAAGGTTAACAATGTTGTTTTACCAGACCCAGAAGGCCCTGTCATCAGCACGATTTCGCCCGGATAAATTTCGAGGTTGATGTCAAATAATGTCTGTTTGCGAAGTTGTCCTTCGCCGAAGGAATGATTGAGATTTTTAATTGAGACAACTGGTAAAGTATTCATTGGTAATTTGTAGCTGTTAATTTGTCATTGGTAATTGGTATTTCCTTCTTCCTTCTTGCGACTTCCATCGGACTGACATCCGTTACATCCGTTACATCCGTTACATCCGTTACAGAATCCGTTGCCGAACTTCCTTCTTTCTTAGTTAAAAAATATCCGCCGGATCAGCCGCCTGCAACTTCCTAACTGCGATCGCCCCCGACACAGAACACATGATCGTTGTCATTGCAAAAACAGTTATAACTTTTGTCAAAGTCATGTACAGCGGCAAAGTCGTAGCAGTTCTAGCTAAATTGTACAACACCACAGAAATCCCAAGTCCTGGCAAATAGCCAAGGATTGCCAAAATTAAAGCCTCTTGAAAAACCACACTCAAAAAGTAACCGTCTTTATATCCCATCGCCTTTAACGTAGCGTATTCTGGCAAATGGTCATTAACATCAGTATAGAGAATTTGATAGACAATCACGATCCCGACGATAAATCCCATAGCCGCGCCGAGAGTAAAAATAAATCCGATCGCCGTGCTTTCCTCCCAATATTTTCTCTCAAAAGCTATAAACTCTTCTTTAGAAGCAATTGTCACGTCTTGCGGTAAATTTGCCCTCATTTTTTCAATAACTGCCTTGACATCAGTTCCCGGCTGCAAGTGAACAATTCCGACATCAATTAAACCTTTACTTCTTCTACTGTGAAAAATTCGCATAAAGTTCAAATCGCTGGTAATAATATTACCATCAGCACCAAAAGATGCTCCTAAAGTAAATAACCCCTCTACAGTAACGCGGCGGTTATCTATTTCAGTTTCCACAGGCTTTCCCTGGTTGAAATATTCGGCTACTGGCCCAAACTCCGGGCGGGAAGCTCGATCGAATAAAACGACATCTGAAATTTTGATTTTGTCCAAATTATTTTTGACTTCCGGCATCTCAAAGATGGGATGAGCGGGGTCAAAACCGATTACCATCAGTTGGCGGGTATTGTTTTTGTCTGGTGCGGGATTTTTCCACAACCCAAAGCCTAAATACACCGGGCTAATTCCTGTAACGCCATTAAAACTCAAAGCTTGATACAAACGACGTTGGGGAAAGCTTTTCATGGCTATTAAAGCCGTAGATTGCGTGCTGGTGATAAAAATATCCCCTTTTAATTGGGAGTGAAAGGTGGTGGAACTTTCAAATAGCGCGTCTCTAAATCCGAACTGTATAAACATCAGCAAGTCGGCAAATCCAATGCCGGCTATCGCGATTACTAAACGCATTTTTTCGCGCGTTAACTGTGCCCAAGCTAGCGGTATTTTTGCCATAACAGTCAATCAATTTTAGATTTTAGATTTTAGATTTTAGATTTTGGATTTTGGATTGAATAATTTTAGGACTTAAGCACGGGTGTTGAGAAACCGGGTTTTTTACCATTATATTTGATTCAACCCCTTAATCTCGGTAAAAAACCCGGTTGCTTGAGTCCCCATGCGTAAGTTTTGTCAAGGTAAAATTTAGATATCTATTTTAACTTCAACCTGCAAGTTTGTCAGGGTTGCAACTTTCTTGCTAGATTCCGGATCGAGGCGAATTCTTACTTCGATAACTCTCGCGTCGGTGTCGGCTGCGGGGTCTGTATTGAGGACATCTTTTTTGCCGATTTGTTTGCCGATGCGAGCGACTGTGCCTTTCAAAGTGCCTGCAAAAACCGGGCTGGTGACTGTTGCGCGCTGGCCGTTTTGCACTTTGGCGATGTCGGTTTCGTAAACTTCAGCGACGGCATACATTTGATCGGTGCGGCCTAGTTCTACGATGCCGTCTTGAGTGTTGACACCTTCTCCTTGTCGGCTGTGAACTTTGAGGATGTAGCCGGATACGGGTGCTTTGACGTAGCTTAAGTTTAAGTCTACTTGAGCTTTTTGTTTGGTGGCAATCGCACTTTCAATTGCGGCTTGGGCGGCTTGCACGTCTTCGGGACGGACTTCGGCAATCTGGTCGAGATTTGCTTTGGCTTGATTGATTTCTTCTTGGCCGGTTTCTGCTTTTTGTTTGAGTATTGCTTCGGCTTGATTGATTTGTTCTATACCTGTTTCTCTCTTTTGATTTAAGGTGGCTCTAGCTTGATTAATTTCCTCCCTGCCTGTTTCCACCTTGCGTCTGAGATTGGCTCGGGATTGATTGATTTCCTGCTTGCCTGTTTCTACTGTTTGTTTGATTGTTGCTTGAGTTTCGACTATTTGCTCTTGCAGTGTTTGCACTGTTTTTTCTAATACAGCTTGAGCTTCTCTGACTCTCTGGCGAGCCGTCTCTCCTGCTAAACGTTTGGTGTCGTATGCCGAATCAGAAATTGCGCCTGTTTCGGAAAGTTCTTTGTTGCGTTGTTCCTCGGCTTCGGCGTTGGCTAATTCGGCTTTTAGTCGATCGACTGTAGCGTTTTGAGAGGCAATTTCGCCGCGCAATAGAGCTTCTAGCCTAGCCAATTTGGATTGCTGCACCTCTGTTTCTCTTTGGAGTTGTGCCTCAAATTTGGCAAGATTAGCTTGTTCGGCTTCGGTTTCTCTTTGCAGTTGTGCCTCGAATTTGGCGACGTTAGCTTGTTCGGCTTCGGTTTCTCTTCGCAGTTGAGCTTCTAAGCGGGCGACATTCGCTGCTTCGCCTTCGGTTTCCCTTTGCACTTGTGCTTCAAACTTGGCAACTTCTGCTTTTTGAGCGCCGACAACGCCTGTTTTTGCGCCTGCTTGAATTTTCGCTAATTCTGCTTGTTTGACTTTGACTTCTTTGTCGGCTTGTTGGAGGATTGCTTGGAGCCGATCGCGCGTATCGAGAACTGCTATGATTTGTCCTTGACTGACTCGATCGCCCTCTTCCACCTGCAACAGTTCAATTCTTGCTCCCTCCGACGCCGAAGGGGCTGACAATTTGATAACTTCCCCCTGCGGAGTCAACCTACCCAAAGCGGTAACGCTGCTGCGGGTGGAGGCGGGAGTTGCAGCAGCCGTTGCAGCCGCTGCCTTTAACTCTTCGGCTTTTCTAAGTTGAGAAACTTGCCAAAAACCGACTCCTGTGGTAACTACAGTGGCGGCGATCGCTAAACCGATGATTCCTCGTCCTGGGGGTTTTAAAAATGATTTATCCTTGACCGGTGATTCCTTTCCCATGACTTATAAAGTAGGTGATTTCCTGATTAAGTTTTTTTCACCCACTGTGAAGTATTGTAAACCAATTTCAGCTATTTAGGGATATCAAAAAGCACCTCGGTCATGTAATGTTCGGCCCAATCTTGACCGAAAGCTTTTTCGAGTACGCGGCGGGTTTTGTCGTTTTGCTGCTGCTGGGTGCAGTAGTAAATTTGAGCGTCGAGAATTTCCGATGCTTCGGCGGCAGAGACTGGTTCGGAAGCGACTGCCTGTTTGCAGTGAATTTCAACGTAGGATTCAACAATATCCAAAAACCGACTGTTTTCTTCGATCGACTCTGGGCGCACAAACAGACAAAATTCTGAAAAAATATCCCCCCATTCGGGAATTTGGCGGGGAGAAGAAAATTGCTTTATCGGCAAAATTTCCAGTTGGGTTCGGTAGGTTTCCGACAAAGTTCGATCGGGATTGAGGGGAGAAAGGTCTGCGATCGCGGCGCTAACTTGACCTTTGCCTGCTACGATATCCGTACCGAACATCGGCAAAGCATAATTCGGTCTGGGAAACATCACGCAGTGCAGAATGTCAAGCAATGGCCCGACTTTAGCGAGTTCGAGGTGTATTTTGCGGAACTGGGGCGTTTGATAGCAGCGGTTTTCAATGATCAGTTTTTCTCCTTCCAAGCGGCCTTCTACGTATCCCAACTCAGCGGGCAGGTGGTAGGGTTCGAGGTCGAGATAGCGGTGCCATACAGCTTCCATCCGGTCTGCTAAATCGCGGATGAGATGGTGCTGTTGGTCGCGCAGAGAAGGCTGGGATATTTCTAACATTCCTATTTATCGGGGGATAGCTTAATAAAACTTGATTCTACTGTTGCAGGATGCAGGAAAAAAGGTAGATACTTTAACAATATCAGTAGATTGACTTACGATCGAGCAAGTTTTACAGGAGATTTTGTATGTTTGGTCTGGGATTGCCCGAAATGGGCATTGTTGCGGTGGTTGCCATACTAATTTTCGGCCCCAAGAAGATTCCTGAGTTAGGAAATGCTTTGGGCAAAACGCTGCGGAGTTTTAAGGAAGGGGTTGGTCAATCTGAGGATGAAGCTGTTGAGAAGGATAAAGAGGAAGAGGGCCAGCCGAAAGTGTAAATTAGGTTTGTAGTGAGGATTTTAGTCCTGATTTTTAAGGGTTCAAGCCCTCACTACGAACCTATTCGGGAAATTTGCCTTCTCTAACTTCAAGGGAATAATCTTTCACAGCTTGGGTAATTGTTTCTCGCAAATTGGCGTAAGCTTTAGCAAAAGGCGGCTGTTTTTCGGAAAGTCCCAACAAATCGGAAGTAACTAAAACTTGACCGTCGCAGTGCGGCCCGGCGCCGATACCAATGGTGGGAATAGTTAATTTTTGGGTAATTTGAGCGGCTAAGTCTGCGGGAATGTGTTCTAAGACGATCGCAAACGCGCCTGCTTCTTGAAGCGCGATCGACTCTGCTAGGATGCGATCGGCTGCTTCGGCCGTTTTTCCTTGTTTTTTGTAGCCGAGTTGGTGTACCGACTGTGGAGTTAAACCGACGTGTCCCATCACCGGAATTCCGGCGGATGTTAGCTGCGAAACTGTGGCGGCCATTGCTGGATATCCACCTTCTAATTTTACAGCTTGAGCGCCGGTTTCTTTCAAAGCTCTCCCGGCAGAGTGCATGGCTTGCTGGGGACTTTCTTGGTAAGTCAAAAACGGCAAATCGACCACAATTAATCCTTGTTTAACTCCGCGACGCACTGCTTTAGCGTGGTGCAGCATTTCATCAAGGGTTATGGGTAGGGTTGTGTCGTAGCCTAAGACTGTCATGGCGAGGGAATCGCCGACTAGGATGATATCTACGCCTGCTTGATCGATGAGTTGGGCGATCGCATAATCATAAGCTGTCAGGGCAACAATTGACCGCCCTTGTTGTTTCCACTGAATTAATTGATGAGTAGTGACTGACATTTTAGTGCAAAAATATAATATTATTTCCTGCTATTACTTATAATATCAAATATAACAAATTATATACAATCCATATTGTAGGGTGTATGAGGCGCGGCGATTAAGAATTATCACAAAAAATTGAGCAAATTAATTCAGCGCCTCACGCACCAGCAAAAACTCAATGCACGGCTGCAATGATGCGCCTCAGCACTATGTATAAGCAAGCTACGAGCGCTCAACTAAAGAATCTACAATTTAGGCTGCATATTGTACATTTTAACAATATTTGTAACTGAGCGATATTTTTATTTATTCCTGAATTTCTGCTAATAACTGTTCCCCGAAAGGATGTTCTTGCAATTGCTCAAATGTCAAATGTCCTTTACTGATTCCTTCCCGCCACAGCCCCACATAATTTTTCCACATAATCTGAATGTCGGGGTGGTTTTTTGGCAATTTGTTGCGAATAATTTCCACAGCTTGCAAACACAGCGGTTCTGCTTCCGAGTACCTTCCTTGGACATAATAAAGTCCGGCTAAATTGTTGAGGCGAGTGGCTAAACTGGGATGGTCTTCTGGGAGCGATCGTCTGCCTATCTCTAATGCTTGTAAATACAGCGGTTCCGCTTCCAAGTACCTGCCTTGGGCTTCATAAAGTCCGGCTAAATTGTTGAGGTGAGTGGCTAAACCGGGATGGTCTTCTGGGAGCGAGCGCCTGTCTATTTCTAATGCTTGCAAATACAGCGGTTCCGCTTCCGAGTACCTTCCTTGGGAATGATAAAGTCCGGCTAAATTGTTGAGGTGAGTGGCTAAACCGGGATGGTCTTCTGGGAGCGAGCGCCTGTCTATTTCTAATGCTTGTAAATACAGCGGTTCCGCTTCCGAGTACCTTCCTTGGGAACGATAAAGTCCGGCTAAATTGTTGAGGTGAGTGGCTAAACCGGGATGGTCTTCTGGGAGCGAGCGCCTGTCTATTTCTAATGCTTGTAAATACAGCGGTTCCGCTTCCAAGTACCTGCCTTGGGAACGATAAAGTCCGGCTAAATTGTTGAGGTGAGTGGCTAAACCGGGATGGTCTTCTGGGAGCGAGCGCCTGTCTATTTCTAATGCTTGTAAATATAGCGGTTCCGCTTCCGAGTACCTTCCTTGGGAACGATAAAGTTCGGCTAAATTGTTGAGGTCAATGGCTAAAGCCGGATGGTCTTCTGGGAGCGAGCGCCTGACTATTTCTAATGCTTGCAAATACAGCGATTCTGCTTCCGAGTACCTTCCTTGGTCACGATAAAGTAAAGCTAAATTGTTGAGGTGCATGGCTAAATCCGGATGGTCTTCTGGGAGCGATCGCCTGTCTATTTCTAATGCTTGCAACAACAGCGGTTCTGCTTCCGAGTACCTTCCTTGGTCACGATAAAGTCCGGCGAGGTAATTCAAGCTACTTGATAATTCTGCTTCCATCTCTAACTCTTGTTGAAGGGCGATCGCCTTTTTAAAACAGTCGATCGCCAATTCATACTCTTGCTGAAAGTTTTCGCACTCTCCCGACTTGATCCTTCTGTCATAAATCTTCCCCATACTCGCATAAAGACTTGCCAAACTAGGGTCTTCGAGTCCTTTTTTCTGTTCGGTTCGCGCGATTAAATCCTGCAAATCTTCCAGCGGAATCAAACTCGGCGGTTCGCGATCGTCCTCTTCAACTAGGGATCGAAACGGTTCAAATTCAGTTTTGGGAACAGCCGCAGTTTTTTTCGTATCAAAGCGAAACACACCTTTCCGCCAACTCCAAAAATCAGGAGATTCATTGCTAATCAAAACTTCAATTTGTCGCGTCACCCACAAGACAATCGAAAACGGAAACTCCCGCAAGGCTTCCCGCGTCCATTGCAAATATCCAAAAAACACTTCTTGTTCCGATCGACTTTCGCCAAATTGTTTAAAAAACCGCAGTTTTTCCACACCCGTCACGGTGATCACGGCTTTTCCCCGCTGCTGCAAATATGCTTCTTGTTCGACTAAATTGGCGATCGCCGATCGCAAACTCGGTTCACCCCTCGCCAATTCAACGCGATAGCGGCGGATATCCGGTTCGAGTTGTGCTTCATAATCCGCAATCAGGCGATCGCGACAGTCGCTATCATCGCAAACTGCGATTAGCAAGTTGAGAATATCTTTACCCGCTTCAATTGACACGAGTAAATCTTCATAATTATCTTGGTTTTGACTGTTGAGATTCGACATAATTAATTGTCATTGGTATCGAAGTCTCGATCCCCCTAAATCCCCCTTAATAAGGGGGACTTTGAGAACACTCTTGTCCCCTCCTTATTAAGGGGAGTAGGGGTTGAGTTTGAGAATACTCTTGTCCCCCCCTTGTTAAGGGGGGCTAGGGGGGATCGACTTTGGACTCAGACATTACCTTAGTCGGCGTAGGCCGACTTTGTTTGTGTGTTCGCGTTGCTAACGGTTTCAACCGCCGTTTTAACGCAGAGTTTAATTGTTGAGTATAAAAGAAATTATTAACGCGGAAAATCATCTCGCTGCTTTAACAATTCTAGCACGATCGGGTGAATGTCGTACCACAAAACAGCATTGCGATATTCCAAAACGTATAACCCATGCAGCAAGTCCAAAAACCCTTGTGCTTTCGGGTCAGCAGGTTTAAAATCTCTGTAAGTTGCTATCAACATCTCATAATCCGTTGTTCCTAAACGGGTATCAAAATCGATCCGCAATTTATTAATCGCTTCCTCAAACACCTCAGCATTAATTTTAATCGCCGCTTCTGGATTCCGTCGCACCAACCGCAAACAAATGCGGCAGCATTCGTTAGCAATTCTAATCAATTCTCGCAATACTCCACCGCTGTAGGCGACAAGGCGATCGAGTGTTTCCGGTTCGATCAATTCCCTTCCCAAGCGTTTAGCTAAAATCTCTTTCAATCTCGCCGCCGGTTCCGCCATTGCAACAGCATCAGCATTCCGGCTTTCCCCGCGTTTAAAAAGCTTAGTTACTGGCATAAACACGATTTGATCGTTAGTTTCCGTTTCCACGGTAGCGGCTAAAGAGACATCTCGCAGCGCGGAAATAGGAGTTGTTAAAATCATCCTAAAATTTGGCAAAAATAGGGCTTTGATATGTTCTTGATAAACTTGGCGAACTACACCTAAATCCAACTTATCCAGGTCATCAATCACTACAATTATGTCTTTTTTGGCGCCTTGTCGAACTACGGCAGCAATCTCGTTAATTGTTGCAACCAAATCAGAAACTTTGCGAATAAATTCTTGTTTTATTTCTTCACGAATCGTCGCATCAGCTTTTAACTTCCCTGTAATCATCTTAAACAAGTTAAAACCGACCGATCCGCTGGCACTCAATTCGTCAATTTTTGTTTTAGTTTTAGTGGCAAACCAGTTATAAAATGATTCTTTAATTGATTGTTTGATGGGAATTTGCTGTTTTTCGGCTGCATCCATCAACTGAACTGCGATCGCAAACAAAATATTGATATGATTAACATCCGACATTTCTATCAAGTCGGAAATCGAGAAAAAGACTGTAAAATAGCGATCGTCCATCTGGCGGCAAAACTCAGCCAACAGTGTAGACTTACCGCAACCGCGATGTCCCGTAAAAATAATTTTACCGCTACCGGAAGGGTCATCTTCGACTAATTGCTCTAATTCTTCAAGCACTTCTGTCCCGTATTCTACTCGGAAGTTCTCGACTTCTTTCCGAGTTATCAGCGGCGATAACTCCATATTTGCATAGGCTGTCCGAAAGGATTCTAGTAATATTTTGGACATGGCACTCTGAGGCTATTATTTAATGTTCTTCATGATTATAAGCTGTCTAGCATCTAAATTGATATAGCAACCGCCAAGGCGGTTAGGACACGGCAGTGCCGTGTCCCTACAATTAATCTGGCAATGGTTATATCTCTTAGGTCGTGTTCGTGATTATTTTCGGGTAGGGAAACGGCATTGCCGTGTCCTGCGTAGCTCAACACAATTACTTCCAACCCAACCACCTTAACAAAGGCACAACTAAATAATGACTCACTCCCAAACAAAGCCCGATCGCACTTCCCAACAAACCAAAGAACATAATCGAACCCCAAATTTGCAGCCAGCCTAATGTAGCGTTAGATAGTGACAAAATCCCCAAGAAACTCCCCGGAAAAATGTTCCAAGCATTCAGAAACAGAAACATTGCCGTAGAGAAAACAGCCACTACCAAAGCGTGAACTAATTGATGGCTGCGCAAACCCATTCCCACAGTCATAGAGGCGATCGCAAAAGCTCCCAAAATAACCCCCTGCACACCACTAGAAGCTGTTGCTTCCATCCAGCACAAACCTGCCAACAAATAGCCCTGAGTTCCCATCAATCCAGACAGCCAATACTGTTTTTGCTGGCGAAAACTCCCCGCATCCGTCAAACCGATCGCAGTTCCGAACCCCGCCAACCCAAACAGCAGCACTTCCGGCCCGACAGCGAAAGTGATGTTAGGAATTAATTGCTGCAAACCTTGATTCAGAAAACTGGCAACTTCCTGGCCTATAGGCGAAGCATAGCCCAAAACCAAACCGCCGATCGCCCCCGCACTTCCACCAACGCCACCGAGCACCATTTCCCAGCCAGTATCCAGAGAAGCTACCACGATTTGGGCGATCGCGCCGAAGAGCACAACCATCAAACTTCCCGTTTTTTGCGCCCCCGCCACCACTACTTGCCGGCAGAATTCCCAAACAGCTTGACCGATTGGGGCGATCGCGATTTTGCCGTTACTCCTAGCATAAATTTCCTGCAAACGCGCCCGAACATCCCCAGCCGTCGCCGGACGTTCCCGCACGTTCGATCGCACCATATCGTCCAACAAATTCGCCAAAGCCGGACTCACAGATACAATGTGGCGCCACCGCAACTCTCCCGTCATCGGATCTTCAATTTCTGCCGGATACTTCCCCGTCAGCAAGTGAATGCAAGTCCGCCCCAGCGCATAAAAATCCGTCGCCGGCACCACACCGCCTCCAACAATTTGTTCCGGCGGACTGTACCCGGGCGAAATCAACCGCGTCGAACTCGGAGAATCTTTCCCCTGCAATTCGACACCGCCCATCTGTTTAACTCCCCCAAAGTCGATCGCGACCAATTGCAGTCCGCCCAAACCCTTGCTGAGCAAAACTTGGGGCGATTCCGGGTCTCGCAGCATCAAATTTGAGGGTTTAATGTCGCGGTGAATAATCTGACACCTGTGCAACTCCTCTAAAATTTCCACAGCTTGACTCAGCCAACTAAACACCCATTCCTGCGGACATCCTTGAGGGTGCTCGTCGAGAACTTCTTCTAAAGTTTTGCCGTGAATCTTTTCCATTACCAAACAAGGCAGCCGCTTCGCCGCAGGATTTCCCTCGCCGCCTGCAAAATTTTGCGTTTGGACGTGAAAATAACCGTCAGGATCGACTCTCGGGACGCCGGGGTGCCGCAAAAGTGCCAAAACCCAAGCTTCTTGCTCGAACAGTTTCAGTGCTTTTGGGGCAGTTTCGAGCAACACTTTCAGGACGCGCTCGGTTTGATTTTCTGTGTCCCAAACTGTGAAAATCGCTGCAAAACCCCCGGAACCGAGGCTTTGTAGAGGCACGTAGCGATTTTTTAGCCGCAGCGGAGCCCCGCAACTATGACAAAAATTGTTGCCCCAAGTCTGAGGGTAGGGCCTTGGGCAATCTGGATTGATGCAGTGGACGGCTTTTGAAGGGGGGTGAGGCACAACCAGAGTAAAAATGGGACTAAGTATCCATACTAGACTTACGCGCAGCTAAGGCAGAAACCAGGTTTTCAGCGAGGTTAAATTGCTGTAACGACGGATTTGGTTGGAGAAACAAGCTTGCTCTTGCTGCACAAGCCCTGTCCATATTATGTGCTATGCTGTCGATTTTTGAGTTAGCGGTCTCAGGGTCACGGGATTTGAGATTTTGGATTTTAGATTGCTACTTACTGAATTGTAGTAGAGATCGATCGGGCGATGCTCTCAACTGCCTACCACAACTTTAGGTATTTCTAACTAATTCCCGCTGACCGATTACCAATTACCAATTCTGATTTTTAAGTTTAAATTCTTTACATAAACCCTATTGAGCCGCTGTTCGGCTCGCTGCACAATATATTTCGATCGAGCGAAATTCTCCCGCCGGTTCTGCGATCCCCAGCCTTTCCTCCTGCATCCTTCGTAGCTTGCATCTTATAAGATATGTTACAAATATTTTCCTAATGTAAAGCAAAATAAACAATACTTATGATGATTAAAAGAATATTAAAATCTCAGAGCGCCACTTTATTGATATATTCTTAACAGCCTGCGATCGGGCAAAAAAATTAAGCGAATACTAGGAAGCGAGATATGGCTTACGCGCAAACCCAAACTCAATCAAAGGCTGGGTATAAAGCCGGAGTTCAAGACTATAAACTAACGTATTACACGCCGGACTACACGCCGAAAGATACAGATATTTTGGCAGCATTCCGCGTCACACCGCAGCCGGGAGTTCCCCCAGAAGAAGCTGGAGCTGCTGTGGCTGCTGAATCTTCCACAGGTACATGGACGACTGTTTGGACTGACCTCCTGACCGACCTCGACCGCTACAAAGGCCGCTGCTACGACATCGAACCAGTTCCCAATGAAGACAACCAGTACATCTGCTTCATTGCTTATCCTTTGGATTTGTTTGAAGAAGGTTCCGTCACCAACTTGCTGACCTCTTTGGTCGGTAACGTGTTCGGTTTCAAAGCTCTGCGCGCTCTGCGGTTGGAAGACTTGCGGATTCCCATTGCTTACCTGAAAACCTTCCAAGGCCCTCCTCACGGTATTACCGTTGAGCGGGACAAATTGAACAAGTACGGCCGTCCTTTGCTGGGCTGTACAATTAAACCCAAATTGGGTCTGTCTGCTAAGAACTACGGTCGTGCAGTTTACGAAGTTCTGCGCGGCGGTTTGGACTTCACCAAAGACGACGAAAACATCAACTCGCAACCGTTCATGCGCTGGCGCGATCGTTTCTTGTTCGTTCAAGAAGCTATTGAAAAAGCCCAAGCAGAAACCGGCGAAGTCAAGGGTCACTACCTCAACGTAACTGCCCCCACCTGCGAAGAAATGATGGAACGGGCTGAGTTCGCTAAAGAAATCAAAACCCCCATCATCATGCACGACTACCTGACCGGTGGTTTCACTGCTAACACCACCTTGGCCAAATGGTGCCGCCGCAACGGTATCTTGCTGCACATTCACCGCGCTATGCACGCCGTGATTGACCGTCAGAAAAACCACGGTATCCACTTCCGCGTGCTTGCCAAGTGCTTGCGGATGTCCGGCGGCGACCACCTGCACTCCGGTACAGTTGTGGGCAAACTCGAAGGCGAAAAAGGCATCACGATGGGCTTCGTAGACTTGATGCGCGAAGACCACATCGAAGAAGACCGCAGCCGCGGTATTTACTTCACCCAAGATTGGGCCTCCATGCCCGGTGTCATGCCGGTTGCTTCTGGTGGTATCCACATCTGGCACATGCCGGCTTTGGTGGAAATCTTCGGCGACGACTCCTGCTTGCAGTTCGGCGGCGGCACCTTGGGCCACCCTTGGGGCAACGCACCTGGTGCAACTGCTAACCGCGTTGCTTTGGAAGCTTGCGTCCAAGCTCGTAACGAAGGCCGCAACTTGATGCGCGAAGGCGGCGACGTAATTCGCGAAGCTTGCAAATGGTCTCCTGAACTGGCTGTTGCTTGCGAACTCTGGAAAGAAATCAAGTTTGAGTTCGAGGCAATGGATACCGTTTGATGATTTTGGGTTTGAGATTTTAGGTTTTAGGTCGCAAACTTGCTGGGAAGTCTTTATCTTTGAAGAAGATTTACTTGTAAGTTTGCATCCAGAATCTAAAATCCAAAATCTAAAATTTGAGGGAGCTGGGGTCAAAAATGGATCTCAAACAAGTTGCGAAAGACACCGCTAAGGTGCTGGCAAGTTACCTAACCTATCAATCCGTGCGGATGGTGGTCGCTCAGTTGAGCGAAACCAATCCTCCTTTGGCAATCTGGTTGAACGACTTTTCCACGAAGGCCAAAATCCAAGATGGAGAAGCATACATTCAAGAGTTGCTGAGGGAAAATCAAGATTTAGGATTTCGGATCATGACTGTGCGAGAGTATCTGGCTCACGATGTGACAGAATATTTGCCAGAAATGGTTTCTACTGGCATTCAACAGGCGAATATGGAACACAGACGCCAGCATTTAGAGCGAACGACGCAACTTAATTGGTCTGTTCCTAGCAGTAATCCTGAAACATCAATAGATTCTGAACCGAATCTGGATAATTTGTCGAGTTAATCGATCGACAAGTGCGATCGAACACACACCTTAGAGATACAAAAATGAAGACTTTACCTAAAGAGCGTCGTTACGAAACTCTGTCCTATTTGCCCCCGCTGACAGACGCCCAAATTGCCAAGCAACTCCAATACATCTTGGATCAAGGCTACATTCCCGGCGTAGAATTCAACGAAACCTCTGCCGCTGAAATGCGCTACTGGACTCTGTGGAAGTTGCCTTTGTTTGGTGCTCGCAGCGTCCAAGAAATCATGGCTGAAGTTCAAGCTTGCCGCCAAGAAAATCCTAGCTGCTACATCCGCGTCATGGGTTTTGACAACGTGAAGCAGTGCCAAGTGCTGAGCTTCATCGTGCACAAGCCTAACACCAGAGGCTACTAAAAAGTATTGGCTGGCTAATCTAACTTTTAGGTTAACAGTCATTGCAGATTGGAGGCGGGGAATTTTCTCTGCCTCTTTTTTTATGTTTGTACTAAGGACTTTAATCCTTCTTCTTCCTTCTGCTATAGCTTACAAATAGCTTTTAAAACTTGCAGCAACAAAATTGAAGGTTCGGGCTCCATCAAAGTCAGAAAGGGCATTAGCTGATAGGTTGGGGGATTTCCTCTGCGGATATTGACAAACTGATAAAACTCTCCGCTAGTTGCCAGCCCCCAAACAGACTCTTGATATTCTAAACTTTTATAGGCGTAAGTTAGGAGTTGGGGCAAACCTGCGCGGGGAGCAATTAGACTATTTTTAGATTCTACTACTAAAATCCAAAATGGTATATCAGCGGCAATTTGTTTCTCTTTATTGATTGCTAAAATGTCAAATCTGCCTGTAATCGTTGTGTCTTCATCTTCTATAGTTATGTTAGCAATGTCTTGTTCTAGACTCATCTTGATGGGGCGGCGGTAGAAGCCAGCCAATCGCATTAAGGGAAACGTAGTTAAAGCCTGTATCAGTCCTTCAGAGACTCTTTCCACTGAGAGGTATTCGCGAAAATCGTTGCGGATTTGGGCGAGTTCTAACTGTTCTATCTCTGTTAAAGATTCTAAGGATAAAAAATTTGTGTACGTGTCATTATTAAGCTGCTCTTGGAATTTCAAAAATTGACTGACTTCACCGAGCGTTATATTTTTGGCGTTAATAGTTGTTGTCATATTTTGATAGTATTTAAGTTTTAGTTATAATTATAACATAGAGATTGTGATAGTCAATTTGTACCCTTCTTAGGAACAGGCAAGATGCCTGTTCCACGACATATTAAATTTTTTGTGGGGTGGGCATCTTGCCCGCCCATGAAAGTGACAAATGGGATAACTGCGAACCTAATCTATCCTTTCCATAACTACTCCATAAACTATTTCATAACCCCAATTAAAATGTCGATTTGCCAACTGCTCAGCCATGTCATATTCGCCTAAATTGCAGAGTTCAGCTAACTTTTGATATCCTTCATCTCTTTCTCGCTGCAACCTTTCCCGCCGCAGTTTGTTTCTCTCTCTCTCAGAAGGATTTGGTCGTTCTTCTCCCAGCGGATTGATATCGCTAATTCGTTTCATATCCGCCTCCTAAAAAGGGATGGATTCGACTATTTCACCGTCTACTATTTCGTACCCCCAGTCTGGATTTGCAGCGATTTGTTTTTCTACTAGACTTCGACCGAGAGGAGTATTGTAAGCTTTTTGCAAAGAGGAAATACTGGGGATTTCGGCGGGGGGTGGCAGCTCTTTTTGTTCTAGTTTTGGCGGTTCAGCAATTGTTTCAGATGTGGATTGATTTAACGCCCATTGAGGCGCGATCGCCCCTAACTTCCGCATAACGCTATCCTTGGTGATTTGCGGTTTTTCGTTGAAGGAAGAGGGCAGATATGGTGTGTCAACGCCCTGGTTTTTGGCTTTGAGTGCATCGTCGGCAATGCGATCGCACTTTCGCAAAAATCCCTCCCACAAATCTTTGCCCAAAACCGGGTTTCTCAAGTCCGCACGGGCTTTAGAGACTGCGGCTTCCAGCGGTTCTCCTTTGTGGACGTAATACTGAATTCGCTCCTCTTCAAAAGCAGGATAAGGCACTTCCGGCTCGATTTCCCATTCTCGCTGGACTTTCTGACTTTCTCCTAAAGGGATTCCGGCGATAAATTCCTCCCAAAAAGGCGAGGGCAAGCCTTTTGTCATCCTATCAATAATTTTAAATGCCCATTCAGAAGGGATGCCAAATCCTAAGTTGCGCTCTTGAGCATATGCTTCTAAAGCTCGCTGAAAGTTGTGCAGTTCTTCTTGGGAATTCCAAGGGCCGCTAAATCGGTAATGAGGCGTGACAGCAACGGCTATTTGCTGGCGGGGTGGCCCGAAATATTTGTCGGTTTTAACTACATGATTTGGAGGTAATGTTTCGCGGAAGATTTCTACAGGGTGATTGTTGTTTTCGCGGGTTGTCTGTGGTATAATTCCGGCAGGATTGGATGTCCAAAAGTTATTGAGTTTTTCCTCTAAAGCGTCAATGTCCGCCCAGAGTTCTAGGGTGTCGGTGTTGGGATTTTGTAGTTTTTCTTTCAGGAGCGATCGCACTTTGAGCTGCTTTCTCGCTAATTCCTGTTCTTCCTGATTTAAACCAGTGGCTTTTTCTATTTCTGTGCTGTTAGTTTTCACCCATTCGCCGGAGTAGGAATGTTGTGCTTGCCATTGCAATAATTGGCACAGAAAAATACTGGCTGTGACTCCGCCGGTGATTTTGGCTAGTTTGGGATAGTAGATGGCGGGATTTCCGAGATTTCCTAAAAATATTCCTATTTTCATTTTGTATATTCTTAATTCCCTTGAATCGTAGGGTGTTCTTCGGCGCGCCTTACCTCGACTAAACTAGAATTGAGAAACTTAAGATTTTCTTTAAGCTTCTGTCTATTCCTGACTGAATGGAGTTTGTAGAGGAAAGACGGGGATCGCATATTCGATCGCCTGATTGACAGGGTTCAGTTAAGCGTAATAATAAATTATTTACTGTATAGATCCTCCCAAAATGAATCCAGAACGCCAAGAGGCTTATTTGAACTTAATCGAGCGAGTGCTTACTTGCCCCAACGGCCAAGAACCAGAGGTTTTGAGTTCCTGTTCCGATTTAATTGATGCGGGATTTGTGCAAATGCTAATCCAGATATCGGCTTCAATGGCCCGCGCAGGTGACGAAGATACTGCTAATTTTTTAGTGCAACTTGCTCGTTTGCTGGGGAAATCTTTGGGTTTGTCGCCGGATTTGGTGCCGGCTGGGTACAGTAGTGCACAGGGGTAGAGAAAAAGTGCGATCGCCTCGTTGTATCATGTTTTGAGAAATGAGGGCGATTCCCTACCCTTGGGGATAGCTTTGCTTCACCTACTTTTTAAATGGAGCTATGGCTTTACAGTTTATATTCGAGAGGCTCGCAAAAATTATTCACCCCACTTTTAAATACATAAATAATCACCGAAGTCACCAAAATATCCGGGCAAATTTTTGCTGCGACTAAATCTCTAAATGCAGCATTCAATTCTCCGTTTGTCAACTCTTCTTTAACCTCTGATTTGCAGATAGCAACGCGGCATCTTTTGGCCAATCCGTCTAACCAATTTTCCGAGATATTCGGTTCTTGTCCGGCTTGAATTGCTAGAGATATCGCTGCATCTTCGATGTTACCTTCGCAATCTTCGATTGCGTCTAGGGCTTTTAGGGCTTCGGGATATTCGGCTAATTGCGAGCGAAATTGGGCAATTTGTTGTGAGGTAATAATCACCATATTATTTTCCTGTGTTCTCTGCTTGTGGGATTAGTTTAGCAATTAAAGTTGATATTATAGCATTTTTTTTGAGGTTGGGATTGATTGTTTGAATTTTATCACTGGTGCAATAGTTCAATGTGGTTGAAACCCCCGTCTCATAGCGGAGCCCGACGAGGGTTGAAACCCCCGTCTCATAGCTGAAGTCCTCTCAAGAGGACTGATGAGAAGGATTTAAAGGCTAATTAATCATCTTCAAAATGTCACCCTTAATTAACATTTTGTACCTCTTTAGTCATCTTTTAGAGGACTTTCGCTATGAGACAGGGGTTTCAACCCCTGGCGGAATTGGAAACTGAATATTGATTAACATTTTGTACCTCTTTAGTCATCTTTTAGAGGACTTTCGCTATGAGACAGGGGTTTCAACCCCTGGCGGACTATGGGACTAACCACAAATCCCGATCGCCTTTTCAACCTCTGGCGGACTATCGACCTGACGACCAATCCCGGCAATTGTTGCTACAATCAAAAAAACCAACCGCCTCAAAATGTCACCAATGTTAGATAAAATCTGGCGATTCCTCAAACAATTAATTCAGCGGCTATTCGGCACCAATCCGAATATTGAACCCACACCACCTCAACCTGCGCCAACTTTGACTGATGCGGAATACGAGGCGAAGTTCATGGAACTTCTCGAAGGGGTGAATCAGGGCTGGGGAAGAGGCGATGTTGCGGGATTCTTAATCGCAAAACGCATTAAAAATGGTGATTTGGCGGCTTGGTTGCGTGGGTTTGGCGATCGATTGTTGGAGGGCGGGCACGGGGACACGGCCCCTACGGATGCGGTGGTATCGCTTCAGGAATTGGCGCGCAGGTTGGAGTTGTTGGGTACAGTTGCGGGCGGGGAATTGGGAGAGGTGGCGGGGAATGTTGGTAGGGAGATTTTGGTTGAGTTTCCGCTAGTTTCGGGTGAGGGGGGTGAGGATGTCGATCGAGCGGCTGAGGCTTGGGGCGAGCGAGGTAATGAGCAATCTGATTTAGGGGATTTTGAAGGGGCGATCGCCGACTACAACAAAGCCTTAGAAATCAAACCAGATTATCACGAAGTCTGGTACAATCGGGGCATTGCACTGAATGATTTAGGAAGATGGGAAGAAGCCATCGCCGACTACGACAAAGCCTTAGAAATCAAACCAGATTATCACGAAGTCTGGTACAATCGGGGCATTGCACTGCATCAATTAGGAAGATTGGAAGAAGCGAGCGCCGACTACGACAAAGCCTTAGAAATCAAACCCGATTTACACGAAGTCTGGACCAATCGGGGCGCTGCACTGCATAAATTACAGCAATTTGCGAGCAAACCCGCCACAAAGCGCAGCTCTCTAAATAGGCTCAAAAAACAAACCACAATGATTAAACCAATTGAGAGCGTTTTCATCAGTAATAAGATTAACAGCCCTAGTGATGGCTTCATCAAGAGCATCGGATGTGCGAGATCCTTGGGAACGAAGAATTTCTTTTAACTTTGACCAACATAACTCAATGGGCGATAAATCAGGCGAGTAGGGAGGCAAAAATTTTACCTGACATCCAACAGATTCAATTAAAGCTTTTGTAATTTCAGCATAATGTACAGGTAAATTATCCATGACTACAATTGCTCCAATCCACAACTGAGGTAGTAATACTTTTTCAACAAAAACTAAAAAGCTAGCTGTGTTCAGACTACCT
>JACJNY010000077.1 GCA_014695295.1 Microcoleus sp. FACHB-61 | reverse complement strand
TCACCAGATTTTTCACCAATTGAAAATCTGTGGTCAAAACTTAAAATCATTCTCCGTTCTATCAAGACTACTAATTATCAAGAATTAGCAAAAGCACTCTTAGTTTGCGTTCGATCAAGTTACATCGTCAAATATTTTTAACTGGTTTACACACTGCTGTTATTGTACCTCATCTTTCTGAGAAAGGCTATAATCGGCTTTTTTTTGCGAATGAGCCGAACAATCTCGGTTTGATAACCCATCGCATCCATCGTAATAATCGCTCCGGTGACGTCGATTAATTCCAAGAGGGCGGGGGCGAGCTGTGATTTCATGATTAATGGTTTTGAACTTTAACTTGTCCGAGTACCAACCGATTTTCCCTCGCCCAAGCTGTCACTAAATGTAAATTATTTACGCCGTTTTCAGGCGTCATAAGAACCTCGGAGGCTTTTTCCATAAATCGGGATAACTTGTTGGCAAACTGGTCCAATTAATTGCTTCACCCCTTGAGCCAACTTCTGTTCTAAAATTTTATGGTCTAGCTTTTCAACAACCCGGCGGAATGTATCATCGCTCGGGATGCCATTGGGTAAGTCTAGAAATTTTTGTAGCCATTGCTGCTTACTGATTCGATAATTTTCCATGTCTTCTCATTCATCACCTCCAGCTATTGTAGATCGTATAGCAATGACGAGAATGTCTTTAAGTAGGTGGCGTTTGGTTCGGTTCACTAGGAGGGTCGGGTACGTCGTCACAATAACTTGACAAGCTCCTTTTTAAGTCTTGCATAGACAGAGGTTGGGGCGGGTTTTGTGGTTGCTTTGATTTAAACGTTGACACAACAGGCGGGAATCCTTTATCCATTGAGCTTTACCCACCGCAGGGCGACTTAGCTTTTAAAACATTATAGAATCGCTAATACATGAATGCCACTTGCTCTAGAGTTGTCTTTTTGTCAAGTACAATTTATACCAAATTAGATCAGCTTAGCCTGCTTTGATTCTCGTTTTTTACGATTCAATGTGAGGTACGGATTGCTAAATTAAAGAAGATTTTGAGAAGTCGCCCAACTCTGCCAACTCCCCCAACTCCCTCAGCTTAGCAAACCATACCTCCAATTTACCGGAATTCTCGATCGCCCGATCTAAAAACCAAAGCCCAACGCCAGCAGCAATCCGCTCGAAAAATGCAGCGTAACTGCGATAAACTTAGAGTTGCTGACCTTTGCAGGTTGGTCGTGATAGTCTGTGACATGGCGGCAAAGGTCGATCGCAAATGGCAAACTCCCAAAAATCAACAGCGTCCAAATTGGGAACATTCCCAAAGCCACAAATAGCACAGTCAAAGCATAAACGCTGCCGCACAACCACTGCAACAACTGGGCACCTTTCTTTGTACCGAGTCGCACAATTGGCGATTTTTTCCCCGCAGCCAAATCATCCGCAATTTGATGAAAGTGGGAACAAAACAAGATGATACTCGTAGTAATTCCCACGATTGCCGAAGCCGCAAAATTAGCGGCAGACCAAGTTTGAGTCTGACTGTAATAAGCAGCGGCGAAGGCTAGCGGCCCAAAAGTGAAAAAGCAGATGATTTCCCCCAAACCTTGATAGCCAAGACGAAACGGAGGCCCTTGATAAGTGTAGCCGAGAGCACAGCATAAAACTACTAGCAAAATTACTGTTGGGTTTTTTTGCCACCAGCTTATGGCGCAGATTCCCGACACTCCGACTGCTAAAAACAGATTGGCTAGCCCGAAAATTAAAGCTTTATTTCCGGTTAAGTTAACTAGGGAATGCGCTTTGTTTTTATCGATGCCTGTTTCCGAGTCAAATACATCATTGCTGAGATTCAGCCATGCTATAATCAAAATGGCTGACATTAAAAATGTCGAAAAAATTGACGAATTAATCGTTTTAGTTTCGGCAAAAGCAACTGCTGTCCCTACTGAAATAGGAATTACCGCAACGCTGTACATGGGCGGCTTGATTGCCGCTAGCCACAATTTACTATTTGGACGTTCAATTAACTTTGTTGTCATTACACAAACTTGATGCAATTGATAGCAGCTTAGTAATTTTACAATTTTATTGGTGAACAAAGTCTACTCTGTATAAGGTTGAGTGCGTGCGGGGCATCCGTTGAGAGGCTGTGAAGGTGCTCAAAGGCTTGAAGTAGCCCGTCTGCAAACCTTTGTAGGGGCGATCGCCTTTTGCCGAGATTTAGGCACTCAATCTTAAAGTTTTATGTATAAATGTTTCGATCGATCGCGCCTTGGCGAAGCCCTCGAAGAGGATCGTGTGTTTTCTGCCCCAAGCGAGCCCAAACTTTCCGGGAAACAGGAAAGGTCGTGTTTTGCGATCGCCCTCCCGTGCTTAGATCGAAATAGGGGTTTTAGCCGGACAAACCCACACTCTATCTGACAAATCTGCTATTCTCGCTTTCATGACAGTAATACCGCACCGCGCTAATCTCTTGCAAGACCGCAATCAACTGCATCAGTTTCTGTTAAATTGCCAGCAGTCTTTAACCGAAAAAGATCGCACAAAAATAGTTAGTATTTCTCAGGAAATTTACCCCCTCGATCCGCTAGCTGTACTGCAAGAGATTTCCGAACCTTGTCAGCGGCACTTTTACTTTGAAAAAAGAAACCCAATTGCCGGCAAAAGTTTTGCGATCGCAGCCCTTGATTCGGCAATCCATCTCACAGTAGCAGGAACCGAGCGATTTGCCTTAGCTCAAACTTTTATTCGTTCAACACTTGCCAATACAATTACCATTGGTGCGGAACGCTTGCCATTTAGCGGGCCTCACTTTTTTTGTAGTTTTGCTTTTTTTGATGAGAACATTGCGGCTAATTCTTACTTTCCGCCCGCCACCATATTTTTACCAAAATGGCAAATTACCAGACAGAAAGATAGCTGCATTCTCGTCGCAAATGCCGTAATAGAAAAAGATATAAACATTAACAGCATTGCTGAAAATATTTGGCAAACCTTTGATAAAATAGAATTTCGTAAATACCCTAAACTAACTACCGATCTCAACACTTCGATATCTTTGAAACAAATCCCCGTCAATGATGCCAGTCAATTTAAAACATCAGTCAAGTCGGCTTTAGAATTGATAGCCTCTAAATATTTTAGTAAAATTGTTTTATCCCAAGCAATCAATGTGATTTCTCAAACCCCTTTTAGTTTAATAGATTCATTAAACAACTTGCGCCTCAGCTATCCAGATTGCTATGTATTTTCAACCAGTAACGGCAAAGGCCAAACTTTTATCGGGGCCAGTCCAGAACGCTTAATTAGCATTCACAACAATCAGTTATTAACAGATGCTTTAGCAGGTTCAGCACCGAGGGGAAAAACTGAGGCGGGAGATGCGAAATTAGCCCAGGGATTGCTAGAGAGCGAGAAAGATATTCGAGAACATCAAGTTGTGATTGACTTTATTGTCGATCGCCTGTCTAAACTCGGCATAACTCCCAATTTTTCCCCAGTGCCGAGACTGCTGCAACTATCAAACATTCAGCATTTGTGGACACCCATAACTGCTCAAATCCCCCCTGATATTCATTTATTAAAGATTTTAGCTCAACTGCATCCAACCCCAGCGGTAGCGGGCGTGCCGAGAGATATTGCCCTCGAACAAATTCGCCGCTGCGAAAGCTGCGATCGCTCTCTGTATGCAGCACCCCTCGGCTGGATCGATCGCAGGGGAAACGGCGAATTTGCCGTTGGCATTCGATCGGCATTAATCGATGGCGATCGGGCTATACTCTATGCTGGTGCCGGTATTGTCGCTGGTTCGGAACCCGAAAAAGAACTAGCAGAAATTCAGCTCAAATTACAACCGCTTTTAAATGCTTTGGTTTAGCAATATATTAGAAAAATGATTGATTTTCGCAACGCAAACACTCTCTGGTCTTCAATATTAGCAGAGACATTGCAGCGGTTGGGATTAACTACCGCCGTGATTTCTCCCGGTTCGCGATCGGCACCATTAACAATAGCTTTTGCCCAGAACAACAAAATAGAAACTATTCCCATACTCGACGAACGTTCAGCCAGCTTTTTTGCATTAGGAATCGCCAAAAAATCCGGTTTACCCGTCGCACTGATTTGTACCTCTGGAACCGCCGCCGCCAACTTTTACCCTGCGATAATAGAAGCCAGAGAAAGTCGAATTCCGCTGGTAATATTCACAGCAGATAGACCTCCCGAACTGCGGGACTGTCACGCCGGACAAGCGATCGACCAAGTGAAAATATACGGCAATTATCCCAACTGGCAAGCCGAATTAGCGATACCTTCTGCGTCCAGAGGAATGCTAGACTATCTGCGGCAGACAATAATGTATGCTTGGGAGCGATCGATCTTTCCCACACCAGGCCCCGTCCACCTCAACATCCCCTTTCGCGACCCGCTTGTACCCGTTCCAGACATAGCTGTAGAAGCTTTAGAAACACAATTCAATCCCGAACATTTCTTTGCAGGATTAGAACCAATTTTTGCAGGAGAAAGCTCTACCCCCCCCAGCCCCCTCTTGTTAAGGGGGGGAGAAGAAAGTACAATGCAACAATGGCACAAGTGCAGCAAAGGGATAATTATTGCAGGCGTTTCCCAGCCCCAATTTGCCGAAAAATACTGTAGTGCGATCGCCCAAATTTCCAAATCCTTAAACTGGCCAGTTTTAGCAGAAGGACTATCCCCAGTCAGAAACTACGCCCAACTAAACCCCGATCTAATTTCCACCTACGATTTAATCCTGCGAAACCGCGAACTAGCAGATAAATTAACCCCAGAAATCGCCATTCAAATCGGAGACTTACCCACAAGCAAAGAACTGCGAAACTGGCTAGACAAAACCCAACCCAAACGATATATAATCGACCCCAGCCACCACAACTTCGATCCGCTACACGGCAAAACAATTCACCTGCGAACCTCCGTAGAGCATCTAGCCACTGCTATTTCCCCTCAAGTCCCCCCCCTTAGCAAGGGGGGGTTAGGGGGGGTTCAAACCACTGCTACCACTAATATCCCCCCTCAAATCCCTCCCCTAAACAAGGGCGAGTCAACTCAAGTCCCCCCCCTTAACAAGGGGGGGTTAGGGGGGGTTCAAACCTCTCCCTCAAACGAATACCTCCAACTTTGGCGCAACACCGAAATCCAAGTCAGAGAAACAATAGACCAAAAAATATCAGCAATTAACAACATAATCGAGCCCAAAGTTTCCTGGCTGCTTTCCCAAATTTTGCCACCGGGAACACCGATCTTTATTGCCAACAGTATGCCCGTCAGAGATGTAGAGTTTTTCTGGAAGCCGAATAACTTAGGAATAAAACCGTTTTTCAATCGCGGCGCTAACGGTATAGACGGCACATTATCAACAGCTTTGGGAGTTGCTCACCGCAATCAAAGCAGCATCATGCTAACAGGCGATTTAGCACTTTTGCACGATACGAATGGATTTTTAATTAAAAATAAATTTGTCGGTCATCTGACAATAATTTTAATAAATAACAACGGTGGCGGAATTTTTGAAATGTTGCCCGTTGCCAAATTTGACCCGCCCTTTGAAGAGTTTTTTGCCACGCCGCAGCAGATAAATTTTGCTCAGTTGTGTGCAACTTATGGCGTGGAACACGAGGTAATTGACGATTGGGAACAGTTCAAAGAAAAATTAAATTTGCTGCCAAATAGCGGGATTCGCGTCTTAGAAGTGCAAACAGACAGGCGATCGGATGCTAAATGGCGGCAAGATAATTTAGGTAAATTTGCCAAAGGTTCGTAGTAAGGACTTTTGTCAATAAGCCTTTCGCGGGCGGGCTCTTCGGCCCACCCCACAAGCAGAAAATTCACTCTTTGTGGAACAGGCCCGAAAGCCTGTTAAGCGAGAATGGTGCAATATCTCAGTTTAAACTGCTGGTTGAGCTAGCAGCGGATCTAACTGTCCTTCTCCATCGAGTTTGTGAATGTCATCGCAGCCGCCTACGTGTTGGTTATTAATGAAAATTTGGGGTACGCTGCGGCGTCCGTTAGCGCGTTCGGCCATTGCCTTTCTAGCGGCTTCGTCGCCATCAATTTTGTATTCCGTGAAATTTACGCCTTTCCACCACAGCAAAGTTTTGGCGCGGATGCAGTAGGGACAGGTTTGCCAAGTATAGATTTCAACATTGGCTTTGATGCGATCGGGCTTGCGGCCCAAGAGAGGATTGAGAAAATCAAGCATTTTCAGTAGGGGGGTAAGGGTGGAACTCATTTAGAAATCATACCAAATGTATAAATTCCGCTGGTATGGGCGCATCCGGCAGAGGTGGGTTTTAAGCTGTGGGGCGATCGCACAGTGACCCAAGTCACAACTTTACTCTACTCGGATCACTTGCTTTCACCCTAGAGAATCACCTTCGCGGCCTCATTAATATCACCGATCTTTTGAGGAAACCAGAAGATGATAAATATATCGAATTCAACCGCACTGCCATGCACCCCGTACAACTCCTCCCCGGCGCTATCTCTGAAATCCTCGCTTCTGTAACGGATACAGGCGTTTTGACTCTGGCGGATCGCTACGGTTTGATGGCCGCCACCTTCGACGACTCTCTGAATGACGAAGACAGAGGCTGTGTCAACCGCTTGTTGCGGGCGGTGCTCAGAGGCCGAGTGAAAGTAATCAACGAACTTTCAGCAGCATTCTAATCGGGATTTGAAGTTTTGTTCTGAAGGCAAGGTGAGTCAGCGGTAGATAAAAATAGTGGAAACTCAGGCAGGAGTTGAAACAGCAGTAATTTGAATTCGATTTAAAGTTTTCTCCTCTAACTCAACAACGGTTTATTTGTCAAAGCAGCCTTTACAGGCTGCTTTTTTTTGATCTAATCGCGGATTTAGAGGTTGTACTGGCGGCAGAGGTCGATCAATTTTTGTTTGAATCGATCGCGCACGCTGTCTGGAGAGGCGATCGCGCAATCTTCCCAATAGGGGGCAATTTCGCGGAAAAACCAGAAGGTATTGAAAATCGGGCGGGTGACTCGTCTAATTGGCGGATCGCCTTCTAAGTCGCTGACTTCCACATCGCCTTGCTTTCGCCTGTAGTTAAAGGCAAGCCTGCCAAATAAGTGAAATTCTACGGAAATTCGCTCTAGATCGGGCAACCAAGTTCGATCGACCGACATCACCGCAGCATCTTCAATGCGATCGAGCAGCAGCGTCCAGTTGTGTTCGAGTCCCGGTACGTCTTGATTTCCCTCAGATTCTTCGCAGCGACACATTAAATACTGTCGCTTTTCAATAGGAACAATCCGAGCGTGTAAGACGGTGTAACTCCAAAGGCGATCGGCTGCATCTCGATAGGAAAGGCGAAATGGTTGCTGTCTGTGGATAAAATTATCGATTTTTTGCCGCCAAGTAGGTAATGGGTTGCTCAAAAACTGATCGATTTGGGCCCGGAAAGGGAGAGTCAGTTCGCTGCGATCGCTCAACAATTGGGCAATTGCCAGCGCTTCATCAATTTTGCCCAAGTCAAGCAATTGCTGTCGGGCGATGTCTAGGGCTTTGATGCGGGTTTCCGGCCAGTCGTGGTTGGGGGCGATCGTCAGTTGGCGGCGGGCGATGGCTTCTATCAGTTTGGATATGTTCGGGCGATCGCCCCACGTCTTCCCGAATTCTTGGGCCAAGGCTTCCAACTCAGTTTTATCTCGTTCAGAAACCGATAGGGTGATCGATTGACCTTTGCGACTCATAAATATACGGACACTTTCTCATTGTACAGGCTTGATTATCTCTATTGTCGGTGTCAATATGGGGGATATCCAGTTTCTACGGACACAGATTCAGCATATGTCCGATTATCAGATTACCCTCAAATCCGTTTACTCCTGTCCCGCTGCGGAAATTCCCAAGAAAGTCAAATTACCGGAAGGTTGGACTCTTTCTTGGCATCAAGCCGAAACTTTAAAGGCAATTCGCAATCCCAATATTGATGTCATTTTCAACTTTGCTATCACTAGCGATGGCAAAAGTTTAGCCGCTTTTTTAGAAACATTGCAGACAAATTGTTGTGCAGTGGCGCTATATCCGACGAATGAACTGGCGCGAGATCAGGAGACTCAAATTCAGCGCTATATCGAACAATTCCAGCCCGAACATCAACCCCGCGTTGTGCGACTCAGCGGCTCGGAATTAGAAATCTATGCAGAAAATGAAAAACTTAGAAAAGCAGCCGCGATCGCATCTCGTACAGGTCAATCAGAGATTTTATTAACTAACCCTGATATCTTGCACTATCTGCACCGAGGAGCGTATTTAAGCTCTGAAGATAGCCCCGATAAACTGTGGGGTCGCATCGACAAAGATTTTGACCTATCCATTTTTGATGAATTTCATGTTTTAGCATCTCCCCAGATTGCCAGCGTCATCAATACTATGTTGTTAATTCGCAATACAAACCGCCGAAAAAAGTTTGTATTTCTGTCAGCAACTCCTGACGACCAATTAATTAGCAGACTAGAAATAGCAGGTTTTCGCTGTCAAACTATCGACCCTTTAAAAGCAGGCAAATATCAGTTTCCCGATCGCCCTGCTGAAATCGAACAGTTGAAAGCAGACTCCTGGCGGCAGATATTGAGGGAAAGTACGCTGACTTTTATTTCCCTAGAACCAACTTCAAAAGCTTCTGAAATTTGGCTGAAAGACAGTGCAAATCACATCCTGACTCACTTTAAAAACAATCCGGGGAGTAAAGGAGCGATTATCCTGAATTCCATTGCTGCTGTCAAGCGGCTGACACCATTTTTTCGGGAATTGTTCGAGCCTCACGGTTTAGTTGTTGGTGAAAATACCGGGTTATCGGGAAAGACGGAAAAAGAGCGATCGCTCTCGTCAGACTTAGTTCTCGGTACTAGCACCATTGATGTCGGGGTAGACTTCAAAATCAATTTGCTAATTTTTGAATCCGCCGATGCGGGCAACTTCATCCAAAGATTGGGAAGGTTGGGGCGACACGATGGCTGCGATCGCAATGGAGAGTTTATTCAGTTTAAAAATTTCACAGCCATCGCACTCACCCCTAATTTCTTAGTCGAACGCTTGTTTGCGGGTGAGACTGCCACTTTAGAGTCTAACGGAATTTACGATCGTCCTTTTTTCTATCAACAAATTCGCGAAAAGTACCGCCAAATCAACAATTTTGAGGGATATTATTCGCGGTGGGGTGCGGTGCAGTCAGTTCAAATTTGTTGGGAATTAGGGCACAAGACAATTAAACAGCAGTACGCATCAAGTCAGAAGGCTTTTCAGGAAGCTGCTCAAAAAGTATTTAAAACTAGCTTGGGGCAAGTGGCAGGTGATATTAAACAGTGGGGCAAAGAGTGGCAAGAGCGATCGGGTAATAAGACAGGAAATCCAATAGTTGAAGATGCTAGCAGTTTTCGAGGTTCTAGTCCCCTGCAATGCGGCATTTGCGATTTAACCGATTCCCATGAGGCAGACAAATTTAAAACTTACGATTTACCAGGAATTTTGAGCAACTTGGAAATCGAACCGATGACGGAATCTGCATTTATGCGAATGTTGAACGAGACATCGGAACGCCTTGGGCAACCAATTGCCAAAGGTCGATTTAAACACTGTCTGGCTTTTTTGAAGTTGCGTAGTTATCGGGAGGAAAGACTGAATTGGAAATTTACTTATTCGGGAAAATTAGAGGAAAATGCTTCTGCTTGGAAAGTTCAGGTTTTAACGGGGATTGAGGTTGTGCAACCTGAGAATTATTGGATCGGGGAAATCAACAAGCGTTTGAAGAAGCAAGCATTGGTTTGTTATGTACTGCGTTATCCGGTGGCTGAAGTACGATCGCGCCTGCGACTGCCGATGCACTTTCAGATTTATCCGATTTGCGATCGGTACAGTATCCACGATACGACCGCACCTTATTCGATCGCTTTTGGCCAGTCGGCCCTGTTGGTGGACACGCTGGCCCACTGGCTCAAGAGCAAGGGGGATGAAATATGGATTGCCTAAATTGTCAAGCCCTGATAGGGGTTTTGGAGACTTGCAGGCTTTTGTCCATATCAGGCTATAGCTTGCAAGGATGGACAGGAAGGCGTAAACGCCTGACTACAACGTCGGAAGTTTCAATCCCTGGTAGGGCTTGCTTAAGCCTGTCCATCACTTTAGAGGCAAATCCTCTGGTTCTCCTTAATGATTGTACAAGGTTTGGTAGTAGATGGGGGCATAGTAAAAAGTATATGGTCTTCCGATGTTGTATTCATAAAGGCTGTGCTACGATATCCAGCAAGGATGGCTTCAGCGCTTGAGTACAAGGACGGAGACTCGTTGGACGGCATTTCAAACCTTTTCTGACGTAATTCATACCTTTCTGAGAGTAAAAGCCTCTATTCAGAAACAATATCAATGGAGGTTCCGGTAAATGGAGAACTATATACAGTTGGAACTCTTCGATCTGCGACTTTACACATCTGAGCAGCCTACTGTTGCTGATGGTGAGGCTGAGCAGTTCGAGGAAATTCAGCCATGCGTCGAGTATGAACAGCTAGAACTGGATCTATTTCCTCAACCATCTTACGTAAGACCCAAAACCTTCGTGAGATTAGCTGCATAACTATTTTTGGGGGCTGAAAGTTAATAAGTTCACAGCCCCCTTCTTCTTCAGTCATGTCAAACAAAATTTGCACAAATACCTTTTTTAGATATAGCAAATCACAGCTTATATAGACTCCCTAGAGGCGCAAAATGGCTAAAAAACGTCAAAAACAAAAAAACGAAGAGCACATACAACTCTCATTATTCGATATCCAAGTGAATTTGAACTCAGATCGATCGCATCATGGAGATGATGGAGATGATGACTGGCTGCAAGATGAGGAATTAGGGTCAAACTTTCAAACGTCCGATCGCACAATCGAACCTCAAACTCGCGACTTACTAACTCTCAAACTCTTGCGAGAAGCCATTCAGAGTCAAAATCCAGGCGATCGCGTCATGGGAGACTTCGCAGAATATGTCTTGCCAAATCTGCTGCGAGTTGCCATTGGCGTCACAGCCAAAGGGGGCAAATTTTTTGACGAACTCGATCGCAAACAAGGAAAAGAGAATGTCAGACGGCATAATGCAGGCGATCAGTCTCTAAATACTCACCTGCTAAATGGATTATTTCCTGCTAATTTAATTGAACAGCGGTTAGAAAAACTCGATACTACCGTGCGGCGATCCGTAGGAGAAAAAGAACGGCGGTTAGTAATTGCTGGCTTTATTCTACACGACTTTGAAAAATTCCCCGATGTCCCCAACGATTGCCGCAAGTTACCGCTAGAACAGCACCGTCAAATTATTGATGAAAAAGTGCGACAGTTAGGACTAGATAGCTTCATCAATCCCGACGCTCCAGGTGCTTATCGAGAATACATTGATGATTTGCTCTGCCTTGCTTACAACGCTCAGCGGCGTTGGGATACTAACTGGAATTTTTCTGAATTTGGGTTAAATCCAGTGTTGCGCGATCGCACACTCCGCAGTCTCTCAGACTTAACCTGTTTAGCAGATTCCCTAGCATCTATTATCAAACATCCCCAAGATGCAGAAAATACCCGGCTAAACGAGTTAATCCACAGCCTCAGTGGCGGGCAATTAAAATTCACTTATCACAGCATCGCTGAAAACAGAGGCGTACTTACTAACGTCGTCAATAACGCTTTAATGGAAGTGCATACGGCGCTGAATACCGACGATCGCACCTACTATGAACCTTTGCTTTACCTACCAACAGGTGTAATTTACCTAGCACGGCGGGATGCTCCGGCTATTTCAATTGCAGACTTACCCGAACGAGTAGTTAGCAAGATTAAACAACTCTGCGCCGGACAACTGCAACGGCGACAAACTGGCTTTGGCAGAGATGGTAAAGGCATGAAATATGCCGAGTATTATAACTTGTTTTTTGATGCGTCAGATTTGATGCTAGTTGCCATCGCTGCTACGTTACGCATTCTCAAAATAGGGAAAAACTCTGTTGCCAAAAGTCGCAGCGATAATCTGATAAAATTTCAAAACCAGGATGTTTTATCTGCTGATTATAACTTCAACTTTGACGACGATATTCGGATTGACCAGATTGCTGAACTCGGCGACTTAGTGAGCCGCAAGATTTGGGGAGAACAAGTTAATACCATCGAAACCGCACGCAAGAAAGACAAAAAACTACCCGCACTACCTCATCTAGATATTGTAGATGAAATTGCTAAGTTTTGGAACCTATCTGAATATCTGCCAGCCCTGAGAGAAATTCAACGGATTAATGAAAGCCTCAAAGAACTTAAACTAAAAGGCAATACAGGCGGCGTTCCTTACGAATGGTACTATTTAGCAGCAAAGTACCTAGAACATCACCCAGGAATTGAGGATGTGCGGGAAGTTTGCGAACAGGCGATCGCCCACATTTCCCAAATGATTAAACCCATTCTTTCACAGTACAAATTGCCCGACGGTTGGGACGATTTGCGGCTGTGGGTAACGCGGGTTGTCATGTTACCCGGAAATACACCATTGGACACAGCATCCAGTGACGTATTTTTAGATGAGTTGGAACGCTACCAACTCGCTAAGAAACAGGGTAGAGGAAGACAGTTAATCTGTTCAATTTCCCATTCAGCTTACACGGTGACAGAACAAATGGAATCAGCCGTTTTGTTCACGCCTCAAGTTTACACTAACAAACAAATGTTGGGAGGTTCTAACGCTAAACGCAATATTTCTAGTATTGCAGGTTTGGAAATGATGCTGAGACAAATTTTAATGAATCAAACTCAAGCTGTGGGCAAAAAATTTGAAGATGGCAAATATCGCTATCTCTATTTTTATCCCACATATTACTTCACCCCAGAGACAAATAAGTTTCTGCAAAAAGCCTACACTAGCATTGCCCAAACCCGCTTTGATACCAGCATTCGCAATCATTTTATTAGCAAAGATTTGCAAGCAAACTTTGGACGTGATCGCTACCAAAGCGTCGATGCTTTCCTAATAGATGAAAACATCGAACCAGGAAAAGACCGCACCTTCAAACTTTCCTATCCCGAAGACCAGCCCCTAACATTTTACTTCATGGCGCTTCCCCCCGGTCGAGATGCAACTGATACCGAATCTTGGGTAATGCCAGCTTGGCTAGCTTTTGCTTTTCCGATGATTCTAGATGTCAAAACCGTAGTTTCAGAGTCGCCAATTCCGCCTTTTAACGACGGTGCAGAGTTTGAAGAAACCGTATTTCTTGACAGTGTACCCCAAGCTTTTAGGGTATTGACCAAGCGCGATCGCTTCCGCCTCGACTACATCCTAGAAGGTTGGGAGGAAAACGGCAAATCTTATCCTGCACCCTTAAATGTGTTAACTGCTGCTTATGCCATTCACCTTGATGTTAATGCGAAACAGGGGAAGTCCGGCTATGACTCCAACTGGGGTAAATTAACTGAGCTCGCCAAGGATTTTGAAACCAGCCCGCTTTATGTGTTTAGCTACCTAAATCAATGGGTTCGCAAACAGAAAAATGAAACGGCATCAATTCAAAAAATCAAGCTTTATGCTTATCATTTTTACCCTTGCTTTGACTCCTATGCCCACTATAATCATGAAGAGGAACGATTGACTGTGACAACCGCATCAAGTTTAAACCACCCCCAAAAATTGACGGAATTGTATCGCAGATTTTACCGTGCAAGTAAGCGATATAATCCCAAGGCAAATGCTGTGCTGAAACCGATTGATATTGCTTCTAAAACCATCCTAGAAGCCGATCGCAGTTGTCAAGGTGAATCTTTAGTCTTGACAGTTGCTGCTGAAGTTTCAAAGCTCATGGATCGCGTTCACTCTTCTACTGCTGAAGGACGCTGGATTTTTAGCAAGCGGGAGGAAGAACGACAGGCAATTTTAGAGTTTGCTCGCTACTTTGTTGAGGAGGTATTTGAGCAATCATTTGCGGGCGATAGAGCCCGTTTAGCCGGCCGCCAAATCAACCTAATCCGAGATACCTGCGAATTCCTTTACCGTTTAGAAAATGACAAAGACAATCGCGATAGAAATGACAAATCTCCTGACGAATCTCAGGAAGAAGGTAATGATTAAAGCTGAATCTATTGTTCGATCGGCTACAAGCTAACTACCAAACTAACATTTTTACATAGGACACAAATCATGGCTTTCTTGAAAACAGTTGACTCTAAATTTTTCCATGCTAACATCCCTTACAAACCAATGGGAAAATATGTACATTTTCTGACTGTGCGAGTCACAGAATCTTATCCCCTATTTCAGACCGATGGAGAACTGAATAAAGCGCGGGTGAGGTCAGGAATTCAAGACCAAAAACCAATCAGCCGCCTGACCATGTTTAAGCGCAAGCAATCTACACCAGAACGTTTAGTCGGTCGCGAGTTGCTGCGTAACTATGGTTTTATGACCGCTGAAGATTGCGAATACAATGTCAAGTTTGCAATGAATAATCCTGATTGCATTATCTACGGATTTGCGATCGGTGACTCTGGTTCAGAAAAATCAAAAGTAGTAGTTGACACAGCATTTTCAATTACCGCTTTTGATGAATCTCACGAGACTTTTACCCTCAATGCTCCCTTTGAGAATGGCACAATGGCATCTAAGGGTGAAGCAGGTTCTAAACCAGGCGAAGTTACCAGTCGCATCAATCAGCAAGACCACATCAAACCCCAGATTTTCTTTCCTAGCATTGTCACCCTGAAAGACCCTACAGAAGCTAGTTTTTTGTATGTTTTCAACAACATCCTCAGAACGCGGCACTATGGCGCTCAAACCACCCGCACAGGTCGAGTCAGAAATGAGTTAATTGGTGTCGTATTTGCCGACGGCGAAATTACCAGTAACCTCCGCTGGACGCAAGCAATTTACGATAAATTGCAGGGTGACGATAAACTTAATTCCAACAACCCTCTCAATGAAGATGATGTGATTATGGCTGCTAGGGCTGCTATCCAAACGTTACTGTCTGAGGAATTTATCGTGCATGAAGACTTTATTGGGGATAAGTTTACACCATTAGTCACAGAGGTTAAAGCTGTTATTGGCAATGAAGATGAACTCAAAAAAATGTTGAAGAAAGCCGATGACGAGGCTAAAGCTTACGCGAAGAAGCATATCAAGGGTAAGGCAGGAGCTACAGCAGCAGCGGAGTAACAGCCATGACTTTTATTTACCGCTGTCAAATCGAGTTGCACGATAGCCTTTATTTTGCAACTCGCGAGATAGGGAGACTTTACGAAACTGAGCCAGTAATTCACAATTACGCGCTTTGTTACGCCCTCGGTTTGGTGGATAGCGAAATCTATTCCACCACCGTTTCTGAAGAACATTCCTATCGCTATTTCTGTCCCGAACAAGTTCCTAAATACGAGCAGCATTTAACGGCGCTCAACCAACAGGGGATTTATGTTACTCCGGGGCGTTCTATTTCTCACTCCTCTACTCTCAACACTTGGAAATACGCCAACAATAACTATCACGTCGAGATGGAGAAAACCCAGAAAAATATCCCTAGTTTTGGCAGAACAAAAGAAATTGCGCCGGAAAGCAAATTTGAGTTTTTCATAATCTCAGAGAAGTCTCTGAAACTAGGGAAATGGATTCGTCTGGGAAAGTGGATGAGCAAAGCAGCAGTCGAAATTTTAGAACAGAAGGAAGTGAAGCGATCGCCCTCAGAAACAGACTTCATCTTTCCCTATCTGCTCAACCCTTTAGATGTGATGTTTTCCCATCAGGTGATTAGCTACGATGTGGTTAATATGCCTCCGGTTAGCCTCATCCAAAATGTCAAAATGCTAGGGCGATATTACGATTTTGACAAACTCAAAATTCCGGCGTGTATGGAATACCGCTTTCGGGCCGATTAATAGGAGGCAGAGCCTCTAGAAATGCGTTCCCAGGTTCTACCTGGGAACGAGAAATGAGAAATGAGAAAACGAGAAACCAGGGAAAACTTCTCGGCTAATTCAAACCTCTTTTAACCATTAACCAATATGCCACACAGCCTCGTCCTCAACCTCCTTCCCCTGGCCCCAATTCCCCCCGGATACCTCACCGGAAGACACCTGCACGCCCTATTTCTCACCCTCGTGAGCTCCGTTGACAAAAAACTCGGCGATCGCCTCCACGATGCCACCGCCCAAAAATCCTTCACTCTCAGCCCTTTGCAAACTAAAAAATGCCCTTTCAAAAAACACCATTTCCTGCAATGGGAACACACAGAACCGATTCCAGAACACACCCTCTGTTGGTGGCGAATTACTCTCCTTGATGACACTTTGTTTGGCAAGTTAACTCAGCTTTGGCTGAATCTCAATCCCTCCAAGCCGTGGCACCTTGGCCCGGCGGATTTGCTGATTGCAAATATCCTGGGCACTGCTCAATTAGATCAACCTTGGGCTAATGCTTGTAGTTACTCTCAACTTTACGAACAAGCTTCGGAAACTAACCGCTTAATTGCTTTCAGTTTTGCGACTCCTACTACTTTTAGGCAGGGGAAATTTGATTCGGTGATTCCTACTAGAGATTGCGTTTTTAATAGTCTCCTCAGTCGCTGGAATAAGTACAGCCCGATCGCAATTCCCGATCTTTCCTTCGATGCACTTTTTTCGACATTTGTCAATATCCAAAGTGAAAAATTGACTAACTATCAAAGCGATTTTGTCGGCATGGTTGGGGAGGTTAGTTATCGGATTTTGGGAGACGTGGAGCCTTTAGTGATTAAGCAAATTAATGCTTTGGCTGATTTTGCTGTTTACTGCGGGGTGGGGAGGAAAACCCCGATGGGGATGGGAATGACTAGGCGAATAGTTGTTAAAAAAAGTTCTTGAAACTTAACGTAAAACCCATAGTCCGGCAGGGGTTTCAACCCCTGGCGGAATGGCGGAGCACTAACTCCCAATTACCAATCTCTTACAAACCATCAAAATTATGAATGATTTTGATTACATTTCTATTGCATCGCTTAACCAGTATTCCTATTGCGCTCACCGCTGCTGGCGGATGTTTTGTGCGGGGGAATTTGCGGATAATCAGTATACCATTGAAGGGACGAGTTTGCACGATCGCGTTCACACAATGGGCGAGATTAACCGGGATGAAACTTGGCAGGTTCGCGCGATTTGGCTGAAATCGGAGCGCTACAAACTGATTGGTAAATCGGATTTGATTGAGTCGGCTGAGGGTGAGATTTATCCGGTGGAATATAAGCGGGGACGGAAGGGGGAATGGGATAATGATGAGTTGCAAGTTTGCGCTCAAGCGCTTTGTTTGGAGGAGATGACGGGGAAAACTATTGCGGCTGGATATGTGTATTACGCGCATTCGCATCAGCGGCAATTAGTGGAGATTTCTGAGGTGTTGAGACAAGAGGCGATCGCCCTTATCACTGCTATCCAATTATTGCTGCAAACTGGCAAAATGCCTCCACCCCATTATAGCAAACGCTGTCAAGGTTGCAGCCTTTATCAGCAATGTTTGCCGCAAGCTGCACAGAAAGTCCTGCGCTATCAAGAAGCTAGCTGAACCCAAATCGCCGGAGGTTGAAACCCCTGTCTCACAGCGAAAGTCCTCGCTATGAGGAGTGAAGACTTTACCGATAAAGGTTGCGTAAATCAACCGGGTTTGTGCGATAAGTTTTGGGCGAGTTGACCGAAAATTTAGGAAGAAAACGGGTTTTGCTTTCGCGTGTAACTGCTGATTAAATTACTTCTTCAGTCGGTTTCAACCGAATGCAAGCTTTGAGACAGGGGCTTTAACCCGTGGCGGAGTGGCGGACTAATTCAAACACAACCAATACATAACTTTAGGAGTGGATCGTGGGAACACTTTATATCAATCAAGATGATGTGTTTATTGGGAAAACAGATGAACGGCTGAATGTCAAGGCAAAGAATCAAAAATTACAGGATGTGCCTTTGATTCATTTAGATGGAGTGGTGATTTTGGGACGGGCGACTATTTCCCCGGCGGCGATCGCAGAATTGCTCGAACGGAAAATCCCTCTGACTTTTATCACGGATACGGGTCACTATTTGGGTAAGCTGGAACCCGAATTAAGTAAAAATATTTTTGTTCGCAATGCTCAGTGGAAAGCGGCGGGGGAAACTCCGCAAGCTATTCATGTTGTCCGGGGTTTTATTCGGGGGAAATTGAAGAATTATCGCAGCAGTTTATCTCAAACTCAGCGGGAACATTCGGAACTAAATTTAGCTTCGGCAATTATGCAGATTTCTAATGCGATCGCCAAACTTGACAAAACTGACAATATTGACTCTTTGCGCGGGCACGAAGGGGCTGGTAGTGCGGCGTATTTCGGAGTTTTCAACCAATTAATTCGCGCGGAAGGCTTTGTGTTTCAACCGCGACACCGCCCTGCTACCGATACGGTGAATTCTTTGATGAATTTTGCTTACACGCTGCTACGTCACGATGTGCAAAGCGCGATTAATATTGTGGGATTTGACCCTTATTTAGGATACCTCCACCAGCAGCGCTACGGCCGCGTCGGTTTAGCGTTTGATTTGATGGAAGAGTTCCGCCCTTTGGTAGCAGACAGCATCATTTTGAAGGCGATTAACCGCCGGATTCTTACGCCGAATGATTTTACTGTGGAACCTCTGAGTAATGTGGTGCGACTGTCGGAAGCGGGACGGAAAGAGTTTCTGAAGTTGTATGAACAGAAAAAGCAGTCTGAGTTTAAGCATCCTGTTTTGAAGCGCAAGTGCAGCTATCAAGAAGCTTTTGAAATTCAAGGGCGGCTGTTGGCGAAATATTTGATGGGCGAAATTGACAAATATCCACCTTTAGTTTTGTACTAGATATGCACATTCTGATTTCTTACGATATTTCCGAAGACAAGCGCCGCACAAAGATTCACAAAATGCTGAAATCCTATGGGCAGTGGATGCAGTACAGTGTGTTTGAGTGTGCTGATTTGACTGAGACTCAGTACGCTAAGTTACGATCGCGCCTGAACAAAGTCATCAAACCCAACGAAGACAGTATTTTGTTTTTCCCGCTGTGCGCTTGCTGTCAGGGTAAGATCGAACGTATTGGTGGGGTAGAGCCAGTCGATCGCACAATATTTTTTGCTTAGTTTCCGTGAAGGGGTAGGTGTTAAAATCGGGGTATCAAATTTTTCGGCTCAAACTCATGTGCAGCAAGAGTTTGATGCCCCTCCTCTGAAAAAACGATTCACGGAAAGTGTGAAAGCTTTACAGGATAAGGTTTTGGAGTGAATATGAAATTTTTGGTATTGACAAGCCGCAGGCTGGAATGGTACTTTTGTTTTAGATTCACGGAACTGCACCTTGAAAACCAAATACAGCAAGGCTTCTGGAACGGGCGGCCGGAAAAACCCTAAAACCCTATCAGGGATTGAAACTAAATTCGGTGCGATTATTCCACGAACACGAATCGGCCGGAAAAACCCTAAAACCCTATCAGGGATTGAAACCGGAGACTTTAAAAGTGGCAAGAGCTAAAGCTTCAGAGCCGGAAAAAACCTAAAACCCTATCAGGGATTGAAACCTTGAGATATCAGGGGATTTTATACTTCCGGGTCTACTCTGAGCCGGAAAAAACCTAAAACCCTATCAGGGATTGAAACCTGCTTCTTGCTGCCGTTGCTGCTGACTTACATAGCCGCCGGAAAAAACCTAAAACCCTATCAGGGATTGAAACAAAGATTGAAGTCGCTGATGCAACTGTGCATAAATCAGCCGGAAAAAACCTAAAACCCTATCAGGGATTGAAACTCTTTTTGCCATACGACTAAACGAGCGAGTGTTTAGCCGGAAAAAACCTAAAACCCTATCAGGGATTGAAACAAGAATCCGCTCAGCATACTTTTGATATTTCTCACGCCGGAAAAAACCTAAAACCCTATCAGGGATTGAAACAATCTCTCCCATACCAGGGCCTGCGAATTTAGCGTGCATCGCCGGAAAAAACCTAAAACCCTATCAGGGATTGAAACTTAGCTGGCGGAATCAAGACAGAACTCTTGGCATATATGGGCCGGAAAAAACCTAAAACCCTATCAGGGATTGAAACAATCGTGAATGACCCATACGGCGAATACTTTGTCGCCGGAAAAAACCTAAAACCCTATCAGGGATTGAAACACAATCACAATTTCCGGCTCGCAGCCGTTTATCGCGCCGGAAAAAACCTAAAACCCTATCAGGGATTGAAACACTTCGCCGCGAAATGTCAATGGATCGAATTAGCCGGAAAAAACCTAAAACCCTATCAGGGATTGAAACCTAACCGACACTGGGATATCCGGGAAGCCAACATCAGAGAAAGCCGGAAAAAACCTAAAACCCTATCAGGGATTGAAACTGTGATTTGTTCTTCCATCCAATCACTCACCAGATTTCGCCGGAAAAAACCTAAAACCCTATCAGGGATTGAAACTCTAATCTGCTCTTGCCAGGGGGTCGGCTGTTCTCGCCGGAAAAAACCTAAAACCCTATCAGGGATTGAAACCAAAAGTCTAGTGTAGCAATAGTCAGCGAGTAGCCGGAAAAAACCTAAAACCCTATCAGGGATTGAAACTTTAAGGCTGAAAAAATAAGTGAATTTACGGATTGCTCTAGCCGGAAAAAACCTAAAACCCTATCAGGGATTGAAACTGCCGGACACGAACCAAACTTGTTTGATAAATTGCTAGAGCCGGAAAAAACCTAAAACCCTATCAGGGATTGAAACACTCAGGCAGTCGCCGACGGCGAGAAAGTAACGCTAGTGCCGGAAAAAACCTAAAACCCTATCAGGGATTGAAACGGAGCGGTCGATAGGCCTCGGCATCACCGACGAGCCGGAAAAAACCTAAAACCCTATCAGGGATTGAAACTGAACGGCAAAGATACTTTGCGGATTGTGCTTGCGATGGCCGGAAAAAACCTAAAACCCTATCAGGGATTGAAACACTCACTATCTGGCAACCGCACACTGGCTCAACTTACTGCCGGAAAAAACCTAAAACCCTATCAGGGATTGAAACCTGGATATGCTCGCCTAGGTATGGGTTTAGAAAAGGCTGAGCCGGAAAAAACCTAAAACCCTATCAGGGATTGAAACATAATAGGACAAGCTGACTCAGTTGTAAGAGGAACAGCCGGAAAAAACCTAAAACCCTATCAGGGATTGAAACCTCGGAAAATCCCGACAGGTGCGCTGGGTGAGGATGGAGCCGGAAAAAACCTAAAACCCTATCAGGGATTGAAACCCCCCGTTCCTTCGTCAATTGCATCGCAAGGGCTTCAGCCGGAAAAAACCTAAAACCCTATCAGGGATTGAAACAACGCGGCTAACTACTTGCTCAGGATTCATTCAACCGAGCCGGAAAAAACCTAAAACCCTATCAGGGATTGAAACAGCCAGCCATGACTAGCTCCCCCATGCACTCCCGGGCCGGAAAAAACCTAAAACCCTATCAGGGATTGAAACACCCTGAGGCCCCTGATACTCCCAAATTGTGAGCCGGAAAAAACCTAAAACCCTATCAGGGATTGAAACTTGGTGCTGTCTCTTTAATTTCTAAAAAGGATTCAAGCCGGAAAAAACCTAAAACCCTATCAGGGATTGAAACTGGAGACGGCCGGCCGGTCGCCTCCGAGTGGAGGTGAGCCGGAAAAAACCTAAAACCCTATCAGGGATTGAAACAAGTGTTGAGTCTCCGCTGCTGGCAGTCCCAGTGATGCGACATAAGCGCCGGAAAAAACCTAAAACCCTATCAGGGATTGAAACCAGAAATGGAACGAACTCCTGCTCAAAGCGAGAAGTGCGCGCCGGAAAAAACCTAAAACCCTATCAGGGATTGAAACCACCACGTAGTTACATAATCCTTTGCTCCACAGCTCAGCCGGAAAAAACCTAAAACCCTATCAGGGATTGAAACCAATTACGCTCGGCACGAGCACTCTTGAGGATTCGGCCTAGCCGGAAAAAACCTAAAACCCTATCAGGGATTGAAACAAAAGCTTAAATCGATCGCCATCCAATTGCACTCCATTCAGCCGGAAAAAACCTAAAACCCTATCAGGGATTGAAACTGTAGCACTTGAAAATTATGACTGCACCACAAATCTATAATGCCGGAAAAAACCTAAAACCCTATCAGGGATTGAAACTACGGGGATGTCAGCGTCAGGCTGAAAAAAACCATGCCGGAAAAAACCTAAAACCCTATCAGGGATTGAAACTTGCCGTCGTTGTGGTGCAATTCAATGATCATGCTTTCAGCCGGAAAAAACCTAAAACCCTATCAGGGATTGAAACGCTGTAGCAGATATCGCACCAGTGATCGAACTGATTAGCCGGAAAAAACCTAAAACCCTATCAGGGATTGAAACGGTATGGCTTTAGATACTAGGGGCGATCGGCTTTTGGGCCGGAAAAAACCTAAAACCCTATCAGGGATTGAAACCCAACTGGTACAAGATACTTTTGATTTTGATGTGCCGGAAAAAACCTATTTCCCCATCTAGGGCTTGAAACGCCCAAACTACAAAATTATTGGCTCAAAAATAGACTTCTCCTCTCTCTTTCTATCTCCTCCCATAACCTCAAGCAATCGATCGACTACACGCCTCCAAGTAAAATTTTCAGCCACAAAAGCCGGGCCCGCAACCCTAGCTTTCGCAGCGATTCCCGGCTGTTCGATCGCTATGCGCATCAAATCAGTCAAATGTTCCCACTCAGGAGCTAGGATAAATAAAGTTTCCCCCTCCCTCGCCACAGCCGTAAATTTACTCTCAATCTGCTGTGCAAAGTCCGATCGCGTAAAATCATCCGTAGGGCCGCCCGCAGTGCAAATAACCGGCAAACCGCAAGCAGCAGCTTCCAACACCGGCAGGTTAAAACCTTCTGCTAAATACGCAGAAACATAAGCATCGGCTGCTTGGTAAAACTCAGCTATTTGAGCAAAAGATAGCTGGCCACCAGTATAAATTAATCTCGGTAAAACCCTTGCTCTTTCGGCATCGTTGAGCACAACTCGGCAGGCTTCAGCAATCTCGTCTCTGGACGGATAAAGCAGTTCAGAACCTTTTAAAACTAATCTCGCATCTGGATATTTGTCAACTACCGCAGCGAAGGCTTTTAATAAAGGGCGAATACCTTTGCGATCCGTTTGCCCTCCGATGTTTAAAAATATAAAATAGTTTGACCAGCCCAAGCTTTGGCGCAGCGATTGACGCCGATCGCCCGAGAGAGGATAATAAATCTTAGGATCGACTCCCAAAGGTACGATGGCAATGCGATCGGCCTCAACACCGCTGCGAATTAACCCGGCTTTTGACCACGCCGACGGTGTAATAATTTTGGTTTCTGAATTAACCGGAGTTTCTGCGATCGACTTAACGCCGAGCGCCTGCAATACTGTACTGGTAACAATCCCCCATTCTGTCGCTGCAAATACCCAAGTTTCGGCGCTGCTGGATGCCGAGAAGTCCCACGGGCAATACATTCGCAGAGTAACATCCGCTGACTGATTTACTGCAGGACTCTTAATGCTGCGGAGTAAAGTTTCATTTGGGCGATCGAACAAACTAATTTTCGTCTCCCAAGCTGCGTCTATGTAAGGCATATCGCGGTGGAAAAGCTCAATTTGTCCTTGCGGGCGATCGAGCATTTCCAGCAGTTGAAATTGATTGGCTACGCAATAGGAATGATAAATAAAACGCCACCCTTCAACAATAATCTGCAATTCACAACTCCAGCTTTTGGGATTAAAAATTCAACTAATAATCAGAAATTGGTAATTAGCAACTAGCAAGCAGAAATTACCAATTACCAATTACCAATTCCTTACTTTATCACTTGCCAATCCATAATCCGCCACTGTCCGTCTTGGCGGATCAAGTCGTAGCGCACCCGCAGGTTTTCGTTGCGCGAAGTAACGAGCTGAGAGCGATCGAACACTTCGGCTTTTTCCGCTACTTGGGCTTCTACTTGGGCGCGATCGGGATTAGTCGGATTTGGGGTAACTCCATTAACTTGCAGCTTGTGTACGTAACGCTGGTGGGCGTTATTTCGCTCTTGAGCTTCTGCCATCAATTGCCAGCGAGACAAAGCCGGTTCTGTCAGAACTTGCTTTAACTCTTCGACAGCATGGTTGGGGCCCAAAGCCGCTGCTTTTGCCGACAGCCAGCTTTGAACAATTTGTTCGGCTGATTCCTCAGTGATTGCTCCCGACACTGCCGCGCCAGGTTCTGGGGCCACGGAAACAGGAGGGATTTCTACCGGCGGTGTTTCCAGCCCGATCAGCGCTTGCTCTCCTTGCAGGGATGGGCCCGAGAGGGCTTGCATCGCGCTCGCCAACAGACTGAGTATGAACCACAAAAGTAACAGGCTCAGGACACCTGCGACTAGAAACAAAGCCAGCCTGTTTCGAGGCATGGACTTGACTTGGGTGGAAATTTCTGCAGCCTTGGTGCGCGCCCGATCGACCAAATCGCCTGTTACCCCCTTGCCCGTTGCTCCGCTGCGCCCTGAATGTTGGCGCCGGCGTTGTTTCGGGGTCGAGTCTGCAGGCTGTGCCGCCGTAGCTGTCGGGAGAGAGACGGCAACAGCGCCTAGCGCGGCCGCCTTTGCCGGGGATTTCGGGCCCGAGGCTGCGCTGGAGGTGTCGGCCGGTACGGGGGTCAAGGTGACGGTACTGGCTCCCTGATTGGCTGTGGGTGGCGGTGGGGGTATTGCTGCGGGCGATCGGCCAGCAGTCGGTTGCAGTCGCCCCGGGGGCTTGCCGGAGCGGGGCTGCACGACGACCCATTCGTTGGCGGTTTCTGCGTCCTGTGGCAAAGCTTCTAGGTAAGCTTGTACTTTCGGGTCGGCAAAGTAATCTTTCAAGGAGACTGACTGGTTGGCCAAGTCGCGGAAGTGGGGAAACACCTCCTCTTGCAGCCAGTGTTCGGCGTACAAGCACAGTCCGGGCAACAAATCGGGAGAATCTTGGGAATGTTCGCGAATGAAGGCGAGCGGTTCTTTTTCCGAACTCAGTTCGAGGGCTCTGCTGGCTTCTTCTGTCTGGCCCAGCAGCAGGGAACAAACGGCTTTTTCCAGGTGAACGTCTTGGCGGCGACCGAGCTGCATCAGCATCAGCTTGGCGCGACGGATCATCGATGGCTGTCTGGCGGCAAATCCTTGGGCTAACAGGGTGTAGACCGAGAGGTAAGTAGCGACTGCGGAGGGGCGGCCGGCTTCGGCTTCAAATAGGGTCTGCTGCTCGCTGCTGGTTAGGTGTTTGCGCAATTGCTGGACGAAGCGGAGGAAGTCTTCTATTCCTAAGCCCGATCGATCGTCTCCCGATCCGTCGATGCCGCCCCGTTCTTGAAGCATTTCTCGCAGGATTTCCAGTCCCCGGCGACGCTCGGCGACTTTTTCTTCGGGGAGGGATAGTAACTCTAAAATGTTGTACGGACGGAGTTTGTATAGGTCGGCTTGCATTTCACCCCTCACGCTTGGAAATAGGCCCTCAAGCAGCAGCACTTCTTGGCCTGCTTCTAATGATCTTGCTGCATTTTCGTACTGACCTTGCTGCCACTGTTCGCGGCCGAGTTCTAGACAGGCAAGGCTGACGGTTAAAACTATATCTGGCCGCACGAGCTGGGGGTCGCCGAAACGACCTTCTGCGATCGCGATGCTGCCATTGTTAAGATACGGGCGACCCAGCTTCTGTACGAGTTCGTATTCCCCCAGTTCTTGCAGTATGAGCAGGGCTCCTACGAATTGGTTGTCATCGATTTCAATACTTGGAGTGTGGGGGTCGGGAGCAGCCTCTAAAGCCTTGGACTCTGGCGGAGCAATTTCTCCTGCGTCTTGCAAGACTGTGGCCGTGCCTGCTGAGGTTTTCGACCTCTGGTGCTTGGCTTCCTGTGCGGCTTCCGACTCTCGATCGTAAGTTTTGGCTAAAAAACTGGCATCGTAAGCTTTGCGCCCGTCTGAGTCTGACAGAACGGCGCAGGCTTCATCGAGCAGTTGTTTGCGGGCGACGAGCGCAACTTCGGAATACTCCCTGCGCGGAAGCTGTAAAGTTCGATCGCGGTGAGCCTGCTGCAACTGTTCGGCAGTAGCTTGAATCGGTAGACCCAAAATCCGGTAGTAATCTAGTGGAATTAACACTGTCCACTTCCCCAAAGCGCTAGCAACTGAATTAGCCTATCTTAAGTGAGATACTCCCGCAAACCAAATCAAAAATTCTGGTGTTGGCTTCCAACCACCCAATTCACGGTATGTTGGAATTACCGTAGAGATACTCTGATTTTTTGTCTCTACAGCGTTTTACAGTGAGGAAAATGGAAAGCCCCACTGCCCGTCAGCTAAATGAGTTGTTTGACTTGCAGAGCATTTTCGGGTTTGAGAGTAATGGAATTATATCATTCGTTGGCATGGGGTTTAGATGGCGGTTGGTTCGCCGAGTCCCGGCAATCCGCCCCGCCTGCCAAACTCATTTTAACAATGGGTGAACTGCTCCACAGAAAAGGTGCGATCGTTTTCTGCTGCGGTTGTGTCCCATCTGGGTTTAAATTTAGATGTCTAGGAAGCCGATCGTCGGGTATTAATTATTTATGGTTCAGGAACGGACTTTACCAGTTTTTGACGCGCAAAGCGTAAACATTTCTCGGGATGAGGGCTTGATGCTCTACGAGGATATGGTCTTGGGGCGCTACTTTGAGGACAAGTGTGCTGAGATGTACTACCGGGGCAAAATGTTTGGTTTTGTCCACTTGTACAACGGTCAGGAAGCTGTCTCTACTGGCGTGATTCGATCGATGCGCCGGGATGACACTGATTTCGTCAGCAGCACCTACCGCGATCACGTTCACGCCTTGAGCGCGGGCGTGCCGGCGCGGGAGGTAATGGCGGAGTTATTCGGGAAGGAAACCGGTTGCTCGAAGGGCCGCGGCGGTTCGATGCATATGTTTTCGGCCGAACACCGACTCTTGGGAGGTTATGCTTTTGTGGCTGAGGGGATTCCTGTAGCTACGGGGGCGGCTTTTCAATCGAAGTACCGGCGCGAAGCTTTGGGGGACGAGAGTTCTGATGGCGTGACTGCTTGTTTTTTTGGCGATGGTGCTGCAAATAACGGGCAGTTTTTTGAGTGTTTGAATATGGCGGCTTTGTGGAAGTTGCCGATTCTTTATGTGGTGGAAAACAACAAATGGGCGATCGGGATGGCCCACGAGCGAGCTACTTCTGACCCGATGATTTACAAGAAAGCTCATGCTTTTGGCATGGTTGGCGTCGAGGTTGACGGGATGGATGTTTTGGCGGTGCGGGAAGTAGCGAAAGAAGCTGTTGCTCGCGCGCGCGCCGGCGAGGGGCCGACTTTGATCGAGGCTTTGACTTATCGCTTTCGCGGCCATTCTTTGGCCGATCCTGATGAGTTGCGTTCTAAAGAAGAGAAGGAATATTGGTTCCCCCGCGATCCGATTAAGAAGTTGGCTGCTGATTTGATCGATCGAACTTTGGCAACTGCTGAAGAATTAAAGGCGATCGAGAATAAGATTCAAGCTGTAATTGATGATGCGGTAGATTTTGCGGAGAAAAGCCCCGAGCCAGATCCTAGCGAATTGTATCGGTTTATCTATGCTGAAGATGAATAGTCTTTAGAGATATTTTGCGTGCGGTTGCAGCCTACAGGTTAACACCTGTGGCTGCACGAATTCAAAGCTAGAATCAAAGGTAGACTTTCTAAACGAAGAGAGGCGATAGGGTAAATCGCGCTCGCGATCGAAATCAAGTCCGCCAAAATATAGAGCCAGCTCGAGTCAAAGTCAAGCTAACGAATGCAATTGATGAAGCCTTGGTGAGCAGAGGATTGCTCGCTCCAAATCTGTTGCTCGTGCCTGAGACATATTTAGTCCTTCCTACTCGAAAATCTAAACTGGTTGCCGATCGGCTAAGTACCGGGACATGGCATGGTCAAGATCCGGGAGTAGTAAGCCGCGCTCGCTGCCGAGAACGCTGTAAGTTGGACGGGCAGCGGCAAAACCAAGTTCTCGCGTAGGACGAGCTTCCACACCAGAAGCATCAACACCCGCTACAGAAGCCGCCAGTCGCGCCAACTCCGTCCAAGTGATAGCACTCTTATTAGCTAAATGCCACAAGCCGTACTCGCCGTCAATTAACAAATCGAGGCTGGCATTCACCAAATCCGGGACATAGGTAGGCGAAACAACCGAATCATCGGCGGTTACGAACGTCTGCCCAGCAGCCAACTCACGCAGTGCGATGGTAACGAAGTTATACTCATCCCACGGCCCGAAGAATGCACTCGTGCGGATTACTAGCGCTGAGGGATTAGCCTTTAAGACCCGCGCCTCCGCCAGAGCTTTGCTGCGCCCATACACGTTGAGGGGTGCAACAGCGTTGCTTTCTACATAAGGGGTAGCACCAGCCCCATCGAATACAAGGTCTGATGAGAACGTAAGCAGCGCCACTCCCAGATCGGCGCAAGCAGCAGCGAGGATGGCTGGACCCTCAGCATTCACGCGCAGACAGATGTCAGGTTCGCGCTCCGCATCATCCACGCGAACGTACCCAGCAGCGTTCACAACCGCCCACGGATGCAACTCACAAAGAGCGGCACGGACGGACGCGAGGTCGGTAATGTCCATCTCCTGGCGTGTCAGGAGGTGGTATGGGATGCCCCGGAGATCGCACAGGCGGGCAAAAGCCTTGCCCAGCGTTCCTGTGGCTCCAATAATTGCCAGCGGACGCACAGGCGGGGGATTGGTAATTGCTAATTGGGAATTAGTCATGTTCTTTTGCACTCGCCAGTCTTGGGCCCCCATAACCCAGCTATCCTGCTGCCCATCTGCGCAACAACTATAAGGTGGATAAAGCAGCCTCACAGGTCGGCGCCACCATCCAGGCACGTCGAGGACGGGGTGGTCGGGCTGGCGTCCCTCTGCTAAATCCCGTACCAGCCCGGCAAGGGCGGTCGGGCGCGGATGGGAACCACGCACATCAAATACTCCCGACTCATAGTAGCCATCGGCGCGGGTCAGCAAAACATTCCAGTCAAACGTACCCAAGAGAGACCAAACAGTCACCCCACGCACGTCCACGCCCTCGCGGCACATAGAAAGCGCTGCCTGCCATATTTCATAAAGCCAGCGCAGTTGCTCCTCGCGAGTGCAACCGAGGTGTGCCTCTGTCACGGCGATGGGTAGCCCGTAGCGTTCCCATGTCTCTTTGATCAGCGCACGCAAACCTGCTGGACCCTCAGCACAGACACGCACTGCCTCTATGTCGATGTACTTGTGTTTATCGTTTCCGCAAACCGAGGAGTCTGGGTAGTTTTCTATGCGTTCATCCAGAAAGCGTTCGCTGGTTACGTAATAATTAAGCCCCAACACGTCTGGCGGGCAGGGATTCTCCAGGAACCAATCGAGTTCGGCTTCCTCAATGCCCAAGTAGCGTAGGTAACCCCACATGGGGCTAGACCGATTCAATCGGCCACACAGCAAATCGAAGCTCAACCAGCGGCGCTCGTTCTCAAATTCTGCCTGATACGCGAGTAGGGGGGTGCTGTAAGTTTTACCCATGTCCTCAGTCTGCACCAGTTGTGCCGCAGGGTTTATCTCACGAATTGCCCGCATCGAGAGTACAGTGGCACGGCACTCTATCAACAAGGCACGGGCGAAGGTTAGTCCATCGAGTCCGTGAGGATACCAGTGACCGTAGAGTCCGCTAAATCGCGCCGTGGTCAGTGGCTCATTGACAGGTGTGTAACGGTCTACCCACGGATAGCGCTCTGCAACCGCACGGGCGAACTCGGCTAGTTTCTCAGGGAAGCTTGGATCTATGAGGCTGGTATGGCGGGGACCGCTGCCGTGGTGAACTAGACCAACGATGGGATGAATCCCAAGTTCGCGCAAACGACCCAGGCGCTCATCTGCCCACGACCAGTCAGCACTCTCTAAACCGTTGGGTGCAGTCCGTTCCCACAGCACGGGGTAGCGGATGGCACGCACGCCCAGTTCTGCAAACAGGTCGAGGTCATCCAGGCGCGTGGCGTGACCGTTGCGATCCAACTGGTCGAAATACTCGTCGCCCACGCGGTTAACCGTGCATTCTACTCCAGCCCATACTTCTAGGGGCCCGATAGCGATCGGCTGCTCTCTGTTCATTAGATTAGTGTCCTAGTACAGGGGTTGCAAATTAAACATATTGGTTTTTTAGATGAGTTACGACTTTAATTAGATAGATAAATCTGTTTTTGTGGGGTGGGCAGGAGAACCCGCCCCAAAGATATAAGTTAAAGCTGCTCGCCCCCTCTTTCCAGCGGCACTGGTCGCAACCTTCCTGCTACTTCTACGCTCGGCCAATTAGGATCTAAAGTCAAATTTTCCAACGTTCCATCGCTGTTAATTACAAACGTATCCTCAATTTTTGCTCCGGACAAACTCGGATTCCAAGCCACAGCCATATTTTCTGCCAAAATATCTGAAGTAGCCGGATTCGCCACAACTTCTCGCGCCAAATATCCGGTAGTTCCGCCTTGATGGTGTTCCCGAATTGCTTGAGGATATCCGTGTTGTTCGTAAGCAGTTTTCAGCGTGTCATAAACCGCATTCAGCGATACTCCCGGCCGGCACGAATTCAAGCCGACGGCTTCAATTTCTCTGACTTGTCGGTGCAACTCTGAATCCTTTTCCTCAAGAAAGTCAAAACAAACAAATCTGGTTAAATTTGCATACAAACCCCAGCCCCTCGCGCAAAATACTAACATTGCTTGTCGCCCAATTTGTTCGGAGGTTGCGGTGGCGTGGCGGTACAGCGGCAAACGCCTTTCTCCAGCAACTAATGTCAGGGCTGGATGCAAACCTCTGGCCCACAATGCCTCTGCACCGGCTCCCGCTAATTGATATTCTGTCCATGTCGGTTTGGCTGCGGAAAGTACCTCTGTCATCGCTTCACTGGCTAAACGCCCGACTCGCCGGTATCGCTCTAATTCGCTTGACATCATTGTCTGTTTGCGAGACTGTAAAGATGCGATGATTGGCGTTTCTTTGGGATAAATTGGCCGATCGCTCATCACGTTACCGCCACCAGTAACTTCTTTGACAAAAGCTTCGCGCTGTGCAACATCTGCCCAAGGATAGATGTGCATTTGAAAGTTGGATGGCAATTCTTCGTCTTGCAAGCGCTGGGCTTCGATTTCATCGGTGAGAACCCAAGCTGTTTCGGCGGTGATTAAAACTTCTGCTACTCCGGTTTCTGCAGTAAGCAATACTGTATGGGAACTGCCGGCTGTGGCCCAAGCAAACCAGTCTGTGCCTCGCAAGCGAAGGGCGATCGCTCCTGTTTCTGTTAAGGTATTGCGGATGAATTCGAGTTTGGAGTCAACTTCTGGGTTTAATGAGTTTATCATCTAATTTTCTCGTGAGAACTTCAGTTTTTCCTAAAGGTTTGTAGTGAGGACTTCAGTTTTTCCTAAAGGTTTGTAGTGAGGACTTCAGCCCTCTCTTCAGCCTTGCAGTCAATAAGCACTAAAGTCCTTATGACAAACCCATATTACCAACCAATTTTATAAGGTTATTAAGATAGATGGATGGATACGGCTTGCAATTCTTTAGCTTTTTCTTCGGGTAAGGCGTCGTTAGCAAACATTCCGGCCGCCAGTTCAGTTCCTGCGAGGTATTTTAGCCGATCGCTAGATCGATAGGGCGGATAAAATTGGGCGTGCAAATGCGCTTCGGGATGGGGTTTCCCGTCTGTGGGGGCTTGAAACCAAGCCATCAAATAAGGGAATTGGCGCTGCCACAAACCGTCGTATTTAAGGGCGACTGTTTTTAAAGCTTTAGCGAGTGATTGACGCTGTTTTTCCGTCAAATCGATAAATGTAGCAGCGGGGGCGATCGGGGCAATCCACACTTCGTAAGGGTAGCGGGCGCAAGCGGGGACAAAGGCGATCGCCTCTTCGTCTAAATAAATAATTCGCTGTTGATCGGCAATCTCTTTTTGAATCAAATCTTGCAGCAAACCGCTACTGTTTTTTTGATAGTAAACCGACTGACATTCTAACATCCGCGCCGGCACTGGTGGCACGAACGGATAAGCGTAAATTTGACCGTGGGGATGGTGCAAAGTTACTCCTACTTCGACGCCGCGATTTTCAAAGGGCAAGACGTATTGAATTTCGGGATTGCTGCCAATAACTGAAGTGCGATCTGCCCATACTTCTAACAGCAATTCTAAGTGAGATAACTCTAAAGAACCGAGGGAAGCCAGAGGATCTTGAGTAAACACTACCACTTCGCAAATGCCCTTTGCGGGCAAAGTTTCCACAATATTTGCAGGTGCGTTTTTTGCCTGCAAAGTCAACGAGGGAAACCGATTGTCAAAAACTGCTACGTCGTAATCTCCCGGCGGCAATTCTGTCGGAAACTTAGGGTTAATTGTAGCAGCGAGGGGGTTGTATTCCGGCGGCGGCATGAAGGTTCTGCCCTGGCGGTGGCTGGCGTATGCTACCCATTCCCCCCGCAAAGGATGCCAGCGAAAGTGCGGGTTTGCCTGTACCGGTTCATTGCTGGGACTTACGGCCGCGATACCTTCTGGGATTGGGTAGCGGCTGTAGAGTGTGAGTGGGCGGCCGTCTGGTTTTAGCAATGTTTGGGAGTGCATTTTTTTTGGCGCGCGATCGGCTTTAAGATATTTTTGAAGTATAACTTCCTGTGTGGAAAAGCCGCCCCTACCTAAAGTCGCAAATAGTCCTAAGGTGCGCCTTGCGCACCCTAAAGTAGAGTTACCCACCGTCTAGCAAAAACCCTGTTTCTCAACAATATTTTGTGGGTAATCGAGACGATTTTTGGTAGAAAGCAGTTTTTTTGCCAAGCGTCCTCGTAAAGTTCGGACTTGTTACTTGTGCGACTTCACCAAGGGTTCAATCTGCTGCCTTTGAAACTGCAATTCATCCGCCAAAGGCTGGTAGATTTCTCGATCGCCCAATTCATTGCAATAATCCCACAAACCATTGTGACAGTGCCTGTCGTCGTCCCAACCCGGATGGTTGACAATCGGATACAAGCAGATTCCCTCTATCGGAACTCCTGCTTTCATCGCCGCCACTACCTCAGTGCACACATAATTAAACCAAATCGGTCTAAAATCGTCTTCAGCGCCTGTTTCTGATACGAATAAGGGGCGGCGGTAGCGATCGAACACTTCTTGCAGTTGTTCACTAAACGGCCGATACAGCGGATCGGTGTATTTCATCGGCTCTTCCTTGTGAATACACTGATTGCGATCGTAATAATTCACGCCAATAATATCGAGATATTTTTCCTGGCCGCCGAGTTCGGGGCGAAAACGTCCGGCCAACATATCCCAAGCTTGATATTGAGATAAGTGATAAGCTTCCGCCTCGTGTCGCTCCTCGGGTTTGTCAGGATCGCCAATAACGTTAATTACGGGGTCGGTTTGAACGATGCGACTGCGGGGATTGACTTCCCAAACTGATTCTATCGCTGCGATCGCTGCTTTGACTAACTGGATTTTGAGCTCGTCTCCCCTTCCTTTGGCAAAGGGATTGATGTAGGCGAAATCGCCGCCGGCCCAAGCAATAAATGAAATTTCATTGACAGGTGTGACAAAAGGTGTTTCGTCGGTTTCTTCAGTCAGCACTTCCATAAAAGCGCGCGCCATGTTGGCAAACCGGGACACGAATTCGGGACTGAAAATATCAATATCGTCGGGCCAGCCGTAGTGAAACAAATCCCAAATTACCTGCATTTTGGTGTCGCGGGCGGCGCGGATTATTGGCAGGGCGCTGGAAAAATCGTATTTTTCGGGCGACTGTTCGATTAAGTGCCAGCAGATGCCTTCGCGGACTGTGTAAATCCCTTGCTGTTGCAAGCGTTGGTAGTCGGCGACTGCAAATTTATCGTGACAGGTGGCGGCTGTTACATCTAGGCGTTTTCCCGATAACAATCTGTGGGTGGAACATTCAAAACCTCCCATGAAAAAACTTTGAAACATCAATCCAATGGGTAATGGGGCATTAAGGTTTGCAGTCAGGACTTGAGTCCTTAAATCTTAATTACAAAAAACTAAAGTCCTTACTACCAACCCTATTTTTGTAAGAAGTATATCGGAAAAAAGTAAAAATGAAATCAGAAAAAAATCTGAGATTTTTACTTTTTCCTTGACCAATTACCCATTAGCACTGAGTAATAACTTGCGACTGTGAACTGTCTTCGGGAATATCGCTGCCGAGAGTTGCCGCAGCTATCGCCTCTAAGGGAAACTTGGGAGTGCGATCGGCATACAGCAAGCCGTTAGCTTCTTGGTAAGTATCGGTCAACTGCGTGTAACAAAATCCACTGAACATTTCCACTTGGTTTACCACCTTCAGCAGCGCGGTGTAGCGCCTTTGCAGTTCCGTCGTGTCCCACGCGCGCACGTAGCCCCAAACTCTGTAAAAATCTGGGTTTTCGTGGCCGGCGCAGGCGATACCGCCGAATTCTGTCAGCATCATCGGCTGTCCTTGGTGCGGGTGGCCGTCCAGGGTGAGGATGCGCCCTCCCGGACGCCCGCGATCGAACAAATCCGTTAGCTGGACTTCGGGCCCGTAGCGCTTGGCTAGGGTTTGCGGGTTGTTGTCGTAGTCGTGAATCGCCAGGATGTCGGTATCGGTGCTTTCCCAGCCGTCGTTACCGATGACGGGGCGAGTCGGATCGAGGGTTTTTGTCAAGAAATACAGCGCTTGCACGTAGTTGCGGTGGGCTGCGGCTTCGACTAAATTCGGAACTCCCCAAGATTCGTTGAACGGCACCCAGACTACGATACAGGGGTGGCTGGAGTCGCGGTCGATCACTTCGGTCCACTCCCGCGTCAGCCGGTCAACGGCTTTGGGAGTGAAGCGGTAGGCGCTGGGCATTTCTTCCCAAACTAATAGCCCCAGCACGTCGGCCCAGTACAAAAATCGGGGGTCTTCGATTTTTTGGTGCTTGCGGACGCCGTTGAAACCCATTGCTTTGACTAATTCCACATCGTGGCGCAAAGCTTCGTCGGAGGGGGCCGTCATCATGGTGTCGGGCCAGTAACCTTGGTCGAGCACCAGCCTCAGGTAGTAGGGGCGGCCGTTGAGCATGAAGCGATCGCGCTGGATGCTGACAGTCCGCATGGCGGTGTAGGATTTAATCTCGTCGAGCAGTTTGCCGTCGGCCCACAGCTGCACTTGAGCGTTAATTAGCGTCGGCTTTTCGGGACTCCACAGCAGTTCGTTGCGGTAGTCGTCGATCCCCGGGTCTGAGAGGGCGATGCGGCGGTGGATTTCGCCGTTGATGACTTCGTAGGTGTCGTTGACCAGCAGCATACAGCCGATCGACAGTTTAACTTTTATCTGGATTCCCGACTGGCGATCGCCCGCGACAAACGCTTCAAAACCGATTTCCCAGCGTTCAAACTGCGGAGTCCAGCGGATGCGCTCGATATAAGTGCGAGGCACGAATTCTACCCAGACTGTCTGCCAAATGCCGGTCGTGCGCGGATACCAAATACTGTGCGGCTCTATTTGCCAGTCTTGCTTGCCGCGCGGTTTCTCCAAATCTTGCGGGTCGTCCTGAGCCCAGACTGTAACCCGCTGGGGCCCGTTGAGGTTCAAAACTGCTGTAATGTCTGCGGTGAAAGGAGTGTGTCCGCCTTCGTGTTCGATGACAAACTGACCGTTCACCCAGACGCGGGCGCGGTAGTCTACTGCCCCAAAGTGGAGGAGAACTCTTCCTTCTGCGTGGGGTACGTCAAATTCGCGCTCGTACCAGCAGTTGGCGTGAAAATTCGTGTCGCCGATCCCGCTTTTTGCCGATTCTGGAGCAAACGGCACTTCTATAGTATGAGTCCACTCTGAAATATCGATCGGCTGCACGCAGCGTCCCGCGTCGTCGTAAGCAAACCTCCACTGACCGTTGAGACAAATCCAGTTGCTCCGGCGCAATTGGGGGCGCGGATAACCAGTTTTCCGCCCTTGAACAGTTACCTTACTGTCTAGAGTGGAAGACTCTTCAATATCGCAATTTTCTAGTTCTCTTCCTAACCAACTCATCGGCACATCTACCCGAAGTTATATATATAGGTTAGCTACAATTGCCCCCACTTTGACAAGTTTTTTGCTGATTAATTTGCAAAATTGCTGCACATTAAGACAGCCTCATCTAAAGGCTGTCTTTTGTTGAAGGCCGAAGTCATTAGTCATTACTCAAAAGGAAGGAAGAAGGAAAGGAAGAAGCCAAATTTTTCCCATCCCCCACTCGGACACTCGGACAGTCTCCGCCTCTGGCAGTCTCCCCCTCTCCCCCTGTGGGCCTTTCTCACTCGATCGCTCTCTCCAACTCAAAACTTTTGTTTAGCTGGCAAGACTGTGCAAACCTGCTAACGGTTCAGTTAGCTCACTTTTGAGCGGATGTTCTTCTGCAGGAGGCAAACACTGAAATATTTGTTCTAATCCCGTGAGTTCAAATAGGATTCTAACTTGTTCGCTCATGGCAGATATCAAAAGTATACAGGCGCTGTCTCTCACTAATTTCACGATCGCCACTACAGCCATTAACTCCGAATTTTTCAAGAAATTAATTTTTGAGAAATCGAGCATAAGAATTTTGCCACCACTTTCAATTAAGCGCTCTATTTCTTTATGGAAATGCGGAAATTGAGAAGTTTGCAAAATCTCATGAGACAAAACAATTTTAACTATAACTCTCATTTTCACCTCAACGTTTGTTTGAATTGTTAAATAAATTTTGATCCAAACCGAGTAGGGTGATCCGTGCATACCTTACGTTTTTAGGGACCGCCGTAGGGTGCGCACGGATCGCCAGACATTTTGGTCCTTACAAATTCACAGCTTCCAGCTACTTTGTACCAGATTTGCCGCCGTTGCCGTTGCCGTTGACAGCAGCGACTTCTAGAGAAGGTGTGGCTGGGATCTCGATCACTCCATTTGAGGAGCTTAGATTAGAGGCAGAACCGTTAGCATTTTCTACCAATTCAATCACCGGCTTGGTAGTAATTTGAGTGTAAGTTGTCAGAGCTTGAGCGACCACTTGATCCATGTTGTAATACTTGTAAGTCGCCAGCCTTCCCACGAAAGAAACTCCCGGAGTTGCATCAGCCAAAGCCTTATATTTCTTGTAAATTTCGGCATTTTCGGGACGCGGAACCGGGTAGTAAGGGTCTCCCTCAGCTTGGGGATATTCGTAGACTATGCTAGTTTTTTGATGCTCTTGTCCGGTGAGGTATTTAAACTCCGTGCAGCGAGTATATAAATGCTCGTTGGGGTAATTTACGACCGGTGCTTTTTGGTGTACGGGTACGTTCAGTGTTTCGTGCTTGAATTCCAAGGAACGGTAAGGAAGTTTGCCGTAGCAATAATTGAAATAGGTATCCACCGGCCCGGTGTAAATCATTTCGCCGTAAGGGATAAAACCCTCAATCTCGCGGTAGTCGGTATTCAGCATCACCTTGATGTTTGGGTGATCCAGCATCTTTTCAAACATCCGAGTGTAGCCGTGCAGCGGCATTGCTTGATAGGTATCGGTGAAATAGCGATCGTCCCGGTTAGTGCGAGTGGGTACGCGCGCAATCACGGAGTTGTCGAGTTCCGACGGGTCCATTCCCCACTGTTTGCGGGTGTAGTTGCGGAAGAATTTCTCGTAAAGTTCGCGGCCGACTTTGCTGACAACGACATCTTCGGAAGTGCGAATGTAATCCTTTGGTTCTGCTACTTTCGCGAAGAAATCTTCTACTTCAAATGAGGTGAGATTCAGTCCGTAAAGTTCGTTTACGGTGTTGAGATTGATCGGAATTGGCAGCAGTTGACCGTCAACGCTGGCGAGGACGCGGTGTTCGTAGGGCCGCCACTCGGTGAACCGCGAAAGATACTCGAAAACTTGGCGCGAATTGGTGTGAAAAATGTGGGGGCCGTATTTGTGTACGAGGATGCCGTGGTCGTCGTAGTGATCGTATGCGTTCCCACCGATGTGGTTGCGGGTATCAATTATCAAGACTGTTTTTCCGGCTTCATTTGCTAGTCTTTCGGCAATGACGCTACCGGCAAATCCTGCTCCGACGATTAAATAGTCAAACATTAAAACACCTCTGATTGTGGGTAAGGGGGAATTGGTAATTAGTAATCAACGAGCGAGCATTGTTGAGTGTTAAGTTTTGAATTTAAATTGGTAACTCTTTAACTTAAACCTCAACCTTCCTAAGTTAAAACTTTCATCCGGTCTTCTGCCTTCTGCCTTTTGTCGTCGATCGCACTTCCGATCAAGGCCAGCATTTCGCCCAACGTATTGTCCCAAGAATTGTCTGCTAAAAAGGCGTCTACTTCGCTGAGCCACTTGGCGCGAACGTCCGAACTTTCACTGAGGATTTCTTGGGCACAAGCAACGAATTCTTCAGAATTGCTAGCAATCCGAACCAAGCCGTTTTCTCCGTAGGGCCGCACCACGTCGCGGATAGGAGTAGAAATCACAGGTTTGCCGCCGGCGAGGTATTCTGGAGTTTTCGTCGGACTAATAAACTTAGTCGATTCGTTAATCGCAAAAGGCAGCAGGGCTATATCCCACCCGCCCAGGTACGCTGGCAGTTCTTGATAAGATTTGCCGCCGAGATAGTGGATATTTGGGTGAGTTGGCAGAGTTGCCGGATCGATTTTCACCACCGGGCCAATGATGACTAAATGCCAGTCCGGCCTTGCTTCCGCAATGCCCCCCAGCAGTTCGATATCCATGCGTTCGTCTATGACGCCATAAAATCCCAAACGCGGGTGAGGAATGTCTTTTTGATCTGCAGGTTCTTGTGAAAGATTCCTGGCCGTCGCAAAGTGTTCTTTTTCGATGCTGCTGGGGAAGGGGTGGATGTTTGGGTGCTGGTGCTGTTTGGCTTCGTAAAGGTTGTGTCCCCCGGTAAATACTACGCTGGCGCGCTTTAATAGTTGGTTTTCATTGGCTTTTAAATCGGGGTGTGCGCCTTTGAATGCTGAGAGTTCATCCATGCAGTCGTAGACTACAGCTAGCGGCTTTAGGTGGTTTGTGAAACTGACAGCCATTGGTGTGTAATACCAGAGGATGTACTGGCTAATTTCTGCCGCTCGAAACAAATCATCTAGCATGGCTTGCTGAGCAGTTTGTGCTGTTGCTTCGCTGGTTCCTTCGCTCAGGTGCGGTACTATTACCCAGACTCCGCTTTCGTGGATGCTGACATCGAGCCACCAATCAGTAGCCTCGCTCAAAATTGGTTCTTCTACAAAGAAGACGCGACGATTTTTGGCACAGCGACTCAAGAGATGTTGCGGACGCTGATAGACAAAATTCCACCGCAAATGAGACAGGCAAACTAAATCAGGTGCATCTAAAGAAGCAGTTTTTAATAAGTTAGCGCGCAATGCGGGCGAGGGAGCGAATTGAGAGGGCGATTTGGCTGGATCTATAGAGGTAAATCGGATCTCCCATGCTCGACCTTTATTGCTATACTTATTGTTTACTGAGTTTTCTGGGGGCGACATAATTAGCCTCTGGAATTTGTCAATGAAAATTGTCAATGTAAATTTGTCAATAGGATATATTTCTCAGCGGTGTCTTACTGAAAGTTGCAAGCATCAATCTGAGAAATTTTATTGACGAGCAAGCGCCGCATTCAGGGAACCAAACAAAGAAACTGTTTAGCTGCGGAAAAAAACGCTTATCTGCTTTTTTCAAAATTGAAACTTGGAGATAAGTTAATATTGTTTGACTTGCTATTGCTGTTAAATCTAACCCAGTTTTCCTGTCTTTACTTCTATCTGAAGGATGACTTCTATCTTAGGAGGCGCTTAGCTTACACGCTGGGTTCAAAAGCGGTTAAAGTGCCGATCGACCTTGTAAAATGACTCTTAACTGGCAGGTACGGGGTGAAAAAAGAGCGAGTTTTATTGCTTTATTTGTAGGGGCTAAAAAATTTTCGATTCCCTTGGGGATAGTTTTGCTTCACGAGTTCTTGTTGCTTTTTGATTTGACAAACCTGGCTTTTTTTAAACCCATCCGATCGCTACTTGGAAAAATTTGTATCCTCTTATACAGAAATTGACATATATTTCTGACTTCAGATAGATTAACAATTGGCAGTTTATAGAGTGGGGTTAAACTCACATCTTGCACTTTGCTCAAAAATACTAAAGAAACCGGGGAACGGCGGCGAGAAACCTGCAATTGTACGCGACTCGGTGGCAAGAAACCAAAGTGATTACATGGGTGCTCTGCGCGTCAGTTTAACCTCGCGCCCATAGCACCAATCTCAATCATCACTTTAAGGGCGGGTGCGCCGATATCTGCGATCGAGCGCCAAATATCCACGTAAACCCGCCCAGACTAGAAGATAGCAGCAATTTTAAAGTCGGCGGTCAATTTTTGTCAATCCCCCTCCAAAGGCAAAATCTTGCACCGTCGAACTCTTTAAGAAATCGTGGGGAAAGCCCAATTCAATTGCACTTACTTTGTCTAACTGCTGCATTTGGTCCGGGGTTAATTCAAACTCCAAACAAGCGAGATTTTCCTGAAGTTGCGAGAGTTTGCGGGAACCCACAATCGGAATAACTCCGACTGGCTGTTGTCGCAGCCAATTTAGGGCTACTTGAGAAGCAGGTTTGCCAATTTCGGCTGCTATTTTGCTAACTTCGTCAGCAATTTTGAGGTCTCGTTCGTTAATTTTTCCCAATTCAGGTGAATTAAGCCGTTTAGCTTCGCTGGCAGTTTCTGAAGTGTTGTATTTTCCTGTCAGCAAGCCGGCTGCTAAGGGGCTCCAAGCTGTAATGCCAATATCAAAGGCTTTTGCCATAGGGATCAAGTCCCGTTCAGGAGTGCGCTCTTTTAAAGAATACTCGATTTGCAAGCCGATAAATGGTGTCCAACCGCGCAGGTTGGCGATCGTATTTGCTTGAGAAATAATCCAAGCCGGCGTATCGGAGATGCCAATATAAAGAACTTTGCCCGCGCGCACCAAATCGTCAAAAGCGCGCATTACTTCTTCGACGGGTGTGGTAAAATCCCAAGCGTGCAGCCACAGCAAATCTATGTATTCAACTTGCAGCCGCTTCAAACTTGCTTCTACTGCTTGCACCATATTTTTGCGGTGGTTGCCGAAACCATTGATTTCGCCATTCTTCATGTTGAGGCTATACTTAGTGGCAACTACCCATTTTTCGCGATCGGCCCCTATGAACTCGCCGACATATTTTTCGCTAGTACCGTTGGTGTAGAGATTCGCGGTATCAATGAAATTGCCGCCCGCTTCTGCAAAGGCGTCGAACATTTTACGGCTTTCGTCGTAGGAGCTTCCCCAACCCCACTCTTCCCCAAAAGTCATTGTTCCGAGGCAGATTTCGGAAACGCGAAGTCCGCTGTGACCTAGTAGTTTGTATCTCATGTCACCCTTCCGCTAGTTAATGGTTGTTAACAGTTTAAATCGGCATTTCCCAAACTGTTGCTATAAGTCGGGGGCGGCGGGCTTTTGCGGGGCGTTAGCGCTGTGCTGGATGTTGAATATTTTGCCAAGTCAATCAAAATGTCTTAGCTTGCGGGGTTCCGGGCCATCGCCCCTGCATTTACTTTCAACACCGCGCAGTGGCGATTCTCTTACCAATGTATTTAGGATTACATGGCTCTAATAAAATACAGTAAAGTCAAAAGACTTTAATCTACCTTTAGATAGGTATTTTAGGAAATTAGGTAAATTTAAAAAATTGCTATTTTAAATATCACAAAACCAGACAGAACCAGAGAAAAAATTCATGTAGCTAAATTAACTTTTTAGCGTTATAGTGATTTACAGATTACAAAAACTAGGTGACTCACTTGGCTGACATCGTTGATACCGCCGTTTCGGCTGGCTCTTTTACCACCCTAGTTGCTGCCGTCCAAGCCGCTGGTTTAGTAGATACTCTCAAAGGCGCTGGCCCCTTCACAGTTTTCGCGCCTACTGACGAAGCTTTTGCTAAGCTTCCCGAAGGTACTGTAGAAGCACTGCTTAATGACATTCCTAAGCTCACAAAAATCCTGACTTATCATGTCGTTTCCGGCAAAGTTATGGCTGCTGATGTGGTCAACCTGACATCTGCCAAGACAGTTGAAGGTTCAGAAGTGAAAATTGATGCTTCCAATGGCGTCAAAATCAATGATTCTACCGTTACAACAGCCGATGTTGCTGCTGATAATGGCGTCATCCACATTATTGATTCAGTCTTGCTTCCTGCGTAAGCACAGACTTAGATAGCGCAATACTATCTTGAGGGCGGTGGCTATAGTTAGCCGCCGCCCTGTTTTCGTTGAGGTTTAAATATTTTAGGCAGCTCAATAATTAAAACTATTATAGAGCAGCGGGAATTTGCCGATCGCACTCAGCTTGACTTGGGTCCCAAATTGTCGCTGCAGGATTTACCGGGAAAACTCGTTGCAGCCAAACAGCGACAGGTACTCTGAACAAAAAAATTATCAAAAAAATAAAAAAGTGCGATCGACCGCGTTAGCAATTGCCCATAATTAGCGGCGCATTTATTTTGCACTCTCGCGCTGATTGCCGATTGATGCGTAGATACCCGGCCACCAAACCCAAGATTTCTCCGAGCAACTGGGTTTACGGGGCCTTGTCCTAATTAAGATACAATAAGAACCACAAGTTTAAGCTTTAGACCTTATTTGACATTCAAGCTATGCAATCTACAACTCACTCCGAGACAGAACTGGCGATGGACGCTCCCAAACACGGATTGCCCGTTACAATCATTACAGGATTTCTCGGCAGCGGTAAAACAACCCTGCTCAACCACATCCTGACCAACCAGCAGGGTTTGAAAACAGCAGTTTTGGTAAATGAATTTGGCGAAATCGGCATCGACAACGAACTGATTGTCACCACCGACGACAACATGGTCGAGCTGAACAACGGCTGCATCTGCTGCACAATTAATGAAGATTTGGTTAATGCAGTTTACAAAGTTTTGGAACGTCAAGAAAATCTCGATTATCTAGTAGTCGAAACAACCGGACTCGCCGACCCGCTGCCAGTAGCGATGACTTTTTTAGGCACAGAACTGCGCGACCTGACTCGTCTCGATTCGATAGTGACAGTAGTAGACGCAGCCAACTACAGCTTAGATTTGTTCAACTCTCAAGCAGCTTACAGTCAAATAGCTTACGGCGATATAATTATCCTCAACAAAACTGATTTGGTTGAAGAAGCAGATTTAGATTTGTTGGAAGTTAAGATTCGGGATGTCAAAGAAGGTGCTAGAATTCTGCGAACCGTAAAATCGGAAGTTCCCCTACCGCTAGTCCTCAGCGTCGGATTGTTTGAATCTGACAAATATTTCCAATCTGAAAAAACTCCTAGCAGTCACGACCACGATCATCACGACCATCACGACCACCACGACCACCACGACCACCACGACCACCACGACCACGAACATCACGACCACCACGACCACAGCCATCACGACCACAGCCATCACGACCACTCCCACCATTTAGAAAATGACGGATTTACCTCAATTTCTTTCCAGAGCGAGAAGCCCTTTTCTCTGAGGAAATTTCAATATTTCTTAGACAACCAACTGCCAACAAACGTGTTTCGCGCGAAAGGGATTATGTGGTTTGAAGAAAGCCCCAAACGGCATATTTTTCACTTGAGCGGCAAGCGATTTACGATGGACGATGACGAGTGGAAAGGCGAGCGGAAAAACCAGCTTGTTCTCATCGGTCAGGGTTTGGATACCGAGACTTTGCGATCGCAACTCGAAAACTGTCTTTGTATGCCTTCAACCAGTCGCGGTAAAGGTTTTAAGAAGAACTAACAGTAAAATATTCTTTTCACCTAAACCAAAGAGCGTCGCGGTCTAATTGTTTTCGCGATCGCGAACAGGAGATGGATGGGGACAATGAAGGGCGATCGCCCTCCAAGAAAAAGAGTGCCCTCCAAGAAAAAGAGCGCCCTCGAATAAAAAGAGCGATCGACCTATTTTATTGTTGCTAACAAAAACAGAGCCGCACACTTATACTGTCCGCCGATCTCAAAAGCACGATCGCCAGTGCTTTCAAAGGTGCAGAGTTGGGTTGGTTTTACCTAATCTCTGCACCTTTATGCTGTTCCTACCACCTCTCACCACTCCTACTTCCCACAACCAGCGCAATAGTTGGCAAACTCAACGAGGTCTGGGAGTTTCCCTTGACCGTCTCACGTTTTTTGTTTTCGGCTAAGCTATTACAACAAGCTTGCAAGGAGACGGGCTATGAGCAATCGGCGGCTAAAAAGAATTCGTGATTATATTTCGCTCTTTTTATCACCACTCCAAAGGAATTTTTGGTGTTTTTGGGTAAAAATTCAAGATGACATTATTCTTTTTTTTGCTAATTGTTTATTAGCCATTCTCAAATTGATTGGTTACGCTGCCTTGTTTTTGGGTTTGATTTTAATGCTGGGTCATTTCTGTCTAGTTGACATACACATTAGCCGTGCGCGCATAACCCTCCAATCTCAGTGTCCTGAACCTGCGATTAAGCCTAAGCCTGCGGTGTCATTTAAGACTCAGGCGGGTCAACTATAAACTTGCCTTTGAAGCCCCCACACTTAATCTAAGATTTAGTGGTGAATGGCTGACAATCTCATTTTCATCGCGACACGGCGGTTGCGCTGCTGTTCAAATAATCCTAGGACGCTACCAAAAAGCAGGTCAATGCGAGTCATCATCCAGCGAGTAAAATCATCTCAAGTCGAAATTGAAGGTCAAATTGTCGGCAAAATTGGCTGCGGACTTAATTTGCTTGTAGGTATTGCAGACACCGACACCGAAGCAGAACTCGATTGGATGGCTCGCAAATGCCTGGAATTGCGTTTGTTTCCCGACTCGGCCACGGATACCGGGCGCTGGGACAAGTCCGTACAAGACATGGGCGGCGAGTTGCTGGTTGTGAGTCAGTTTACGCTCTACGGGGACTGCCGCAAAGGTCGGCGGCCTTCATTTGACCGAGCGGCGGCTCCTGAACGAGCTGAAATTTTTTATGATAAATTTGTCGAAAAGTTGCGCCAGAGCGGCTTAAAAGTTGAAACAGGCTTGTTTGGAGCGATGATGCAAGTCTCGATCGAGAATGACGGGCCGGTGACTTTGGTATTAGAGAGAGAATCGGGGTGAATTGTGAATTTATAATATAAATAGTTGCCGTGAGTATGGTCACAATTAAAAGTGATTATTGTGATGTAACTCCTAAGTTAATTGTGAGATGATTACTAAAATTTAGCCGTTCGGCATAGCTTAGGCCAGTCAGACTCAGACAAACATATTATTTTTACATTTATGTTAACCCCAGTAACTAAACCATCTGTCCGAGTTACCGAAATCGGCGAGTACATCCATTATCAATCTTGCATCGCCGCTTTAAGCTAGAGCATAATAACCGAAAGCTTGCCCGAGAGCTTCCGTTTGCAGAACGACTCTTCAACTCCTTAGATCCAGTTCTCCAAGAGGCGGGGCGATTGAGGGAGAACACATGGGAAACTTCTCTCAAAAACAATGGTTTCATTGACCTCACTTTGTACAACAAAAAGTCTGCTGACGAAAAGAAGACACCCTGGACTACCTTTGTCGCACAATTGCAAGGTATAAGTTCAGGACAAAGAGCATATGGACGCGAAATTTCCGTTGAAGCAGACGAGGGAGCTTTCCAGATCAAAGGCCAAATTGACTTTCTACTAATTCTGTGGGAAGCCGATCGACCAAAGCTGCGAATTGTTGAATGCAAAGCCAGTCGTCGAGCTCCAAGTTAACTACCATTTTTCTGATTCGGCGGTTTCAACCGCTTATATATACAATTTTTTTTAAGCCTGAGTAGTTACGCAATAATAACAAGCGATTGGATGAATTCATAAATCCTGAAATCGTTGCCCCGAGGGGAGTTCATGTGTTATGATTTGAGCGCCACAACTACAAAACAGGATGTGAGATTAGGTCAAAACTCTTAAAATCACAGAATGTAATGGGGAAGAATTTAAATGAAAGTAGTTGGTATTCATGGAATCGCCCAAGACTTTTTAGGCAGTCCACAGCTTGAAAATGCTTGGTTGCCTGCACTACAAGGAAGCCTAGAATTGATCGAACAGCCCCGCTTGACACGATCGGAATTTGGGATGGTTTTTTATGGCGACTTATTTCGCCCATCGGGAATGCGTTCTGCGGGAGTTCCCAAGTTGACAGCGCGGGATGTTGAAACGGAATGGGAGCAAGCCTTACTCGTTGAGTGGTGGCGTGCAGCGGCAGAGTTATCGATCGCGAATCGTAGCGCTGGCGACCCATTAGGCGAAGATCCCAGCATTCAAGAACCTGAGTTTCAAGGTCGGGGACGAACTCCCGAGATTGTGCAGCGTGCATTAAGGCAGTTGTCTAAGTCACGCTTCTTCCGAAACTTGGGCCCGGAAAAAACATTAATTTTTGCCTTGAAGCAAGTTGGTTTATTTCTCCACGATTCGGATACAAAAAAAGCAGTGTTGGAACGGGTAGAAGCCAAAGTCTCGCCAACAGAGACAAAAGTAGTGATCGCCCATTCCTTGGGTTCCGTCGTTGCCTATGAAGCTTTGTGCGCTCATCCAGAATGGAATGTACAGACGCTGGTAACGCTGGGTTCTCCTTTGGGAATCCCTAATTTGATTTTCGATAAACTGACACCTCCGCCGGAGAATCGTAAAGGTGCATGGCCGAATATCAAGCAATGGTTTAACATTGCTGATAGCGGTGATATTGTGGCACTTCAGAAATCCTTAGCCCCATACTTTGGAGATGGAGACGATCGCAAAATTGTCGATCGGCTTGTTTATAACGGATGGGAGTCTCATTCGGTGGAAAGGTATTTAACCGCAAAGGAAACGGGTGCTGCTGTTGCCACAGGCTTGATAGTTTAACGTGCTGTTCAAAATAATTTCGGCTGACAATGGGTAAATCTAAACGGTTTTTGATTGCGATCGGCTCTTCATCGTGTCCTAAAATGGAACTAGCAGACTTAGCTAGAGTCAAGAGTGATGTCGATCGAGTCGTGGAGTTGTTTCAAGGAACACAGCAGGGGTACACCAGAGTTTTATCCGATCAGATTTCGATCGACGCAGAGGCTGGAGAAATAAAAAATGCCCTGTCCAAATGGTTTGGCAGTTCGGAAAGAAGTCAGGACGATATCGTTATCCTGTATTATGCCGGACACGCAGCCGACGATGGCAATCTAGGTTCCCACTATCTCTACACATTCAATTCTCGACCCGATCAATTAAGTACCAAAGCGATTGAAACTCAACAACTTGTTCGATGGCTATTTGAGGGAAATAATAACTATCCTGAAAATGTCTTACTGATTCTGGACGTTTGTTATGCAGGCGCGGGTGCGAATGGGATTATTCAGAGCTTGACTTCTGGATCGAGTACCCCCAAGCCATCGGGATTTTGCGTTCTGTGTTCGACAGATTCAGATACAGAAGCAGGTGATGGTGATTTTGTCGATGCTTTAGTAAGCGTACTGGAAAATTCTGATTGGGAGGATAATGACGAATTTTTAGAGCTTTCTAAACTGAGGGATAAGATTAACGAATATTTCCAGTCCAAGGCTTCCGCTCAAAAAGCGACGTTGAGCAATATCGATAGCGCAAATCCCCAAACCTTCATCAAAAACCCGAAAGCGCGAGCGCCGATCTCAACTGCTTTAGAACAGTCCTGTTCCGCAAATTTAGGTCGGGAAAAAGCCTCAAAACCTCCCCGCAAAGGTTTGTTCGTTTCTCGTAGTTCGACCAAACGGTTTCTGGAGGATTTTGATAAGGCGATTGAGCAACCCAAATCCGCACCGTTGATGTTTTATGCGTATGGAATTGGGGGAATTGGCAAATCTACCTTACTACATGAGTTAAAAAGTCGGCACCACGGAAAGGTGAAATTTCTGGAAGCTGATTTTAACAACAGGCGATTGAGTAAACCCATCGAACTGATGAAACACTTACACCAGCAATTGTCAATTCATCAGCCAGAGGCAGATTTGTTCACACTTCGGTATCACCAGTACGAAGAAACGCTGCGACGACTGGAAACTGAGGCTGCGGAAGAAACTCAAATAGTGAGCGCTGAGCAGAGTAGTTTGGTTCGGGAATATATGGGAGTGGCGCGAAGTTCGATCGTCACCGAGGATGAATCCACGTTTAATCCGCTTTCAACAAGAGAGCGCTTCGAGAAACTTTTGAGGCAACATCCAGCTACGCAAGGATCTACACAGGAAAAGATGAGCTTGCGAGATCTCATGCTCGATCCACAGCAAAAGCTCACTCAGGCTTTTGCAGAAACCTTGATTCAGTTGTCGCAAGAGATGCCGATCGTGTTATGGCTGGATACCTATGAAAAAGCACAGAAAGATTTTAATGAATTTTTGGGTAATGAATTACTCAAAGATACGCCATTGCACCATTTTCCAGTCCGAATTGCGATGGCAGGACGCTACAACCTGAGTCATGGACGTTATCAGCATAAATTTCAAGATAGGGGATTTCCGCTAATCCGAGAATATTCTCTCGCTAAATTTAGCCCCCAAGAAACTCAACAATATCTTAAAAATATTGGAGTGACCAATAAAGATCAGGTGAGGCGGATTCGGAGTGCAACTCAAGGATATCCTTACTACTTAAATTTACTGAAAAAGCAAAAGGAAGATGATGGAAAAATCACCTTGTCTGGCGGACAATCTGGCATGGTGAACTTACTCCTAGATGGGTTAAATGAAACTGAACAAGAAGTGGTAAAATTGGCAGCTCACTGCCGTTCGTTCGATCAACAGTTAATTCAAGCTTTGCTGCAAGAGTTTGGAGAAGCTAATATTCCATTCGGCAATGGAATTAATTGGTTTAAGTGGTTGACAGAGCGTGATTTTACAATTTCTGACGGTTCATATCGGATTGATGATGTTGCCAGAAGCGTGATTCGGGAAACACAGCATCAAGAAGATAAACAAAAATTTTGGCGAATCCACAATTGGATAGCCGATTATTTTGAGCAGCTCGCCGATCAAGAAGTATCACCAGATCGCTCTCCCCTCGATAAATATGAAAATTCCGAATGGCAGGAGCTGATGATAGAAGTCATTTATCACAGACTATTTGCCAAAAATCCTGAAGTAAAATGTCAACTATTAACTTGTTTTTTTGAAGGAGCTTATTTGAAAAAACCATTAATTGCAATAAGTGCATTTTTGGCAATTGCCTCAGAAGCAGAACTAAAAGAAAACAAACTATTGCGGGGAGATATTCGGAATTTTCTAGCCACCATAGAGAAAACTATCGTATTTGGATGGTTGGTCATCGGTATACCTGGAAAACACTATAGCATTGAGCTCCAGGGAGAAGAAGTTTCGAGTCAATTTAAGTCCCAAATTGAGTCGGGACTAAATGTTTGCTTCCGTGAAATTAAGGATTTAACAGGTTTAGCAAAGTGTGTAGCTCTGATAAGTCACAGTCCGCGGAGTTATTGCGACCAGGGAGCTTTAAGTCTTTTGAATCAAGCTTATGCAGAAATTGAGACACTAAAAAATTTAGAAAATACTCATTTCATAAGTGACATTTTCTTTGATTTAGCCTTAGCTTTTTATTCAAAAAATTTACACGAGCAAGCATTAATTAGTATCAACAGATCTATTGAAATTGACTCAGAAAACTCTAATTATTACTATCTAAAGAGTAGAATAGTGAATAAATTAGAAGGCTATGAAGAAGCACTATTCAGTATCAACAAAGCTATTAAAATAGATTCAGAAAACTCTAATTATTACGCAATCAATAGTCAATCAGTAAAATCTTTAAAAGGCGATAAAAAATCTATTGAAATCGAATCAGAAAATTCTGACTATTACTTCGTTAAGAGTAAGATATTGGAGAACTTAGAACGCTATGAAGAAGCCCTAGCTAGTATCAACAAAGCTATTGAAATCGATCCAGTGAATCCTGAGTATTACTCGAACCAAAGTAGCTTCCTAAATTGTTTAAGACGCTATAATGACGCACTTATTAGTGACGAACAAACTATTAAAATAGCTTCTAAAAACTATTCTGGTTATAGTAACAAAGGTTTAACTTTAAGCCTAATCGGGGAGGATTATCCAGCCGCGATAAATAGTTGCGATCTCGCAATTCAGTTAGGAGGAAATAAACCTATATTACTCGTTAATAAAGGAATCGTTCTCTCCCGTGCACGCGAATACTCACAAGCTATGAAATTGTTCGATGGAGTGATTCGCGAACATCCAGAAAATGAGGAAGGTTACTACGGACAAGCCTGTTGCTATGCCCGACAAGGTGACACCGAGCGAGCTATTGCTGCGCTTCAACAAGCAATCCAGATCGCTCCGCGCCGTTGTTGTCAGGAAGCTCGATGGAACCCCGACTTTGACTCCTTGCGGAATGACCAGCAGTTTATTTCCTTAGTGGGAGAGAGTCAGAGTCGCGATCTATCTTCAATTGATGTCGATCGCACTTGAGTTCCCAACCGCTCTGGTTTCTTCGGTAGCTCCGCACCCAGCAAGTAGTATTTGATCTACATATAGCAATTAGAGAGCGATAAGTTAGAAACTCACATTGGTGGTTTTAAGTCGCAGAAATTCGACATTCAACTGTAGTTTCTCTCCCAGCCACAAAGAATGTTTCGTGTGATCTGCAACATCGTCGCCTGTTTCGGGATGAACGAGAATATCTAGTTCCTCGCGATGAAGCATTAACCAGGGAACGACTTTGCCAAACTGCTCCGGTAAAAATGCAACTTGATACATTGCTTGGGGGTGGGGGCCAATGGGTTTGTCATGCCAGCGCGCCCGAGCTGTACCTCAAACCGACTCAATCCTTGACGCACGCCCGCTGCTGCATCGCGGCTATCAGTGTCGAAGTAAATATGGGCGTGAAAACCCACAATTTCGATGGTGTCTTCTTTCATCATTTTTAGTGGGTGATTGAGCCGACATCTGCACAAAACGGCTGTTAACTTTAGGTTAACTTGACTTGCAGTAAACTGCGAAATTCAGCCAGCAGCGTTGTTCGCACTCGCCCCGCCGCAGCTTTAATCGGAATAAGTGCGATCGCATTTTGCCTAACAGGCGACATCACTTTCGGTTCCATACCGTACAAATCTCGCAGCACAGTCTTGACATTGGGAAACGCGAAATACTCCATCAGTTTCCCAATGCGGTGATTTAAGGGTTGATATCGGTTGCGGTGCACACCCTACACAATACTGTGCTTATTCTTTATTCCTTCTGCCATCAGAGCAAATTTGCAGATTAACCGGGTTTCCTAACTACTGTGGCGTAGGTTTTAAAGACATTGCAGTTCGCTACACTCTGCCGAGTCTCGATTCCAGAACCTCAAACCCTTAAAAAACCAGTTTGTAAATCGTCCACTCAGCGGCCCTGGAACACCGTCAATCTTTTTCGCGATCGCCCTACCCGAATAACAGCTCAGAATGCTTGTACAGTAAGGCTTTAACGGCAATAAAATCAATCTTCCACAGCCAGCACTTAGAATCAGATTCAGCAGCCAAAAACTGTTAGATGAGAGAGTGGAACACTGGCATCACTACGGTTATCTCTACTTCCGTAACATTCAATGTATAGAGAGTTGAATCAGCACAGCAAGCGAAACCGCCAGCCACTGCCACCTCACTCTCTGACAAATGTCCTCGCACACCCGCTGTGCCCTACCACGAGAGAAACGCCATGACTGTCAAAGCTGCCACCAACACCGTCAACTGCAACACCGCTTCTGACCTCAACAACATTCCGGCTGCCTCCAGCGAACAAACCGCCGAAATCAATACTCTTCCCAGCATCGATATGCTCGCTTTGGCTAACTTCGCCCTCAAAGAATTGCAAGCGGAAATGAAAACTGCCAGCCGCAGCGCTCAAGCAGTGGCGATGCGGATTGCTAAGGAAGTCGAACGGATTTGCCAAAAAAGCGATCGCATCCAAATTTCTGGCGAAGTTGAAGCTTGGCAAATCACCTTGGCCGAGCACCGGTTGCAAAAAATCCTGCAATACTACCGCCTCGGTTCCAAACAAGGCCGCGTCGAACTGCACTCTCACCTCGCGGCTATGATTTACCGCCATGTTGCTTCCTTCCGATCGAACTTGAACTTCCAAGCTCGCTACAACATGATTGAAGACTTTTTGCAAGGCTTTTACATCGAATCTTTGCGAGCTTTCCGCCGCGAACACCAACTCGATGCCACCTACCAGCCCCGCACGCAGCTAGAATTGGCTGAGTACATGGCTTTTACCGAACACTACGCCAAGCGCCAAATCGGTTTGCCCGGCCGCAACCGCCAGCGCCTGATCGTGTTGCGCGCTCAAGGATTTGCCAAGGGTCAGCCTCCGGAAACTGCGATCGACATTGAAATGGCTGTAGAGTCGGGCAAGGGAGAAGATGCGGAAATTTACAGCCGTTCTCCGGCGCTGCAACAAGTGCGCGAGCAAATGGTATCGGAAACTGTCGATCCCGCTGATGCTGTGCTGCGCGATCGAGTAGTCTCGGAATTGATCGCCTATCTGGAAGCCCAAAATCAGCCCGAATGTGTGAGCTACTTAACTTTAAAATTGCAAGACCTTTCCGCTTCGGAAATCGATGGAGTTCTGGGTTTGTCTTCCCGCCAGCGCGACTACTTGCAACAGCGGTTTAAGTACCACGTCGAAAAATTTGCCCGCACTCAAAATTGGAAACTCGTGCACGAATGGCTGGGTGCTGATGTCGATCAAAAGCTGGGGATGAATTCCGACAAATGGGAAGCATTTCGCGCTCAACTGTCGCCGGAAATGCAGCAACTGTTAGAAATGAAGCGGAACCAAGAAAGCGACAAGGCGATCGCCACCGCGCTCAAATGCACTCCCAAACAAGTCCAAAAACGCTGGGCGCAACTGTTGGAGCTGGCAAGCCAGACTCGCAACAGCAACCAAGCTTAATTGGTACTCAAATATGAATGCAACTGTTTTCTTGAGACTGGAAAATGCGATCGGGTGGGGCATCTGCACAGGAATGCCCGCCCCGGCGTCCACTCTCAAATCAACAAGCGCTGCTACTAATTTATCCCTGCTTTTTGGCTCATTCAATTTATTAAAACAACATTACTTTTTTTAATATTTTTCCTTCCCGGGTAATGCCTGGGAATTTGTTTCTATTAATCATTAATCATTAGTCATTAGTTATCAGTCATCAGTTATTGGAAATTGCCTACTGAAGAGGCAGTACCTCGATCGGTTGAGAAATGCTGTATCTGCTGTCGGTTCGCAATGAAAACTAGATAATTTCCGATCGGGCCTAAAAAAATTTCCTCTGAGGCGCGGTTGATGTTTCCAGTGTGGTTGCAGGCAGGATTTTGGGGTTTAGTGGGGGGTTCGGCCTTGCTAGTGGGAGCGGCGGTGGGTTACTTTGTGAGCATTCCCCAGCGCGCGATCGCGACAATTATGGCTTTTGGCGCTGGTGTGCTGATTTCAGCGCTATCCTTTGAACTGATGGATGAAGCTTACAAGCTCGGCGGTTTCGACTCTACAGCGATCGGCTTTTTGGGGGGCGCTACTGTCTACACAGCCGCCAATTGGTTTTTGAATCAACAGGGAGCCAAACACCGCAAACGATCGGGCACTTTGCACCCAGCTAAAACAGAGTCAGGCGATGGCGGATTAGCCATAGCCCTCGGCGCGCTGTTAGACGGGATACCGGAGTCGATCGTCGTTGGCGTCAGCATGATTTCTGGAGGCGCTGTTAGTTGGGTGACAGTAGCGGCAATTTTTCTCTCCAACATTCCCGAAGGGCTCTCTAGCGCCGCAGGCATGAAAAAAGCAGGGAGATCGATCGGTTACGTTTTTGGAGTTTGGGGCGCGATCGCAGTTATTTCCGGTATCGCAGCATTGTTAGGATATACGGTTTTCACCGAATTTTCTGCGGAAGTAATAGCCGCAACTACCGCCGTCGCAGCAGGGGGTATTTTAGCAATGATCTCAGATACTATGATTCCCGAAGCATTCGAGGCAACTCACGATTTTGCTGGACTAATTACTGTCTGCGGGTTTTTAGCTGCTTTTGTACTCAGCAAGTTAGCAGAAAGATAATTGATAATTAATTATCAGTCATCACTAATGTAGAATTGCGAATTGCTGAGAGTTATAGTATTTTTGATAGAGACACAGACGAATTTGATATATTGCCAAGCTGTATCTGGCAACAAAAAAGCTTATAATCAACATCAACGATCGCACCTCCACGAGGAACCGTAAAATATATGTGTCTCAATCCCGGAGAGATACTGGCCGGACGCTACAGGATCATCGCTCAATTAGGACAGGGAGGATTTGCTAGAACCTACACGGCTGCACAACTAAACCAACCCAATAATCCTCTTTGCGTTGTTAAGGAAATTCCTTTTCCCCCATCGAACGATCCGCGCGTCTTGGAGAGGGCAAGGGAGCGATTTGAAAGCGAAGCTAGCGCTTTGCGCCGTCTGGGGAGAAACTCGCGCATTCCGGAATTATTCGATAGCTTTGAAGAAAACGATTATTTTTACTTAGTTCAAGAATACGTTGAAGGACATCAGCTCAGTCAAGAACTCATTGCGGGCAATCGGTGGAATGAGCAAAATACCCTTGCTTTGTTGCGGGAAGTTCTGGAAATATTAACATCTGTCCACCAAGAAAGTATTATTCACCGGGACATTACACCTGCTAACTTAATTCGGCGCCAAACAGATCAACAAATTGTTTTAATAGATTTTGGGGCTGTCAAAGAAATCAGCACTTTTACCTCTAACTCTACCGGTGAAATATTCACCTCGCAGCCGATCGGCACCCGCGGTTATATGCCTGCCGAACAATACACCGCGCAGTCTCTCCCGCAACCCTACAATGATATTTATGCAGTAGGAATCATCGCGATTCAAGCGCTCACCGGGCGGCGTCCCACCAATCTGCCGCAAGACCCCGAAACTGGTGAAATTGTCTGGGATTATTTAACAGGTGAACCGATTAGCGATAGTCTAACAAATATTTTAACCAACATGGTGCGTTTCCACTTTCAAGACCGCTACCAATCTGTGGATGAAGTTTTGCAAGACTTGGATTTTTCGATCGTGGCAGGGCCCCAGGTACCCAAAACTTCGCGGAAGTTGCGATCGCGCTTTCGCTGGCTGCTGTTCGGCGTTGCGGGAATCGCGGCTTTTGGGGCGATCGTACTTTTAATCCCCAGAATTTCCCCGCTAATCCCCAGAATTTCCGCGCAACCAACCCTGCCTACACCCTCCGCAGATGGTGATGGTGTAAGTTCTGGCGAAAAACTCCTAGTGCAAACCTCCGCCCTTTGGTCAAAACAAAGGGGAATTAATGAGTTTGCCGACTCAAATTATCCCGAAGCTTTAAAATTGTTCAAACAGTCATGGAGGGAAGATCGCAGAGAGCCGGAAACTTTAATTTACATGAACAATGCCCTGCTGGAAGCAAGCGGTGCAGAGTATTATACCATCGCCATTGTTGTTCCCATCCGCAGAAATCAAGACGGTAGCATCCTCAACGCCAACTTAGCCGAAGAACTGCTGCGCGGCATTGCTCAAGCTCAAACAGAAGTTAATTTAAGCCTCATCTCCAACGAGAGCGATCGAGATTTTCCCGGTCAAGGCTTTCTCGAACCAAAAGCTATTAACGGAAAAGGCCTTAAAGTCATCATTGCTGATGACGGAAATATTAAATCCTACGCAAAGCAAAGAGCACAATACCTAGCCGAGCGGCCAGATATTCTAGCAGTCATCGGACATTATACCAGCGACATGACTGTGGAAACAGTAGATACTTACAATGACCATAAATTAGTCGCCGTTTCTCCGGGAAGCACCACAGAAGAACTGACCAGAAAACCCCGCAAATTTTTCTTTCGGACGGCTCCGACAACTAGCGTAGAAGCTGAAGGTTTAGTAAATCAATTGCTAAGCGTAAACAAAAAAAAAGTAGCAGTTTTTTACAATCCAGACAGTCCGTTTAGCTATTCTTTGTGGGAACAATTCACCAAGCAATTTGAAGCCAAAGGAGGCAAAACTTTTAGACTCAGAAATTATAATAACTTATCCAAAAATGATTTCAACGCAGAAGCAGCGCTCGAAGAAGTTGAGAAAGCCGGAATAAAAGCCATAGCCGTCTTTCCAGACGGTCAAGTAACTAATTCCGTAGAAAATGCGCTGGAAATGATTAAAGTTAATGCCGATCGCAATTGGATTGTCGGGCCTTGGACGCTGTACGAACCGAGAACGTTAGAAGTAGCAAAAGAGCTAAAGTCTGTTGAAAAACTGGGCCTATCCGTGTTTTGGCATCCGTTAATAAGTTTTGACAAAAAATTTCCGCAAAACGCTGAAAAATTGTGGGGAGGCCCGGTCAATACTCGATCGGCTTTAACCTACGATGCCGCCCGGACGCTGATTAAAGCCCTAGAAATGCAGCCAGAACCCAGCCGCGAAGGAATGCAAAAAACCTTAGCCGATCCAAACTTTAAAGCCGAGGGAGCTACGGGTATAATTGAGTTTGACTCGAAAACTGGAAATCGGAAAAACCCTCCTAAACGAGTGGCGCATATTGTACCGTGTTCTAGAGAACAATTTGGTGTCACCTTTGTGCCGATCGAATTTCCCACAGCCGCAGCCGCAGGTTTAAAGTGCGATTGAATTGAGATCTTGTGGCATTGTCAACAAACCTTTCAAGGGCGGGCAGGATGCCCACCACACAATAAAACTTACTCTTTGTGGAACAGGCCGGAAAGCCTGTTGTTAAGAATGATGCAATATGTGGGAGTAATTGATATCTTGTGGCATTCTCAACCAACCCTCCGGGGCGAGTTTTACCAAATATAATTGCCTAAAATCAATAATCTCATAAACCCGCCCCCACCCGACGATAAAATCCTGGATAGAGAATTGTGCAAGATGTGCCAATGATCTCTAGTGCCGAACGCAATAGTCCGCCAGAGATTTAAACTCCACAGCCGACTATTGCGACGGGTGCAACATATCAATTTATTAGATATATTAAACAAGGTTAGTTTTTTTTATAATAACGCTTATGGCTGTCAATCTCGCTTCCCCAACAAGTTCTAGTCTCAAACCAGAAGCCCAAAATAGCTCAGCACTCAAACAAGTCTTCCAGACAATTGATGCCGATAGCTGTCCGGGTTCCTATAACTTCCATATGCACACAGTCTACTCTGACGGGCGATTGCAGCCAGAGAAATTGATGGAACAAGCCATAGCCCACGGCCTCAAAGGCTTAGCTATCACCGACCACCACAGTACCCAAGGCTACGTTCAAGCTCAAATTTTCTTAGATAATTGGAAATTAAACCAACCCGACAAAAATAGCGAAGCACCTAGTCTCTGGACAGGCGCTGAAATTAATGCCGAATTGCTCAACAATGAGGTACACATTCTCGCTTACGCCTTCGATCCGCAACATCCCAGTCTCGAACCTTACTTACGAGGTAGAGGTACTGAAGGCACCGCTTATTATCCAGCAGCCAGGGTAATTGAAGCTATTCATGAAGCAGGAGGTTTAGCAGTTCTAGCACATCCTTGTCGATATCGATCGACCGCAGATAAACTAATCCCAGAAGCAGCCCGTTTCGGCATTGACGGTGTAGAAATTTACTATGCTTACGGTAATCCCAATCCTTGGAAACCGAGTCCCAAACAAACTGCTTTAGTCAAAGATTTAGCAGAAACTTATGGTTTGCTTGGAACTTGCGGCACTGACTCTCACGGCTTAAGTCTTCTAGTCCGAATCTAAATAGTTCGGAAATAAAAAGTGCTTTATCCTGTGATTGCTAGCCTAAGCGTTAGCGGAGCGATCTCTGATGGAAGCAATCGCAATGACCCGAAAACAAGCTGTTTACCATGTCATATTATGTCCGCTAAAACGACCACTATAAAATTGGTTCGTAGTGAGGACTGAAGTCGTCATAACAATCCGAGGACTTCAGTTCTCACTACTTGCCTTATAACGGCTATTTTACTGGACGTGATATCATTGCGATCGCCAGCATTAAGTTTCGCGAGCCAAAGGAAAGCAATCGCCAAAGCAGGTAATATTTTTGCAACTCCTAAAGACATTCCGCCCTAAAAACCAGTCGCCATTCTACCGTTCCGGGAATAACTGACAGGCCCTGTTAGTGGGCTGATTTGCCCAATCCAAGCGAGAATTTCCAAATCGATCCATCCAACCTTCCAAATAAGCCCGATTAGCCTTCTTTTCATCAGGATCGGAGGTATTCATTGGATGAGGTGCTAAACCCAAAATAGTCGCCGTCGTCACGCAAAACATCGACTTCTGAAAACTCTGGCAAATTTGCACCCGCACATCATCTTCACCCCGACAGCTAGTGCGATAAACTTCGTGCAAATAATCCGGCAGAAAATGCCGCATATCTTGCATCAATTGAGTTGGCGGAATCCCTGCACCTCCAATAGGTAAAGGGTCAGCAAACAAAGCCCCGTAGGCAAAATCTTTTTGTTTTTCCGGGATGTGATGGGCTTGCGCGTTGTATGAAACTGTGCCAAAAAACGCAGTACCCCGAAAGAAAACTGACTCTACATAAGGCACTGCTACATCTGGTAAAAATGTCAAGTTCGCCGCCGCCGGAATGATATCGTAGACTTGACCGTGAATCTTGACGCTGTAGGTAATTGGTAGACTGGCGGCGCTAACCAAACCTGCTAAGACAAAATCAACTACGTCAGCGATCGACTTAATTTTCCCCGCGTCGTAGGAATCAGATAAGTCCATGAACAAATCGCTCATTACCCGCCAAAACTGACCGAGACCGGTGTAGTAAGCCAGCATCCGCACTTGTTCGGGCAAAAAATCAGGAAATGCTTTGTGGAGTCCCTGCATGAAAAAATTACCTTTCAATTTAGCAGCGATCGCTTTTTCGACCAAACTGCTAAATTCCGGGGAATCCACATAACTGTCCAAACCTCCGCCGCCGTGCCAAAGCATTGTTCTCATGCAATACTCAGCATACTCAAAATTAATGCGATCGTGCCACAAATAGCGAATTAATTTCGGCAGCGTCACCTCTCCGTTGAAATATTTAAAAAACGGGAAAAGCACTAAAAACTGTTCTTCTGCAATATAATTGAGATTGCGAGAATACGCATCTAGAACAATACCATAACTTTTAAGAACGCCGACAACTTCAATTACATTTTCCGCCGATTCAGGCAGTAAAGCTTTGCCTGATTCCAAGAGGTCAATGTATTCGGCTAGGGGATGGACAGACGGTTTTAATACGGTACTTTTCATCTGGATTCAGCCTGAATTTAAAACAATTTTTTTACTGTTGATAGCTCTGCTATTATATCATTTTCGGTAATGTTGGCTACCTAAAAACACAAATATTTACTTTATTTTGATATAAAATACCTACCTTCCAGAACGCAGTCTATATCGAAGAAAGGGGGTTTTTTACGGTTTCTGCGGGCTGCGTTTGTTTGTAGTGAGTACGACAGTCTTCACAACTGTATGATGACTTGCATTCCTCACTACAAACGAATTGGATTGCGGTCGCTCGACCGGACATCCTATCAGTCTAAGTTTTGAGAAACTTTAACTTGCGCGGGCCCAGAAGCTACCATTGCGATCGCAGTTTTCTCGCTCAAAGCAACTAAAACTCCCGGCTGCACTCCCATGATTGCGATAATTATTGCTAAAATCAGCGAAGGGATGCGATCGCGCCAGCGGACTTGCGGCAAATTTACCACCAAATCCGAAAGGCGGCCGAAAAAGGCGCGGTTGACCATAATTAAAAAGTAAACTGAAGTTAGACCAGTACCGATCATGCAGAGGAAAGTTTGCACGGGAAACACTGGCAAACTGCCCCGAAAGATCAAAAATTCAGCAATAAATCCAGCCAAACCCGGAATGCCGGCACTAGCCATCACGCCGAGGATCATTAAACTGCCAATCATCGGCAAACCGCGATCGGGATTGAATAAACCTTTGAGCACGTCGATGTTGCGGGTGCCGGATTTTTTGTAAATAACGCCGACACTCAAAAATAGCAGCGCCGAAATTAAACCGTGGCTAACCATTTGCAAAACAGTTCCCAGCATACTAATCGGAGTAGCTGCGGCGCTAGCTAACAAAATGTAGCCCATGTGAGCGATCGAACTGTAAGCTACAATTTTTTTCATATCTTTTTGAGCGATCGCGCAACTCGCCCCGTAAAGCACACTCACCACCGCCCAACTCGCCAAAGTCGGCGCCGCCACCGCCCACGCATCTGGAAACAAACCCAAACCAAAGCGCAGCATCCCATAAGTTCCCAGCTTCAAAAGCACCCCCGCCAGCAGCACCGAAACCGGCGTCGAAGCTTCTACGTGAGCATCCGGCAGCCAAGTATGAAAAGGCACTAAAGGCATCTTAATTCCAAAAGCCAGCAATACCCCTGCCAGCAAAACAATTTGCCTTACCAAAGGCAATGGCAATCCTCCTTGCAAATGCGATGCGCCCGCGGCACCAACCATATCGAAACTAGAAGCACCGCTGAGCCAACCAGTCCCCAAGAAAGCAGCCAGCAGCACAATTCCCGAAAATGCAGTATAGATTAAAAACTTAGTAGCAGCATAACCCCGGCGCTCGCCTCCCCAAATCGCAATTAACAGGTAAAGGGGAATCAATTCTACCTCAAAAAACAGGAAAAATAGCAGCAAATTTTGAGATAAAAAAGCCCCTGTTACGCCGCCTGTAATTAACAGCATCAAAGAATAATAAAGTCGAGGTCTGCGGATCGACTCATCCGTAGCGTAAATAGCTAGCCCTGTCAGCAGAGTATTTAAAATTACCAAAGGCAGAGACAAACCATCAACGCCGAGATTGTAATTCAATCCCAAAGCATTTATCCAAGGAACAAATTCCGAAAACTGCAACTGACTCGTACTGGCATCAAACTGAGCTGCCAAAAGCACCGAGAGAATAAAAGTTATGCCCGCAATGGCCATCGCGAGATTGCGAACTATTTTAGAGTTCACTGAACCGGGCCAGAACCCAATCAGAGCCGCCGCCAACATTGGTATCCAGATTAAAGCACTGAGCATCAATTAAAACTTTCCTTTGTTACGCCGTTTTTAGAACTATATTTAACATTAACGCAAAGCAACTGAATAAAAAAGTGTCCTGCTGCTTTTCTTGTTAACATAGATTCAAATGTTTCTGGAATCCTCCTATTACCTCAAGTCTTACCGATCGAGAAGATTTGCCAAATAAATCCGATTATCCTTCCACCCGCCTCACCGTTGCCGGCTTGGAACAACTGCAAGCTATACTCTCGGAAGCACATCTAGACTACCAATTAGAACTCGTACACGGGAAGATTATCGTTAGAGGCCCATCAGAGATTGTATCGAGCGAAATTGGACTTGAGTTTGGCAGACTTTTGCTTAACTGGGCAAAACCCCGCAAACTCTGACGAGTGTTTGAGTCCAGCGGCGGGTTTATTCTCCCCTATTCAAATCTTACAGCACCGGACGTTTCGTTTGTAGTAGCCGATCGCCTCAAAAAAAGTAAAAGGTATTTTGCCGAACTCGTTCCCGACTTAGCTGTAGAAATCAAATCTCAGTCCGATAACCTCAAACCCCTCCGAGAAAAAATTCTATCATTTATCGAAAGCGGAACCAAAGTAGGAATATTAATCGACCCGGACAAGCGCCCAATAACAATTTACACTACGACAGCCGAGCCAGTTGTATTGAGAGAGGGCGACATGATTTCAAGTCCCGAACTTTTCCCCGGTTGGGAAGTTCCGGTTGCCGAATTGTAGCCGATCGAGTTTGAGTAAAATTCAATAAAAAAGCAGATAAACCCAGAATAAAATTATCTGCGTTCCTCTGTGTTCATCTGCCCTCATCTGCGGTTTAAAATTGAATAAAATTAGATCGAAAGCAGACAAACCCCCAAATAAATTCATCTGCCCTCATCGGCAGTTTAAAACTGCCAAATAATCAACGCCAGCAACACAGCAACCCCCGACGCAATCGTCAACACATAAAACTGCGACTGACCGGTGCCGCTGTACTTCAACCCTTCGCCGCTGAAAATTGTTGCAAAACCAAACAAATTCACCGCCCCGTCCACCACATATTTGTCAGTCCAAGCGCTGATTTTAGAAATAGAAGCCACAGCCCAAACGACTGTCACGCGGTAAACTCGATCGATATAAAAATCGTAAGCAAACAAATCCTGTAGCGCCGGAACCGGCAGCCGTACCGGTCGAGGTAACACCCCGTACCAATAAATCGCCACCCCAACCGCAACGCCAATCAACCCAGATAACATTAACAGCGGAATATGCAGAGTCTTCAACAGCAAATTTAAAGTATCAAAATCCCCCGTTTCCGCCCAAGGCCCTGTCCAACTAATTAACAGTTGCCACTCCTGCAACATCCAAGGCACCAACAGCCCCATTACGGTCAAAATTACCATCGGCAAAGCCATCTGCCAACCGACTTCTGGAGCTCTGCGAGTTTTCGGCTGCGGTTTTCCAGCAAACACTAAACCGAATATGCGAGTTAAATTTAGCGCCGTCAAACCATTAACCAAAAGCAACACAATTACCAGCCACAAAGGCAGGGTCCAAAAACCGTTGAGCCAGCGCCGCATCGCCCAAAAGTTGCCTAGAGGCAACAGCGCCACCATCCCCGCAGCGCCTACTAAATAAGCGGTAGTCGTGGCAGGCATCTTCGACCACAACCCCCCCATTTCTGTTAAATCTTGAGTGTTAGTGGTCGCAATAACTGACCCTATGCTCATGAATAATAAGCCCTTGGCGATCGAGTGCGCGAACAGCAACAGCAAAGCAATGTCAACTTGATTTAGTCCTACGGCGATAAACACCAAACCCAAAGAAGCGCTGGTAGAATGCGATAGTGCTCTTTTTATGTCGATTTGGGCGATCGCCACCAAGGAAGCGCCAACAGCAGTCACCGCACCCAAAACCACCAGCACCGCATCTGCGATCGGCGACAGCGCTAAAACAGGCTGAAGTTTAATCAAAACATAAGCCCCAGCGCCCACAACTACGGTATTCCGCATAATCGAAGCCGGGTTGGGCCCTTCCATTGCCTCGTCGAGCCACAAATGGAAGGGAAATTGAGCGCATTTGGCCGTAGGTGCGGAGATTAAAGCCAAACCTAAAAGAGTCGCCACTACGGGAGACAAAGTTGCAGTTTCAGCCCATGTTTCCAAATCGGAAAAATTCAAACTTCCCGCTAAAGTTGAAAGCGTCACTACTCCCATCAGCAGCGGCACGTCTCCTACACGCTTTGTTAAAAACGCATCTCTAGCGGCTGTTACTACCAGCGGTTGAGCGTACCAAAACCCGACTAGCAAGTAAGTTGAAAGCGTCAGCACTTCCAACAAAGCGTAAGTTAGAAGCAGCGAGTCGCTAATGGCAATGCCGCTAATTGCCGCTTCAAAAAAACCCATCAGCCCAAAAAATCGAGCTAGCGCCCAGTCTTTTTCCATGTAGCCTAGAGCGTAAATTTGTGCTAGCAAACTCAGAACACTAACTAACTCCATTGCTCCGACGCTGACGGTGGAGATTTCTATTGCAAAAGACAAATCTAAATCTGCTGCTTGCACCCAGTGCACCAGCAACTGTTGGGGCGGTTGATCCCAAGTCGCTGTAAAAATAACTGACCCGTGTATGAAAGCCAACACCGTCATCAGCAAATTGAAGTAAGCTGCAGGTCTCGGGCCTGTTCTGCGAACGGTGCCCGTAGACCACGGCAAAGTTAAAATTGCGCCTATTAAGCCATATAAAGGTACCCACCAACAGGCTTGGAGGAGAAATTGAGTCATTTAATCTATCCCTTAAATTTCAAATTACCGGCTGCGTTTATACAAAAACAGTCGCGGGCGATCGCGCGATACCCTAAAACTTTGACTAAACCCGATCGTATAGTTCTGGCAAAATAATTTGCACTCAACAATATTAACTATACATTAAAGCATCAAAACTGAAAATTCTCTCAATATAAAATTACCGCCTGAGCAGGCTCGGCACTCAAAGAAAAAAATGCCTGCCTCTCAGCCAAGACTGCCTTTTTTGCCGGTTTCCCCGCGATCCCCCTTTTTGAAATGCCCAAGTTTCCCGGCACCGATCGGCCCCGGCTTCACATACCGAACTCTACTTTACAAGTATTTTTACTTACTCCAATCCCCGATCGCCGCCGGCATCTACTCGTCTATATATTAACTTTATTAAATAAATATTAAATTATTTGAAGTAACATAAAATATTTTAATTTTTGTTATTAAACATTATGATGTTAGTTTATATTGTCAAGGTGGACAGCTTCCCCTATTCTTATAGGATAGGAAGCTTTACACTGCATTACTAAATAATGTGGGCCTCCCCGTCCAAATTTTTAGATTTCTCAAAGATTTGTAACGGTAATTTCACTAATCCTCTAGGAGATTCAAAAATGTCAATTGCCGTGGGAATGATTGAGACAAAAGGTTTTCCCGCTGTTGTGGAAGCTGCCGACGCTATGGTCAAAGCAGCCCGCGTTACCCTCGTGGGCTATGAAAAAATCGGCAGCGCCCGCGTCACCGTAATTGTGCGCGGCAACGTGTCGGAAGTCCAAGCCTCAGTCGCAGCAGGAGTGGAATCAGTCAAGCGGGTGAACGGCGGAGAAGTCGTGTCTACCCACATCATCGCTCGCCCCCACGAAAACCTAGAATACGTTCTGCCAATTCGATATACAGAAGCAGTAGAACAGTTCCGAGGCTACTAAGTTCTTAGCGCACAGAAATTTCGTTTGACGAAAATTAGTGCGATCGTCAAAAATTAACTGTTTAGTTCCCCAAATATTCAATCAGGAGTAAAACCAATGGCAATTGCAGTTGGCATGATCGAAACCTTAGGCTTCCCCGCAGTTGTAGAAGCTGCTGACGCGATGGTAAAAGCAGCCCGCGTCACCTTGGTAGGCTACGAAAAAATCGGTAGCGCTCGGGTTACAGTTATTGTTAGAGGAGATGTCTCGGAAGTGCAAGCTTCCGTCGCCGCCGGAGTAGACTCGGTGAAGCGCGTTAACGGCGGACAAGTGATGTCCACCCACATTATCGCCCGCCCTCACGAAAACTTAGAGTACGTGCTGCCGATTCGCTACACCGAAGCTGTAGAACAGTTCCGCGAAGGCGTGAGCGGCATTCGCCCTCTCAACAGATCGTAAGATAGGCGATCGGCTGTTAGGGGCGTTTGGTAATTAAAAATTAAAAATCGCGATGTTTTTAAATTAGCATTTTTAATTTTTAATTGAGGTGGGTATGGGATATTGGTTATTAGTCATCAGTCATCAGTCATGAGTCATTAGTTACTAGACGAAGCTCTAAAAGGCGGACAGCGGACTGAGGAAAGCTAATAAAAAAAAGACAAGTGACAGTGTAAAAATGACAATTACCAATTACCTATTACCTATTACCTAAAATGCAAATGGCCAAAGTTCTCGGCACAGTTGTCAGTACCCAAAAAGAGCCGACGCTGAGAGGATCGAAATTTCTACTGCTGCAATTCATCGATGATGAAGGTTCGCCAGTTCCCGGTTATGAGGTAGCCGCTGACTGTGTGGGCGCTGGTATCGATGAATGGGTTTTAGTAACCCGAGGCAGCGCAGCCCGGATCGCGCCAGGAAGCGAAAACCGTCCGATCGATGCTCTGGTAGTAGGCATTATAGATACTGTCAATGTAGAAAACCGCCTCATTTACAGTAAAAAAGACGACCCCTACCGCTAGTTGCAACCGTTAGCAGTTAGCAGTTAGTGGAAAAATAACTAACAACTAACAACTAACAACTAACAACTAACAACTAACAACTAACAAAAAGATTTTTCAGTTTAGGAGAACTTAATTTATGGCAGTCCGCAACGTTGCGGCTCCCCCGACGCCTTGGTCGAAAAACTTGGCTGAGCCCAAAATTCACGATACCGCCTTCGTACATTCCTTTTCTAACATTATTGGGGATGTGCATATCGGTTCTAATGTGATGATTGCCCCGGGGACATCTATCCGCGCCGATGAAGGCACTCCTTTTTATATCGGACAAGGAAGCAACATTCAAGACGGAGTAGTGATTCACGGCCTAGAACAAGGCCGAGTCACAGGAGACGACGGCAAGTCCTATTCTGTGTGGGTGGGGAAAAATACTTCCCTCACCCACATGAGTTTAATTCACGGCCCTGCCTACGTGGGCGAGGATAGCTTTATCGGCTTTCGCTCTACGGTGTTCAATGCCAGAGTGGGCAAAGGCTGCATTGTCATGATGCACGTACTAATTAAAGATGTGGAGATTCCCGCCGGTAAGTACGTGCCTTCGGGAGCCATCATCACTAATCAGAAGCAAGCCGATCGCTTGCCTGACGTTCAAGATTCTGACGTTCAATTTGCGACCCATGTCATCGGCATCAATGACGCTCTGAGAACGGGTTATCGCTGCGCTGAGAACATCGCCTGTCTAGCACCAATTCGCAACGAGAAAAGTACAGACCCAAATATGACTCAAACCAAATATTCTACCAATGCCGGCACCCAATTGAGTCCAACTCTTGCCGATAGCATCCGCAATTTACTAGCTCAAGGATACAGCGTGGGAGCCGAACACGCCGACGTGCGACACTTCCGGACCGGTTCTTGGCGCACTTGCGGCCCGATTTCCTCAAAGCGCGACTCTGAAGTAATCGCGGCTTTGTCAGCTTGCATGGCTGAACACCAAGGAGAATACGTCCGCTTGATCGGGATTGACACCAAAGCCAAGCGCCGGGTACTAGAAGAAATCGTCCAAAGACCGGGAGACAACGGCTCTAACGGTTCTAACGGCGCGAAAACTCACCAATTTAACGGTAAAGTTGCACAAGCTTCTAACCACAATAGCGGTTCCGTGTCAAGCGGAAAATTGAGTGCCGAAACAGTGGCTCAGGTTCGCGGCTTGCTAGCTCAAGGCTACAAGGTGGGGACGGAACACGCCGACGCGCGCCGCTTCCGCACGAGTTCTTGGCAAAGCGGGGCTTCGCTGCAAGTCAGAAACGAATCTGAGGCGATCGCTGCTTTGGAAGCTGTGATGAATCAGTATCCGGGCGAGTACGTGCGCTTGATCGGGATTGACCCGAAAGCTAAGCGACGCATAGTTGAAGAAATTATTCAGCGTCCCGACGGCCCGGTTGGTCAATCAGCTCAGCCGGCAGCAACATCTAAGTCTGCAGCAACATCGGGATACAAAGCCACGACGACTGGTTCGGCGCCGAGCAGCGGAATGTTGAGCGGCAAGACGATCGACCAAATCCGCAACCTGCTTTCCCAAGGCTACAAAATTGGCACGGAACACGCCGACGCGCGGCGTTTCCGCACCGGTTCTTGGAGCAGTTGCGCATCGATCACATCGAACCGCGAATCCGAAGTGATTTCGGCCCTCGAAAGCTGTCTCAAAGAACACAGCGGCGAGTACGTCCGCTTGCTTGGCATCGACTCCAAGGCGAAGCGCCGGGTACTCGAAGAAATTATCCAACGACCTTAATTTGCCTGGTAATTAGCCTGTTTCTCCCGTTAAGCCCTCGCGCTAGGGCCTGCGGGAGAAACCCAAGCAGATTGAAAAGGGATGTGAGATCAAAAAGCTCGATTGAAAAATGTTGGTCAAAATCTAGAATCTTCTGAAAGTTTCTATAAAACGTTAAAGCATCAAGCTTCTCATTAGTAAATTATCGTTTCTTAGATTGACATGGTTAAATTTATCAGTCGAGAAAACCCATAATTTAAATTTCTTTTATCTAAAAAAATAGCTCTTTTCATGGTGAAGTTGAATGTATTTATCGCCACTGCAATTAAGTAGCAACTCTCAGATTTTGATGAGTGGCGATGTAGTTGTGAATGAGGGTGCGGCGATCGCCCCTGGAGCAATCCTGCAAGCAGCTCCGGGCAGCCGGATATCGATCGCCGCCGGTGTGTGTATCGGCATGGGAGTTATCCTTCACGCCCGTGAAGGTACTCTCGAAATCGAGGCGGGGGTTATTCTGGGTGCAGGGGTGCTGGTGGTAGGTGCGGGAACGATCGGGGCAAATGCCTGTATTGGCGCCGGGACGACACTGATCGATCCTTGTATCGACCAAATGCAAATTATTCCAGCAGGTTCTCTAATCGGAGATACCAGCCGCCAAGCCGCAGCAGAAGCAACCGCAGCAGCGCCAACAGCAGCGCCAACATCACCAGAAACCCCCGAAGCCACTACGCCACCAGTCGATAAACCGATCGATCCACCAGAACCCCCCCAAACACAGCCACAAACTACGCCCGAGACGGCCACAGAGCCGCCGGAATCCACAGCCGCAGAGCCGCCCCAACCAGGGGAGACGCCAACTATTCTGTACGGCCAAGCTCACATCAATCGGCTGCTGGGAACGCTGTTTCCGCACCGGCAAGCTTTTAATCGATCGGAGGAAAACGGTCAAACTTTATCGGGCGGTTCCGGGTAGCCGTCATTTCGGCAAAAGGCAGCTATGCTGAAGGCAGAAAGATCAAATATAAATAGGTAATCTCATAATTATTGGTAGCTCAGCAATTTGTCAGACCTTGCAGCAGCAATCAGTGTCTTGTAGCTCGTGCAGTCTGTCTTCTCATCTGAGAAACTAAAACTATCAACAAATTTTTATTTTGGGAAGTTTCTAAAGGTAATAGAAGATGGACGAACAAACAGATCGTAACAGTCACGAAGAGCGATCGCAGCGCCAGGAATACTTCAAAGACACTGCTTTGGGTTTGGTATCGACCAAGAGTTTTCCGGCTATTGTGGGGACTGCTGACATGATGCTGAAGTCGGCAGGGGTGATTTTAGTAGGATACGAAAAAATTGGTTCCGGTCACTGTACGGCGATCGTCCGCGGCAGAATTTCGGATGTGCGTTTGGCTGTGGAAGCTGGAGCTCAAACTGCCGAACAGTTCGGGCAGTTTGTTTCTAAGTTGGTGATTCCTAGACCTTTGGCTAATTTGGAAGTGGTTTTGCCGATCGGCTTTCGGCTGACTGAACTTTCGGAAAAAGGCAGTTATTCTCGGCTTAGCAATCAGGCGATCGGTTTGCTCGAAACCCGGGGATTTCCGGCAATGGTGGGCGCTTGCGACGCTATGCTCAAATCCGCTGACGTACACTTGGCAGCTTACGAGAAAATTGGCGCCGGTTTGTGCACGGCAATTATTCGCGGTGCAGTTGCAGATGTAGCAGTAGCCGTAGAAGCGGGGATGTACGAAGCTGAGCGAATTGGCGAGTTGAACGCGGTGATGGTAATTCCCAGGCCTTTGGAAGATTTGGAACAAACTTTACCGCTGGCGAGTTGCTGGATCGAGCAGCGTAAACCTGTGATGATGCCCGTGTCGGTCAAGGAAAAGGAACAAGAATTGATCGAACTTCCAGATTTGGAGAAATTGACTGTTTATGTGGAAGAGGAAATCAATCGGTAATTGGTAATTAGCTAACAAAAGTTTGTAGAGACGTGCTGCTGCAAATACTGAGACGAAGTTTCTCAACAAAATATAAAGTTTACTCTGTAGGAGTGAGTGTAACAATTTATACTCAGTAGCTGTCTCAAAGTTAATTTGGCGATCGAGCCGATCGCAGCCGCATCAAGAGACACAGACTACCAATTAAAACTAGGCTTTTCAGATCGAGTCGATCGGGTAAACAATCGAACTGACAAAGTAAATCCAGCCGAGGTGCAGACTCTTTCCACAGGATTTAGCTACTGTTAAAATAAACCTAAAATCCTGTTTAGGGTAGATTGCCGGGAACCAGTCAAGAGTTACTCTGACCGCTGGTGGATGCTCTTTCAACAGATTAACGGCTGTCGAACTCAACGCTGACAGCAAAGGAATCAACCCCCAGAATCAAGCAATCCTGAAAGTTGACCTATGAACCTCAAACAATTTTACAAGCGCGGTTTGCACAGCGCCAAGAAAGGAAACTATGAAGCGGCGATCGACGATTTCGATCGCATACTGCAAGTCAATCCCGCCCATGCCAAAGCCTATAACAATCGCGGCTTGGTTTACTATTACATGAAAGACTACCAGAAAGCGATCGCAGACCTCAGCCAAGCGCTAGATATCAATCCTAATTTGTTCGAGGCTTACCTGAATCGAGGGAATGCTTGGCGCCATCTCGGAGAACACGAAAAGGCCATTGACGATCTCAACTGCGCTTTAGCAACTAAGCCTGACAGCCACGCTATCTACAACAACCGAGGACTCGTACTTGCTAATTTAGGACATTACGAAGAAGCAATAGAAGACTACAATCGAGCTCTCTCTATCAATTCCCACAATTATAAAACCTATTACAACCGGGGGCGCGCTTACTACCTTTTGGGAGAAAAGGAGGCAGCAACGGAGAACTTTAACGAAACGCTGCGCTTGAATCCTAGATATATCAAAGCTTACATAAATCGCGGTCTCTGTTATCACCAATTAGGAGACAATACGCAGGCGATCGCCGATTACAACACTGTACTCGGCATCGATCCAAAAAATGTTTATGCGTATTATAACAGAGGTTGCGTTCGCTATAAATTAAAACAAATGCAGCTTGCAATTGAAGACTTTAACAAAGCAGTGGAGCTCGATCCGAACTATGTTAAAGCTTATCTCAACCGGGGTTTAGCGCTTTATAAACTCGGAGATGTTACGGCAGCAAATAAGGATTTTTACCTCGTAATGTGCATTAATGCTGAAGCTTATGTATACTACCAAGCCCAGCGGTGCACGCCTGATATTAATTCGTACTTCAAAGAAGCGCCGCAGGTGGAACTTAATAATGCTGTAGAATACTACAACACAACATTACATACGATGTCAACTTCCTTAAGTTCGGCAGCATTAAACTCGATCTGGGATCAAGAAGATTTGGACAGCAGAGACTCGATTATCTGTGAAAGTGAATTTATCAATAATTGATTGAGTCAGTAGTCAGTAGTCATTAGACTTATTGCATAAACTTTTGATCGACAGGGAAACCGCATATGCAACGCAGAGGCATTTCAAGATAGAAAAGCGAATGTATGCAATTCAAGTCTAATGGAGTCAGCAGGCATTAGTCATTCCTCATTAATTAGGTCATCCGAAAAAAACAATACCTCAGAAAGCCGATTTCTTCCTATATTTCTCGTGAGTCGTCGCAAAATCTCAGAGAAACGGGGTTTCTAGCCCCCTTGCGTAAGCCCTGACAAAAAGGTTTTTAACCCGGATTGGGTAGCAGTTAACAAAGTTAACAATTAAAGTCCTTACTGCCAAAAAAACAGCAAGGACTTCAATCATTTATTCCTGAGTTTTAAGGACAAACGTCCTTACTACAAACGTTAAATACTTGCCATCACTTCGCGAGCTGCAGCCAAAGTTCGATCGACATCTTCGTCAGTATGAGCCAAAGAAGTAAATCCCGCCTCAAACTGCGAAGGAGCCAGGTAAATTCCGTGCTCCAACATTCCCCGGTGAAAGCGGCTGAACTTCGTCAAATCCGACTTCTTCGCATGATCGTAATTGTGAACCGGCCCAGCCGCAAAAAACAAGCCAAACATCCCGCTAATTTGCCCGCCACAAGCCGCGTGCCCGGTTTCCTTAGCAATTTGTAGCAATCCCTCGGAGAGTTTTTTGGTAATCTTATCCAACTGTTCGTAAGTGCCGGGTTTTTGCAGCAATTCCAAAGTCTTAATCCCAGCAGTCATCGCCAAAGGATTGCCCGAAAGCGTACCCGCTTGATACATCGGCCCAGCAGGAGCCACCATAGCCATAATATCCCGCCGTCCGCCGTAAGCTCCCACCGGCAAACCGCCGCCAATGACTTTTCCTAATGTTGTTAAGTCCGGTGTTACCCCGAATTTTTCTTGGGCGCCACCGTAAGCAATACGGAAACCGGTCATTACTTCATCAAAAACTAACAAAGCACCGTTATCTTTGGTAATTTCCCGCAAACCTTCGAGAAAACCTGCATCTGGGGTAATAAAACCGGCATTCCCCACCACTGGTTCGAGAATTACGCCTGCTATCTGGCCCGGATTTTCGGCAAATAAAGCTTTTACTGCTTCTAAGTCATTGTAGGGAGCGTTGAGGGTGTTAGCGGTAACGGATTTCGGCACGCCCGGAGAATCGGGAAGGCCCAGAGTTGCGACCCCGGAACCTGCTTTTACCAAGAACATATCGGCGTGCCCGTGATAGCAGCCTTCAAATTTAATCAGTTTATCGCGTCCGGTGAAAGCTCGCATCAGCCGCAAAACGGCCATACAGGCTTCGGTGCCCGAGTTGACAAATCGCACCATTTCAATGCTGGGAACCGCATCGATGACCATTTCCGCGAGCACGTTTTCCAACAGCGACGGTGCTCCGAAACTCGTACCTTTTTCTAAAGATTCGTGAAGGGCTTTGATGACTTCGGGGTGGGCGTGGCCGCAGATTGCCGGGCCCCAAGTGCCTACGTAGTCGGTATATTGGTTGCCGTCAACATCCCAAATGTAAGCTCCTTTTACCCGGTCAAAGACGATGGGGTGTCCGCCTACAGATTTAAAGGCGCGGACGGGGGAACTGACGCCACCTGGCATCAACTTCTGGGCAGCGGCAAAAATTTCTTCTGATTTCGTGGTTTTCAAGGTTGTGGAAACCAATGTTTTCTCCTTAGTGAACGTCTGTTGTTGGTAGGATACTTTTATAGCGACTTCAGGATAATGGTTAGGTCGATTCAAGGAAACTATGTTAATAGATTTTAGGGTACAAACCAATGAGTAGCAATAGCAGCTTGGGTTTTTCGGGCTTTGTCGCACTACCACCGTGAAGCGAAGCTATCCCGTAGGGAATCGCCCTAAAGTGTAATATTTTGTAAAATAGTTCTTGACAATTTGTCCATCACTTCCTAAATCTCCTCTCTTCTCTTCCTCTGCGTCCTCTGCGTTCTCTGCGGTTAATTAAAAAAAATCTCCGACAGGAAAGCGTTAATCTAAATTACCAAGTTGAAATAAAATTATGTCTACTACTGATTTATCAAGTTTGAGCCGATCGATCCCAATTGAAAAAATTCGTTACGACGATCGCGGTTTAGTGCCTGCGATCGTCCAAGATTATTTGGACGGTACGGTGTTGATGATGGCGTGGATGAATCGCGAGTCGCTGCAAAAAACGCTCTCTACCGGGCAAACTTGGTTCTGGAGTCGTTCTCGTTCCGAATTGTGGCCGAAAGGGGCGACTTCGGGACACGTTCAAAATGTCAAAGGACTGCGTTACGACTGCGATAGTGATGCTTTGCTAGTGACTGTCGAACAAGTCGGAGATATTGCTTGTCACACAGGAGAAAGAAGTTGTTTTCACCAAGTTGATGGGGAAATTTCACCGCCGCCAGGGGATATGTTATCTCAATTATTTGCGGTAATTTGCGATCGCCGCGACAATCCTAACGAAAGTTCTTATACTTGCAAGTTATTCGAGGGAGGCGACAACAAAATTCTCAAGAAAATTGGCGAAGAGTCGGCGGAAGTTGTGATGGCTTGCAAAGATGACGACAAAGAGGGGATTGCTGGGGAAGTTGCGGATTTATTTTATCACGCTTTGGTTGCTTTGGCTCACCATCAAGTTGATTTGAGAGAAGTTTACCGCAAATTGGGCGATCGACGAAAATAAATTAGTTAGTTGACGGTTAACAGTTGACTGTTGACTGTTAATGCTAACAACTACAGTCTTGGACGCACGCGGGGTCACAAACCCGGTTTCTCTCTGAAAAATCGTGGTATCAAACCGAGAGATATTGACGCAGAAACCGGGTTTTTTGGTCTTAGTCCTAAACGAACAACTGAATATTAGATTCTACTTTTCAACATTCGATCGAGCTTTTGCAAAATAAAAATAGCCGCGCCGACACTCAAAGCCAAACCCAACCAAAAATTATCCGCCGCCCATTTACCTCTATCCAAAGCCAAACCGCCCAGCGGCGGCCCGATTAAATAGCCGATCGCCCAACACTGAGAATTAACCGCCAAATACACCCCGCGTAAAGACTCTGGCGCTAAATCCACCACCAAAGCAGAAGCAAAAGGCGTATAAGCAACAGTCGCAACCGACAAAAAACTCAAGCCTAAAACAGCTAACAATAGATTGCCAGTTGCAGCCATTCCCGTCAAGCCGATCGCAATAAATCCCATTCCCCACAGCAGCGCAGAAATCATCAAAGCTTTTGGATGAGAAAATGGCCTCAAAGCTTTAACAACCGGCAGTTGCAAAGCCACAGTTAAAAACGTACTAAAAGCAAACAAAACGGTAATTGTACCAGTTGAAAAGCCTTTTTCCGTCCCCACCGCGACAAACTTGCTAAAGTACAGCGGCATTGTCGTTTGGATTTGGGAAATATATAATGTGAACAGAGTATTTACTAAAGCATAAACTAGAAGACTGCGATCGCTCAGCGCCACCATCCAGCCATTTTCCCGATTTTTTTTGCCTCTATCCGCTGAATTAGCTGGTTTGTAGGTTTCGGCGATCGCGATCGCAACTACCGCAAATAGCACTAAAAACGAGATACCATCAATAATAAAGAGCGATCGATAATTCCCCGTTACCTCAATCAACAAACCGCCAAAAATAATCCCAACTTGCAAACCCAAATTATCAGCCAGTCGCGTCAAAGCAAAAGCTTCCTGTCGCTGTTCGCCCTCGGTTAAATCTGCCACCATCGTCTCAGTTGGGGGCCAATACAAACCCACGCCAAAACCCATCAGTAAATTGCCCGCAATTAAGCCGGGGAAATCATTAGTCCCCGCCAGTATAAAAGAAGCGGCAGCCGAAATAATTGCTGCTAGCAATAAAGTTCGCCGCCTTCCCCAAAATTGGGAATCGCAAAAAGAACCGCCCAAAATTCTGCCGAATATTCCCGAAATGGAACCGCTACCCAAACCAATCCCAACAGCAGTAGCAGATAAACCGACCCGATCGACAAAAAATATCGGCGCGTAAAATAAAGTAAAACCGGTGCCGCTTTGGGAGAGGAATCTGCCGGCGGCAAGAATCCAGACTGGAGGGGGGAGACGGGGCAACCAAGATGATAATTGAAGTTTAGGCATTAAAGTTAAATGAGGAGTTAATCGTGGACGCAGAAACCCGGTTTTTTTTATGAACATACGTTATAGCGGTTTAATAACGGTCAAAAACCGATGTCTTTGGTCGCAGTGCGTAAGTCCTGTGAGTAATTATTAATTTATTCCTTACTTTTTCCGAATTAGTATTAGTTAACGCAGGTGATGATAAACATAAGTGAGCTTAACAATTCTTCAGGCTCTGTTACACAAAAGTTACCATTAATTTAAAATTACTTAACACGATTTGAGAAAAAAGTTAGTTAAACTCTAGAAAAGGCAGAAGAAAATTTTAGAGGCTCTAATTATATGACAGCTATTACAACATCAAGAGTGGAATCAATAAAACCCCGCTGGCAAGCAATTGTCATGGTGGCCTTAATTTTCTGGGTCAGCGGTAGCCTGATTTTGGATCTAGTAATTATGCCGAGTCTCTACGTATCTGGCATGACGACATCTCCCGAGTTTGCAACGGCCGGAAATTTAATGTTCTGGGGATTCAACCGCGTTGAGTTAATCTGTGCGGGCCTGGTGGCAACGGGTGTGATGGTTTTGAGCAATTTAGTCGGTGACTTCGGCAAGCGCAGCCGCACAGCAATCTTATTATCATTGGTACTTCTGGCGATCGCCCTGATTGACACCTACGCCCTGACGCCCCAAATGAGCGCCTTGGGAATGCAGCTAAATCTGTTCGATTCAGCAGCAGAAGTGCCCGCCGGGATGAATCAACTGCACCAAGGCTATTTTGGCTTGGAAGCGCTGAAGTTGGCTGTCGCCGGTACGCTGCTCGGCTGGTGCTACCAAAACCAAGTTTAATCGACACAAGCTTCAGAGGTTGAGCTGAAAAAAAACTCAACCTGCAGCGGCGGGGGGCGTGGATTTACGCCCCCCGCTAATTTTTAAAATTATAGCGATCGTAAACTCGGCTTAAATTGCAGGCATTCGCTCTCCTATCTTGAAATGCACCTGAGTTGCATCTGCAGTTTCCCTATCAATCAAATATTTAATGCAATAAGTCTACTGTCAAGTTTCCTAACCCCGCCCAAAAACGGATACAAGCCCCCGAATCCTGTCGTGGAGAGAGCAAAATTTTAGACTCTTGTTCAAACTCCCAGATTCATCTGTGGAGTAAATCTAAAATCTAAAATCTAAAATCTAAAATCGACTGACGGCACGCCCTACTCGGATGCTTCCGGTACATCCGCTTTTGGCCACAGCAGGCGCAAGCCCATCACCGCAAATCCGATCGCCGCGATCGCCTTTACCAGTCGTTCCGGCAACACCTCGGCCGTGCCTTGCCCAACTAAAACGCCGATTAAACTCGCCAGCAGCAGCGCCGACGCCGTACCGAAAAATACAGCCCGCGGCGAGTTACAACTACTGCCCAGGGCGATCGCAGCTAATTGACTTTTGTCTCCCAATTCTGACAAAAACACTGTAATAAAACTTATTCCCAAAAGTTGCCAGTCCATGTTTTTTAGTTCTTAGTTAGCTATTGTAGAAATCTAGGACTTACCGACAGGCAGACAATTAACCCAGCACTTCCCACAGCAGAACCGCCGAAATCGCCAGCAAAATCACTCCGGCTGCTCTCTCCAAAGTTCTCGGAGCAATCCGATTGGCCAGCCACCTTCCCAGCAAAACTCCCAGCAAACTGGTTGCTATTAAAGCCGAACCCGCACCGGCAAACACAATCCAAGGATTGCGAGATTCAGCCGTCATCAGCAAAATTGCGAGCTGAGTTTTGTCTCCTATTTCAGCAAAAAATATAGTTGCAAAAGTAGAGGCAAAAATTGCCCACTGCTTCGACTTCAGTTTCTTTTCTTCCTGACAAATATCGGGATTTGCACCCACTGAAATTTCAGCCTGCTCCGGGGTTAAAGCAGCACAAATCTCCGAAGCCTCTTTTAGTTGTATTTGTACCTGTTGCGACAAATCGTAATAGGGGTTTACTGAGTCAGAAGCAGACAAGCTTGGCGGTACAGAATCAAGTTTCACGGGCAATGAGTGCTAAACGCTATTTATTTTTGACTTGTACTTTTGATTCTAACTTTCTCTGTACCTGCTTTTACAAAACCAGGGTCAATCGATTTTAGATTTTAGATTTTAGATTTTAGATTAAAGAATTGAAGCATTGACCCCACGGATAAATTCGGGGGGCAAGTTTCATCGGAGACAGGTTTTTTATTTCTGGACGGATGAATTCGGGGGCTTGTATCCTAGATGCTTTCGGTCATCTTTTTCGCCGGAGATTTCAGCCACTGATTCCTGGAACAACTTACCGCACCCAAAAATGGATACAAGCCCGAGAGTTATCTGTCGAGTCAATCTAAGATCTAAAATCTAAAATTGACTGACGCATACAAGCCCCCAGATTTATCTGTCGAGTCAATCTAAGATCTAAAATCTAAAATCTAAAATCTAAAATCTAAAATTGACTGACTGACTGGTTCATGTGCCGTAAGTTCGATCGCCCGCATCTCCCAAACCAGGTACAATAAAGCCCTGTTCGTTCAGCATTTCGTCGATCGTTGCCGTGTAAATAATCAAACTCGGGTACTCTGCACTCAGCCTCTTCAAAGCCGGAGGAGCAGCCACCACAGAGATAATCCGAATCAAGCTCGGGTCAATTCCCCGCTTCGTCAATTCCTGCATTGTCGCCACAATCGTGCCGCCAGTCGCCAGCATCGGCTCGCTAATTATCACCCGCGTTTCCGGGATAAACTGCGCCGGCAATTTGTTCAAATAACAAGTCGGTTCCAGCGTCTCCTCATTTCTTGCCATGCCGAGGTGGTAAACCGACGCCAGCGGCACAACCGTCTGAATTCCTTCGAGCAGCGCCAAACCCGCCCGCAAAATCGGTACCACAACTAACGGAGCTTCCGGGTTGATAAAAGCCGCCGGACATTCTGCCAAAGGCGTCTGCACCGTTGTTTCCACTGTCGGCAGCCACTCTCTAATTGCCTCGTAAGCCAGCCACCTTCCCAATTCTGTCATTGCAGAACGAAAAAGTACCGAGGGGGTGGCGGCGTCGCGGGCAACAGCCAGCCAGTGTTTAATTAACGGATGCGGAGGAACGTAAACGCGCAGTTGCAGGGACATTAGAAATTTGGGGAGATTGCTAGGTTTGAAGGATTTTATGCGGTGCGGTCAAGCCTCTTCCAGGGCTTCGCCAACGGGCGATCGATCGCTCTCTGCAACTTATCACATCCTTGAGGGCGCATACAAGCCAGAGAGTGAGAATCGACATCTTGCACCATTTTCAAGATTGCCGTCGCGGGTTCAAACCTCCGCCGGACTGCCGGGCTGCCGGACTATTGCGACAACCACAAGCCGTCCGTTAGAACCCATTCGCCGATCGACCTTCATGAGCTTATTGAAATATTTTTCTAATAGTATTGACATTAATTAGCAACAAGGCTATAGTAATTTTCAGTGTTCTCCTCTCAAAGGATCGGCAGACGGGGGCAGTCGGCAATGGTAGACTGTTCCCGCATTTTTTTTTGGGAAAAGAAGAAGGAAGAAGTGCGAGGGAAGTCGCAAGAAGTCAAGGGTGAATAGGGAAGAGGGAAAAAGGCAGAAGGCTAGATATGCAAAGGGAAAATAGCAGAGGCAACAGTTCAGGGAGGGCGATCGACTGTAAAATCATAGAAATATTAAGATTTTTAACCTAATGTCAGCTCCTACCCAATCCCAGTTATTTTCTCCCAGCTCCCGCCCTTCACAGCAAGAATTTGATGTGATTGTCATCGGTTCCGGCATTGGTGGACTCGTGACAGCCACCCAGCTAGCCGCTAAGAAAGCCAAAGTTTTAGTGCTCGAAAGCTATACAATTCCGGGGGGTAGCGCTGGATATTTCGATCGAGAAGGCTACAGATTTGATGTCGGCGCCTCCATGATTTTTGGCTTCGGACAGCGCGGCACCACCAACCTCCTCACCCGCGCCCTCAAAGCAGTCAACGTCACCTTAGAAACGATTCCCGACCCCGTACAGCTTCACTATCACTTACCCAGCGGCTTGGAACTTGAAGTTCCCCAGGCTTATGACAAATACTTGCAAGAGTTAACAGACAGGTTCCCTCACGAACGCCAAGGAATCCACAAATTTTACGGCGAATGCTGGAACGTCTTCAACTGCCTCAACGGGATGGAATTGCTATCCCTAGAAGAACCCGGATATCTGGTTCGAGTCTTTTTTCAGAATCCTTTAGCCTGTTTGGGATTAGTAAAATATCTGCCTCAAAATACTGGCGACATTGCGCGGCGCTACATAAAAGACCCTACTTTGCTGAAATTTATCGACATGGAATGCTACTACTGGTCTGTAGTACCCGCAGACTTGACGCCGATGATTAACGCCGGAATGGTATTTTCCGACAGACATTACGGCGGCATAAATTATCCCAAAGGCGGAGTCGGTCAAATTGCCCAAAAATTAGTCGAAGGATTAGAAAAATGCGGCGGGAAAATTCAATACAAAGCTAAGGCGAAAAAAATTATCACAGAAAAAGGCCGCGCTGTCGGAGTCGAACTAGCAACCGGCGAAGTTTACCGGGCAAAGCGGATAGTTTCTAACGCCACGCGGTGGGATACTTTTGAGAAATTGCTGCCCGCTGAAGAGATGCCCGCTAGCGAAAAGAAATGGCAGCAGCGCTATCAAAAAGCCCCCAGCTTCTTGAGTTTGCATTTGGGAGTGGAAGCAGGCGTAATCCCTGCTGGTAGTGCCTGCCACCACATTTTGTTAGAAGATTGGGACAAAATGGAAGCGCCGGAGGGAACTGTTTTGGTGTCAATTCCGACCGTCCTAGACCCGGATTTAGCTCCCGCAGGATATCACATCGTTCACGCTTTTACGTCGAGTTGGATGGAAGAGTGGGAAGGACTTTCGCAGCAGGAATACGAGGATAAAAAGGAAGAGGCTGGAGGGAGAATCATTGAAAGATTAGAAAAGATTTTTCCCGGTTTAGATGCCGGTTTGGATTATATGGAAGTTGGGACGGCGCGCTCTCACCGCCGCTTTTTGGGGCGCGAAGACGGAACTTACGGGCCGATTCCCCGACAGAAGCTAATGGGTTTGCTGGGAATGCCGTTTAATCGAACTTCTATGCCTGGTTTGTATTGTGTGGGTGACAGTACGTTTCCCGGACAGGGTTTAAATGCGGTGGCGTTTTCTGGGTTTGCTTGCGCGCACCGAATTGCGGTTGATTTGGGTTTTTAGGGGTAGTGGTAGGGTGCGTCAGATTGTTCGCTTGAAATACTAGAGAAAGTGTGAGGCTCCGAGGCACGCTACAAAAAGACTAAAAACCCGGTTTCTGGGGAGAAACCGGGTTTTTAAACTGAAAATTGGCGTTTTCCATTCTTTTAAGGAATTTACTGGTCGTAGCTGCCGCCAACGCCGATTTGGGTATTGTAGATTTTGGCATCAGTGATTCTCATATCTTCCATTGAGGCGCCGGATACGTCAGCGGTGTTAATGATGGCCGCGGTCAGATTTGCCCGATCGAGGTCTGCGTAATTTAAACTGGCATTAGTCAGGAAAACTGCGGTTAAGTTAGCACCCGTCAAGTTAGCATTCGTCAAGTCAGCGCCTTCGAGGTTGGCATGAGATAGGTTTGCTCCTCGTAAATTTGCTTCTCTCAAGTCAGCACCAATTAAATGAGCTCCCGTTAAATCTGCTCCGGCCAAGTCGCACTGGAAACACTGGCCGGTTGACAATAACTGTTTGACGTGAAGGGGGTTTTCAGCCCGAGCCGGGCCGGCCAACAGTAGGGGGGTAATTAAAAAAGTAGCGGCTAATAGATGGCGTTTCATAATCTCTTTTCCTCACAGACTCTGTATTCAAGTTCTTGTCTTGATATCTACAATCGTACCACGGTTGTTTTCGCAAGTTGCGATCGAATTCACAGCTTGGCTGTGACATCGATTGCCCTCCACAACGCATATATGGTCTCGAAAAGCTCGCAAAACTTAATTTCGCAAAACTTAACACTGCCGAACTTAATACAGTGCCTTTTTGTAGTAACCTTTTCTAGGTTAGCTACGATAGCCAACAGATGCGTCTTTCTGAAGATGGAGATGAGGAGCAATGCGATGGATGATTTTAGCGGTGATTTTATCGCAAAAAGTTCATAAAAAATACATTGTTTTTAATAAAAGTGTCACGAGACAGAAAATTTAATTTAAAATAAAGATAAGCTTATAACTTTATAGGTAGACAGAGATCTGTCACGGGCCCGATCCCCGGCCCAAGCTCGGGTGCATTTTTAACAATAAATTTTAATTTGGTCTCAGCAGCGCAGTAAAAATCCACCTAGTGCTTGGAAAGCAGCACTTTTTTGGAATGTCGCAGAGTCCAGCCGATCGCAAAACTAAATTAAATATGCTCAAAAACGATTCCTCCAAGTATCTCCCAACCTTAGATCAAGTAATTGACCGCTACCCCTTGACAGTTGCGCCCGATACCCCACTAGCAGAAGTAATTACCCTAATGGGCCAACGGCGCCCAAGTTGCTCTCTAAACACAGACATTCCACCAACTGATATCTACCAGCAACTAACAGAAATCGCAAATCCCCCCACATCAAGCGCGTTCAGAGACGCGACAGGTATCTGCGTCTTTGTCGTGGAAAAATCTCTCGAAAAATTCTCCTCGCACTCTGTTCAAAATTCTCAATTGCAAGGAATCTTCACGGATAGGGATCTTGTCGATTTGATTGCCTCGGGCAAAAACTTAAAAGGTGTCACCATCGAAGAAGTCATGAGGCAGCCAACAGCAACTCTGACAAAATCCGAGACTCAAGACATTTTTAGCGCCCTAATTCTGTTGCGACAACGAAGAATTAACCATTTGCCAATATTGGACAGTCAGGGTCAACTCTTAGGAGTAATTACCCCGGAAAGCATTCGCCAAGCCATGCTGCAACCCGCAAATATCTTAAAAATGCGCAGCGTCAAAGAAGTAATGACCGCACAAGTCATTCAAGCGCCTCGATCCGCGTCTGTTAGGAGTTTAGCCGAGTTGATGGCGCAGCACCGCGTTAGCTGCGTGGTAATTACTGAATCAACAGAATTATCGATGAATTTACCGTTCCCAATTCCAGTAGGTATCGTCACAGAACGGGATATCGTGGAATTTCAAGCTTTAGATATAGATTTGTCGCAAACGATCGCCCAAACTGTGATGAGTAACCCCTTATTTAGTCTCAAGCAAGAAGACTCGCTGTGGGTAGCCCATCAGGAAATGCAGCAGCGTTTAGTCCGCAGGTTAGTAGTAACGGGGGAACGAGGAGAGCTCCTGGGAATAGTCACTCAAAGCAACTTACTGCGCGTACTTGACCCGATGGAAATGTCCGGGGCAATTGATATTCTCTACGATTCAGTGGCAGAAAGGACTAGCGAATTGCAAAAAGCGATCGCATCACTCAGCTTGACTAACGCCACACTAGAAAGCGAAATCGCTACCCGCGTGCAGACCGAGGTGCGGCTGCAACTGCTAGAATCTGCCGTAGTTAACGCTAATGACGCGATCGTAATTATGGATGCGGGACACAGCGATATGTCCGATCCCTGCATCATCTATGCCAACGAAGCTTTTACCCAAATGACGGGCTACCTACCCGAAGAAATCATCGGACAAACCCCCAGTTGCTTGCGCGGCCCAGAAAGCGACCCGACCCAAGCCGCTAAAATTCGCCGTGCTTTCTCTCGCCGAGAACCCCTACGCTTGGAATTGATTAACTACCGCAAAGACGGTTCAACTTATTGGGTGGAACTCAACAGCGTACCCATTGCCGACACATCCGGGAACGTTACCCACTGGGTATCGGTGCAGCGGGATATTAGCGATCGCAAGCGCATGGAAAAAGCATTTTTTGAAGAAAAAGAACTCGCTCAGGTTACTCTACAATCGATCGGCGATGCCGTAATCGCTACTGACGCCTGCGGCTGCATTTCCACCCTTAATCCAGTTGCCGAAAAACTCACGGGTTGGTCTACCTGGGAAGCTAAAGGTTTGCCCCTCGCCAGCGTACTGAGAATAGTTGACGAAACTACCCGGCGACCGGCCGAAAATATCGCCGAAATCGCTTTGTGCGAAGGTCGGATTGTTGACCCCGGGCACAACAGCTTGCTGATTGCCCGCAACAACCGCGAATTTGCGATCGACCACTGCGTCGCCCCCATCCACGCCAGCAGCGGCGCAATTGTCGGGGCCGTCGTTGTGTTCCGAGATGTCACCAAAGTGCGAACTCAAGCGCGGCAACTCACCTGGCAGGCAACTCATGACCCCCTGACGCAATTAGTCAACCGCCGCGAATTTGAGTACCAGCTAGAACAAGCCCTGCACAGCGCTCAAGGTTACGGGCAAGAACACGTTATGCTTTACCTGGATCTCGATCGCTTCAAAATAGTTAACGACACTTCCGGTCACGCTGCAGGCGACGAACTGCTGCGCCAAGTCAGCCAGCTATTTAAAAGCAAAATCCGCAACACCGATATTTTGGCGCGTCTGGGCGGCGATGAGTTTGCCGTACTCCTGTACAACAGTCCCGTCGAACGAGGATTGAACGTTGCAGAATCGCTGCTGCGAAGCATTCAGGGATTCCGGTTTGGGTGGCAGGAAAAAACTTTTTCGATCGGCGTCAGTATCGGTTTGGTAGCAATTAATCCCAAAACAGCATCGACATCTGCGATTTTGAGCGCGGCCGATATTGCCTGCTACGCTGCTAAAAATAAAGGCCGCAACCGGGTGCAGGTTTATCAAGCAGGCGATCGAGAATTAATCAAACAGCACGGCGAAACCCAGTGGGTGGTGCAAATTAATCAAGCTTTAGAAGAAAATCGCTTTTGCTTGTACTCTCAGCCGATCGTACATTTGCTCAACTCTCCAAGCAGCGGAACCCACTGCGAAATATTGCTCCGCCTCCAGCTTGAAAGCGGTCAGTTGGTGTCGCCGATGGCGTTTATTCCGGCTGCAGAACGCTACAACTTGATGCACGCGATCGACCGCTGGGTAATTCGCACTTTATTTAGCAATTTATCTAAAATTTTCACGGCAAATTTATTAGTCCAAAACCCGGGGGTAGACAGCGATAAAATAGTTACCTTACCTGCTTGCTCTCTTTTGTCTAATCCGCAATCCTCATTGGGCAAATATCCCAGCCTTTATTCAATCAACCTTTCTGGCGACAGCCTCAACGAAGAAAAGTTTATCGAGTTTATTCAGGAGCAGTTTTCCATCCATCAAATACCGCCGGCAATAATTTGTTTTGAAATTACAGAAACCGTGGCTATCGCTAATCTCAGCAAGGCAGCCAGCTTGATTTGGCAACTCAAGGAACTAGGCTGCCAGTTTGCCTTGGACGACTTCGGCAGCGGGATGTCTTCCTTTGCTTACCTGAAAAGCTTGCCGGTTGATTATCTCAAAATTGACGGCAATTTTATTAAGAATATTGCCGACAATCCTATTGATATCGCAATGGTGGAAGCTATTACAAAAATTGCTCACGTCATGGGAATTAAAACTATTGCTGAGTATGTGGAAAATAAAACAATTATGGATAAATTAAGTGAACTTGGGGTAGATTACGCTCAAGGTTATTACTTGGGAAAGCCTCAACCTTGTAACTTCACGTCTCCTAGCTTTGCGGAAGTTTTGGGTGATTTTACAGTTAATTCTTTGGCTTTTGAGGCGAAGCTGGCTTCTTGAAGAGGGAAGGTGGGCAATCGATTGTAGAACGGATTTAACAACGGATTTAACGGAGGGATTTTGAGAGAAGAAGGAAAAGAGAGAAGGAAAAGGGAGATTTTAAGTTGCGATATCAATTCCCCATTCCCGATTACCCATTACGGATTACCCATTACCTTCTACAGTAGTTTCCGCCGCTTCAATGTACTGACTGTCTAACAGAAAAGCACCTTTTTCAAAGCGAATGCCCCAATAATTGCCGGGACGCCGATCGATCACAACACCTTCAGCGCCAATCGCAATGACATTCGCAGGCCGCAGCATCGGCATCGGTTCGGCAGTTTTGACGTAAGGCGGCATCGCCACAACTCGGACTTTTTGACCGATTGTAAATTCTTTTTCCACGATTTTTATTCCTTTTGCCGATCGGCATAATCTAGTAAAACGTTCTTCTTTTAGATCCCCGACTTATTGAAGAAGTCGGGTATGTGGGTATTGGGGTTTTTTAGTTAGGCTTACTTATCTTTCAAGCGTTTAGCCAGCAGACAATCCTCAAAGCTAAAGGATTCTTCATCTAAAAAGCTCGATATTGCCATTTCGATCGCGGCTTCGAGAGAACAGTTAAGTTCAGTGGGCTTGGACAATAGGGCAGCTTTTATGTAGTCAGGCAAATAATCGACCAACTGATGAATAGCTTCTGCAGAAAGGTGTTGCGTGGCGATAGTTTGAGTCATGATTCTCTGATTTCAAATTCCGACTCTTTAGTTGCCACGCCCCGGTTTGCAATCGGCAAAACCAAGTGCTTCGCTATCGAGGAAATTAGCAATTGCCATTTCCACAACAATTTCGATCGGATATTCAATTTCCGCAGCACGGGCGATGAGGGCGGCACGAATTCGTTCTGGAAGGTATTTTAGGATGGCTTCGGCATTGGCAGCAGATAGTTGTTCCAGAGTTGTTGATTGCATGAGTCTAGTTTTCCGGTGGGATTTGAACGTTGTAGGGCGGCTCAGTTGCTCTCAAAATAATGGCTTCTAGCTCTAATAATAACGCAGGGTTGCTCCACGCCGAGAGCGAGTGAATGGCGATGCGAACATCTTCCGAGTTGTATTTGTCGAGCCATGCCCAGAGAAATGCTTTGTGTCCGCCACTAAATCTACCGCGCAAGCTTTTGGTTTTACCGATGTCAAGCAGACCATCCACACGATGTCTGAGAGCATAAAGTCCAGGGCGAGAGGGGATGGTATTAAAGTTGTGGCTGAGGGGTTGGCATTGCTCGAAGGGGGTGAAGGCAAGGGTGTCAAGAATTTGGCGGGCTTCTTGTTGGATAGAATCGGGCATGATTATAGGAGATGGTATTTGCCGGATTTTATATTGAGCGATCGCAAAAGCAGCAAATTGAGCAAGTTTATGTCATTATTGGCTGCGCGCTGCAATCTCAAATCCTAATTTTCCCCCCGATCGCACATAACACCCGATAGCGATCGCGCTACAATTGTCAATCGGGATGAAAATGGCTGATCTAAAAGTAGGGGATAGTTTCTATGGCTACAAATCGTCGCATTGAGCGTGTAGCTTCACTGATTAAACGGGAAGTCAGCCTGATGTTGCTGAATGGAATCAAGGACGACCGTGTAGGTGCTGGTATGGTTAGCGTTACCGACGTAATTGTTTCGGGAGACCTTCAGCATACAAAAATTTTTGTCAGCATCTACGGTACTGATGAGGCAAAGGCAGAGACTATGGAGGGTTTGAAATCTGCTACTAGCTACGTCCGCAACCAGTTGGGTCAACGGGTGCAACTGCGCCGGACACCGGAAGTGATATTTCTCGAAGACCATTCTTTGGAACGGGGCGATAAAATGCTGATACTGCTGAATCAGCTTTCTGCCGATCGCAAACCCGATCTTCTAGATGGGGAGGAAGAATTCGCTGATGATGAAATTGACGAAACAGATGAGGATTAGTGTCTGAAGCCAGTCAACAGTTAACAGTCAACAGTCAACAGTCAACAATTACCAATTACCCATGATTGACAATCTTTCCTTACCAGAACTGGTGGCCCAGATGTTCGTGGTGCGCGCTTCTGGCTGCTTGTTCGACCACCAAATTCGCTATCCCGAATGGGAACCAACTGCCAGCAAACTCCGCTATTATCTCGAAAAGTTGGGCGTTGGCGGTGTGATTTTGGTGGGGGGAAGTGCTGCGGAGTTGGCAGTTCGATCGCACCAATTGCAGTCTTGGGCTAAGTTTCCGCTGCTGCTGGCGGCTGATATTGAAGAAGGTGTTGGCCAGCGGTTCGCGGGGGCGACTTGGTTCGGGCCGCCGATGGCGATTGCTGAAGTGGCGCGACACGATGCAGGTAAAGCCGATCGATATGCTGAACAAATGGGCGCTGTCACTGCGATCGAAGCTAGGGCGATCGGTCTAAATTGGATTTTCGCACCAGTGGTTGACGTTAACAACAATCCCGACAATCCTGTGATTAACGTCCGCGCTTTTGGCGAGACACCGGAAATTGTCGGGAAATTAGCCGCTGCTTTTATTCGGGGCGCAGGTCAACACCCGGTTTTGACTACAGCTAAGCATTTTCCCGGCCACGGAGACACAGCGGTTGATTCTCACTTGGAATTGCCGGTTTTGCCGCATTCGCCAGCGAGATTGACTGAGGTGGAGTTACCTCCTTTTGTCGAGGCGATCGCCGCTGGGGCCGATGCTGTGATGAGTGCTCACTTGCTGATTCCGGCTTGGGATACCGAGTTTCCTGCTACTCTTTCTCGCAAGATTTTGATCGGGAAGCTGCGAGAAGAGTTGGGATTTGAAGGTTTGATCGTGACGGATGCTTTGGTGATGGGTGCGATCGCCAATAAGTACGGCGCTAATGAAGCTGCTGTTTTGGCCGCTGAGGCTGGTGCTGATGTTTTGCTGATGCCGCTTGACCCGGAAGGCGCGATTCTGGCTGTCTGCGAAGCTGTCACTCAAGGGAGGCTTTCAATAGCACAAATAAAGGAATCTGTCAAGCGAATTTGGAAAGCGAAAATAAAGGTGGGTTTGTCGATTTCTGACCCCCCCCAACCCCCCCTTGCTAAGGGGGGGAGCAAGAATTTAGAATCCATCGAGTCGATCGACTTAAGTTTGCTGGCAAATCCACAGGCAAGGTCAACTGCTGCCGATATTTTGCGAAATTCTTTGAAATTTGGAGGTTCTCTGCCTTTAGTGGCTAAAAAAACCTCAGAAAACCAGCTTTTGCGGAATTTGATTGTTGTAGATGATGTTTTGGGGTGCGAGTTTTTGGGCAACCACACTCCGGCGATCGCCATTCCCGCTAAGTATGGTTACGAATTGCAACTAATTGACGATCGCACAGGCGCGATCGCTGAAAATACAGGTGCAGAGCATTTTTCTCCGACGCTGCTGCAAATTTTCATTCGCGGCAATTGCTTCCGAGGCAGTGCTGGTTTGACCGAAGCAGCTCAAGATTGGTTTAAAAAATTATTAAAGACGGGCGAACTGCAAGCTGTATTAATTTACGGAAGCCCCTACGTTTTAGAGCAATTTTTGCCACATTTGCCTCCGAGTATTCCTTATGTATTCTGTTTTGGGCAGATGCCGGCCGCGCAATCTCTCGCTCTAGAATTGCTGTTCGGCATTAACGAAACTGGTAATGCTTGAGTTGCCGGACTCCTGAATCTTTCCTTTGCTGCTTGCTGCATCAACAAGCATCAACATTTAAATTCATCAACCCGGTTTCTCGCGAGAAATTCTGCCTTTGGGGGGAGGAAGCATCCCGAAACCGGGAATCGGGCTTTAGTGCCTCAGTCCTGAAGTGATACGAGCTTCAAAAAAGAATGCAACTGTAGGCAAGCTACAAACGCATATCCAGTCATTCATTCCCAATTCTAAAATCTAAAATCGCTCGACGGAGCGCGACTCGACGGCTCGACTGAGCGCTCGCCGAACGTCTCACGCCGAAGTCTCCAATCGAAAAAGGTATGAGCTTTGCAACAGATCCGCCTGTTAGCATAGCCGGGAAAATGTGCCACGTCTCTATATCCCAAGACTGATCCGATCGCTTACTCAGCATTGCTAGAATTTTTTTCACTTAACGGTAGTGAATTGTATACCTCTATACTGACAAAATTTAACTTACATATCTGGAATTTTGGATTATATTATTACAAAGGTCATAATTTTTTTTTTACTAAAACCTTGAGGGCGCATAATGATTCAGTCAACTATCAAAATCAAATACTCTTTAGATGTCATCCAAGATGAAGCCCGCCACCTCGTACACGAGGGCGTGCTGAGCCGCCAACAGCCTATCTACACGCTGTGCCAATTCATCCCGCCCCGGGAATGGGCCTGTGTAGAGTGCGAGTTAGAAAAATGCGACTTCTTGCTGCGCGATCGCATCGCCGACCTGATCGGTTCTGAAAAATGGGACAATGACTAAATTTTTGTTTTCTTAAATAAGTTTGCAAGCCAGTTTCCAAGTAAACTGCGGCTGTGTTAAAGACTCTTGATTCTTTAATCCTGGGAATTTTCGGCGCGCAAATTTTCCAACTCGACCCTCAGCGCTGCCATGTGTGCAGTTAATTCTTGAATCTCTAGCTTTACATCAGGTTCTACAACCGACTCGGGAGGAGCGTCAGTCCCTGCATCGGATTGCTTGGGCGAGACGGATTCGCTGTCTGCATTCTCCCGATTACCAGGTTGAGAGAAAATAGTATCTACAAAATTTCGGGCTTCTCGATCGGTCATTTCTCCTTTTTCCAGCAGCTCATCGGCTAGCTGGCCCCAATCCGACTTCAGTTTGTCAAGATTTTCTTCTCGCTTTAGCGGATCTTGCAATGTCTCCATTAAAAAGGAAGTTGCACCTAAAGTTAGGTGAAATCCTGTTTGCAGCATTTGAGGCAGGTTGTCGGGATTCATCTAAAAATGCCGCTAGAACGTTTTTCTGAGTTTTTGGTTCGCGAGTTGCTCCCAAGTCGGCGCGTAAGGCGGCTTCTTAGCCGGAAGATGCTTGCGTTGTGGGTCGCGATCGCGCCGAGCCCGGAATCATACGCCTTTGAGAGGATACTTTTCTTGTGGGCGGATACTAATTGTATCATTACTTCGGAAATTGATAAATGTCAACTGTAAAGTTTTGTAACTACAAATAGAAACATCCCCACTCGAAAAGTCAGTAGATCGGGACTTACGCATGGGGGCGAGAAACCCGGTTTCTACGAAAAATTTGGGACGATGAACGATAAATACAGGAAGAAACCGGGTTTCATCAGTCAGCGTGCATAACTCCTATCTATTTAAGATTGGAGATTTGAAGATTTTAGGTTGAATCCAGTTAAGGATACAGCGCCTCACCTGTGGATGGGTCAAATATAAATAGTCGATCGAAGTCAAGCTGTACCGTCAGCCGATCGCCCGATCGCAAGCGAACACTCGCAGGTACTTGCACCTGTACAGTAGTTTCAGCGCTCAACAAAGGCAAACTCGCGCGAATTAAAGTTTCTCGCCCCAGAGGTTCCACTACTTTTACCTCTACATCAAGGGGGACTTTTTCTAATGCCCAAACATCGGTTTTCAAATCATCATCTTCTACTGTTTGTGGCGTAAAGATTTCTATATTTTCTGGACGGATGCCCAAATCAAATCCTTGTCCTTCTCTCGCCTGCAATTTTTTCTGAATCGAGGGCGGACAGGCTAAATGTTGATTTCCCACTTGAAAGGATTCGTTAGTATAAATTGCAGGCAAAATGTTCATGGCGGGATTGCCTAAAAATGTGGCAACCATGCGGTTAGCTGGTTTGGCGTAAATGCTTTGCGGGTCTCCAATTTGTTGAATTTTACCCCCATTTAAAACTACAATTTTATCAGCTAAAGTCATCGCTTCCACTTGGTCGTGAGTGACGTAAATTGTGGTAATTCCCAGCCGTTGATGCAGTTGTTTGAGTTCGGCTCTAGTGTCGTCTCGCAGTTGAGCATCGAGGTTAGAAAGCGGTTCATCTAAAAGGAATACTTTCGGTTCCCGGGCGATCGCCCTTCCCAGTGCTACCCGCTGCTGCTGTCCGCCTGATAGCTGTTTGGGCTTGCGCTTGAGGAGGTGGTCGATCGAGAGCGATCGGGCTACTGTTTCGACTCGTTCTTGAATTTTAGTCTGGTCAACATTCCGCATCCGCAATCCAAATGCCAAGTTTTCTGCGACAGTCATGTGCGGGTAAAGCGCATAATTTTGAAACACCATTGCTACATCGCGCTGTCTCGCCGGAATGTTGTTAACTAAATTATCTCCGATGTAAAGATTGCCGGAAGTTGCGGTTTCTAAACCTGCAATTGTCCGCATAATTGTGGATTTCCCGCAGCCGGAAGGCCCGACTAATACCCAAAATTCCCCGTCCGGGATTTTGAAGCTGATGTTTTCGATCGCGGTGACGTTTTGGTAGCGTCGGGTAATATTTTCTAAGCGAACATTTGCCATTTTTTAATTGTAATTGGTAATTGATAATTAGTGATTTTTACCTTCAGCCTTCAGAAAACTGTTCTAATTCTAAAACTGTGCGGTCTAATTCTTCAACTATAGGCGTTAACTCAGCTTTGCGGAATGCTTCTACTAAAGAACGATAATACCAGAGAGAACCCTCTTTGCCACCTTTGAAGCGTTCCCAAACAACGTCACCCAATTGACGGGAATCTTTCAGGATCGATCGAACATTATAAAGTTTATCAGCAGCCGAGACTAATCTCACTGAGGCAGAAGCTGTAGAAATGCGATCGATATAAGCTTGTTTTCGCTGCCGCCAAGGGGGTTTCGGCGTCTCGTCACTGTCGGTACACCCGTCTACAATCGCTGTGACGGTATCCCCAAAGTGGCGGCGGATGGCTTCGCGGGTGGTGGCGCCGCCTCGATCTTCGATCGCATCGTGAAGCAAAGCTGCGATCGCCTCATCTTCATTTGCCCCATATTCTAAAGCTATACTAGCAGTGCCCAACAAATGGGCAATGTAGGGAACGCCGGAACCTTTGCGAACTTGGGTAGCGTGCAATTCGGCGGCATAGGTGAGGGCTTCAGAAAAACGGTTTGAGAGAATCATGAAAGTCACCTTTCTCAATTGCTATGATATATAAATTGTAGGGCTAAGTTGAAAAGACAAAAATTGTTTTTTCTCGATAGCTGATATCCACTCGCCCTCCCCAATTCAATAAGATAGTAAAGATGCGATCGAGAGCGATCCTGTGTAAACTTAAAATCATCAAATAGAGGTTGCGCTTGTGACAACTACTACAATTTCGCCCAAAAATGCCGACCAAAACTTAGAGCCAGGATTACCGCCAAAATCCGAAAATATAGCAGACGATCAGCCCGAATCTGAACCTAAAAAAGTCATATCTCTAGAAGAGTTTTTAGTCAAGCCTGCTGATAGAATGGAGTGGGTTGACGGCAACTTAGTTGAGAAAACAGGAATGACATTCAAGCACGGTCTTGCTCAAGTTAATCTAGCTACTTATTGGAAAAATTACAAAAATTCCAGCGGACAGGGAGGATAAGTTGTTACAGAAGTCCTTTGTCGCACTAGCAAGCAGGGTCGCCGTCCCGATGTTGCTTACATCACTCCTGAATTGTTGCCAGAATCAGGCAATTTTACAGCATTTTCCCAAAGTTTTCCTTTGATAGCGGAAGTGGCTTCCCCCGAAGACAGTGCCGAAGAGTTATTTGCGAAAGCTCAGGAATATTTGGAATCGGGATGTTTAGAAGTTTGGTTGCTGTTTCCTGAAGCTAGATTAATATTTGTGAATGCAGGGCAACGCTGGCGCTTGTTTAATGCAGATGAAGTTGTTAACACTCAAAGTGTGCTGGGAGGTTTTAGCGTAGCCATCAGTGAATTGTTGGCTTGAGGTATTTGTTAAACTAATTTATTAAACTTCTAAAAAGAGAAAGTCACGGTGAGAAACTTTAGCTGAAGACTGGGTTTAATGAGAATGTCGGAAGGATCAAATCGAGTTTAAGAGCGACCTACAGGTAACTTTGAAGTATTGATACAATTAACATCTGATTAGGGGACTGCGGCATAGACTGAAAAGGACTGACCCTAAAGGGTAAGCAGATTCATCCCACGACTAAAAGCCCAGGGCTTTCTTTGGGATTTTCTCTAAACGGTAGTCTTCGATTGGAATTGGGTTGAGATATTGTTGGTGGAGTGCGATCGCCTTTAAATTTGAGCCAGAACGATCGCCCCATCTACTAAAAATCACACTCGGCTAACAGATTCGAGCTGAGCACAGTCTCCCAGCCACTCCACCAATCAACGGAACATCAACCAATTCAGGGATTTTTGCACTTCCGTAAACAAGAGAAAATCACTCGCAACTTACTAATGCGACTGCTTGCTGGAGCTACAAGATTAATTGTTAGCGTCGGTGTCTAGCCAGGAATTTAAGCGCCTGGAAAGACCCTACCAAGGTGGATGGAACATCAAGCTAGGAATTCCTCAAAGTCTATTTTCTAGAGAAGCCACTACCATGTCTCTGCCAAACTCATCCCTGAATCTATTTAAACCTAAGCGCAAACTTTCCCTGCGATCGCTCCTGATCGTTCCGTTTGTCCTCCAAATCTTCGCCGCCGTTGGACTAACGGGATATATTTCCTTGCGGAATGGGCAGCAGGCAATTAATGAGTTGGCAACTCGCTTACGCAGCGAAGTGAGCTTACGCATCGATCAGCATCTCGGAACTCAACTCGATACTGCTCGTAATCTTGCCCAAACAAACGCAGATGCCATTGAGCTAGGATTACTTGATCTAAAAGACCCAGCAGAATTAGGTCAATTTTTCTGGAAACAATTAAAACTACATGACATCGGCTACATTAGCTTTGCCTACACCACAGGAGATTTTGCAGGTGCGGGGCGTTTCTTTGAAGATGGTCGGGTCACAGTGGATGAAGTTTCTCGGCAGCGCAACGGCAACTTAGACTGGTATATCTATAACACCAACAGTCAGGGACAACGCACCACACTGGCGATCAATAACGGCCCCTACATCCCCAAAGAAGAAGGTTGGTACAGAGAACCCGCCCGCGCAGGACAGCCGTTATGGACGCTGTATCAATGGCAATCTCCCCCCTATACTCTGTCCATTTCTGCCAACAGTCCGGTTTATGACCAAAACAAAAAATTAATCGGAGTGGTTGGCGTTGACCAACGGTTAAGTCAAATCAGCAATTTTCTGAGAGAGTTGAAGGTGAGTCCTTCCGGGAAAACCTTCATTTTGGAACGCACTGGACTCATCATTGCTAGTTCTGCTCAAGAAGATCCTTACAAGCTTGTTGATGGCAAGGCAACACGGCTCAATGCCTCTAATAGCCAAGATGCTTTGATACGGGCAACCACCCAACACCTCACTAAGCAGTTTAATAATCTCAACCAAATTCAACAAAGTCAAACCTGTGAGTATGTGCTTGACGGTCAACGTCAGTTCGTTCGAGTTGCCCCCTGGAAAGATGAGTGGGGGCTAGATTGGCTCGTAGTTGTTGTTGTTCCTGAGTCTGACTTTATGGCACAAATCAATGCCAACACGCGCACAACAATTTTGCTGTGTTTGGGTGCATTGGGTGTAGCAACTATTTTGGGATTTCTCACCTCTGGCTGGATTACCAAACCGATTTTGAAGTTGCAAAAGGCGAGTCAGGCAATTAGTTCCGGTCAACTCGACCAAACGGTTCAGGTGCAAGGCATCGATGAATTAGAATCGCTGGCAGATTCCTTCAACCAAATGGCAGGTCAACTCAAAACCTCCTTTCTCGAACTAGAAAGCCGAGTTGAGGAACGCACCGCAGAACTGAAAGAAGCAAAACTTGTAGCCGATGGCGCGAACCAGGCAAAAAGCGAATTTCTCGCCAACATGAGCCACGAACTCCGCACGCCCCTCAACGGCATTCTGGGCTATGCTCAAATTCTCAACCGCAGCAGCACGTTGCCAGCCAAAGAACGTCATGGGGTAGAAATCATTTACCAGTGTGGTTCTCATTTGCTGACACTGATCAACGATGTGTTGGACTTGTCCAAAATTGAAGCCCGTAAACTAGAACTCGCATCGAAAGCGATTCACTTTCCCTCATTCCTCCAAGGTGTCGCTGAAATCTGCCGCATTCGTGCCGACCAAAAAGGCATTGAATTCGTTTACGATCCCGATCCGCAGTTGCCTGAAGGGATTTTTGCCGATGAAAAACGGCTGCGTCAGGTGTTACTCAACTTGCTGGGAAATGCGATTAAGTTCACCGACAAAGGTTCTGTCACGCTCAAGGTTGCCGTAGTTGAGAATAATCCCAATCCGTCCACTCGCTCTTTCAAATTTCAAGTTGAAGATACGGGGGTAGGAATTGCGCCCGATCACTTGGATAAAATTTTTCAGGCTTTTGAACAAGTGGGCGATCGCCAGCGCCAAGTCGAGGGCACGGGTTTAGGATTGGCGATCAGCCAAAGGATTGTTCAACTCATGAACGGAAAAATCCAAGTTAAGAGCCAACCCGGAGTCGGGAGTGAGTTCTTTTTTGAGGTGGAACTGGCGATCGCCACCGATTGGGTACAGCAAAACTCCCTCACAACAGGAAAACAAATTATTGGTTACGAAGGACAACGACGCAGCATTCTTGTAGTAGACGATCGTTGGGAAAACCGAGCCGTTATCGCCAACTTGTTATATCCACTAGGATTCCAACTTACTGAAGCCGAAAATGGACAAGAAGGATTGGAAAAAATACGACAGTCTCAACCTGACTTAGTGATTACAGACTTGGCAATGCCAGTCATGGACGGCTTTGAACTGCTCAAACAGGTTCGCAGTGCAAATAATTTGCAACACCAGAAGATTATTGTCTCTTCCGCATCAGTATCACAAGCCGATCAACAGATGAGTTTAGAGGCAGGAGGGAATGATTTCTTGTCAAAGCCAGTGGAAGTCAGGGAATTATTTAACCTCTTAGCCACTCATTTGGAATTAAAGTGGAAATATGAAATTACAGCCTCAAACGGCTCTGGGTCATCCACTCCAACCAGTGCATTAGAGAAGCCAGAAAGGATTATTCCTTCGGCTCTCGAGTTAAAAACGTTACTAGAATTGGCACAGCAAGGCAACTTAAAACGGCTACGAGAACACACAGAGCATATTGCTCAGTCTAACCCTCGCTACGCTGATTTTGCCTCACAAATTATTCAGCTTGCCAAGCAATTTAAAGACGAAGAGATTGAAGATTTACTAAAACAACACCTCACAGAGAAGAAAGCCGATGTCTAGTCCTGAATTAATTCTGGTGGTGGATGATACCCCGGCGAATTTAGAAGTGGTTTGTGAAACCTTAAGTGATGCGGGGTACGAAGTAGCAACCGCAATCAACGGCGATCGCGCTCTTAAGAGAGTCCAAGCTTATCCTCCCGATCTGATCTTGCTCGATGTTCAAATGCCAGGAATTGACGGCTTTGAAACCTGCAAACGTCTGAAGGCAGATCCCACAACCGCCAGCATTCCGATCATCTTCATGACTGCTCTCTGTGATGCCGATAGTAAGGAGAAAGGATTTGTTTTGGGTGCTGTGGACTACCTCACCAAACCCTTTCAAGAGAAGGAGATGCTACGACGGGTGAAAACTCATTTGCAGCTACGTCAGTTAACTAAAAATCTAGAACAGCGTGTAGCGGAGCAAACGGCTAATTTAGAAGCAGCACTCACACAACTGCAACAGTCTCAGATCCACTTAGTCAACAGCGAAAAGATGTCTACTTTGGGCAATTTAGTGGCGGGTGTCGCCCACGAAATTAATAACCCGCTTGGCTTTATTGCTGGTAATCTGAAACCCGCTCAGGACTATATTAAAGACCTCTTTCAACTGATCGATCTCTACCAAAAAGAACTCCCTAATCCGAGTGCCCAGCTACAGGCTTTCGTGGAGGAAATAGACTTGGAATACTTACAAGAGGATTTACCCAAGTTAATCAATTCGATGCAAGAAGGAGTCGATCGCATTCACACAATCAGCACCAGTTTAAGAACCTTCTCGCGTTCGGATTGCGATCGCCCCATTCCTTACAATATCCACGACGGCATTGACAGCACGATCTTGATTCTCAAGCATCGCCTCAAAGCCAACGAATGTCGCCCGGAAATTCAAGTCATCACAGACTATGGCGATCTGCCACAGGTAGAATGCTTTGCCGGACAGTTGAATCAGGTATTTATGAATGTCCTGGCAAATGCGATCGATGCCCTTGAGGAATCAAATCAAGGACGCAGTTTTGCTCAGATCAAAGCCAACCCCAACCAGATTACTGTCAAAACCCAATTGTCGGAATCTCAGGCAGTGATCCGAATTCAGGATAATGGGATTGGCATGACGGATGCGGTGAAGCAAAAAATCTTTGAGCATCTGTTTACCACCAAAGGCGTGGGGCAAGGAACAGGGCTAGGATTGGCGATCGCTCGTCAAATCGTAGTCCAGAAACACTCTGGAACTCTAGAAGTCAACTCAACTTTAGGTCAAGGTACAGAGTTTGTGATTTCAATTCCGGTGAGGGCGATCGCTGTAAAAGACATTCAGGCAAGGATCTGCGTTGACGCAGTATAACAAATCGTTGCAGCGGCGGCATAAAGATGATTGATAGCGCCCCTTCAAACCATCCAAACTATTGATATATTAGTACGCGGTGCAAAAAACGGTAAACCATGACAGCCACAAATCTCGTCAATAAATTTGAGTACAAACCCCTATACAAACCAAATCAATTAATTTGCGGAACGGGGCAAACAGCCATTGTCAGCGGCTGGACAGTAAAAAGTGCGATCGGCAAAAAATTACAACCCAACGAATTTGCTGTCATCGGACAACTGTACTCTCCTACTCGCGGCATCAACTTCTTAATTAGAAACTTGCTGTGCAATCCCCACGTCCGCTTTTTAGTAATTCTCAATGCTACCAAAGAAGACAGCAACTCCGGTGCAGCAACGTGCCTAATCGACTTTTTTCGCAACGGCTTTGAAGCTGGCAAAAGCGATACTGGCAGAGATTGCTGGCTAATTAAATCTGCAATATTTGGCTACATCGATATTGAAATAGCAGCAGAAGCCTTAGAACTATTGCGTCATTCCATCGACTGGACAGAAGCCAATAATATAGCCGAGACAGTGACCTTTGTCAAGTCTTTTTCCGAAAAAGAATCTGTGGAACCTTGGGGAGAACCCGTAACATTTCCGCTAGTCGAAATCGTCCCGACTGTACTCCCCGGTCAGAAATACGGACACAGAATTGAAGGCAAAACTATCGCGGAAACATGGGTAAAAATCATCCACCGAATTAAGACCACGGGCACTCTGCGACCCACTGGTTACGACGGACAGTGGCAAGAATTAATCGACTTAATGGCAGTGATTACAGATGAACCTGCGGAGTTCTATTTTCCTGAACCGAATTACTTACCAATAGACCGTGATTTCCTCGAACAGTACAAACCGCAAATGCTCGAAGATGCCCCATATAACGAAGGCATTAAATATACCTACGCACAGCGGATGCGGTCGTGGTTCGGATGCGATCAAATTGAAGAAGTTATTGCCAAACTAATTAAGGAAATTGACGCGGCAAGTGCTGTAATTAGTCTGTGGGATGCCGGCGGAAATATTAACAGAAGGCCTGATGGTTCCTCAGACCACCAGCACAGCGGCAGCCCTTGTTTAAATCACATTTGGGTGCGAGTTGTTGACCAAGAAATATCCCTAACTGCAACTCTCCGCAGTAACGATATGTTTGCGGCTTGGCCGGCAAATGCAATGGGCTTGCGGGCTTTGCAGCAGCACATTCGAGATGAAATTGCGAGGCGTTCCGATTATAATTTGACAATGGGCCCGTTGGTAACGCTGAGTCAATCGGCTCACTTGTATGACGATACCTTTGAAAATGCCGATCGACTAATTCAAACCCAATATGCTAAAATCTGCGAAGATCGAGACTTTTTCGATGCAGCGGGCAATTTTTTAGTTGAAGTAGCCGACAATCAAATAGTTGTCACGCAAACCACCCCCGGCAGCGGCGAAGTTGTCACCTGTTATTCTGGAAAAAACCCTCTCAAGTTAGTGCGAGAAATTTGTGCAGCTTCCCCTGCCATCAAAGGCGAGCATATTGGTTATTTGGGAATAGAATTGCAAAAGGCGGCCGAGTGTCTAAAAACAAGCAACCAATACATCCAGGATAGACAATGAATCTAGAAGAAGAAAGACCGAGTTGGGACGAATACTTCTTAATGTTAGCAAAATTGGCCGCTACTCGATCGACTTGTCTGGCTTTTCCTGTAGGCGCGGTGATAGCTAAAAACAGGCAAGTTTTAGCAACGGGTTACAACGGTTCGCCGTCAGGTTCGGTACACTGCACGGCTCAAGGCTTCTGCTATCCCGGTTTGAGCAGTTGCGATGCCAGCAAAACTTTGCCTTCGCGGGCGGTTCATGCTGAGGCAAATGCGATCGCCAAAGCTGCAAAACACGGCATATCTACCGCTGGATCTAGCATTTACGTGACTTTAGAACCCTGCATTTATTGTTTGAAACTAATCATTTCTGCTGGCATTCGGGAAGTATTTTATGAAACTGTTTTTAACAGCGGAGAAAAAGCTGATTTGAGAGATTCTTTTATCAATGAAGGTATTGTTGAGTTCAAACAAATTAAGCTATCTGAAAGCACAGCAAAAAGAGCGGCTTTGTTTCTGCTCAATCCTACATCTGTACCCAAAAAATCACTGTAGCAGCAATTATCCTAGTGGTTGCCGCAGCCAAAGGATGTAACAGTGTTGTGTCCCTACAAATGATATTTATTTAACGATTTTTAGGAACACAGCACTGCCATATTATTACAAAAAATAGGGATTGCAATTAACAAAAAACGGTGATGACCGCAGCCAAAGGACACAACAGTGTTGTGTCCCTACAAAGGATATTTATTTCCCATTTGTAGGGTCACGGCACTGCCGTGCCCTGAATCCAGCCTGATACAAATGATATTTATTTTACCCTTTGTAAGGACACGGCAGTGCCGTGTCCTTACAACAAATAGAGATGGCAATTAACTAAAAACCGTCCTTACAAATTGTGAATACCGTGTAGTTCGCTCAATCAAACTCATTTACAGCTTGCAAATAGTCGATCGCCGCATCTATCCTCGAAGAATACCTAAAAGCAAACTGATCGAACCAATATCCCTCATCAGAATTCTTATCCAACTTTTTCAGCCAAACCTGAGCTTGCCTAACTTTCTCCCTGCGCGTTTGTATGTCCAACGGCGGCCCAGCGACTTTTTCTGCTGGCTGCGGTTCCAGTGAAGCCACTTCCTGAACTTTATTTTGTGCTTCGTGCTCAGCCTTAAGCGGTTCCAGTGAAGCCACTTCCTGAGCTTTATTTTGTGCTTTGTACTCAGCCTTAATTTGAGCTAAATCCTTATCCAAAGAACCAGGATACAAATTTATATCTGATGTTTTAAATGTTGGATTTGACGGCACTGCTGCTTGTTTCAAAGGCCCTTGTGCTTGCACCAGAGGCTGATTTTTCAACTCATCAGCTTGTTTTTGAGATGCTTGATACTCTGCCTTAAGTTCAGCTAACAGGCGATCGATCGACTCCATAACTTAAACCCCCCTAAAAAATGCTGCTTAGCCAACTGGCACAAATATAATCGCGTGAACTTCGCCCGCCTCCTCAATCAGTTATTGCATTCAGCAATACCTCCGTCAGGGTCATTCCTTCCATATCATCCATCGTGACAGTATCAACGATATCGAATTTAGCCCCGGCGCCTTGCAGTTCGTCATCCAATATCTTGAGAAACTTAGTAGCTTCCGGCGCATTCCCTACTTGAATGAAAGAAATCGCCAACTCTTCATCTCGATCGAGCTTCCGCGAAGCCTCTATAATCGTTTTCATCACTTCTTTGCGATCGTCCGGTTCCCCGTCCGTCACCACTAATATTGTTTCTCCATTTTGCTTGGTCTTACCGGATGCTTTGCGCTGAAAAAAATTGTTCAGAGCGTCTTGCAGAACAGCAGCTAAATCCGTAGTTCCAGAAGGTTCGTTTTCTTGGAAAATTTGCAGGACTTTAGCGGATGTTACGTTGTCGTAGCGCTTGAAGCGACCGGAAAACAAATAAACTGTTATGCCATCAGGATCGAGTTCTTCGCATTTATTCGCCAATGCGATCGTCGATTCTTGCATAAGCGCCCACCGACTTTTACCGCCTATCTGGTCTTTCGTGTACATACTGCCGCTTTTGTCAATAATGATGGTATAATCGCGGTTCTGAAGCATAAGATTTTTCCTGTTAATTAAGTTTTTCCCAAAAAGCTCAAAACCAGCGAGCAGAAGCTGTTGAGCTTTAGTTGCTCGCTGCGTTTTTTAGTTGATTTGCGATCGAAAATAGCCGAATTTAAGCTGCAACTAAAGCATCTTTAAGTGGCTTCCAGCTAAAAGCTCGATCGCCCCCCATCTCCACTGCTATTTTAACTCGCGGTTCTAACGTCGGCAAAACAGTCAAATACTCAATCTCCTGACTCGACAAAATTTGCCCTTCAATAATCCACAGCACCAGTCCTTTTGCTTTCGGCGGCAAATTGTCTAATTGAGTTTGCAGAATCGGCGGCACGTACCACGTATAACCCACAGCCGCTTCGTTGCCAGTAGTTTTCTTGCCCAAATGCGGCGGCCGCACGCCGTGAACCCCCGTCAAATACATCGCCAAATCACCCAAACCCCGCGCCGAAATCGTGTGCGCACCGTAACCCGCAGCCCTCAGCCGCCGCAGGTAGCGCCCCTCAAATCCTCCCTCTAAAGGAACGTACAGGGCCAGCGACCCCGACTTTTCCAAATCCCGAATCATATCCGAGCCCGTCGTAATCAGTCCCATAAATTTGTCTTGCCTGCTATCTTAAATTTGGTCGATCGCTGCTTGCGAGCTTGAGATATTATAAATCCTCGCTTCCGAGGCGAAAAGTTATATTCGCGGCCTTGACAAACGAGAAACACTTCATGTACCATAGTGAATTGTCGCCGTCAAGGATACTGAGTGGTTTGCTGCTCAAGTCCTGGCACAAACAAGCAAGACCGAGATAAAACTCGGAGATCGAACAGGTGAAAAGCCGCGAATCTCAACCCTTGCAAGACTTCCACAAGCTCGCTCCCAAATTTAAAACTCAAATTTTAAACACCGAGGAAGGCTGTTGGTTGATAACAGTTAATTGCAGGAACACTGAAATAAATGTTTCTGCACAAGAGCAAGCGGATTGACGAAAACTTCGCAATCCGAAACCTCTTGCGTAAATAAAAGGAAAAAAATCCGTGTCTGTAGGCATTCTTGGCACTAAACTAGGCATGACTCAAGTGTTTGACGCCGAAGGGAGAGCCATCCCCGTCACCGTCATACAAGCAGGGCCTTGTACAGTAACTCAAATCAAAACAAAACAAACTGACGGCTACGGTGCCGTTCAACTCGGGTACGGCGACGTGAAGCCGAAGGCTCTCAACAAGCCAGAATTGGGACACCTCGCGAAGTCGGCAGCGACACCATTGCGCCACTTGCAGGAATACCGATTGGAAGATACCAGTTCCTTTGAATTAGGCCAACAACTAAAAGCCGATACTTTTGCAGCCGGACAAATAGTAGATGTCATCGGTACGAGCATCGGTAAAGGTTTTGCAGGCTTCCAAAAGCGCCACAACTTTAAACGAGGCCCCATGTCTCACGGTTCCAAAAATCACCGCGAGCCTGGATCGATCGGACCTGGAACTACTCCCGGTCGCGTTTATCCCGGGAAAAGAATGGCGGGACGTATGGGCAACGTTCAAGTCACCGTCCGCAAGCTAACAATTGTCCGGGTGGATACAGAGCAGAATTTGCTGCTAATTAAGGGAGCCGTTCCCGGCAAAGCTGGCGCCTTAGTCAATGTTGTGCCTGAGAGAAAAGTAGGACGTTAGTCAGTGGTAAGTAGTCAGTAGTCAGCAGTCAGTAGATAGTCGTTGGCGGTTAGTAGCAAGCAAGAACTAAGAGCTGAAAACTAAGAGCTGAAAACTAAGACCTGAGAACAGACAACAGACAACAGACAACAGACAACAGACAACTAACAACAGACAACTAACAACAGACAAAGGACAAAAGATATGGTTAACTGTGTAGTGCGAAATTGGCAAGGCGAAGAAGTTGGGGAAACAACTTTAGAACTGCGCGTAGCCAAAGAAGAAAATGCGTCTCACATCGTTCACAGAGCATTGACGCGGCAAATGAATAACGCCCGTCAAGGAAATGCTTCCACCAAAACTCGATCGGAAGTCAGAGGCGGCGGTCGCAAACCCTGGCGTCAAAAAGGCACCGGCAGAGCCAGAGCAGGTTCTATCCGTTCTCCGCTGTGGCGGGGCGGCGGTGTCATCTTCGGGCCAAAACCGAGAGACTTTGAAGTCAAAATGAACAAAAAGGAACGCCGTCTCGCTTTGCGGACAGCATTCCAAAGTCGCACCGAAGACATAATTGTGGTTGAAGAATTTGCAGAGCAATTTCCGAGACCGAAAAGCAAAGAATTGCTGAGTGCGATCGCCCGCTGGGGCATCGAACCCGATACAAAAGTTCTGTTAATCTTGCCAGAACCGCAACTAAACGTCTACTTATCAGGACGCAACATCGAATTAGTAAACGTCATCTTGGCAACATCCCTGAATGTTTACGACGTTCTCGCGGCTGACAAAATTATCGTCACATCTACAGCCATAGCTAAAATTCAGGAGATTTACGGTGAGTAAAATCGACCCCCGCGACTACGCAGATTTGATCCAGCGTCCGATTCTCACCGAGAAAGCTACCCGAATGATGGAATTAAATCAATTCACATTCGACGTAGCCCCCAAAGCGACGAAGCCTCAAATCAAAGCTGCAATCGAAGAACTATTTAAGGTTAAAGTCATCGGCGTCAACACCCAAAACCCGCCGCGCAAAAAGCGTCGAGTTGGCAAATTCGTGGGCTTTAAACCTTGTTACAAGCGAGCCACCGTAACTCTGACCGACGGAGACTCGATCCGCAAACTCCTATTCCCAGAAGTTTAGCCAATTTTGGATTTTAGATTTTAGATTTTAGATTGCGGTTAACTGGTGAAAATACCAAACCAAGAAAGGTAGCAAGTTAACTGATAATCCCAAATCTAAAATCCAAAACCGCCAAGTCCAAAATCCCAAATCTAAAATCTAAAATCTAAAATCGATTATGGGCATCCGTACTTACCGACCTTATACCTCCAGCACCCGGGAACAGACCGTCTCGGACTTCGCTGAAATTACCAGATCAGAACCAGAAAAGTCTCTAACCAGCAACAAGCACACCAAACAAGGCCGCAACAACCGAGGCGTCATCACCTGTCGCCACCGGGGAGGCGGTCACAAACGGCTGTATAGAGACATTGACTTCCGCCGCGACAAACACAGCATTCCCGCTACCGTCAAGGCGATCGAATACGACCCCAATCGCAACGCCCGCATCGCCCTCCTGTTCTACAAAGACGGCGAAAAACGGTACATCCTGCACCCGCTCAACTTAAACGTCGGTACAGTAATTGTCTCAGGCCCAGACGCGCCGATCGAAATCGGCAACGCCCTCCCCCTGAAGAACATTCCCCTCGGTACCAGCATCCACAACGTCGAGCTAGTACCCGGAAAAGGCGGACAAATCGTTCGCTCCGCAGGCTCCAGCGCTCAGCTAATGGCAAAAGAAGGTAGCTACGTCACCCTCAAACTGCCATCCGGCGAACAGCGCAAAGTCCGCGCCGACTGCTACGCCACCATCGGTCAAGTCGGCAACACAGACGCCAGAAACATCAGCCTCGGTAAAGCAGGCCGCACCCGATGGAAAGGTCGCAGACCCACCGTTCGCGGTAGCGTCATGAACCCGGTAGACCACCCGCACGGCGGTGGCGAAGGCAGAGCTCCTATTGGGCGTCCGGGGCCTGTCACTCCTTGGGGAAAACCAGCATTGGGTGCAAAAACTCGACGCAAAAACAAGCGCAGCGACGATTTAATCGTCCGGCGCCGCCGCAAATCTTCCAAGCGCGGCAAGGGCGGCAGACAAAGTTAGTCATCAGTCAGCAGTCTTCAGTCCTTAGTTGTTAACTGCTAACTAATGGCTGAGGACTGATGACAAATGACTGCTGAATGCAGACTAATGACTCCTGAATTACTAAAAAAATCATGTCTCGATCGCTAAAAAAAGGCCCGTTTGTCGCAGATCATCTGATGACAAAAATCGAAAAACTCAACGCCGCAGGGCAAAAACAAGTAATTAAAACTTGGTCGCGCTCTTCCACAATCCTGCCCCAAATGGTAGGCCACACGATCGCCGTTCACAACGGCAGACAGCACGTACCAGTCTACCTCACCGACCAAATGGTAGGCCACAAACTCGGAGAATTTTCCCCCACTCGCACCTTTAGAGGTCACGCTAAAAGTGGTGATAAAAAGGCGAAAAGATAGCCGAATTAGGTGACAGGTAATAGGTAGTCGGAAAAAAAAATACCAATTACCAATTACCTTTTCCCCAATTACCAATTACCAATTACCCAAATCGAAATGGCTATAGATACCACATCCGAAATTAAGGCAATCGCCCGCTACATCAGAACATCCCCCTTCAAAGTGCGGCGCGTCCTCGACCAAATTCGCGGCAAAAGCTACCAAGAAGCGCTGATTTTACTCGAATTCATGCCCTACCGCGCCTGCGAACCAATCGTCAAAGTTTTGCGCTCGGCAGTAGCAAACGCCGAACACAACGCAGGATTGGATAAAGCCAAGCTCGTAGTTTCTCAAGCTTACGCAGACCAAGGCCCAGTCCTCAAACGATTCAGACCCCGCGCTCAAGGTCGCGCCTACCAAATTCGCAAGCCAACTTGTCACATTACTGTAGTAGTGGCTCCGCTCGTAGAAAACTAACCAGGGAAAACGTAATAGGTAATAAACAGCTTAAAGTTGAAAAAACAGGTAATCACCAATTACCAATTACCAGTTACAAATTACCAATTACCAATTAACTCATCAACTTTTATGGGCCAAAAAATACATCCAATTGGTTTCCGCCTCGGCATTACCCAAGAGCACCGCTCTCGCTGGTTTGCTGACGCCAGAAACTATCCAGAACTCTTGCAAGAAGACTACAAAATTCGCAAGTACGTCCGCAAAACCCTCAGCAATGCTGGAATTTCCTCAGTCAGAATTGAGCGGAAAGCCGATCAAATCGACCTCGAAGTATTCACCGCTAGACCGGGCGTTGTCGTCGGCCGCGGCGGAGCAGGCATCGAAACTTTGCGCGTCGGTTTGCAGCAGCAACTCGGCAGCAACCGCCAAATCCGCATCAACGTCGTCGAAGTCCAGCGAGTAGATGCCGATGCCACACTGATCGCAGAATACATCGCTCAGCAACTAGAACGGCGCGTATCCTTCCGCCGAGTAGTCCGCCAAGCAATCACCCGCGCCCAAAAAGTAGGCATCCAAGGCATCAAAATTCAAGTCAGCGGACGCCTCAACGGCGCAGAAATCGCACGTACCGAATGGACGCGCGAAGGAAGAGTCCCCTTGCACACGCTGCGGGCCGACATCGACTACTCTTACTGCACTGCTCAAACCATCTACGGTATTCTCGGCATTAAAGTTTGGGTTTTCAAAGGCGAAATTATTCCCGGACAGGAACAAGAGGCTGCACCAAATGCAGCAGTGCCCCGCACCAAACAAAAGCGCCGCCGCCAGAACTTTGAAGATCGATCGAACGAAGGCTAACTAATTGTTAACTGTTAGTTGTCACTTGTTAAGTGTCAGTTGTTCCAAACCAACTAGCAATTAGCAATCACCAATTACCAATTACCAATTACCAATTACCCAACTCCCTTTCGCCATGTTAAGCCCTAAAAGAACCAAATTCCGCAAACAACAGCGCGGGCGAATGAGCGGTGTTGCCACCCGCGGCAACACAGTTAGCTTTGGCGACTTCGCGCTCCAAGCCATCGAACCCGCCTGGATAACTTCCCGCCAAATAGAAGCCGGACGGCGCGCCATGACCCGCTATATCCGCCGGGGCGGCAAAATCTGGATTCGCATTTTTCCCGACAAACCAGTCACCCAGCGCGCAGCAGAAACCCGGATGGGTTCTGGTAAAGGCGCACCTGAGTTTTGGGTTGCCGTAGTCAAACCCGGCCGGGTAATGTTTGAAATTGGCGGCGTAACTGAAGAAACTGCCCGCGAAGCAATGCGTTTGGCATCTTTCAAATTACCAATTAAAACCAAGTTCATCACTCGCGAAGAAGACCAGTCATAGCGATAATCGAAGGTAGAAGTAGGTCGGCATTGGTCAAAGTTTTAAACTGCTACAGCAATTTAAAATCTGCCATTCATAACTTTTCTTTCCTTCGACATTCAGCATCTAGACAATTCTGTCTTCAAAAGACCGATCGCTAACGATAAAGCACACAATTATGTCTTTGCCCAAGATTAAAGAAGCTAGAGAATTAAGCGATGCAGCACTAGCAGAGCAAATTTTAGCTGCCAAGCGCCAACTAATGGAATTGCGGCTCCAGCAAGCTACCGGCCGCATGGACAAGCCTCACCTGTTCAAGCACGCCAAACACCGCGTCGCTCAATTGATGACAGTTGAACGCGAGCGCCAAATCGCTGCTGATGCAGAAGCAGCAGAAAAATCAGCCGCCGCTAAAGAGGCAGCACAGCCTGCTCCAACCGCAGCAGTCAGCCCAGAGTCAGAAGCAGCCGAGCCGACGATCGCACAGTAGCTAAAAAAACTCAATTGCACAACAAAAATAGGTAGGTATGGCAATTAAAGAACGAGTTGGCGTAGTAGTCAGCGACAAGATGGATAAAACCGTCGTGGTAGCAATCGAAAACCGCTCCTCCCACACCAAATACGGCAAAATCGTAGTCCGCACCAAGCGGTACAAAGCTCACGACGAAGAAAATCAGTGCAAATCCGGCGATCGTGTCCGCATCACTGAAACTCGCCCTTTGAGCAAAACCAAACGCTGGACGGTTGCTGAGATTTTCGGTGCAAAAAATGGCTAACAGTTAATTCTTAATTGCTTTGAAGAGTGCGATCGTCAAATCAATCGATCGACCCTGTGATTAACCATCAATTAGCAATTAGCAGTTAGTAGTTAGCAAGCATCAAATTACCTTTTCCCCAATCACCATGATTCAACCCCAGACATACCTCAATGTCGCCGACAATAGCGGAGCCCGCAAACTGATGTGCATCCGCGTATTGGGAGGCGGCAACCGCCGCTACGGCGGAGTCGGCGATGTCATCATTGCTGTCGTCAAAGACGCCATCCCCAATATGGCCGTCAAAAAATCAGATGTCGTCCGGGCCGTCATTGTCAGAACCCGCAAAGGCCTGCGCCGCGACAGCGGCATGAGCATTCGTTTTGACGATAACGCCGCCGTTATTATCAACGTAGACGGCAACCCCAAAGGTACTCGCGTCTTCGGCCCCGTCGCCCGCGAACTGCGCGACAAAAACTTTACGAAAATCGTTTCCTTAGCCCCGGAGGTACTTTAAAATGTACGGAAAAAAGGGTAAACCAACTAGCGAACTGCAGCGCTACAGAATGCACGTCAAAGCAGGCGACACCGTGCAAATAATTACTGGCAAAGAGAAAGGAAAAGTCGGACAAATCTTAAAGACATATCCTAAAGTCAGCAAAGTAATTGTTAAAGGTGTAAATATCAGAACCAAGCACGTCAAGCCCCAGCAAGAGGGAGAATCCGGGAAAATAGTCACGTTTGAGGCTCCCATTCACAGCTCAAATGTCATGCACTATTCCGAAAAAGAGAAAGTAGCCAGCCGCGTTTGCTATACATTTAGCGAAGATGGCCGGAAACTGCGACAGCTCAAAAAAACCGGAGAAATCATCGATCAATAGTGATTGGTTATCAGTCATCAGTCATTAGTCCGCCTTCTGACAAGTGACTTCTCAACTAATAACTAACATCGGTGAGACTGACAAGCGATAAATTCCCTGACCAAGCCCAGGGACAGTTAACGAAACACAAAAACTATGCCGGACAAACTCAAGGTTCTTTATCAAGGAAAAATCGTTCCCACACTGATGGATCAGTTTAAATATACTAATATCCATCAGGTTCCCAAACTCGTCAAAGTCACAGTGAACCGCGGTTTGGGAGAAGCATCTCAAAACGCTAAGGCACTGGATTCGTCGATCAGCGAAATTGGTATCATCACCGGGCAAAAACCGGTGGTGACGCGGGCGAAAAAAGCGATCGCAGGCTTCAAAATCCGCAAAGGAGTACCCGTTGGCGTTATGGTGACGCTGCGCGGCGATCGGATGTACGATTTTCTCGATCGGCTCATCAACCTCGCACTCCCCCGCATCCGCGACTTCCGCGGCATCAGCCCCAAAAGCTTTGACGGGCGCGGCAACTACAGCTTGGGTCTGAGAGAACAGCTAATTTTTCCAGAAATAGAATATGACCGCATCGATCAAATTCGAGGCATGGACATTTCAATTATCACCACAGCAAACACCGACGAAGAAGGACGCGCTTTGCTTAAAGAAATGGGAATGCCGTTCCGGGACAACTAAGCACTAGAGTAAGAAGCAAAAGATGGCAGCTAACGATACCATAGCAGATATGTTGACGCGCATTCGCAATTCTTGCATGGCGCGCCACCAAACAACGCAAATTCCAGCTACAAAAATGACCCGCAGCATCGCCCAAGTCCTCAAAAGTGAAGGCTTTATCGGCGAATTTGAAGAAGCAGAAGCTGAAGGGATCAACCGACATTTAGTGCTTTCTCTAAAGTACAAAGGTAAAACTCGCAAGCCCATTATCACGGCACTTAAGCGAGTCAGCAAACCAGGACTGCGCGTTTACTCGAACCGTAAAGAATTGCCCAGAGTGTTAGGCGGAATTGGCATAGCCATTATTTCCACCTCCAGCGGCATTATGACCGATAGAGAAGCTCGACGCCAAGGTTTGGGCGGTGAAGTGCTTTGTTATGTTTGGTAGTCATTAGTCATTAGTCATTAGTCGCTGGTCGTTGGCAACAGACTCCAAAATCAATCACTAAGGACTAATAACTAAAGACTAATAATCAAGGACTAATAACTAAAAACAAAGGACAAAAAACTATGTCGCGAATTGGCAAGCGTCCGATTAGCATTCCCAATAAAGTCACCATCACCCTAGACGGTCAAAAAGTAGCCGTCAAAGGTCCTAAAGGTGAACTTTCCCGAGTTATCCCAGCCGAAATCGTCATGGGACTCGAAGGCGAGACTTTACTCGTTACCCGCCGAGACGAATCTCGCGTCGCCCGACAACTGCACGGCTTGTGCCGCACCCTAGTCGCCAACATGGTCGAAGGTGTATCCCAAGGTTTTCAGCGACGCTTGGAAATTATCGGCACAGGTTATCGGGCACAGGTTCAAGGACGGAACCTGATTTTAAACGTCGGTTACAGCAAGCCAGTTGAAATGCCTCCTCCAGAAGGCATCACAATGGCAGTTGAAGGCAACACCAACGTCATTGTCTCCGGCATTGACAAAGAACTCGTAGGCAACACAGCAGCCCGCATCCGCGCGGTGCGTCCGCCTGAAGTCTATAAGGGCAAAGGCATTCGCTACAGCGGCGAAGTCGTCCGGCGCAAAGCTGGTAAAACAGGCAAAACAGGTAAGAAGTAACAATGAAGCTTACTCGCAAAGAATCAGTCCACCGCAGACACCGCCGCGTGCGGCGCAAGGTGTTCGGCACCTCCGAACGTCCCAGGCTAGCGGTATTTCGATCGGAGCAGCACATCTACGCCCAAGTAATCGACGACACGGCACAGCACACTTTGGCTGCCGCGTCAACCCTCGATCCCGAATTGAAGTCATCTCTCAGTTCAGGTGGCAACTGCTCCGCGAGCGTGCAAGTCGGTCAGTTGATTGCCAAACGCTGTTCCAGCGCTGGCATAGTCAAAGTCGTATTCGATCGCGGAGGCAACCTCTATCACGGTCGCGTCAAAGCCCTCGCAGAGGCAGCTCGCGAAGCCGGGTTAGACTTTTAGGAAGAAGGAAGAAGTCCGATGGAAGTCGGAAGAAGGAAGAAGGAATCAATAAAATTCTTAATTCCTAATCGTTAATTCCTCATTGCCGACTACCAGTTACTAATCCTCAATTCCCCCAAGACAAAACTATGGCAGAACAAAAAGAACAGCGCAACAAGAAAAAAAGCAGCAGCAACAACAAAGGGCGCGAAAAAGAATCCGAATGGCAAGAACGGGTTGTTCAGATTCGGCGCGTTACCAAAGTAGTCAAAGGTGGTAAAAAACTCAGCTTCCGCGCCATAGTCATTATCGGCAACGAACGCGGTCAAGTTGGAGTGGGAGTCGGCAAAGCTAGCGACGTAATCGGTGCCGTTAAAAAAGGCGTCGCTGACGGCAAAAAGCACCTAATTGAAGTCCCCCTCACCAAATCTAACTCCATCCCTCACCCCATCAACGGTGACGGTGGCGGAGCTAAAGTCATGATGCGTCCGGCCGCTCCGGGAACCGGGGTAATTGCAGGGGGAGCAGTGCGAACTGTTCTTGAACTAGCAGGAGTCCGCAACATCTTAGCCAAACAGCTAGGTTCTGGAAATCCCTTAAACAACGCCCGAGCAGCAGTCAACGCCCTCTCCACCCTCCGCACATTGTCCGAAGTAGCTCAAGAACGCGGAATTCCAGTAGAAAACCTCTACGGTTAGGGCATAGAGAATGGGAAACTGTAAGTTTTGAGTGTTAAGTGCTTGCGTTGAGAATAAATAAATCCGCAACTCAAAACTCACGCACTCAAAACTACTGCGCACCCGCTCTCTAAATACCAATTACCAATTACCAATTACTAAAACTATGAGATTGCAAGACGCCCGACCCAAAGCAGGCTCCCAAAAGCGCGCCCGACGCTTGGGCAGAGGTATTTCTGCCGGTCAAGGCGCGAGCTCCGGCAAAGGGATGCGCGGTCAAAAATCTAGAGCCGGTAGCGGCACTAGACCCGGTTTTGAGGGTGGTCAAAATCCTCTTTACCGCCGCCTGCCCAAGCTGAAAAGCTTCCCCTTAGTGAACCGCAAAGAGTACACTACCATTAATGTAAGTAAATTAGCCTCGCTGCCAGCAAACACAGAAGTTACTCTCTCCTCTTTGATCCAAGCAAAAATTGTCACCACAGACGACGGGCCGCTGAAAATCTTAGGAGATGGCGAACTGAATGTGCCTTTGCAAGTGCGCGCAGCGGCTTTTACCGCAGGTGCTCGCACCAAAATTGAAGCCGCAGGCGGAAGTTGCGAATTAGTTGCGTGAAGATTTGAGGTTTGAGAGTATGTCCAAATCTCAAATCCTCAACATTGCTATCAGAAAATGATTTAGTCGAAAATCCCAAATCTAAAATCCAAAATCGTAACTATGGACGTTAGTAGAGAAAAAGCGCCCACTGCACAAGAGACGTTCATGCAGATGGCTCAAGCTGCTGGTTTACGAGGCCGCATCCTCGTAACCATTGGCTTACTGATTTTAGTACGCCTGGGTGTCCACTTGCCAGTCCCCGGCATCGATCGAGTCGCCTTTGCCCAAAACGTCCAAAATAGTCCTTTAATTGGCTTTTTGGATTTGTTCTCAGGAGGCGGCTTGTCAGCTTTGGGGATTTTCGCGCTGGGGATTTTGCCCTACATTAATGCTTCAATTATTGTGCAACTTCTAACTGCGGCTTTGCCAAGTTTAGAAGACTTGCAGAAAAATGAAGGAGAAGCAGGGCGGCGCAAGATTTCTCAAATTACTCGCTACGTTTCTTTGGGCTGGGCAATTCTGCAAAGTATTGGCATTGGGATTTGGGTCAGCCCTTTTGCTCAATCTCCATCGCCTTTATTCATAGCACAAACTGCTTTGGCTCTGACGGCGGGTTCAATGTTTGTAATGTGGATATCGGAAGTGGTGACGGAACGAGGTATCGGGAACGGAGCGTCGCTACTGATTTTTATCAACATTGTGTCGGTATTGCCGCGCTCTTTGGGACAAACTTTTGAATTGGCTCAAAGTGGCGACACGCAAGTTGTCGGCCGTGTAGTCGTTCTGCTGCTGGTCTTTTTGGTGACGATTGTCGGGATTGTTTTTGTTCAGGAAGGTACTCGCCGCATTCCGATTATTTCGGCTCGTCGCCAAGTCGGCCGCAAAGTTTATCGGGAGAGCCGGAGCTATCTGCCCCTGCGCTTGAATCAAGGCGGAGTGATGCCGATTATTTTTGCATCTTCGGTTTTGATTGTGCCTTCTTTCCTCGCTCAGTCTCTCAATAACCCGTTTTTGGTTCAAGTTGCTAATGTTTTGAGTCCGAACGGCCCAACACCTTGGGCTTACGCGCTGTTTTATCTGACTTTGATTCTGTTCTTCAGCTATTTCTACGCTTCGTTGATTGTCAACCCCGTAGATATGTCTCAGAACTTGAAGAAAATGGGCGCCAGCATTCCTGGAATTCGTCCGGGTCAGAAAACGAGTGATTATGTGGAGAAGGTTTTGAACCGTTTGACTTTCTTGGGAGCGATTTTTCTCGGTCTGGTGGCCATTGTACCAACTGCTGTAGAAAGCGCGATCGGCGTGCAAACTTTTAGAGGTTTTGGCGCAACTTCCCTACTGATTCTAGTAGGTGTCGCGATCGAAACTGCTAAGCAAATTCAAACTTACGTCATCTCCCAGCGATATGAAGGAATGGTGAAGTAATCGCAATGCAATTGATTTTTATGGGGCCTCCAGGGGCAGGAAAGGGAACTCAGGCTCAGCTCTTAGCAGCTCTCTGGAAAATACCCCACATTTCTACAGGTGACATTCTGCGCGCCTGCGTAGTTGCCAAAACTGACTTGGGTCAAAAGGCACAATCCTACATGGATCGGGGAGAGTTGGTTCCTGACGAGTTATTGATGGATATCGTGCAAGAACGTATGAATCAGCCAGATGCTCGTGCTGGCTGGATTCTCGACGGCTTTCCCCGCACAGTCGCGCAGGCAGCTTTTTTTGACAAACTGCTCTGCGATGTTGAAGGAAGTACGTCGGGAAAGGACTGCGCTCTGAGAGCTGTCAATTTGGACGTTCCTGACAATGTTTTGGTGGCTCGCCTTTTGTCGCGGGGGCGTCAGGATGATAATGAGGAGACCATCCGCCGCCGATTGCAAGTTTATCGCGAGCAAACTGAGCCTTTGATTGATTTTTACAGCGGCCGCCAACAGTTAGTTGCGGTTGATGGTGATCGAGCGATGGAATTAGTGACAGCAGAACTGCAACAAGTTCTCTCGGGCGACTCTTGAACCCTCTCAATACAGCTTGTTACTCACAAGCTTTTGCTAAGATATGTTAACTAGGAGCTTTTTGTGCTATCAGGTTTTGTGAGGGTTGCTAGTTCCCGGATTGAACTCGATACTAATTGCCACAACTTTACTCAAGTAAAGCTAAAGCGAGCGGTTGGTTGAGTCAAGAAGTCGATCGAGTCGCCCGAATTCTTGCCCCCCTTCCCGTTTGACGCCTACCAGTAAATAGGTTTTAAGGCAAACAGCGGGACACTCCTAGTTAATCAAATGTAGAGTTGAGGTAAATACCAAATTGTCTAAGCAAGATTTAATTGAAATGGAAGGGACAGTGACGGAATCCCTGCCGAATGCGATGTTTCGCGTTGACCTAGATAATGGGTTTAACGTGCTAGCTCACATTTCCGGCAAGATCCGCCGCAACTACATCAAAATTCTGCCTGGCGATCGCGTCAAAGTCGAATTGACTCCCTACGACTTGACCAAAGGCAGGATTACTTATCGCCTTCGGAAAAAATAGGCTTAGATAAAACTTTCTAAAAACTAATTCTAAGTTTAATTTAGAGAGAATTTGGTAAAAAGCTTCAAATTTATGCTATAATGCTACGTTTGTAGTGTTGCCGAGAAGGGCGTCAACAACCCACCGGTGTACCGGGTTAAGTCATTGTTACACCGTAAAAGTATCGCTAGCCCACACTCTGGCGCAGGCGAACTCTACCCAGCAATGGGAGTGGGTGCAAGCGGGCTCCTTCATGAAACAACCCGCACTTTATACAATTTAATCGAGGAGAGGCCTACACCTTGCCCAGCCTCTCCTCCCACCGCTCTACGGGCAGTCCCAGCGTGCCTGCTCTCCGGTAGAGCGGGGTTCTCCAGGCAGGAAGAAAGATGAAAGTTCGAGCATCTGTCAAAAAAATTTGTGAAAAATGTCGCGTCATCCGCCGTCGCGGTCGAGTGATGGTGATATGCACTAACCCGAAACACAAACAGCGCCAAGGTTAGAAAAAAGGAAGATTGGGCAATGCACGCAGGTGCATCCTAATTTAACATTGTAGCCAAACAGGAAAACTAGGGAGAGAAAAAGTGTGGCACGGATTGCCGGGGTAGACCTTCCACGCGATAAGCGCGTCGAAATAGGTCTGACATACATTTACGGAATAGGCTTGTCGCGGGCCCAAAAAATTATCGCTGCAACAGGCGTAAATCCTGACACTCGCGTCAAGGATTTAACAGAGGCCGACGTGACAGCTCTGCGGGCTCATGTAGAAACCACATACCAAATCGAAGGAGACCTCCGGCGCTGGGAGTCAATGAACATCAAGCGCCTGATGGACATCGGAACTTATCGCGGTCGGCGTCACCGTTTGGGTCTGCCGGTGCGGGGACAACGAACCCGTACCAACGCCAGAACCCGTCGTGGCGTCCGCCGAACAGTTGCGGGCAAGAAAAAGGCACCTTCCAAGAAGTAACATCTTTTTGGGAAAAATACGCTGGGGGCTGCTGGCTCCTAGCGCTTCGGAACATTAGTTGACAGAAACGTTAAAGAGACTAATATGGCGCGACAACAAACAGGCAAGAAATCTGGTGCAAAAAAGCAGAAACGGAATGTACCCAATGGGGTAGGCTACATCCAGTCTACCTTTAACAACACGATTGTAACTATTACCGACCTCAACGGCGAAGTAATATCCTGGGCATCGGCAGGTTCCAGCGGTTTTAAAGGAGCTAAAAAGGGGACTCCCTTTGCAGCTCAAACTGCCGCAGAAAGTGCTGCCCGCAGAGCCAACGACCAAGGAATGCGCCAAATAGAAGTAATGGTGAGCGGGCCCGGAGCAGGTCGAGAAACTGCAATTCGGGCGCTGCAAGGGGCGGGACTGGAAATCACCCTGATTAGAGATGTTACCCCAATTCCTCACAACGGCTGTCGCCCTCCCAAGCGGCGTAGAGTCTAAAACGATTTGAGATTTTAGATTTTAGATTTTGGATAATGGCTAACTGCTTAAAGTCAAAAACTAATGGTTCTAACTGTTGCCCCGTCCATCCAAAATCCGAAATCCGTTCAGGGGTATGCTCTGCAATCTAAAATCCAAAATCAAAAATCCAAAGTGGAAAAGGGAGGTCACTCCGTGGCGCAGTTTCAAATTGAATGTATAGAGTCTAACACTGACAAAGACCGCAGTCAGTACGGAAAATTTGTCCTGGAACCGCTCGATCGCGGTCAGGGAACAACTGTTGGGAATGCGCTTCGGCGAGTTCTGCTGTCAAATTTGGAAGGAACGGCAGTAACTTCAGTCCGCATCGCGGGCGTCAATCACGAGTTTGCCACGATCGAAGGGGTACGTGAGGATGTTCTAGAAATTCTCCTGAACATGAAAGAGGTCGTCCTCAAAACTCATTCTCAGCAGCCGCAAATCGGCAGGTTGCGGATTGAGGGGCCCGTCACAGTTACGGCCGATCGATTCGATTTGCCCTCTGAGGTGGAATTGATCGATCGCTCCCAGTACATTGCAACTCTCTCGCCCGGCTCAGTTCTGGAAATGGAATTCAGAATTGAAAAAGGCATCGGATACCGAGCAGTAGACCGCAGTCGCGATGATGGATCGGCTTTGGATTTTCTCCAAATTGACGCCATCTTTATGCCGATTCGCAGAGTCAACTACAGCGTTGAAGATGCTAGGGTAGGCGGCACGGTCGAGAAAGACCGGCTGATTATGGAAATCTGGACTGATGGCAGCGTGACTCCTCAAGAAGCTTTGAGTCAATCTGCCCACATCCTGGTAGATTTATTTGCACCTCTCAAAGACATCACCCAAGATTCTCTCAAACCAGAGTATCCAGGTGAAGCCGATCCTACCAGCCAAATTCCGATCGAAGAATTGCAGTTGTCCGTCCGGGCTTACAACTGTCTCAAGCGGGCTCAGATCAACTCAGTCGCAGACTTATTGGATTATACCCAAGAAGACTTGCTCGAGATCAAGAATTTCGGGCAGAAGTCCGCAGAAGAAGTGATTGAAGCTTTACAAAAACGCTTGGGCATTACCTTGCCACAGGAAAAATCAGCTAAAAGTTAATCAACGGGTAACGGGTAACAAAGTTCTGAATTTTAAGTAGGTGAGTTTTTAAGTTAAAGAATTCACCGCTAAAAACTCGCGGACTATCCCGGCGCCCAATTACCAATTACCAATTACCAACTGCCATGCGTCACCGCTGTCGCGTTCCCCAACTCAGCAAACCGGCTGATCAGCGCCGCGCCCTACTGCGCTCGCTGACCACCGAATTAATCCGCCACGGTAAAATCACTACCACTCTCGCCCGCGCCAAAGCGCTGCGCTCAGAGGCGGACAGGATGATTACCCTGGCCAAAGATGGCTCCTTGGCCTCTCGCCGCCAAGCTATGGGCTATATCTACGATAAACAGTTAGTACACGCCTTGTTTGAGGCGGCACAAGAACGGTACGGCTCGCGCAACGGGGGCTACACCCGCGTAGTACGAACAGTCCCCCGTCAAGGAGACAATTCCGAAATGGCGATCGTTGAACTGGTTTAATTCAATTTTGGGTTGGAGATTTGTGATTTATGACTGACAATCCAAAATCCCCAATCGAAAATCCCCAATCGATACAGCGCGTTGCTCTGGTGATCCAATACCTCGGCACTAACTTTCACGGTTGGCAGCGACAGCCGAACCAGCGTACAGTACAAGAAGAAATTGAAACAGCAATATCGACTGTTCTGGAACGCCCGGTAACGCTGCACGCTGCCGGGAGAACGGATGCGGGAGTTCACGCCGCTGCTCAAGTAGCCCATTTTGACGCCCACGGCCCAATTCCGGCTCACCGCTGGGCAAGCGTTCTCAACTCTCGACTGGCAAAAGATATTTTAATTCGAGCTTCGGCAAAGGTGGAACCTACCTGGCACGCTCGGTTCTCAGCCAGTTGGCGGCGCTATCGCTACACCCTTTATACAGACCCGACTCCTAATTTGTTTGTGCGTCCTTTTGCTTGGCACTGCTATCACGCCCCTGTGGATGAATCTTTGATTCAGACAGCTTTGACACCGCTAATCGGGCGGCATCACCTGGCTGCTTTCCACCGGGCCGGTTCTGCCCGCCCCCATTCCTGGGTGGACGTGCAAGCAGCCGAGTGTCAGCGTTCTGGGCCTCTTATCTATATTGAGGTTCAGGCGAGCGGGTTTCTGTACGGGATGATGCGGCTGCTGGTGGGGTTGCTAGTGCAGGTGGGTCGCGGGGAAAGGCCGATCGACAATTTCACAGATATCTGGGTCAACGAACGCCGAGAAATGGTAAAATATGCCGCTCCCGCTCAAGGTTTGTGCCTGCTGCGGGTTGGCTATTCAGAATTTCCCTTTCCCCCAGATGTCTGGTACGACACTCAGCCAAAATTAGTCATTAGTCATTAGTCATTAGTCATTAGTCATTAGTCATTAGGTAACTACTAATAAAAAACTAAGGACAACTAACAATTAAAAACTGACAACTGACAACTGACAACTGACAACTAACAACAGTTAACAGTTAATAGACAACTAACAACAAACAATGAACAAAACTTACGTCCCTACTCAAGACTCCCTAGAGCACAAGTGGTACGTGGTCGATGCCGCCGACCAGCGGCTTGGCCGTCTGGCAACTGAAGTTGCCATGTACCTTCGGGGAAAACACAAACCGACTTACACTCCTTCTATGGATACCGGCGACTTCGTAATTGTCATCAATGCTGACAAAATCGCTGTTACTGGCAAAAAACGCACCCAGAAAATCTACCGCCGCCATTCTGGAAGACCGGGCGGCATGAAAACAGAAACTTTTGCCAAATTGCAAGCACGTTTGCCAGAAAGAATTGTCGAAGAAGCTATACGGGGAATGCTGCCTCACACTTCTCTGGGCAGACAACTGTTTACTAAACTGAAGGTGTACGCTGGCCCCAACCACCCGCACCAAGCTCAAAAACCAGAAGAATTAATTGTTCACACGATTCCGGGAGGAAATGAGTAATGCAAGCAACAGATACATCCGGTCGCGCTGTGTACTGGGGTACCGGCCGCCGCAAGCGTTCCGTAGCGCGGGTGCGCTTGGTTCCCGGCACTGGCATACTGACTGTCAATGGTAAAGAGGGGGATTTGTACCTGCAATTCAACCCTACTTATTTGGCTCTCGCTAAGGCCCCTCTGGAAACTTTGGGTCTGGAAAATGAGTACGACATTTTGGTAAAAGTCGAAGGCGGTGGCTTGACAGGTCAGGCTGACTCGATTCGCTTGGGTGTCGCTAGAGCACTTTGTCAATTAGACCCGGACAACCGCAAGCCTCTGAAGACTGAGGGCTATTTGACTCGCGACCCGCGGGCCAAAGAACGGAAAAAGTACGGTTTGCGGAAAGCTCGCAAAGCTCCTCAATACTCGAAGCGGTAATCGAGGTTCGGCAGCGGATTGTGTAACGGATGTAACGGATGTAACGGATAGAAGGAAGAGGGAAGAGGGAAGAAGGCAAAATTATCCAGATTCTATCTTCCTTTTTTTTCAAGTCTATTTGCTATGGACGATCGCTGGTTCCAACAGATATAAGGCAAAATTCGTGCTGTTGTTGGTGTTCAAGTCCTGCGGCAGCTAAAATGGTTGTAAAGTCAAAAATTAGAGAGTAAAAAACAATGGCAAAAGATGGCATTCACCCTGAGTGGTATCCCGAATCTCAGGTTTATTGCAACGGGGAACTTGTGATGACTGTGGGTTCAACTAGACCAAAGCTTCAAGTTGATGTCTGGTCGGGAAATCATCCTTTTTATACTGGCACTCAGAAGATTATTGATACAGAAGGTCGTGTGGAGCGCTTTATGCGGAAATACGGCATGACCGAGGTAGAAATGCCGAAGGCAGATGCTTCCTCTGGACCGCTGAAAATGGAAGAGCCGAAAGCAGATGCTTCTAAGGCTGCTGGTAAAGGCAAAAAGAAGAAGTAGCCGGATTGTCATTTGTCCGCAGTTTGTTGAGAGTAGTTCTTTACTACTGGCAACTTACCGCCCTCGGATTTTAGATTTTAGATTGAAGACTTGCTATGCAGGCAGTTGAGTGCGATCGAGTAGAGTTCGATCGACATTCTATCCTAAGTGCTCTTGAGTTCTAAAATCTAAAATCTAAAATCTAAAATCTAAAATCGATCCGCCCTCGGATTGGAGAGTTGAGATTGAAGACTTGCTATGCAGGCAGTTGAGTTCGATCGAGTAGAGTTCGATCGAGATTCTATCCCAACTGTTCTTCAAATCTAAAATCTAAAATCTAAAATCTAAAATCGATTGACAAAGGACAACTGACAATGGCTGAATCTTATTTGCTGGATAAATTGAAGTCGGTAGAGCAAACTTTTAATGAGTTGACTCGCCGCATGGCTGACCCGGATGTGGCTAGGGACAATCAAGAGTTTCAACGGGTAGCGAAAGCTCGATCGTCCTTGGAAGAAGTGGTCGATACTTTTGCTCTGTGGAAAACGACTCAGGAAGATTTGGTGGACACGCGACAGGTTCTCAAGGAAGCAGCGGGCGATCGAGAAATGCAGCAAATGGCTGCGCTGGAAGTTGAGGAACTTGAGTCGAAACTGGAGAGTTTGGAAAGTCGTTTGAAGGTTTTGCTGCTGCCGCGCGATCCGAACGATGACAAGAATATTATGCTGGAAATTCGGGCGGGTACTGGCGGTGATGAGGCTAGTATTTGGGCTGGAGATTTGCTGCGGCTGTATACCCGTTACGCTCAAACTCAAGGCTGGCAGGTGAAGTTGGTGAGCGAGTCGCTGGCGGAAATGGGCGGCTTTAAAGAGGTGATTCTGGAAATTACAGGCGACAGCGTTTACAGCAAGCTGAAGTTTGAGGCTGGTGTACACCGGGTGCAGCGGGTGCCTGTGACTGAGGCTGGCGGCCGGGTGCATACTTCGACGGCGACGGTGGCTGTGATGCCGGAGGTTGATGATGTGGAGATTCACATCGATCCCAAGGATATTGAGATGAGTACGGCTCGATCGGGCGGCGCTGGCGGTCAAAACGTGAACAAGGTGGAAACTGCTGCGGATTTGTTTCACAAGCCGACGGGAATTCGGATTTTCTGTACTGAGGAGCGCAGCCAGTTGCAGAATAAGGAGCGGGCGATGCAGATTTTGCGGGCTAAGCTCTATGAGATGAAGTTGCGGGAGCAGCAGGATGAGGTGAAGTCGCGGCGTTTAGCTCAGGTTGGTACGGGTTCGCGATCGGAGAAGATTCGCACCTACAACTATAAGGACAATCGGGCTACCGACCACCGTTTGGGGGAGAATTTCTCGCTCAATAGTGTTTTGGAAGGGGATATTGAGGGGATTATTCAAACTTGCATTTCTCAGGATCAGCAGGAACGTTTGGCTGAGTTGGCTGCTTCTACTAATTGATGGAGTGATGGGGGGCTAGGCGCATTGTTTGCTCAGCCTCAGTTCCCTTGTTACGCGGGAGATATGGTTGAGTAGGGCTTCCCAAATTGCATCGGCGATCGCGACTGGATATTTGAAATGTTCGAGGTCGTATTGTACAATGACTTCTAGGGGTGCTAGGATTTGCTGGTTTCGACAACTGGCAATTGCTGCGATCGCCTCCTGCTGCCATCGGGCAAATAGTCTGTAGCTGAAAAAGGAACTGCATTTTTGTCCTTTCTTGTTCAGGTAAACGACTATTACTTGATGTTGTTTGGGGTAGACTTTGACTATGCGGTTGATCGGCATTCTCAGGGCTTCGGCTGCTTCTGTTTTGGAGATTTGCCAGCGCTGGGGTTTTAGCCAACCGGAGGCTGTAAGGCTTTGACGGGTGTGGCTTGTCTTGCGTGTCCTGCGTGTGCGTCTATTAGTCATTTTTTCGGACTCCTAAATCGTGAGGGGTACTCCGATACAGCGGTACTAAATTTATACTTTTAATTTTAGAGTAAACTTACTTGTGTGTCAACCCTGACAAGTAAACGATTCAAGCGTTAAATGATAATGATTTATAAACTGACCAGTTTACTTGTAGGTACGGTCGAGTAGCTTTTAAGTCGTGAACATCCAAAATAGACAAAAACTTAGTGAAATTATCAAAACGGCCCGTGGCTCTATGAGCCAACGAGCGTTTGGCAAGCTTTTGGGGGTTTCTGCGACTGCTGTGCAATTGTGGGAAAGGGGCGATACTGTTCCAGAAACGGAAAACTTGGCTAAAATTGCTGCGAGGGCTGGTTATTCGCTGGAAGAGTTTCTCAGCTTTTTGGATGGCAATCCAGTCTCGCAAGCCCCAGAAATTAACGATATTGTCAAAAAAATTCAGTTTTTGCCTCTGAGTCAGGTGGCGCTAATTGGCAAAGCTGTAGCGGATAGATTCGCTGCATCGGCTGAAGCTGCTGGGGAATGAGTATTAGATAGATTTATCTGTAAACTAGGAGTTGTGTTTATCTGGTGACTAATACTGTGGACGCAGAAGCTAGGAAAAAATTGAGCGAAGTTGTGAAGCTAGCGCGTGGCTCCATGAGTTTTAGCGCTTTTGGTAGGCTATTGGGAGTCTCTGGGGCTGCTGTTCAGTATTGGGAAAAAGGACAGGTTCTCCCGGATACGAAAAATTTGACGCAGATTGCGGCAAGAGCAGGCTTTACGATGGAAGAGTTAATGGCTCATCTCGAAGGCAAGCCAATGCCAGAACCTGTCAATACCAATGAGTTGCTTAAGAAAATTCGGCGTTGCTGAATTAGGGTATGATAAATTTATAGTGCGAGCGCCAAAAAATAACACTTCAAAAAACGCAGAGCTTATGCAATGTCCTGAATGTCAGTCAACTCATGTTAATAA
>JACJNY010000076.1 GCA_014695295.1 Microcoleus sp. FACHB-61 | reverse complement strand
CAAAACTACGGTTACAAATTCGGTCAAGAAGAAGAAACCTACAACATCGTTGCAGCCCACGGCTACTTCGGTCGTTTGATTTTCCAATACGCTTCATTCAACAACAGCCGTTCCTTGCACTTCTTGTTAGGTGCATGGCCAGTAGTCGGTATCTGGTTTACCGCTTTGGGTATCTCCACGATGGCTTTCAACTTGAACGGTTTCAACTTCAACCAATCGATTATCGACTCACAAGGTCGTGTCATCAACACTTGGGCTGATGTGATCAACCGCGCTAACTTGGGTATGGAAGTAATGCACGAGCGCAATGCTCACAACTTCCCGCTTGACTTGGCTGCTGGTGAAACCACCCCAGTAGCTTTGGTTGCTCCTTCTATCAATGGCTAAGTTTTAGCTATCGATTGACAAAAAGCGCTCCTAGAAATAGGGGCGCTTTTTGTTTGGGGAAAAATAAAAATATTTTTATCGGCATAAACTCCTCTCAACTATTTTATTAAGGTACATTGCTCTAAGTGACAGTAGAGCATATTATCTGTGTTCGCCCTACCTCCTCACTGGCTGAAATCCCTGCACAAAACTCACCCAGCGTGGTACTTTATCACCTGTAATATCTAGGATGGGAATGTTTAAACTTCTGACAGCGGGGCGACCTACTTCACCAGCCGAAAAAGTCACATTCGTAGGTTCCGACTTACCTAAACCATAGGCGCTAGCTATTTGATTAGCAAGTCGGCAGGTTATTTCAAAACTTCCCATATTAATCCTGCCAGCTCCAGCCGCGTAATTCCAAGTAATACCGGGTGTTAAATTCTCTTGTTGACACATAAAGTGGGTGACTTCAAACATTTTGGCAATGTGAACGTCATATCGCCTTAAGCGTCCTCCATAGGCCGATGCTGTGGTATCGCTTTCTGGTACTACAATCGATCCAAATCCTTCGTCAAAACCAAGCTTCATCGGTAGTGCTGTCGAACTTGTGAGCGGTTGACTCGCTTGAGGTTGTACGCGGGTTGGTGACATCTGTATTGGTTTGACAAATTGACTATTAGCGCGAATAAAACAACCTTGCGCCGCACCAGCAGTGTAGTTTTTTCCTACAAAAAGCCAAGGTAAACCCCTGGTATCAAGGAAAGTAACACCAGCATTACCAGGAAAGCTTTCAAAACGCTGTCCCTGTTTTAAAACACCAAGTACAGACCAATTAAAAACATCAAATGGAGTGCGGTTGTCTACACGCATAAATTCTTCAAAAGAAGAATTCATGCGACAATTTAACCCCTTTGGGTCTGGATCTACTACTTCCCAATAAGTATGATAAGCTCTTCCAGTATAATCCCCTTGATTATTAGGACTTGGGAGAGGTGCAGTAGAACCCAGTTTAGCTGTTCCTAATACCAGAAAAGTTGCTAGAGTAATGGTTTTTAATTCTTTTAACATGGGTATCACTTTTAAAACACTACATCGCTCATAGTATTTAATGATTTTATGATACATTAACTCTATCATAGTTTAGTATGAAAAACTATAGCTCTGACTTAAATTTTGCCTTAGCCACTCGAAGTTTTCCCCATGCAGCTTCCGTTCCAGGTCTTGGTGGCTGGGCAGCAATTCTGGCAATCAGATCGCGATTTTTTTCTTCATAGTACAGCCGCAGTTCTTCAGCTTCCTTAAGCACCATTTGATACTCAGCTTTAACATCAGCGCGATTTGGCTCTATATAAGCTAAAGCTGCGTTAATTTGTTCCTCTGTAAGATCGAAAAATCCTCTGATAAACTTAGGTGGATATTGAGCCGCCACATAGTCCATGATGCCCTAGATAGTGATGCGCGCATCGGCGAGCGCTAGTCCTCTTTCTGTACGGATGATAGATGTTTGTTCGTTAGGTATGCTTGTCATCTTTATAGCCTCCTAGAACTTATCTCTATATTACTAGCTGATTACTTACAAGTCCTGGATTTGCTAGTCCTAGAGTTCTATTCGCGAATAGCAGATCAATATGATGCGATGAATGCTTTTATGCAATTAATTTAGAAATTGAGAAGAGTGCAGCACTAGCATTGTTAACTTTCATTATAAGTGTCACCCGATCGCCCTTAAAAATTAATCCGGCGAGAATTTTCAGAGATCGGAAGTTCTATATTTAAACTGTGGAGGACGATCGCCCGATCGAGCCGATCGCACACTTGCCATTGCCAACGATCGCTACTTTGGCGATCGCCATTATAATATTGCTCAATATAGGGTTCAGCTTGACTAACCAGCAAATATTCACAAAAACTAGCAAGAGAGCGATATTTTCTGAACTTTTCACCTCGATCTTAGCCTTCAGTAGAGGGGGAAAGAACCTCAACAATCAGTAAAGGATTGAGAATTTCATCCGTGCGATCGCCATTGAATTCCGGTTCACCATCAATTACCAGAACATCGGGATAAGTTCCATGATTGAAGCTAGGAATCCAAATTCGTAAGTCTCCGTTGTAGGTTTGAAAATTTGTGTCTCGCAGAGCCACGTTAAGAAAAGTCGTAATGTCTACCGCAATACGGCTGTGAGCGTGGGAACCTCCTGAGATAGCAAGAATCTCTGCGTTACAGTATTCGTGACGTTCTTCGGCTGTTTCCTCGATCGCCCGGTATTCATCTGGAGTAAAGCGAGTCTTTGTCGCATCTGGAAGATTTGGCGGGTTAGTTTGAGTTATAACCACGATCGCACCTCCTAAATAATTAGACTTTAAATAATTATGACCTACAGCTAGATAATTGTCTCAACCCCGAGGCGTTTTCCTCGATTCCATTCAAATTCATAAAAAAGTTTCCCTGCCTTTGTCCGCTTCTGCTTCACAACCGCTAAATTCTAGCTTTCCTTTTACCTTTAACACTCAACTGCTTGGTAATCGATGTATAATAATGCAAAGCAAAAAGCAGATTAATTACAAAAAATACCAAAGTTAAAACAAAGGTAAAAAAAGACATAAACGACAGCCTTGAAGTCAGCGTAAACATCGCGAAAATGATTGAGCAAAGCCCAAAACCGGAAGCAAAAGAACTTAAAAGCAGCCACCGCACCTTAGACATAGTTTAATTTAAAGATTATCAGTAAAATGCTCTCTTGGCAGCTACAGATGAGTGCCAAATGATACTTATTACTATATAGCGGAATTGCTTAGTTCCGCCAAGGGCAAAACGACTGCTTTCCTAAAAAGCTTTGAATTCTATTGAAAAATACACCCCGGGCTCTTGTAAACTCCTGTTGCTCGACTTAATATCAATCAAAGAAATTCCCTAGCCTCCGCGAGCATTTCACCTCTGGCCGTACTGCCACCGCAAACCCAATCCCGCTGATAGCAAAGTATTCGCTTCCAGAGCCGCCCTTCCCCCGCTATTGATCCAAACATTGCTCCAATCCAAAAACGGCGTCACCTGCAAAACAGCTTGTTTGTCCCCAGTGCGCAAAATCGGATACCGCAACTCGGCTGAACCAAAAATCCCGCTATCGGCCAGCAAAGCATCCTGACAGTAGCCCCGCACCGTCTCCAAGCCACCTATACCGAGTTGTTCGATCGGCAAAAGCTCACCTCCAGCCAACTGCACCTCCGATCGCGCCACCAGCAGCGTCTCAGGAGCCAACAACCGCACGTACTGCAATTGACCCCGCCACGCCAAAAATTTACTGTCAGGGCCGCTGCTGCTCACCGTAGCGCCAAATGCTCCCACTCCCAGACTGAACTGCGATCGCACCGCCAAGACATCTCTCTCCCCTCTGGGTAAAATCCTGAAACAGCCTCAGCGCCGAAACCCGAGTTCTAGCCAGATCATCGGCTCCCGGCGACAGCGGAAAATCCTCTCCCAGCAAGGATGTATCGCTTTCTCGCTTGCGGGCACCGATACCGATCGCGATTTCTCTTCTCGGAGTTTGCACGATCGGCTGGCGGTAAGTCAACTCATAAGTACGGCTCGACGCCTCAATATCCAGGGCGTCAAAGGGCGGCCGGGCGATATTGCTTTTGCTCCGGCTTAGCTGAAAACTTACCGTACCGTTGCGCGCCACGGGCAGCGTGTAACTAAAATCTATAGCGTTGCTGCCCTGAGTATTTGTATAAACCCAACTCGCAGTATCTCCCAAACCCAACAAATTAGCCTCGCGGACTTGAGCTTTGCGCCGCCAAGTCCCCACACTCGGAGAGCGAGAATTGTCAGTAAACATCTCAGCTTGGAACGTTTTTGCTTCTTTGACTCGGACTAACAGCAAATTAAAACCCGCACGAGAACCCGCTTGCAGTCCCGCTGAGATATTTGCGACTTGGCCGCTAAGTTGCAGCAGTTGCAGAGCTGACCGCAAGCGCTGTTCGTTCAGCGGGCCTCGCGTTGAATCGGCTAATCGGCTTCTGATGTAGTTAGAATTCAGCCGCCTAGTCCCGACTACATTTATACTTTCTAGCCTGCCTTCGATCGCCGATATTCTCACAACCCCACCGGTCAGGGTTTGCGGCCCAATCAGCGCTCCAGAAGTGATCTAACCTTTGCTGATGTAGAGTTTGCCCGCAGCAGAACGAGCTTGCAGCAGTTGAGCGAAAGTGAGCGGCCGATCTACAAAGTCTTTGAGTACAGCGTCTAATTCTTCCTTGCTAAAGACGGTGCTGCCAACTACTTCAACTCGATCGACATTTATCGTACCCGGAATGTTGGCAATTCTGCTGGCTGTGCCGGCGCGGGAACAGCAGGCGACAAAAGCTGTTCTGCCGGAGGCAGGGGCGCTGGGGGCGCGGGTTCTGGGAGGGGACGCAGATTTCGCGGCAGCGGGTTGGGAATGGGAAATTCGTGTCTGTTGTATCCTCGGTTCGGTAATTGAGCGAGAGTTTCTGGCTCACATTCGGCCCATTGATCTAACTCTGGAATGTTGTTTTCTTGGTCTTTCTTGTCTCTATCTAATTCTGAACCCGAGTAGAAATCACGAAGCCGATCGCGATCGTCTGCTGTTTCTTGATTGGTTAAATTATTATTAAAAATTGGCGCTTGCACCCCTGAGTCTGCAGCAACTATCGACTCGCCAACACTTGGAGCTGTTAGCGGTGCGGGGCAAATACCTGCAATTGAAAAACCAAGTGCTAATGCCTTAAAAAACTTGATTTTACAAAAGCCTCTTGAAGGTTGCACGGACATGACAGACTAGCCATAATTTTATAGTTATTTGCACTTACGCTCGGGCGCGATCGGCGCAATTGCAAGGAATAAAGTTACTCTATCATTTTTTTAAACAATTAAAATATTAAATCAACATAAAGGTAGTTGACAGAACACCTATTTTAGGTTACATTTTTAACCGGAAAAAAGCTCCTATCTGCCTAAGCTAGCGCTGTAGGTAGGCGGAGCATTCTATCAAAGCTGCCATCTCAGAAATAGTTGAAATCTGCTATACAAACTTGGCTAAACTTAATCTTTGCTTCAGAATTCAACTAGAAGTATTTTCGCTGGTTGGTCTGATTCCTGCTTCTACCTGCATGAGTCGGATCATGCTTGTCCACAAGCGTAAATTTGGGTGGAGCAACGCCCTATTTTTTGAGTGATTACAACTTTTCTTTGAAGCTTTTAGCCATTTTTTAACCATAATTTTCAACCAATTTAACGAATCGCGGTATTCCGTTCGACCTTTTTATAGGCTGGTCAGTTTTAAATCGATTGTGTTTTACTATCTCAGAAATTTTTTGCTGGTTTTCAGCCTTATCCTGAGAATTATACACAAAACCGAGCATCTGTCAATATTCTTGCCATAAGTAGGTATGGGGAAGTTTAATAAAGTATTAAACCATTAGATAAACCTCCCCAGGTCTTTCAGAGACGGCGCTCGATCTGACCAGAATCCTAGTCTTAAAGGTGTTGATAAATCACCTCTGGAAGCTGAAAACAACTAACAGTAGAAGAGTATTGCAATTGCCCTTACTTTTATTGTGGGTATCTACGCTTTCGGAGTCCATCAAAATCAAAAGCAATCAGGATCAACCTTCTGCCATTGCTTGTTTACCCCGCCTACGATCGTGCTGAGACGAGATGCAATCAGGGATTGCACCTTATCAAAGCGTTTCTGGGCGCGGATGGTTATTCTTACTCACGAGTTAATTGGACCACAGGCAACCGGGGCCACGTACTCGGTTATAGGCGGCCAGGGCCGCTCCGAAAGCGTTCCTCCCCATGCCTGAAGTCAGGGGCTTCCCTCTCATTTTCCGGTGAATTTTGAGAGAGATTACTACATTTTATTGAGTTCCGATCGCAGCTCTTCCAACTCAGCGTCAATCACCGAACTCGACTCCGAGCTGCTAGCAGCAGTTTTACCCGCTGCCGGCAATTTACCTTGAGAGACAGAACCTCCGCTCAGTTGAGCTTTCATCTGAGCCAACTCGTCGTCAACATCACCGCCGCTTTCGAGCAAGCGGAACTGTTCCTCTAAATTGCTGCCACCGGCCGCCAGTTCTGCCGAAGCTCCCGCGCGAGCTTCTATCTGCAAAACTTTTTCTTCCATGCGATCGAAAGCTGCCATTGAACTGCCCGTATTCAGGGAGCCAATGGAATTGTTGAGCTGTTCCTGCGCCTTAGCAGCGGATATCCTCGCCTTGAGCATATCCTTCTTAGTCTTAGCTTCGGAAATCTTGCTCTCCAAACCGATCAAGTTGCGCTTGAGACTTTCCACCTGAGCCGATTGCTGATCTAGACTGGCTTTCAGGGTAGCCGCCGTTTCAGCGTGAGACTTTTTGCGCACCAGCGCTTCCCGGGCCAAAGTCTCGTCTCCTTTTTGCAGGGCTAGCTGAGCGCGCTGCTGCCACTGGTTAGACTGAGAATCAGCTTGATTGTACTGAGTCTGGGTGCGCTTTTGAGTGGCGATCGCGCTGGCAACGGCTTGACGCAACTGCACCAAGTCTTCCTGCATATCCGTAACGGACTGTTCTAAAATCTTTTCCGGGTCTTCAGCTTTGTTGACCAGATCGTTAAGATTGGCTTTGACGACTCGGCTAATGCGGTCAAATAATCCCATAATGCTATTTTTCCTGGGTGAGGTGTACGAAGTAGGTGGAAAGCAGGCTTTAGGGGCTAGCCCGCAGGTGTGAAATTCACTTTGTCAGATTTTTAGTGCCATTTCGTTTTTGGCAATTTTTGCAGACAGATAAATCCAGTTTAAAGCGATCGAGTAAGTGATGCAGGCAAGCTTATTCCTGCACCTATCTATTGAGTTTAACTTCGATCCGGGAATTCCCCAACAGGCTTCGAGTCATCTCTAGCTAGGCTGTTGAGAAGTTTTTGCTTGTCCCAACTATTCTTCGGCTGGCTGGGGTTCAGGATGCGGGCGGCTCGCCGGAGGGCAATTTGGGTGTATTTTTGCCCGGAAGCATTTGTGCTTTCATCGCAGCCAACTCGGTATCGACATCCTCGGCACCTTCGAGAGAGAGAAACTTCTTTTCTAAATCGTTAGTTCCGAGTTCTGCGATTGCTTCGGAGCGAGATTCTAGCTGTATGACTTTCTCTTCCATCCGTTCAAACGCGCTCAAAGCGCTGCCTGTATTGAGATTGCCCATCATTTCTTGAAGCCTTTCCGATGCTTGAGCCGATCGAGCTCGGGCAATGTACATATCTTTTTTAGATTTTGCCTCGGAAATTTTACTTTCGAGCGCCCGCATATTTTCTTTAAGTTGAGTCACAACAGCGTTCTGCTGTCCGAGGCTGGCTTTCATCGCAGTTGCCGTTTCTTGATAAGATTTCTTGCGCGTCAGAGCTTCCCGCGCCAAATTTTCCTCGCCTTTTTGCAAAGCTAGCTGCGCCCGCTGGTACCATTCTGCAGCAGTAGACTCAGCTTGGGAACACTGGCGTTCGGTGCGTTTTTGAGCTGCAATCGCCCCTGCCACAGCTTGTCTTAGCTGCACTAAATCTTCCTGCATATCCATTACAGCCTGTTCCAGAATTTTTTCTGGATCTTCTGCCGCCCCGACCAAACTGTTGATATTGGCTCGAATCACTCGCCAAAGCCGATCGAATAATCCCATGAGGCCCGTCTCCCGATTTTCAACTTTAGAATTAAGACAGAGAAATCAGAATTAAAAACTAAAAATGAAAACTCCTCAATCGTCTTTTTAATTTTTAATTTTTAATTTTTAATTACCTCTAATTTAGGTTGTCATGATTATTTTTAGGATGGGTAGGGCGCGAGCGTTACCCATCAAAACTGAGCAAATTTTGGGTAAAACGAAACGGAGGCTTCGTGCCGCGGGCCCAACCTACTCGCAGATCATCAGTTTAATTCTCGCCTAATTTATGGCTGATAGTATTGCGGCTTCACCCCTTTTGCTTGGAGTTCTTTCACCAAAAGTTCTGCTGAGGCAGCATCGTTCAAAGCCCCCATTTGGATTTTGACACCCTTTGAGAAGTTCCGCACGTAGGCATCGGGAACTGCGATTCTGGCTTGCTGCAGCGATTTTTCGTCAGTGTAATCAGTGACAACGTAATAGAAACCGTCGGCAGCCCGTGCCGGCCTTCCCAGCGGGGATGTGGCGGCTGGGGATGCTGTCGCCCGGGATGCGGCGGCTGGGGATGCGGCGGCTGGGGAGGCTGTCGCCGGAGATGCGGCGGCTGGCTGGACTGGGGAGGGTGTTGGAGGCAGTGTCGGCAGTGTCGGCACAGGCTGGGCGGCGCTGGGGCGGGGACTGGGAAGCAAAGCCGTGCTGAGATTGTTGAGCCCTTGTTCTCTCCCTCTGGCTGGGTTGCCGTCTTCTGTCGGAATCGGGACAGCCGCGCTGGGACCCGGAGGCGCTGCCGGATTGGGGGGGATGGATGCTTTTGGCGACGGGGAAGGAATCGCGCTGGCTGTCGGCTTGACATTGCTGAGAGTGCTCAAATCCAGCTCGACAAATTCCTTGGATACCAGATTTGGAGCTTTCGGCAGTTCCTTGGTGCCGGTATCTGAGATGGCAGTAGAGGCGGGACTGCCGCTTGGAGAGGGTGTGCTGCGATCGAAGAAACGGTTCAGGCCGGCCATCTTAGCCAGACTTGACGGGTGCATGACTGCGTAGCCCAAAGCTGTGCAAGACAACAGAAACAGCAGCATCGAACTCAGCCCCAAGGGAGTTAACAGACTGGCGGCTAAACTGCGCTCGACCGCAGGCTCGGCTTTTGACTCGTCCAAACTTTCGATCAGTTTTTCGCTTGATTCGAGATACTTGTTGGGTGCCAAGGCAGTGCTAGATAATTTTGTGCCGCCCCTGGTAGTTGCTAGCGGGGCATCGCCCTGGCTGCCGGCAAGGGATAGGGGCAGCGACAGCGGCTGCTGGGTTGCCTCCGCGGCTTCCGGCGACAAATTTTGGGCTAGCTGTTGCTCAGTTGTGGCTGTTTGCTTGGCAGTACGAACTGATGGGGACACCCACTGTTCGGCGCGCCGCCTGTGCCTTCTGTATGTTGTCAGTTCTGCTTCTAGGTTTACATCCAGACTCCCCAGGACTGCTTGCAAAGCAGGCTTGATTGGGGTTGAAGAGGATTGATGATTTGGGGATTCAACCGAAGAACGCTTACTCATTAGCAAAACTCCTACCGCCTCTGAATTGATTTTAATATTTTGATTGTAGATATAAACAAGAAGCTTGAAAACTTGCTTATTTTATGATTAGCTACTTTTGGCGTCAATGCAACAGGGGCCCGATCGCCTGTTGTCGATCGCCGGCAGCTATCTTTTCATTTTCATTTTAAAACTTAATTGTTGCTGTGTCCCGGAAGCTGCTTACCGAGACTCTAAGCAACTTTTGGTATCCGGAGATACCGCTTATTTATAAGCTCTCACACTCGTTCCGCATTTGTACTTCTTCTTGATCCCTGACCGCTTTATAAATTTTTAACCTGTCTTTTTACTTATACAATGAGCCAAGACTGAGCTAATTGTTTCTATATATAACGACATTATAAATAAATTATAAAATTTATTTATACTCCTGGGATCGCTACAACCCAGACAGAATAAAGGCTGGGAGGCTCTACAACTAGCTAGCTCTGCAAAGGATAATTAGAGATGAAAATGATTTCCCTCAGAACTTTTATGCAAACCTCCTTAACTTCAGCTTGTCGTCACTGTCGCCACTATACCCCTGAGGGGAGACGCGGGGGTGTTTGCGCTCTACTAGGCGGAGCGGTTCAAAGCCACTGGAAAGCTTGTTCTTTAGCGGTTTCGCCTTTTGGGGCATCTTGGGAAAACATAGAAGAAATTGGACTGTGGCAAGAACCGACTCTGACGCTGCAGGATGCCTCCGTCACTCTTTGCGAGCGCAATGCCTGCCAGCTTACAGGCACAACGTTAACCGAAAAATCTGCTGCAGTCTCGGTCTAATTAGTCGGCAGCAGCACCGCTCATACCATTTTCGATTTTCGATTTTCGATTTTCGATTGGGGAATCACCGATCATTATCATGGTTTGGATCTGGCAAAGCAGTTTCATTCTTTTTGAGAACTGGTATCAATACTGACACTTTTGGACGAGCGGGTGCATCCGGCTTTACTAACTCATAAAAATCAGCAGCATCTACTTTAATATGAGCGCATAAAAAACAGATTTCTCCATCCAGCTATGGCAGCCAAGGATATTGACTAAAATCAGGTTGCCGTTTTTCCAAAAAGGCTTGTTTGCCTTCGGCGCCTTCTTGGGTCATATAGTACAGCAAGGTGGCATTTCCCGCCAGTTCTTGCAAACCGGCTTGACCGTCGCAGTCGGCATTAAAAGCGGATTTCAAACAGCGAATCGCGATCGGACTTTTTTCTAGAATTTCCGCAGCCCACTGAATCCCTTCTAGTTCTAGTTGTTCGACGGGCACGACGCAGTTGACTAAACCCATTTCTAGGGCTTGCTGCGCGCTGTACTGGCGACATAAAAACCAAATTTCTCGGGCTTTTTTCTGGCCGACAACTCTGGCGAGATAGCTAGCTCCGAAACCACCGTCGAAACTGCCGACTTTTGGGCCGGTCTGTCCGAAAATAGCATTGTCAGCAGCGATCGTCAAGTCGCAAATTAAGTGCAGAACGTGGCCTCCTCCAATTGCGTAGCCTGCAACTAAAGCAATTACAACTTTGGGCATCGATCGAATCAACTTCTGCAAGTCGAGCACGTTCAAGCGGGGTATGCCACCTTCGTCTACATATCCCGCCGAACCCCGCACGCTTTGGTCGCCGCCAGCGCAAAAAGCGTATTTGCCGTCTGTATGAGGCCCCGCACCGGTGAAAAGGACAACGCCGATTTTTGTGTCTTCACGGGCATCAGTAAAGGCATCGCACAGTTCCTGCACGGTTTTGGGGCGGAAAGCGTTCCGTTTGTGAGGTCTATTGATGGTAATTTTGGCGGTGCCGCCACTTTTGTGATAGAGAATGTCTTCGTAGGTTTTGGCGGTTTGCCATTCAATTTGCATAATCAATCAATTTTAGATTTGAGACCGAGCTCGGTCTATCAAGACAGCGACAAGTCGCTTTTAGATTTTAGAGGGATTCGGTTCAATGGGATACAAGGGTCGATCGACTATTGTAAAAAAAAATCAAGCGGGACTTAGGCAGAAACCTGGTTTTTCACCAACATACGCCCTGCAGCGCTCTTGGTAGGGGTTAAACAACCCGGTTTTTGAGGGTAAGAGCGCGCAAGTCCCGTCTCAAATCGAAACAGCGTCAAATCCTCGAAATCCTCTCTCACTACTTTTACTGGGCAAAAATTTATCGGCGCTGGATTATTTGCGGACTAAAATACCCAGCAAGTGCTTTGCTGCTTTGCCAAATACGGGATCGCGAGACTCGAATTCGCTGGGAGCGAATAAAGCTTGAACTTCGGCAAAAGCTTGTGAGTCGATTGTTCCTTCTTTAGTAAATAAAGTGTCTATGACTGCAATGTGTCTGTCGTCGAGGCCGAGCCGCTTGGCGATCGACTGTAAGTACATTTGCTCCCGCATATCGATGTGTCCGTCTGCCGCTGACATTTCGTAGCCGGAACCGATGAGCAACAGCTTTTCTGATTCTGAGAACAAAGCTGTCAGGGTTAGCAATTCCGTGGGGTTGAAGTAAACCTGCTGTTTGGAGACTCCTTTGACAACCCGCTGAATTAGTTCTACCCGATCGGGGTCGCCGCTGGCAAAGGCTTTGAGAGTCTTTTGCAGCCGTTCTTCTTCTTCAACTGCGATCGTCCTGTCAATAATCATGACTCCGCGCAGGATGGAAATCAGAGCCGTCATAAACACTAGCAAAGGAGTGATATCTTGTTCGCGGAGCTTTTGCCGGGTAATGCGGCACAACAGCTCAACAACTTCATTGGTGATCGTGGTGGTGTCCATAATTAAAAATCACTCTCGATAGAGTTGTAATGTAACTTTCTTTATCGATTTTAAGTTTTTCTGTTCCTTAGGTATGACGTGAATTCCAAAACTGAGCCTTTGTCTATTAGTGAGACTACTTATTTTATTCACAAACGCTGGATGGCTAGGGCTGTGGAACTGGCACAAGCAGCGGGTGATGCCGGTGAAGTACCCGTGGGTGCTGCAATAGTTGACGGTACTGGCAAATTGATTGCCGAAGCGCAAAATCGGCGAGAGCGAGACTGCGATCCTACTGCTCACGCTGAAATCTTGGCTTTGCGGGCGGCAGGGCAAGTTTTGCAAGACTGGCATCTTAACCAATGCACGCTCTACGTAACGCTGGAGCCTTGCCCGATGTGCGCTGGTGCGATCGTACAAGCTCGGATTGGCCTGCTGGTATACGGAGCAGATGACCCGAAAACTGGCACGATTCGGACTGCAGCTAATATTCCCGATAGCGCGCATTCGTGTCACCGCTTAGAGGTGCTCGGGGGTATTATGGAGTCTGTTTGCCGCGATCAGTTGATTTCTTGGTTTGAAGCACGCCGGAAAAATTAACAGGTAAAATTTTTTACTCTCTTCTGGGCGATGTTTAATCGAACTTGACCCTTTAGCTGGAATAATAGATCCGTAATTGCCCGATCGAGCTTTCCAGGCGGCCGACTGCTCTGCATGAGTGCTGTCCGGTTGGCTGAGATTTTACCTGTTAGAGATTATCTCTTGCGGGCGCGATCGCTCGATCGGCACAATGCCAATAGCAAAACTGTCCCGATCCAAAAACTAAAGATTTGTCCAACAACTTACTTTAGACTTTAGATCTCGATAAAGCAGCTTAATTGCTATGCCCCGCACCGCCACGATCGCCGTTGAGTCCAGTAAATCATCTCTAGTGAAGCCAATGCCTGCCAAGGTAGCATTTAATACCTCTCGCGTTTCTCCTTGGTTAACCTCCTTGCTCTATCCGCTAGGTCACTATGTTGTCCTACCGTTTCATTTTGGCAAGATTGAGATAACTGGACAGGAGCATTTGCCGAAAGACGGGCCTGTCATCTTAGCCCCTACGCACCGTTCCAGGTGGGATGCCCTGATGATGCCTTATTCAACTGGACAGAAGGTGACTGGACGCGATTTGCGGTTTATGGTAACTGCGGATGAAGTGAAAGGAGTGCAAGGTTGGTTCATCAGAAATTTGGGAGGGTTTCCTGTGGATCTCAAGCATCCGGCAATTGGCAGTCTCCGTTATGGGGTGGAACTACTCCTCGACAAGGAAATGTTGGTGATTTTTCCCGAAGGCGGTATTTTTCAGGATGGCGAAGTTCACCCGATTAAGCCTGGATTGGCGCGTTTGGCAATTCAAGCAGAGTTGAGCAAACCGGGTTTGGGAGTGAAAATTGTACCGATGAGTATCCGCTATCGCCCGCGCATTCCTCAATGGGGTGCTCACGTAAAAATTGCGATCGGTTCTCCGATTTGCGTGGCGGATTATGCCAAGGGTGGCGGTAAAAAAGAAGCACCATTGTTGACGGCCCAGCTCGAAAAGGCTCTTAAAAATCTTGATGAAAGTTGAGAAGAAGAAGGAAGAAGGAAGAAGGAAGAAGGAAGAAGGAAGAAGGAAGAAGGAAGAAGGAAGGAGGAAGAAGGAAGAAAGAAATTATGATATAATGTTTTCTGGTGCTGTGGAGAGATGCAGCACTTATTTTGCTGCTTTGTTATGTCTGTATTAAGTGTGAGCATTAATGGATTGTGCTTTGAACTTTAAGCCGGGTCAAATTGTCAGTTTAGAATGTGGAGATGCGTGCCTGCATTCCGAGGTGATCCAAGTGGTTGAGGCACGTCAAGTTTGTTGGGTGCGCCCTTTAATGTTAGTTGTATCGGTGTCGGGGAAGGATTTATCGGAAGAATACACTTTATCCGATTTGCGAGATGGTGCTGATTTGCTTTGGCCGCTGAGCTTGTTTCGCGCGGCTTTAGATACTGAGGTAATTTCGCTGTTGACCGAGTTGCAGTCTCTGGACTCTGAAAAAAAGGATGGTGCGATCGCATCTCGGCAACTTAGAGATTTTGTCGATCGAGTTTGGGAAGCTTTTCCGAGTGCTTTTCATTAAGCAGATATCGGGTGTTTTGTCTATTAGTCCGCCAGGGGTTGAAAACCCCTGTCTAATAGCTAAAGTCCTCTTGCATCGGACTGATACCCTCTTGATTCTTAAGTCCGCGTAGGCGGAATTCGTTTGTCTAGAAGCGATTTCAATCGCCCAATTTTCTTTTCGCTTTTCGCGGACTATTATACTAAAATACAGCGTGTGAAAGCTCTTCGGGGTTGAGATTGTTGTGAATAACTTGACCGTCGCGGAACCAGACAACGCGACGAGTTTGACGCGCCACTTCCGGTTCGTGCGTTACCATAACAACAGTCATGCCACTTTCATTGAATTCGGTAAAAATATCCATTACTTCTTGAGTAGTTTTTGTATCCAATGCACCTGTAGGTTCGTCAGCCAGCAACAACACGGGACGGTTGACAATAGCCCGAGCAATGGCTACGCGCTGCTGCTGTCCTCCTGATAGTTGATTCGGTCTGTTTTGCAGCCGACTTTCCAGGCCTACTTTCGTTAAAGCATCTACTCCCCGTTCGCGTCTTTCTGCTGCGGGAATGCCGGCATAAACCATCGGTAACATGACATTTTCTAATGCTGTCAATTGAGGCAACAGGTGAAATTGTTGGAATACAAAACCTAATTTTAAATTGCGAATTCCGGCTAATTCTCCTTCCGGCATTTGGGCGACATCTACGCCGTCTAAGTAGTAACTGCCGCTCGTAGGTCGATCGAGACAGCCGATAATATTCATAGCTGTAGATTTGCCCGATCCCGACGCGCCCATAATCGAGCAATATTCTCCTTGTCTTACGGTGAAGCTGACGCCGTTTAAGGCGCGAACTTCCAGGTCGTCTATCCCGTAAACTTTTGTTACCTCTTCCAGACCGACAACAACGGGCTTTGAGAGGACTTGCGGGTCGAGGTCTTGGTATGTATCGGTTTGTAGTTCAGGCATTTTTTTTTCTGTGCGATCGACACAACTAACTACTAACTTAACACTTCTTATCGGTTTTGGCGGCTGGAAGGGCGATCGTTTGGAGGCTAATTTCAGTATCAGGCATCAATCGATTTTAGATTTTAGATTTTAGATTTTAGATTGAAGCATTGACCCCACGGATAAATTAGAGGGGCAAGTTTCATCGGATACAGGTTTTTTATCTCTGGGTCTTGAGTCTGGGAAGGAATGAATCCGGGGGCTTGTATCCTGGATGCTTTCGGTCATTGTAAATGCACCGGATTAGAGTGAACCAATCCCGAAGAATGGAGATGGCTTCGCGACTTTAAACAAGTGGGACAAATTGTAATTATGGAACTTACACAAAGGTGGTGAGAAACCGGGTTTTTTCACGAAAATCATTCGCTACAGCGCGCATAAACCATAAAAAACCCGGTTTCTGTGGTCTTGATGCGTAAGCCCTAAATTAAACAATTTGTCGCTTAAATGGTGTCAGGATCGATGTTCAATTCCCGCAGTTTTGCTGCCAAACGTTCGGCCCTTTGAGCTTCTTGTTCGGCTCTTTGAGCTTCCTGTTCGGCACGCTGGCGGTTTAATTCCCCCTGTTCCTCCAATTCCGCATAGGAAAGAAACCTTTGTCCATCGGGTCGATATATTTCTAACCCAGCTTCGCCCAACTCAAATCGCACTCCCAATCTCGGACTTACCCAGCCCTCCATCGGCTCGATTAATTCTAAGTTTCCTTCAATTCTTTGCCAACCGCTCAAATCGTTACTTTCGGGATCGTAAAGGTAATATTCATCGACTCCATAGCGATTGTAAAATGAAAGTTTTTTGTACATCTTGGTTTGTCTGTCGTTGTGAGAGCGAATCTCAAACGCAACTTGGGGAGCAATATTATCTTCGTTAAATTGCAGGTAGGAACGTCGATCGCCCTTTGGTCTGCCAAATATTACCATGACATCCGGTGCTTGGGAAATGTCTGGTCTGCCTTCAACTGGATACCACAGTAAATCGGCTGCTACAAACACGTTTGGGTCGTTTTTAAACAGCGATTCGCAACCTTCTTTGATTTTGACAATTAATTTGTATTGAATTGTGCTATCTGCCATTGGTTGACCGTCGCTGCATGGATAAATAATTTCTTCGGTCGTGACTTGCATAGTGGTTGTCTCCGAAAACTATTTGATATTAATTATACTATGTTTTGAAGTAGCATAATTTGTTGATACTTTTTTTGTTTAGATTACAGCTTCTCTAATTCTGCCAATGCTTGCTGGGCAAAATTGCGGACTTCTTCATCTGGATCGTTGGCAAATCGATCGCGAAGTATTTCTAAAGTTTTTGGGCGATCGGGGTATTGCTTGAGCATTATTTCAAGTGCTGCTTGTCTGGGATTATCTTGGAACTTAGACTCACGTTCAAAAGGATGATTGATAGCTATATCGCACAACCCTTCAAATATCTCTGGTTCATCTTTCCACCCCCGTGCTATTTCTTGGACTGCTGTTTGTCGCACATCCCAATTATCGTCTGATTGAGCCAGTTGTTTGAGGAGAGGTAAGGTTTCCGGGTCATCTTTCCACCCCCGTGCTATTTCTTGGACTGCTGTTTGTCGCACAGCCCAATTATCGTCTGATTGAGCCAGTTGTTTGAGGAGAGGTAAGGTTTCCGGGTCATCTTTCCACCCCTGTGCTATTTGTTGGACTGCTGCATATCGCACAAACCAATGATCATCAGATTGAGCGCGTTGTTTGAGGAGAGGTAAGGTTTCCGGGTCATCTTTCCACCCCAGTGCTATTTCTTGGACTGCTGCACCTCGCACATACCAATGATCATGAGATTGAGCCCATTGTTTGAGGAGAGGTAAGGTTTCCGGGTCATCTTTCCACCCCTGTGCTATTTCTCCGACTGCTGGAGGTCGCACATCCGAATTATCATGAGATTGAGCCAGTTGTTTGAGTAGAGGTAAAGTTTCCGGGTCATCTTTCCACCCCCGTGCTATTTCTTCGACTGCTGCTTTTCGCACATCCGAATTATCATGAGATTGAGCCCATTGTTTGAGGAGAGGTAAGGTTTCCGGGTCATCTTTCCATCCCCGTGCTAATTCTTGGACTGCTGCACCTCGCACAGCCGAATTATCGTCTGATTGAGCGCGTTGTTTGAGGAGAGGTAAGGTTTCCGGGTCATCTTTCCACCCCCGTACTAATTCTTTGACTGCTGTTTGTCGCACATCAAAATTATCATGAGATTGAGCCAGTTGTTTGAGTAGAGGTAAAGTTTCCGGGTCATCTTTCCACCCCCGTGCTATTCCTTCGACTGCTGCTTTTCGCACATCCGAATTATCATGAGATTGAGCCCATTGTTTGAGAAGAGGTAAGATTTCGGGGTCATCTTTCCACCCCCGTGCTATTTCTTGGACTGCTGCTTGTCGGCTAGCCAAATGATTATTATATTGAGCCAGTTGTTTGAGGAGAGGTAAGGTTTCCGGGTCATCTTTCCACCCCCGTGCTAATTCTTGGACTGCTGCAACTCGCCTAAAAGACTTCTCATCAGATTGAGCCAGTTGTTTGAGGAGAGGTAAGGTTTCCGGGTCATCTTTCCACCGCCGTGCTAATTCTTGGACTGCTGCATATGGCACAAGGAAATGATAATTACCATTACCTTGAGCCAGTTGTTTGAGGAGAGGTAAGGTTTCGGGGTCATCTTTCCACCCCCGTGCTAATTTTTGGACGGCTATATGTGGCACACTCGAATTATCATCAGATTGAGCCAGTTGTTGGAGCCAAGGTAAAGTTTCTGGGTCATCTTTCCAAGTGTAGGCGATCGCACTTACTGCTGGAGTACGAATTTCCTTAACTAGATTAGTTTCTTCTCCATAAGGCGGATAATAGTAATTGGGGTCGTATTTGGTTAACTTTTTTAAGCGTTCAAGCAATTGAGTCTCAACCGCAGCAATCACGTTTCTATCCCTCACTTCATCCAAACACTTCGCCGCCAAAAACAGATTGCGGAACTTTTGGGCTTCCCCATCCTGCCGCATCAGAAACTCAATCAATTCTCCCGTAAACCGTCCATCAATCAATCCCGCAATCAAGCACAAAACTTCCTGCCAAGATTCATCATCCCAATGCGTGCCAAAAACCTCTGTTTTCAACTCATCTAAAGAAAGTTTTTGCGTCTTCTCAAATCTCTCCACCACCTCCGACGCACAGAAATATTCCAAAAAAGTTCGATGCACAAACCCATAAGTATCCGCACCCAAATAACATAAAATAAAGTTGCGAGTTCGCAGTTGGTTAATTATCAACCTTGCCCGCTCTTTCGGTCGATCGAAATCTTTATTCTTCAGATATGCTGTCAGGGTATCCTCCAAATCTTCCGCACTAATAATATTGCCAGCCAACCCTTCAGGTGCTGCTTGCATTTTGTAAGCGACTCGCCGCAGCATTTCTTGCTTATCTTTAGCATCAATAGTTTTCGGATCGAGCCTGCTATCCTCTACTAAAGACCTTTCCACATCCCATTGATAAAGCAATACCCGCGAAGCTTGATTGTAAAGTTCCGCCCTGTCTCTCGGCAATTCTTGCCCGCGGTTTAAAATCGCCATAATCGTCAACAATAACGGATTACCCGCTAAATCTCGAATCGTTGATGAATACGCTAATGCTCTTTCCATGCGATCGCGAATTCGCGCTTTTTCCCCAGCATCAGTAAAAGTTAATTCGTGCCAGCGGCGAACAAAATCCTGAATTTGTTCCGAATTCAAATCTTGGAGGATAAAGTGATGAAAGTCTGCATCTTGCAACCGTTGAGGTTTGTAACCAATAATCCGAGACGTGACAATCACTCGCACGCGCGGATACTCATTGGTAAACCGATGAATCGCTGTAATTACATCTTCTCGTTTCCCGTGATCGAAAATTTCATCTAACCCGTCGAACATCACCACAGCATCGCCTGCTTTAAGCTGTTCCTGCAATTGATGCTGATTCAAGTGACAAATTGAACCCGGACTTTGATGGAAAAATTCGAGGAAGTTCTTGCAATGTCCTGATTCCCCGCTGCGAATGTAAGTCCGCAATTCTATTAGCAGCGGAATCGGCAGAGATGTCACGCTATTTAAGGGCGATCGCGCCCAGTTTAATGCTAAATATTGTAACAGAGTAGACTTGCCAGAGCCCGGATCGCCTAAAATAACAATGTAGGGATACTTTTGCTTGTCATTTATAACATCTAACACGGAGACGATCGGCTGAGAAAAATAACCGCGCCGATATTTCTCTAAATTTTCTAGATCGATCGCGTCTAATTGATTGGTGTCTTGCAGCCGCCGTTGATGTTCTTTAGGAATTTCGTAAGCTTGGGGCAGAAAGGATTCATAAATCGATCGCACATCTTGGAAAATAAAGATTTGCCAAACCTTCAGCTTTTCGCGATAATCGTAGGTATTGGGATCGACGCTGCTTAAATTGAGATTGCTGTAACGCTCGCACAGAGCTTCTTGATATTGCCTCAAGTCAAATTCGGGGATAATCCCCGCCGTTTCTTGAGTATTTTTCTGAATGCTATCCAGATTTTGAGCATTCAAGATATCGCGCAACTCTTTTGAGTCAAAGAGAATTTCTTGAACTTCTGCCAGATACTGATTGGCGATGGTTAGCCACTTAAATCTTGCGGGTAAAGAAGTTAAATCTAGTTGACTCCAGGTTTGTTCGAGAAGTTCTGCATCGAGAGATTCGCGATCGCTCTCAAAAGCCTTGCCCAAAATTTCCTTAACAGACTTGTTATTGATAAACTGTTTAACATCTTTAATATACAGCTTTCTTTGCTCTGGGGAAAGTCCGCCAATTTTCAACTGCTGTTCCACCAACTCCAAAAACTTTTTGATCGCTTTGCCCGCTGCGACTTGTCGGGGGTCTTTTTCGCCAAAAAATAAGACGTTTTTTAGGGAATCTTTAAAAAAATCTTTTACCAAATCCTTCGCGCCGTCTACTGCCAACTCTTCTAAGATGGGTTTGACGAGAATGCCAACTCCCTGCGCCACTCCCCAGATAACAAGCCACTCGCTCATAAAGCTAGCCCGATAATTAATTTATGTTGATAATATAGCAATTATCAAGGATTGATGAAATCATCAAAAACTGTAGGCGGATCTCCCGTGATTGCCCCGATAGGTTAGGGTAGTATAAGTTTTCTATCGCTGCGCTGCGATTAGCCCTGATCCCGCCGGATTGTTGCCCCCTACTACCCCTTAAAAATCGGGAAGAGCATCACAGTTGCGCTTTTTTACAGGGATTTACGGGAGTTCGACTCGGCTATAACGAGCGATCGACAATTAGCTCTTTTATTCTTGGCGGCGGCTCGAAAATAGTTACATTTTTATATGTTTCTTGTCGGTCGCTTGTGCTATACTCTAATAATGGGAGTGTGAGAAATTATAAAATTAACGCATAAATTCCTATTATTAAATAATATCATATCAAGCGCAACAAGTAAAGTAGTTGACCCCAAAAAAAAACAAAAAATTTTTGAGATATCATAAAGAAAAGTAAAGGACAAAAATCGTAAAATTGAGATAGGACATTCGCGACAATTATGACATACGACTACGACTTGTTTGTGATAGGTGCGGGTTCCGGCGGATTGGCGAGTTCCAAGCGAGCAGCATCCTACGGCGCAAAAGTGGCGATCGCCGAAAATGACTTAGTAGGCGGAACCTGCGTAATTCGTGGCTGTGTCCCGAAAAAGCTCATGGTGTACGCCTCAACATTTTCGCACCTTTATGAAGATGCGGTGGGCTACGGTTGGAGTCCAGTAGAAAGCAGCTTTGATTGGGAAAAACTTGTCACCACGGTAGACGCAGAAGTGCGGCGGCTGAGCAAACTGCACATCAGCTTCCTCGAAAAAGCCGGAGTCGAATTAATCTCAGGATACGCCAAATTTATTGAGCCCCATACCGTCGAAGTTGGTGACAGAAAATTTACCGCCGCGAAAATCTTAATAGCAGTCGGCGGAGAAGCCAGAAGAGTCCCAATTCCCGGCATCGAACACGCGATTACCTCCCGCGAAATCTTCCTGCAAAAAGAGCAGCCAAAACGGTTAGCCATTTGGGGTGGCGGCTACATCGGCGTCGAATTTGCTTGCATTATGAACGGGTTGGGAAGCAAAGTAACTCAAATCATCCGCAGCGAGTTAATTTTGAACGAGTTCGACACAGAAATTCGCACCAACGTGCAAGAAGGAATGATCAAGCACGGAATAGACATTTTGACAGAAAGCTCCATCAACCACATAGAGAAAACCCCAGAAGGCTTACAATTAACTTTGTCGGGGAAATCCGAAGGAACGATCATAGTAGACGCGCTGTTGTGCGCAACCGGGCGCTTGCCGAACTTGGAAAAATTGGCTTTAGAAAATGCGGGAGTAGAAATCGATAACTGTGCGATCGCAGTTACCAAAGACAGCCGCACCAGCCAGCCGCACATTTTTGCAGTCGGAGATTGCACCAACCGCATCAATTTAACGCCAATTGCGATCGCCGAAGGACGCGCTTTTGCAGATACTGAATTTGGCCACAATCCCAGAGCAATCAATTACGAAAATGTCCCGTCAGCGGTATTTTCCCAGCCGGAAGCGGGTACAGTCGGCTTAACAGAAAGCCAAGCCAAGGCTAAATTTGGCGATTCAATTAAGTGCTACACAGCCAAGTTTCGGCCGATGTTTCACGCTTTGACAGGTGCAGACGAAAAAACTTTTGTCAAGTTAATCGTTGAAACTAATACTGACAGAGTTTTGGGCGTGCACATGGTTGGGAAAGACGCGGGCGAGATTATTCAAGGAATGGCGATCGCGGTTAATATGGGAGCTACGAAGAAAGACTTCGACGCGACTATTGGCATTCACCCATCGACTGCTGAAGAGTTTGTGACTCTGCGGTAAAGCGGGCGAAGCCGCCAGGGGTTTAAACCCCTGGCTAATAGCTAAATTCGGTTAAAACCGACTCAAGAAAACTATTTTGAAGAACAGGCAGGATGCCTGTTCCACACAAAAATTTAATTTTCTGGTTGTGGGGTGGGCGTCCCGCCCGCCCAAAAATACAATTTAGATACAAAACACCTTATTAATGAGTAATTCAACCAAACACAACAAAATTTTAGCATTCTATCTCGGTCAGCAGCCTGATTCACAAGGTCGGGCGATCGAGGATATTTGGTCGTGGGATTACCAGAAGCTGGAATCCGTGCACAATTACATTCAATGGCTGTTTCCGCTGAGAGAAAAGAGCCGCTTTAATTCCAGTGCTCCTACTTTAAATGAGGAGGTGATTCAAGCTTTTAGAACAACTGAAGAGTTGAGAAGTCGCTTAGTCAAATCTCTAAAAGTCATGCTGGCATTTTACGGGCTGGAATGCCGCGAAGGGGAAAACGCAGAAATTGTAATTGCCAAATCCGAGGAATATTTGTCAAGAAAAAGAGAGTGGATTGAACCATTTAATCACAACTATCTGCGGCTGACTAGGATTCTCACAAGTTTGACAAATTTGGGATTGAAGAATTATGCTTTGGCTCTTTTCAGGTGTTTGGACGAGATATATAATGAAAATAAAGAAATTATTGGTTTAAAAACTTATACATATTGGAAAAATGCTGTAAATAGTTAAATCGGGACAAGCCAATCAGCGGGACAGTAACCGAACGCTACGAACACAATAAATAATGGATAAAGCAATTACAGAAAATCACTCTCAGTCGGGCAGAGAAATTTATCAAAGGATTTCCAACAACATTCAAAAAGTGGTGAAAGGGCAATCAGCAGCAATCAGGAAATTGCTGTCAGCCTTTGTGAGTGGCGGGCACGTCCTCCTAGAAGATTATCCCGGTACAGGTAAAACTACCCTAGCTAAAGCCTTAGCCTTATCTGTCGATGTCACCTTTAAACGCATTCAATTTACACCTGACCTTTTGCCATCCGATATCTTGGGCATATCCATGCTCGACCCCAATCAACGCACGTTCCATTTCCACGAAGGGCCTATTTTTGCTAATATTGTCTTGGCTGACGAAATCAATCGGTCATCACCGCGAACCCAATCCGCCCTCCTAGAAGCAATGGCAGAATTTCAAGTCAGCATTGACGGAAATTTACGCAAACTTAAAGACCCATTTTTTGTCATTGCTACTCAAAATCCAGTAGAATCTCGTGGCACTTATCCACTTCCTGAAGCCCAAATGGATCGCTTTGCAGTTCAATTTAGTCTAGGATACATCTCGCCCGAAGACGAAGTTAACCTGCTCGGAGACCAAATCAATCAACATCCTATTGATACACTTCAAACCTGCGTTAATTTAGAGGATTTAATTAGCTTAAAACAGCAGGTAAAGCAAGTTAGAATTAGTGAAGAATTGAAACGTTACCTCGTAGATATCGTGAATGCAACTCGCTCAGCCGAAGGCGTACAACTAGGAGCGAGCCCCAGAGCTTCCATAGCTTTAATGAAAGTTGCTCAAGCATTAGCTTTGTTCGATGGCTATGACTTTGTTACGCCAGAACATATTCAAGAACAGGCGGTATCAGTCATCGCTCATCGCCTAGTAATGGAACCTCAAGCGCGTTTTTCTGGCAGAATGGCCCCAGGTGTTGTTGAAGAAATTATCAAATCTATTCCTGTACCTGCCTAAAAAATGAAACGTTTTTTCTACGCTATTTTTCGCTTCGGTGCGCGTGTAAATCGCTCGCGAAAGAAGCGATTGACCAACAATGGGTTAGCAGTGCTTAGCTGCACGCTTGTAGCGGGAATTTTAGGATTAGATACTAATCAGACTGTAACTTATCAAATTTTTACTTTCCTGTTGTCAATTATAGGAATAGCCATAATTTTCAGTAGATTTTTTCGCTTCCGCTTCAATGCAGTACGGTTTTTGCCAAAGTTTGCAACTGTTGGAGTCACTTTAAAATACCGTATTCTCATTCATAACAAAACTAGCGAGAGTCAAAATAACCTGAAATTGGGGGAAAATTTTGCCGACACATACCCAAGTTTTCAAGAATTTATAGAAACACCTGAACCCGGTGAAGAACAGCGCACTTCATTGGATAAATACTTCGGCTATTATCGTTGGCTGTGGCTGATTTATAGAAAACAATGCGCCACAGCTAAAGCCATAGAATTGCCTCCTCTTCCACCCAATAGCAAAACAGAAGTGGTATGTGAAATTACGCCGTCCTACAGAGGTGTTATCCGCTTGATTGGTCTAACAGTTACTAGGTCAGATCCTTTTGGGATTTGGAATGCTTGTAAAACAATTTCCTTGCCCCAATCTTTGTTAATTTTACCCAAACTATATCATTTACCACCAATTCAGCTTCCTGGCTCAAGAAGATATCAATCAGGTGGCGTAACATTAGCTTCATCCGTAGGAGATTCCGAGGAATTTAGGTCTCTGCGGGATTATCGACCGGGAGATTCGCTACGCAAAATTCACTGGAAAAGTTGGGCAAAAGCAGGTAAGCCAATGGTCAAAGAAGAACAGGATGAATTTTTTGTGAGGCACGCCCTAATTTTGGATACATTTCAAAGTGTAAAATATAGTGAAATTTTAGAAGAGGCAATTTCAATTGCTGCTTCATTATCCTATGAAGTTCAGACTCAAGAATCCTTATTGGATTTGATGTTCGTCGTTCAAGAAGCTTATTGTTTTACCTTTGGCAGAGGGCTGAACTCTACTGAAAAAATACTAGAAATTCTCGCCTCTGTCGGTGCCTGTCAGGATAAATATTTTGACTCGCTCAGCTCAGTTTTGATGGAGAAAATCTCTCTGCTAAGCGGTTGTATTTGTATATTTTTGTGTTGGGACGAACATAGAAAAAGATTAGTAAATTATCTGAGAAGTCGCGGTATCCATACCTTAGTTTTAATTTTAACAGAGCGAGACGCTCAATTAGATAGCTTAAATTTAGAACTCATTAAAGATGACTTAACAAGCTGCCATATTTTAAAGCTAGGTCAAATACAAGAGGAGTTAATGAAATTATGAAAATGCCAGTGTTTCTTTTGGGTGTTAGTGTAATTTTTTGGGGTTGGCAGACGGGACTATGGTTTTTTGCTGTGCCAATGGCTCTGATTTTAGAGGCAGCTAACTGGTTGCCTTATCGGTGGGATTTTTCAGCTAGTGATTTTAGGCGCATTGCTAATTTCTGCCTGATTTTTTTGTGCTGTTTGCTGGTTTATCTCCTGGTCGCCAACCGCTCTATTTACTTGATATATAATTTGTTGCAGTGGCTTCCTGGTGTATTTTTTCCACTGGTAGCAGCTCAGGTATATTCTGTCAAGGAAAGTCTGGATATACGCCTAATGTTTTTGTGGCTAAACAAAGCCACAAAAAAAGCACCACTTAACCCCTTGATGGTGAATCTAAATTATCCATATTTTATCTGTTGTCTGCTATCCGCTAGTACGGCGAACAGTAGAGATATCTCTTTTTATGCTGGGATATTTGCCTTAACCGCTATTGCTTTGTGGTCTGTTAGAACGAAAAAATTTTCATCTATTCTATGGCTGGGCCTGATGTTAATTGCTGGCAGTATAGGATTTATAGGGCAGATGGGCTTGCACCAACTTCACGTGGCAGTAGAACAGCAAGCAATCTCATGGCTTAGTAATGGGAATTCTCAAGAAACAGATTTTTTGAAAAAACAAACGAACATCGGATCAGTGGGATCATTAAAACAGTCAAATGAAATTATTTTTAGAGTTGCCCCTGAAGCTAAACAGACTCCTCCCCGACTGCTAAGAGAAGCCACTTATAATCGCTACAATTCTTCACTTTGGCTCGCCTTAAATCCTAACTTTGTTCCCGTACAACCAAAGATTAATGGCACAACTTGGGATGTAGGCGACCAACTACCCAATCCATCAACGATTACTATTTCGGCTACACTCCCAGGCAACCAAGGTTTATTAAAGCTGCCAGATGGAACTTTTAAAATTGACGCATTGCCTGTCAGTCAGATGGAAAAGAATAAATATGGCACAATTAAAGTGGTAGGAAAAGTTGATATGCTGGCTTATCGAAGCTACTTTAATAATAATTTTTCTGTTGATAGCCCGCCTACAGAAGACGACCTGCAAATACCAAAATCAGAAATGGTGGCACTGAATAAAATCCTCAGTCAAATGGATACTCAAGGAAAGTCGCCACCAGAAATATTAGATAAAATAGAGTGGTTTTTCCTAAAAAATTTCGTTTATTCACTGAAGCTTAGGGGCAAAGATAATGATGCTACGCCTCTATCAACATTTTTACTGCACACTCGCTCAGGACATTGTGAATATTTTGCTACTGCTGCGACACTTCTCCTGAGAAAACTCGGTATTCCAGCCCGTTATGCTGTTGGATATTCTGTCCACGAATTTAGTTCTTTGGAGAACCAATATATTGTAAGAAGTCGCCATGCTCATGCTTGGACTTTGGCTTATATCGCGGGAAAATGGCAAGCTTTTGATGCTACGCCTTCTGATTGGGAAAGCATGGAGGATGCTGCTGCTCCCCCAGGGGCATTTATCTCTGATTTATGGTCGCTATTTAGTTACAAAATTGTGCTGGGGTTGCGATCTTTATCAGGTAGCAATGGATTGAAGTATGGGGGAGTCATCCTGCTGGCATTAATATTTGTTTGGAGGTGTAATCCTAATTTTAAGAAGACTGTACCCCTTTTATCGAAGAAACAAAGATGGCTAAAAGCTATTTATAACAAAGATTCGTTGAGTCCGAAATCGGAATTTTATTTAATCGAACAGGCGTTAAATGAGTCGGGATTGATTCGCCCTCCTTCCGAGTCTTTAAAAAATTGGATCGAGAGGTTAAAACAAGAAAAACCGGAATTATATTGTCTCGAAGAGTTAGCATTGTTGATTGAGATTCATTATTGCGATCGCTTCGATCCAGAAGGAATTAAAGACGCCCAAAAAGCTGAATTGAAATTGGCAATTAAATCCTGGATCGAGCAATATCGCAGGCAGGCGATCGCTTCAAACTCTCAGGTTAATAAAAGCGGTAAGTCTACTAGAGCTTTTCTCAGGTAGATGATGTACAGATTTAGATTTTAAATTGGGGGATTGAGGACTTTTTAATTGATTCGTAAATTCCCCAATTATTTAATTATTCAATCTAAACTTGTACCTCCCTTAATTGAGAACCGCTATATATAGCAATCCTAAATCATTTGTGAATTTCTTACTCCCTCCCCTTGGTAAGGGGAGGGTTGGGGTGGGGTAAAAAGTTTACGACTCATTTAGGATTGCTATATACCTTTTCTAAATCACTTGTACAAGACCGTCGGTTTTTATACAAGTCACAATTGCTTTATGCCTACTTAAGAGAAGAGCCTTATCAGGGTACTTATACAATTAATCTACCCTCCGACCAAGGCATTGGTCGAACAGCAAGAGTGGAAACTAGCTCATAATCCACTTGTGTGTACGCGGTAGCCTTAAGAAGGGGGACGAAAGAGAAGATTCTTGCCCCCCCGCAACGATTCCGGGAGCGCTGGGGCGATCGGGTCTTAATCGCTAGACAGAAGACTCGCACTACATTTGAGGTTAAGTTGACACCAATGGGCATTGTCATGTCCCTACCCGCTGAGCAAATTTTTACTGGTTTTACTTGTTACTAGGCGCTTAGCGAAAGTAACGCTTCTGGGGCGAGTCAGCTCGGAACCCGTTAATTACAGGAAAAATCAGGACACGGCAGTGCCGTTTCCCTACCTGCCGCCTCGTCGAAAACAAATTTTAAATCCTTTGAACCTTTTTTGCGATCGCCCTGTCTAAACACTTCAGATAACGAACTGGTGGGGGAGACTTCACAGGTGTTAGCTGTGTCAGCCAATGTTTTAACCGATGACTGTTCCGACTCGGACTTAGTTGCTCAATGTTTAAAGGGCGATCGTACTTGCTTTCGCTACCTTTACAAACGCTACCAACACAAAGTCAGGTCAACCCTTTATCAACTCTGCGGCCCGTCGCTTCTTGACGATTTAGCACAAGAAGTATTCCTGCGAGTCTGGAAAGGATTGCCCAAACTCAAGCACCAGGAAAACTTTTCTACTTGGCTTTATCGAATCACTTGGAATGTGGCTTCCGACCAAAGACAAGCGTTTGCTAAACAGCATTCTTTTGACTCCCAACTCAAGAATCAAGAAGTAATGGAGCGGGTTATTCTCAAAGATAACACATCGGACTTGATGCAGTTGCACTATCAAGATTTAGTGCAGCGAGGATTGGAGCAATTGAGCTTTGAACACCGCAGCGTTTTGGTGCTGCACGATCTAGAAGACATTCCGCAAAAAGAAGTAGCCCAAATTTTGGGACTGCCGGCGGGGACTGTCAAATCTCGCGTGTTTTATGCCCGAAATTCTCTGCGGCAATTTTTGCAAAAAGAAGGTGTCAGCGAGCTATGAATAACCCAAGCAGCGACCAAGAGTTAGTAAATTTCTTGAAGCAACATCGCCCAAGTCTTCCTGAAGCTGCACCAGATTTAGAGCTAAAAATTTTAGCAGCAATAGAAAGTAATCAGGCGAGCCTTGTTAATGAAACCCACCGGGAAAAAACGCGAGTAACTACGTCACCTAAGTCTAATGACAGGTTAAAAATATCATCTGTTTCTAAGTGGGCTGTGTCGTCTGCGATTGCTGCGGGTCTGCTAGTTCTTTGGTCTGGCTACCGTCCCTTTGAGACTGCACAATTGCCAGATGAGGAAACAGCTAAGTTAGAAGCATTTTTAGTCACTAACTGGGAGGGTGTACTCCATGATTCTCCCCAAGAAAATATGACCAATCGCCCACAAACAGACTGGTTGAATTTCCCAGTTTCCTCTGACAGCGAACCGCCAACAAATAACTAATCTCAAAGAGGTAATTTTCATGTCAATTCGTCGCATTTCTGCCCTAGCCGTTTTAATGCTGACTCTGGGCAGCACAGCCGCAGCAATAGCAGTTCCCAATCCCCTAGAACCAGAAACAATTGCACAAAACCAGCGTCCCAATCGACCGGGTGGCAGGGAAGGTGGGATGTTCGAGAAACTTAATTTAAGCGCAGAACAAAAGCAGCAAATGCAGGCAGTTCGCGATCGCTACAAAGACCAAGTTTCCCAGCGGATGCAAGCAGTCCGCCAAGCCAGACAAGAATTGGAAACGATGATGTCCGGCACGGCAAATGCCAGTGAAATGCGCGAAAAACACCGTCAAATAATCGGATTGAGGCAGCAGTTGGAAGAGGTGCAATTTGAAAGTACACTCGCAATGCGAGAAGTGCTCACGGCCGAACAGCGCAGCCAATTAGCTCAACTGATGCAGCAGCGCCGACAAACTGCTAAAAACCGGATGCAAAACGGTCAAAAGCCGCAGTAATTGACGAGTAGTTTTGAGTGAATCGCAGGGTGCGCAGTTCGCACTCTGCGATTCATTGTAAGCAGGTAAACATTAATTAATAAATTCAGGCATCGAGAAACCCTGCTTTTCTGTAATCTATGCGGTGGCTTTCTCTCTTCGGAAAAGCAATCTCAAAGCCCAGCAATTTCAAGTTTATGCGATTATTTTATCTTTTTATTAACAGTCGAGAAGCGCAGTAATTTCCAGTCTCTGTAATTGCTTTATCTGTTCGGAGAATTAGGCTCGACTTTCATCTACTTAGTGTTTTAATTTTTTTATTATTTAATAACTCATATTAAGTTAAGATAATTAGTTGCGAAGTCTCATAAAAATTTCTGGATGAATCTACCGAACGACTCGATTTACATTTATTTACACGGATTTGCATCAAGTCCCGATTCCCTTAAGGCAAAATATTTCCGATCTCGCTTTTCTACACTAGGAATTGACCTAAAAACTCCCGATCTCAATCAAAACGATTTTTCCGGCCTCACCCTCACCCGCCAGTTGCAGCAAATAGAAACAGAATTTCTGCAAACCCAATCCTCCCAATCAGCAAAAAAGGTAAAAGAATTAGGCGGAGTTACAATAATAGGGTCGAGTTTTGGGGGGCTGACAGCGGCTTGGTTGGCCCAGCGGCAATTGTCAGTAAAACAAATAGTTTTGTTAGCACCCGCTTTTCAATTTATCTCCCACTGGCTGCCACTGTTGGGACAGCAACAGTTAGAAAAGTGGCAGTCTGAGAAATATCTGCCCGTTTACCACTACGGCGAACAAGGTTATCTGCCGCTGAATTATCAGTTTGTGGCAGATATGGCTCAATACCCTGAAGAAAAATTAATGCGCTCAGTCCCTACGTTAATTCTTCACGGCAAGCATGATACAATAATACCGATTCAAGCTAGCAGAGATTTTGCCGCTAACCGTCCCTGGGTGCAATTAATCGAATTAGAAGACGATCATTCTTTGGGAAACGTCCTAGGCGAAATTTGGGAAGCGATTCAAAAGTTTTGCCAATTCAAAAATTAAAATTTTACCAACTTGCAAGTCTCAACAATCAAATGACTGAACAAGATCGATCGACTCGCACCTTAGCCGTTGACATTGGCGGAAGCGGCATCAAAGTTATGGTTTTGGACGATGAAGGCGAACCCCAAACGGAACGCAGCCGTGTAGAAACGCCTCAACCACCGAAACCTGAACCCGTACTAGAGGCGATCGCGTCTTTAGCCAGCGGACAAGGGGAATTTGACCGAGTATCCGTCGGTTTCCCAGGCGTCGTGCGTCTAGGCGTCATCAAAACCGCAGTGAATTTAGATCCCTCTTGGATAGATTTTGACCTAGAAACTACCCTCAAAGACCGCTTGGGAAAACCTGTGCGAGTGGCTAACGATGCCGATATTCAAGGATTGGGAGCAATTGCTGGGACGGGGGTAGAATTAGTAATAACCCTTGGCACAGGTTTCGGTTCTGCCTTATTTGTCGATGGTATCTTGGTGCCAAATCTAGAATTAGGACATCACTCGTTTCGCAAAGGGGAAACTTACGAACAGCAATTAGGGCGCTCGGCATTAGATACAGTCGGTTCCAAAAGATGGAATCGGCGTCTGGAAAAAGCGCTCACCTCTCTGCAAAATCTCTTTAACTGCGATCGCATTTACATCGGCGGCGGCAATACTAAAAAGATTGTTTTTGATTTACCGCCACAGGTTAAAATAGTACCAAATGTGAGCGGTTTATTGGGCGGGATTGCTTTGTGGCGCGATTGAATAAACTTTGTGGTGTGGCAAGAATGCCAAGAGTCTGCTCGTCATAAAGAGAACTGCTATCCTGTCCGGTAAATTAACCATAATTATTCTAGGGGCGGGTTCACCCCTTATCTATAATCTAAGCCAGAGACGAGCGTAAACCCGCCCCGACAGCCAGATTGCGGTCAATCAACCGAACATGATATCAAACGACAATCACTTTCTCGGGCAAGGCAAAGAGTTTTGAGTCGCGCTAAAACTTGCTTCTGGTTTCTGCCTTTTGTGTTCGAGCGATCGCCGTTTAAACAATTATTCGTTCATCGGATCGCGGTAGCGTTTTGGTTCATCCTTGCGAAACAAATTCGCCAAACCCAGGATGCCCAACAAACCCAAAGCACCCCAATGATTGTTGTCTTCCTTGCTTTCTTGAAGGGGAGTTCTGTCTAGAACAACTCCATTAGAATTATTATTGTTCTGTGCCGGAGCTGAGTTAGTTTGAGCTGAGGCAGGCATAGCTGAAGGGAGAACAGCCAAACTCAAAGCTATGAGGGTAGCGGCGGCATTTTTAGATATATCGGAAGGCTTGACTTTCATACTCGGTTTCCAAATATCAACAGTTACTTTATCAAAATAATCAATTTGCCCCAGCAGACGCATCAATCGAGCGACAGAAACTAAATCCCCTCTCTCCTCTTGCTTTCGATATAGAAAAGGCTATATCCTAAGTTTAGACGCCTTTGATACAGCAAAAATAAGTCGGCATTAGGCAAAAATTTCAGCAGCGATGTAAAAAATGAAAATTTTTGCATTCGTAATTTTTCTTGAATTCTGCCTTCTGCCTTGCTTTGTAAGCTGACAATCTAAATCAAAAGTTTAAAATCATACCATGCTTCCCTTTATCCGAAAAGACTTAGCCGAACTTACCGCATACACTCCCCATCCGGGTGGCGCGTCAGGAGAATCAGCGCACTCGGAAAGTGTACTCGATCGCCTCGATACCAATGAATGCCCCTACGACTTGCCAGAAGAATTAAAAAAAAAGCTAGGTTGGACTTACCAGCAGGTAATTGAGACAAATCGTTATCCCGACGGAGGCCACGCAGCGCTCAAAGAGGCGATCGCCCAATACGTCAATGAATCCCTAAATGTCCCCCCCCTTAACAAGGGGGGGCTAGGGGGGGTTACACTGCCCAAAACCGCCATTACAGCCGACAATATTTCTGTGGGCAACGGTTCCGACGAACTAATTCGATCGCTCTTAATAGCTACCTGCTTGGGCGGCACAGGCTCTATTTTCGTTGCGAATCCCACCTTTTCGATGTATGGAATAATCGCCCAAACCCTCGGCATTCCCGTTGTGAGTGCTCAGCGGAAAGAGGAGAATTTTGAAATCGATATCGAGGAGGCTAAAAGGGCGATCGCCCAAAATCAAAATCCCCCCGTGCGCGCCGTCTTTGTCGTTCATCCCAATTCCCCCACAGCCAATGCTTTGACACCAGACGAGGTGGATTGGCTGGAAAATTTGCCGAAAGAGATATTAGTAGTAATTGACGAAGCTTATTTTGAATTCAGCCAAAATACGTTAGCTGGAAAGTTACACCAGCATCCGAATTGGATAATTTTACGGACATTTTCCAAAGCATTTCGACTAGCATCAATGAGAGTCGGATATGCGATCGCCCATCCCGAGCTCGCAGCCGCCTTAGAAAAAATCCGCCTCCCCTACAACCTTCCCAGTTTCTCGCAAACCGCAGCCGAGTTGGCCCTAGCGCAGCGACAGTTATTACTGGCAGTAATTCCCGAAATTATAGCAGAGCGCTCCCAATTAATTGCCGCGCTAACTCAGCATCAAAAATTACAAGTTTGGCCGAGTGCGGCTAACTTCGTTTACCTGCGGGTGAAAGCCGGCGATCGTAATTTAGCAGAAACTGAACACAAACAAATCATGCAGCAGCTAAAAGCCAAGGGAAGTTTAATTCGCCATACTGGCGGAGGTTTGCGAATTACGGTGGGCAGCCCGGAGGAAAATCAGCGAACAGTCGATCGACTCGCAGCGATTTTCGATTAAAATTAATATCCACCGTTGCTCAATACAATGCTAATAATGAACTCTGTAGAACTATTCAGCGGAGCAGGAGGCTTAGCAATAGGCGTATCAAAAGCCGGTTTTTGTCATAAAGCAGTTATCGAGCTGGACAAAAATGCCTGCGAGACAATTAGAGAAAATCAGCGGCGGGGTGTAAAAGCGATCTCAAACTGGTCTGTTTTTGAAACAGATATCGCTAAATTCGATTTTACATCCCTAGAACTCAAAGATAGGGTAGACCTCCTAACTGGAGGACCGCCGTGTCAGCCTTTTTCTGTAGGAGGAAAACACTGCGGAAGTGAGGACGAGCGAAATATGTTTCCGCACTTTTTTCGGGCCGTGCGGGAACTAAAACCCAAAGCATTTGTTATCGAAAATGTTAAAGGTTTATTGCGTTCCTCCTTCACTAAATATTTTGAGTATATTGTCCTGCAACTCACTTATCCAGAAGTTGTACAAAGACTGGATGAGGATTGGCCTCATCACCTGTCACGGTTAGAACAGCATCATACCGCCGGTCGCGGTGACGGACTATCATACCGTGTAGTCTTTCGCTTACTCAACGCGGCAGATTACGGCATTCCCCAAAAGCGCGAAAGGGTTTTTATTGTAGGTTTTCGATCGGATTTAGGATTAGAATGGTCTTTTCCAGAACCGACTTGTTCTCAGGAAGCCTTGCATTGGGAGCAATGGGTGACTGGCAATTATTGGGAGCGCAATCAAATCTCTAAAAGCGATCGTCCAGACATACCTAGCAAGCTTTCCTCGCGCATCTTCAATCTTCAGTTCAACTTGTTTCCACCTCAAAAACAACCTTGGCGCACTGTGCGGGATGCCATTTCGGACTTACCACAAGAAGGCAATAAAGAAAGCCAAAACAGCGTACTAAATCACATTTTTATACCAGGAGCCAGAAAGTATCCAGGCCATACGGGCAGCTTGTTAGATGAACCAGCTAAAACTTTAAAAGCAGGAGTTCACGGTGTCCCTGGAGGAGAAAATATGTTAGTTGCTCCCACGGGACAGGTGCGTTACTTTACGCTTCGCGAAGCTGCTAGACTGCAAACTTTCCCTGACGAATACTTCTTTCCTCACAGTTGGACAGAAACTATGAAGCAGTTGGGGAATGCTGTGCCAGTCGCTTTGGCAGAAGTTATTGCCTCTAGCATTAGATCGCGGCTGGAGACAGTTAGAACAGCGAGAGTGTAGTCAATCAATTTAAGATTTTAGATTTGAGAATTTACTCCATGCTCGAAGTATTTAGAGTGCCACCAGATTTACAAGAAAACTTAATCGCTTTCTGTGGCAGGCAAAATTGTTATAATCTTCAGGAACTCGATCGCTTCAGGAAGGATTTGAGCGAATATTGCGGAGCATATTTGCTGTACTACCAGGGCGACTTCTCAATGTATAACCTAATTAAACAGGCAAACTTGAGTAAGTGCTGTCTGCCAATCTATATAGGTAAAGCAGCTCCGGGTGGTCGTCGGACGGGGCGTACAACTATTGGCAACACTCTTTACGGACGCTTGTCAGAGCATAGAAAGTCGATCGAAGCTGTAGACAATCTAAAAATTGAGGATTTTGCTTTCAAAGTCGCGCCTATGGAAATCGATTTAGTCTCCTGGGGAGAAGCAGTTTTGATCCGTCACTTCAGTCCTGTTTGGAATAAAGAAATATCGGGATTCGGGATACATGACCCCGGAAGTGGGCGAGCAGGGCAAAAACGTTCTGTATGGGATAGATTGCACCTCGGTCGCACTTTTGCCACCAAGCTTCCTGTAGGGAATACTCCGCTCGATATTGATGCTTTGTCGGTTAGTATCACACAGCATTGTCAGCGGATGATAGAAGAGTTAGGCTGTCCTTAATTTGGCATCTGATTCGATAGTTTGCAGCCACACGCTAAAATTGGGAAATAGATAAAATCTTTTCATCCTAGATCATTTTCTTGTCGCGCCGTGCGAATGGTTTGGGGAAATACGCCTACTAAAAGTGCCAAAGCTTCATCGGGAATTTGTGCCACCGTTTCCCAATCCAAATATTGTTCAAACTGAGTTAAAATCATTTGTGCGCGTTCCAAAGCTGCCGGCTTTGCCGTTAACTGTTCCGTTAACCGCACCCAATGCCGCCGAATTCCATAAGCTTTCTGTCTTTCTTCGGGAGACTGAGGGCAAACCAAACAAAAATCCCCCACGGGAATCGCCTGCTGAGAGTCAACATCAAAAGCACCCCCAACGGCAGCCCCTGGCCCGGCAAACTCCGCGTGGAAGCGTTTAATCAAAATTAGACCGTTCCGGCGACGGCTATCTACCATCAACAGCTTGCCGCTGTTGATTTCTGCGAGAATGTCAGACGAGTGGGGATGTTCTGTCAAATCTGTGCCAAGGTGTCGATGTCCCAAATCCGGGTCAGCAGAAAAGCCGGCGCGGATAATATCGCTAGAGTTAAAATCAGAGCTGGAGGAAGTATCAAATCTGCGATACTCCAGCGATCGAGATTATTCATTTAAAGTTATAAATTAATACTGTCACAAGGTGGTAGCGTGAGCGCGCTCGAATATCAAATGCAGGTAGAACAAGCAGTAGACACCCTGAAAGCGGATCTCCCGACGCTTTTTGAAAAAGACATCTCCTACGACATCTACACAAAAGATGTTTATTTTCAAGACCCTGTTAACAAATTTAAAGGAAAAATCAACTATCGCATTATCTTTTGGACTCTGCGATTCCACGGGCAGCTATTCTTTAGCGAGATTTACTTCGACCTGCACGACGTAAGTCAGACTGCCCCTGATACTATTGTGGCAAATTGGACTGTTCGCGGCGTCCTGCGGGTTCCCTGGAAAGCTCGGATTTTTTTTAACGGCTACTCTACTTATAAACTGGATCGAGACGGCTTAATTTACGAACATATCGACACCTGGGACAGAGAGCCCGGAGAGATTTTAAAGCAGTTTTTCCGCAAGGGGGAGGATGCGATCCCAGGATAAGCCAAAAAGGTCGATCGGGTCGCGTCATCTGGGCCTGCAACCCAGCTAACTTATCATGGCTAAAATAATCATCATCCCTCCGATCAATTTTCTGCTATTTGTAAATTGCTAAAATGATTGTCGCCCTAGATTTATTTTCTGCTATTTGCACTCCTGAAAAACATCATGGCTGATATTGTCGAGACTGCCACCAATGCCGGCTCTTTCAGAACACTCGTGACTGTTATTGAAGCGGCTGGTTTGTTAGATTTATTGCAAAGTCCGGGCCCCTACACCGTCTTAGCGCCAACTGACGAGGCATTTGCCAAAATTCCTACGAACACTATTGCCTCTTGGCTCGAAGACATACCCAAGCTCAAGAAAATTCTGACCTATCACATTCTGTTTGGCGAGGTACTAACTGAGAACTTGCTTGAGTTAAGTTCTGCTGAAACAGTGGAAGGTTCGGTGGTAGGAATTGATACTTCTGACGGCCTTAAAGTGAATGATGCTAAAGTTCTCACTTCCAATATTCTTGCCGACAATGGCGTCATTCATATCATTGATGCGGTGCTAATACCAGCATTGGTTGCAGCATAATAAAACTTGTGTTTTCACAGATAAATGTCGGGTGCGCCATGCGCACCTTACGCCTATAATAAATTTAGGGTGCGCGGGGGAAATCACCGATAAATGTCTGGTGCGCACCTTACGGCGATAAATATCGGGTGCGCACCTTACGGCTATAAATGTAGGTGTACCCGGAGTACATTACCCTACATTTTAAACTAATTATCCGAACCTAAAATCAACCCCGATCGCGCCGGCAGCATTAATTCTAAATGCCGAGTTTCCCCGTCACCTTTCCAAACAAACTCGCCTTTCCCAAACAGCAACTTATCGTGAGGAGATTTCAGATTAGCTGGCTCAAAGCTAATATTAGCTTCTTCTGTCGCGACATTGACAGCAACAACTATTTCCTCATCCCCCAAAATTCGGGCAAAAACGTAAACCGTTCCCTCAGCAAACAGAACTTGGTAAGCTCCTGTGCGGAGGGCAGCGTATTTGTGCCGCAAAGCTATCAACTGCTTGTGGTAATCTAAAACATCACGTTCCCAGTGAGATTCTAAGGGAAAACCGCGGCGAGAATCGGGATCGAGAGCACCGGGCAAACCAACTTCATCGCCGTAGTAAATGCTAGGAGCTCCAGGAAAAGTTAACAGCAGCAAATTAGCGAGTTCGACGCTAGCTTTATCGCCTCCAGCAATTGACAGCAACCTAGCTGTATCGTGACTGGCTAACAAGTTGAGTTGAGTTAGCTGTATTTCCCAAGGATATAATTCCAAAACGTGCTGAATTTTGTCGCCGTACTCTTTAGCCAAAAGTGCCGGATAGGGGTAATAAGAACGACCTTCCAGTTGAGCTAAATCTACCCTGTCGCCCGCTGCAAAAGCAATAGTCGGGGCAGCAAAAAGATAATTCATCACCCCGTCAAACTGAGTCCCGTCGAGCCATTCTCTCGCATCTTCCCAAACTTCGCCGACAATGTAAGCTTCGGGATTAATTGCTTTAACTCGATCTCGAAATTCCTGCCAAAATCCCGGAGTTTTAATTTCAAAAGGAACGTCCAGCCGCCAGCCGTCGATGCCGAATTTAATCCAGTATTCGGCGATTTCCATGATGTATTCTCGCACTTCTGGATTGTCGTGATTGAATACAGGAAGGGCTCGATTCCCGTCCCAACCAGCATAGTTAGCAGGAAAATTGCCGTCGTAGGCAGATAGCGGCCAGCCTTCTATTTTAAACCAATCCAACCAAGGAGAATGGGGGCCGTTTTCGAGGATGTCGTGAAAGAAGAAAAAGCCGCGGCTGGCGTGGTTGAATACGCCGTCGAGGACAACTTTGATATTGCGATCGTGGGCGGCGTCTAGAAGCTCTTTAAAAGCTGGATTGCCGCCCAACATCGGATCGACTTGATAGTAGTCGTGGGTGTGGTAGCGGTGATTGCTGGCCGACTGAAATATGGGGGTGAAATAAATTGCGTTAATGCCTAAGTCTTGCAAGTAATCTAGCTGTTCCATCACGCCCCACAAGTCCCCGCCTTTGTAGCCTTGCAAGGTGGGGATTTCGTGCCATTCTTCCCACTTGAAGTTTTGCAGGAGGCGTTTGCGAGGCTGTTTGCTTTTGGCGAAGCGATCGGGAAATATTTGGTAGAATACCGCGTGTTTAACCCAGTCTGGCGTTTGAATTTGCATACATTTTTTCTAGCTTTTAGGGGTTAGGCTACAGTAGCAGAGGTTTGTAGGGGATCTAGCTTTTGGTAGAGAATAGACCTTTTATCCAATTTTGTCGATCGACAAATTGTAAAATATTACACAAATTTGCAGTCAATCTAAGATTGAAAACTGACTCTACCTAGAAATTTATCGTCCCGGCGGGCGACGCTTCCTAACTGCTGTGGAGTCCGAAAAACTCACAAAACAGGAACGCCAGCAAAAAGAACGGGATAAAACCCAAGCCAAAAGCGCGCTTTTGGCCCAAACAGAGCGCGCTTTGTGCGTGACACGGCGCGATCAGAGCAGCCTTGAACAACAACAACAGCGCCATGCTCCTTGATGAAGAAATGGCGAGAACGGGGAATTAACCCAGAAAACTTGTAATTAAAAGCCCAAACCCCGAACCTTATTCTTTTGTTAAACAGCCCTTATTTATTGAGGGGTATTTTAACTCACAACTCAAAACTTTTTCAAATATCCATTATTTATTGATGAGTATTTTAACTCACAACTCAAAGCTTATAACTCCAGCCCCGGGCGCACTCCAGCTCTCATAAACTGGGTTTTTTAACTCTTATTGAGGGTTGGAAGAAGTATTTGGATTAAAAAAACCCCCTTTCTGCGTAACCGGCTCAACTCATAACTCATAACTCAAAACTTCCTTGCTCCCCCCCCTTGTCAAGAAGCCCTCACCATCCGACACTGTACTTGGAGAGTTAATTGACCCTAGGGAGAAAGTTCCTTGAAAAAAGTCTTAGCCATCATCCTCGGTGGCGGTGTAGGCACCCGCCTTTACCCCCTAACCAAACTGCGAGCCAAACCCGCAGTTCCCCTCGCAGGCAAATATCGCCTCATCGATATTCCTGTCAGCAACTGCATCAACTCGGAAATAGTCAAAATTTACGTCCTCACGCAATTCAACTCGGCATCCCTCAACCGTCACATCTCTCGGACATACCAGTTTTCCGGCTTCACCGAGGGATTTGTCGAGGTACTCGCCGCCCAGCAAACTCAGGAAAACCCCAACTGGTTTCAAGGGACAGCCGACGCAGTTCGCCAATATCTCTCGCTGCTAGAACAGTGGGACGTTGACGAATACTTGATTCTTTCGGGCGACCACCTCTACCGCATGGACTACCAGAAGTTTGTGCAGAGACACCGCGAAACCAACGCCGATATCACCCTCTCGGTTTTGCCAATGGACGAGAAGCGTGCCTCGGATTTTGGTTTGATGAAAATCGACGACAACGGTCGCATTGTTTCTTTCAGCGAAAAGCCAAAAGGCGATGCGCTCAAACAAATGCAGGTGGATACTACTAAACTGGGACTGACAGGGCAGCAGGCTCAGGACAGTCCTTACATTGCTTCGATGGGGATTTACGTCTTCAAAAGAGAAGTTCTGATTAAACTCCTGAAAGAATCTCCCAACCAAACTGATTTTGGTAAAGAGATAATTCCGAATTCTGCAAAAGACCACAACGTTCAAGCTTATTTGTTTGACGATTACTGGGAAGATATCGGAACCATTGAGGCTTTTTACGACGCTAACATGGCTCTGACAAAACAGCCTCAGCCGCCTTTCAGTTTCTACGATGAAAATGCGCCGATTTACACTCGCCCGCGTTTCTTGCCACCTACAAAGCTTTTAGATACTCACGTGACTGAATCGATTATTGCTGAAGGCTGCATTCTCAAACAGTGCCGGATCGACCATTCTGTGTTGGGAGTTCGATCGCGCATTGAAGCTGGATGTACGATTCAAGACACTATGGTCATGGGTGCTGACTTCTACGAACCCGACGCCGAACGGCATTCGAGTTTGGACAACGGCGGCGTCGCCCTCGGTATCGGTGCAGATACTACAATTCGCCGCGCGATTGTGGATAAAAATGCCCGCATCGGTCGCAATGTTCAAATAATTAATAAAGACCGAGTGGAAGAAGCCAACCGCGAAAACCAAGGTTTTTACATCCGCAGCGGCATTATCGTAGTCCTGAAAAATGCCACGATTCCTGATGGAACTATCATTTAGTTATTAGTCATTAGTCATTAGTCGTCAGTCATTAGTTTTTTAAGTTAAAATCTGTTACCTGCTTTTCAAGTGACTGATGATAAATAACTAAATTAGTGACAGATCACCAATGACCGATGACTGATGACTGATGAGGAAAATAATTCTTTTTTTCTAGTTCATTATTAAGGGCAACCGCTGATGCGAGGTTGTCGAAATACTTCGCTTTATTCAAAGCATTGCGCATTAATAAGGGCATCGCGCATTAATAAGGGATAGTCTCTGTTAGGGTCTGCTGTGATACAGATATGTTCGCTCGCCTGCGTCTGGCGAACAGCTTCTGATTCTTGTATTTGCGATCGTAGCACGACTGACAAATGCGCTGCCCGTTTCTGAGTACAACACAACTCTCGGACCTATCTTTCCAATCGTCGCAGCAGCCGCAAGGCCAACTTAGCAAATAATTCATAATGTTAGCACCCTCATAGCGTTAAAAGCTTATTGTTCTACTATCCTATCTTAATTTTTTTAAAAGTGTGTGTTCTAGTTAACAGACACCGGAGAGATTATGTTGTATTAGTTGGACTTAAATCTATTCAGGTACTCAAAAAATAAGATTGTATAGTACCGCTCTCAGGTGAGGGAAAAATATATCGAAAAGTTGTGGAATTACTGTGGGCTTTAAGGTATAAGTTGGCCACAATTCAGGTAGCAGATTCGACCAGAGTTGCTGATGAAAACTTTCTAGAATTTGCATTGGGTGAAAAGCTCAGATCGAGAAGTTCGATCGCACCGCGCACCGCAAAAAAGATAAAAGATCGATCGTCCGCCCCAGTCAACCCTCCTTGGCTCGCGCCAGCAACAGCAGCAGCTTTCCCCGGCTCGTCTCAACCGGGCTGCTGCCTCAAGCTCTCGCCGCCTCCCAAAAGCCCCAAGGCGCACAACTCCTCAAAACTTATCGTGGCAAGAGTTTCACCGTCTAAAAGCTCAAAAGTATAGCAACCGCGCATAGGGTGAGGACGTTCTTAATTGATCAAACCATTGTTTTTCTTGTCGGATGCCAAAAGCATTTCTAGAGCCGCCTGCTCCGGCTGCCTTCAGCACAAGAGAGTCGAATGCTATAAAATCTCAAACAGCAGCGGGGTGCGGAAATTGCGATCGAACGCCAAGCAACAACCGAACTCGATCGAGTCCAAACCTTTGATAACCTATAATTTGAATGAGATGCCGCAAGCACTTTTGCCACTGGCATCCAGCTAATTCGCCATCCTGCTAATTGGGGATTTATTTTTTCTAACAACTAACAACTAACAACTAATAAAGAGGGGATTGCTTAATGGCTGCAACAGATTTTAAAGACTATTACGCTATTTTGGGACTCAACAAAACTGCCAGCTCTGACGAAATTAAAAAAACTTTTCGCAAACTAGCCCGGAAATATCACCCGGACATGAACCCCGGGAACAAAGAAGCCGAAGCTCGTTTTAAAGAAGTCAACGAAGCTTACGAAGTGCTCTCCGACCCAGAAAAACGCAAAAAATACGACCAATACGGTCAATACTGGAAGCAAGCTGCCGCAAGTCCAGGCGGATGGCCAGGCGGGGGCGGTACGACTGTAGACTTTGGCGGGGTTGACTTCAGCGAGTACGGCAGTTTTGACGAATTTATCAATGCCTTGCTCGGCCGCGCAGGTAGCCCTGGTGCTAGTGGTGGCCGCAACGGTAAGTGGAATTACAGCAGCAACTACCGCACCAGCAGCGGGCCCACCGGTTTTGGCGGATTTGAAGATTTCGCGGGGTACGAAAACCGCAGCGCAGGAAGCTCTCTCGACACCGAAGTGGCGATTTCCCTGACTCTGGGGGAAGCATTTCGGGGAACTTCCAAGCGAGTCGCCACGGGGGAAGTTTCGATTCCTGCAGGAGTGAAAACCGGCAGCAAAATTCGGATAAAAGGCAAAGGTCAAGTTGACCCGTACACGAAGCAGCAGGGAGATTTGTACCTAAAATTAGAAGTTTTGCCTCACGCTTTCTTCCAGTTTGAGGGAGAAAATTTGGTCTGCGAAGTGCCGATAACTCCCGACGAAGCGGTATTGGGAGCTTCAATTGAAGTGCCGGCGCCTGAAGGTACGATCACTGTGAAAGTCCCAGCCGGGATTCGTTCGGGTCAGTCTTTGCGGTTGCGGGGCAAAGGATGGCCGAAACCGAAGAAAAACGAGCGGACTGATTTGTTGGTAAAAATTGCGATCGTGCCGCCGAAAGAACTCAGCACTGTCGAACGCGAGTCCTACGAAAAAATCCAAGCAAATCGTACTTTTAATCCTCGCAGTAATCTCAATCAGATGGTGCTTTGACAAAACGTGCATTTCTCGGACGCAAATAATACCATTTCTTCAATATTCCCCAGGGACACAGCATTGTTGTGTCCCTACAGTATGCAAGCGGGATCTCATTTTAAAAAAACCCTGTTAACAAGTCAAATTTTCTGCGCCCGTAATTTGCAGTTTCCAACCTTCTCAAGACTCTTCACTAGCTCTTAGCTGAGTAGGTTGGCTACCTTGTTTGAGGTTGATGGTAATTTTTTTAGCTCCTTTGTTCTCCAGGTCTCGGATGTAGCCGGTCGATCTGTCAGAAGCTTCCTCTCTGCTGTCATAGGGTCCAAAGTAATAGGTACGCTTTGGCGAATCTGTATCAACTTCTACCCACCATTCGTCGCGTCGAGTGCTGCTAGTAGGTTGACCTAGCAGCCAAAAAGCCGTGAAAAACATACCCAACATAGAGATTTCAAACATATCTACCTCTGGGAAGATTTAAGTAGTTTTTAGTGATCTAAATTTATCAATGCAACGGGAGCGATCGGCTCATCCTCAGTGCTGATTTGATCCCGATACTTTTTGGCAGTTAATGGTGGCTAAACTCTGCATTTTGGTGGAGAAGATGCCGACTTTTAAGCCACCACTACAAATACAAAGTCCGCACGGTGAGGACTAGGACAAGACGATGCTTAATATTATTGTTGAGGCTTCAGTTAATGAAAAATTCAAACAGAACTTACACACTCTTGACACTCAGAAACAGGGTTGGTTAACTGATACCCCTCGCGATAGACGGAGTATAGTCGTCAAAAAACCCGGTTTATGCCGCCTGGACTATCAAAATTTTTAAGCCGCGATACCCTCTGAAAATTCACTATCGCAAATCGTGAGTTCCGAAGGCTGACACCGTTTGATGCGGATGCTAACTCTTTTCGCTCCCTCGCTTTCCAGGTCTTCGACGTAGCCCGGAATATTGCTGGAGGCTTCTTTGTCGGTGTCGAAGGGGCCAAAATAGTAGGTACAGTGAGGCAAATTTGTGACAATTTCTACCCACCATTTCTCCGGGCTGCGGGGGCTGGGTCCAGCAAACACGGACAAGACTGCAACGTAGATACAAAATAAATAAAATCCGAGCATTTTTCCTCTTTTGGGGTTATTTATTTTCTCACAGGACTTACGCCCTCGCGACTCTCATCAACCGGGTTGTTCAACTCCTCGCGATCGCCCTTTACCAGAGAATTTCGTCCCTCAAACCCAGTTTCTGCGTTTAGGAGTGTCTAACTTTATCAAAGTAATTTGTGCGATCGCATCAACCTGAGTGCTGATTTTGAAGCGAGAATAGAATCCCAGTGAATCAACTATTTTGCATTTAAATTTAAGCTTGATGGTGGGCTAGGAGTGGTGACCCCACAATAGTTTAAGTACGCAGTAGTCGATCGATTAAATGCGCGACAGCTTACTTCGGGAAATACGCCGGAATATATAGAATTTCTTGGGTAGATGAGGTATGAAATTAAACTTAAGAAGGTTGGCAACACAGGTTCCGGTGTACCCAATTTTTGTGATAAAGGCTAAATACTCTAAGCGATAGCTTCGCGTATAGCTGACAGTGATATAGAGCTTAAAAAATTGGGCACACAGGTGTCGGTGTACCCAATTTTTGTAACAAAGGCTATAGCGCGACCTTTCGCTAGCAGCGCCACAGCTTAAAAAGTGTCGCTAAAATAGCAAAACCCGCCTGCGCGGGTTTTGCTGTTAAGCTATAAAATTCCTCAAACAAATCGGATTTGGCCAGCTCAGCAGGCTGAGGCTTAGCGCTTGCCTTTGGGGAATTGCTCGATACCAGCCCAACCGTAGAAAACCAGCTCGTCGTTCTGAACTCGGCAGCGGTCTACTCGCAGTTGAGTGCCCTCTAATGCAAATTTGTCTAAGTCGAGCAAGTTATTTACGTGGGCAATTATAGCTTGACCCAAGTCTACTGCTTGCCCGTCACCGCCGTAAGTAACGCTGACAAATTGGATTTTACGTCGGTCTTCTACTTGCAATTGAGCTGTAATATCTATGTTGACGGGTTCGCTGGCATCGCCTACGGTAATTTCGGACTGAAGCCGAATGGATTTGTCGGCTCCGAAGCTGACTTCAGTGTTTTGAAAGTGCAGAGATTGCTCTTGATACTTCAGCTTCTGGAGTTTTTCAACTACAAAAGGTGTATTGAATGAGGTGGTTAAATCCGATCGACTTAAGACTACTCGCATATTTGCCTGGGTAGGCTGCCGCAATTTGACTTGACCTGCAAAAATCGCCCCAAAATCAATGGAGAGTGCTTGCAGGTAGAGTTCCATCACTTCTATGCGCAGGCCGTTGTACATCAACATACCTTTGCCAATGAAGTCGAAACCGTCGATGCTTCCCTGCAAGAGTTTGGCTACTGGTTCGACTCGGATGTTGGCTTCGGCCTTTTCAGAACGCTTGAATAAGGCTGCGATCGCAGCTCCTGCTACTTTACTAACAAGGCGATCGCCACTTTGACCTTGAAAGGATGTACCGCTAAACAAAGCTGCTACCATTTATTCGTTTGCTCATCTACAGTCGCCATTATAACCTCATATTAAGAAATGTAAAAATCGCTTGTGCTTATTCACCTCATAAGCAGATCTTGTTTTTTGTCTGTCTTCTAAACAACATTGTTGAAATTTAAAGGCTCAGGGGGGTGCCTTGGAGACAAGCGCGATCGAGCAACGCCCCATCCCAAACGGTTTGTTCGATCGTGGCGCAAAGCAAATTAGCTCCTGTCAGGTTAGCGCCGCGCAGTACGGCTCCATTCAGGATCGCTTCTTCCAAGTCAGCTCCCGACAAATCAGCGCCGGACAAATTAGCATGGCTCAAATCGGCGGAGTGCAAAATTGCCCTAGCCAAAGAAGCGCCCCGCAAATCCGCGCCGCGAAAATCGACACCGCTCAAATCCAAATTGCCGATCATCGCAGCCCCTGTCAAAAAAGCACCCCCAAAACTTGCATCGCGGACTAAAGCGTTAGCGAAGGAAGCTCCCCGCAAATCTGCATTCCGAAAATCTGCGCCTCGCAAGTCAGCGCCGCTCAAGTCAGCGCCGCGGAGGTTGGCTCGCAATACGGCCCCCTGCAAGTTAGCGCCGGCGAGATTAGCTCCTGTTAAATTGGCTTGAGACAAGTTAGCACCGGCGAGCTCGGCTCCCGCTAAGTCTGTGCCGGCTAAATCGGTGCCGGCCAACATCAGAATTTTGCCTTTGCGTATGGCTTCGAGGTCATGTGTCATTAGTTTTTAGTCATTAGTCATTAGTTTTTAGTCATTCATTAGTAGCTTCTCTGTGCGCAGTTCGCACAGAGAAGCTACGGCTCCCACTAAGAGCGGTAGGGTGCGCTTAGCCAGCACAGAGGGCTGATTTTTTCTAGTGTTGGAAAGCGGTAGGGTGCGCTTAGCAAGCACAGAGGGCTGATTTTTTCTAGTGTTGGAAAGGATTTGTGCCGGACTCCTAAATGCCCAATTCCCAATTACCAATTACCGATCGCCCATTACCAATCCAGTTATTTTATAATGCCGGAGCGGCCGCGGTCGTTCGCTCGCCCAAATCCTCCAACCACACGTTAGGCAGTTGGCTCGGGCGAGTCGGTAACTCCATCAAACCCATTTCTGCCAGCCTGACGACGTTGCTGAGAGTTTCCACCAAAGCCGGATCGAAGCGAATGCCGCACAGTTCCCGGCACTCTTGCAAAGCTTCGCTCAAACTCAAAGCCGGACGATCGCCACGCGGTTGAGTCAATTCTTGAAAATCCGCGACCAACCCCAAAATCCGCGAAGCAACGGGTATTGTTTCGGCTCGCAAACCCTCTGGCCTGCCGCTGCCGTCCCAATATTCGAGGTGGTGCTTGACAATTTCCGCGACAGGTGCGAGTTCCGGCATTGCTTGCAGCAGTTGGGAACCGATGAAGCTGCGATCGCGCCAAAATGATAAAGTTGCTTGGTCGAAAGCCTCGGGAGTGCGATCGAACACCTCATTCGGGGCCGAAATTAAGCCGACTCGAAACAGCAATCCAGCCAGCCGCAGCCTGCGCAACTGCAAAGCCGGCAAATCCAGCAGTTGACCCAAAGTTTCCGACAAAGCCGCCACCTGCAAAGACGCTGTGGGGTTTGCGGTATCGCGTTCGTCTACGCGCTGGGCCATCCGCAGAAAAGCTTGAAGTTTGTTAGCGTTCAAATTCCGGCTGACGCGCAAAGCTTGACCTTCCAATTCCCACAACTCGCGGGTTTGGCGGTTAATTGCCACCATTTGCTGCTGAGAACTTTGCAGGTAAGTGACGATCCGCGATACGACGCCGCTAATGTCGGCCAAGGGCGGGCCTTTAGTTGCCAGGATTTCGTGGTGCATTTCCAGCAAACTGTCGGCCAGGGGGGCGTTGTAATGTCGCGTCTGTTCTATAAAAATTTCTGCAGCAGCCGACACCAAAGACTGGTCAAACGACCACAAACCGTAGAACTTTCGCTCTGTATCTACTTCTGGCTTGCCCTCGGGCAAGTATTCTTGGGCTGAAAGTTCGCGGCAAAGCACCATTGCTTTGTATGTCGGGGCGAGGATGATTAAATTCCATTCTTGGATTATCGGGTCGCTCTCATCGAGATTTATTAAAGATACATTTTCTAATTGACCGGTTTTGTGGGTAGCGAAACCGCTGTCGGCTACTGCTGCGATGACAACGCGCCGAGAGGCATTAGCAATATCTAGGTAACGATCGGCTTCCTGTAAATACCATTTACCCTGCTGAAACGCCACCAAAACTAGGGGTTTGAGTTCTATCTTGTCCCCGCCGCTGGTTTGCAAAATGTGGTCTTCTAGGGCGTGACACAGGGCTACTAGGGTGTTTTTGAAGTATACCCCGTAGCTAGAAGGCAGTTTTCCGTCGGGAAGTGTAGCTTGTAGTCTGGCGAGAGTTGATTCTGAATTCATTGCAAAAAGCGGTGCCGGCTGTTATTTATTGTAGCGGGCGATCGAACTTCTCGAAAAGACTTTTGGGAAAAATCCAAGTTTTTGATTTTTCACCGCTTCGCAACCGAGTCAATGTAGAGTGCGCCGAAGAGCAGCTTACTAATTTTAGCAACTTTGTGGAAACCCTCTGTCTTTGGCTGAGTTTTTTTAAGACGAGAAACCTGCCGAGAGGAAGACGCTAACTCAATTAAGTATTAACTACTATTTTTGAAACAATAATTATTAGGAATTCTGAGCGTGCTTCAAGAAAATAGGAGTTTAGGGGAACAGGCGATCGACAAAGTGGCCGAGATTGCTATTGCTAGCAAATTAGACGAATCCGAAACTTTGTCTGTCACAGTCAACACCGATCCCATCCAGCTAGCCCAGGGATCGGTAGAGGCCGTTGCGGTTGAGGGCAAAGGGTTGGTAATGCAACAAGATTTGCGCGTGGAAGATTTGCAAATCCACATCAAGGATATTGCTGTCAATCCCCTGACGGCTATGTTTGGCAAAATTGAACTGAACGGCCCTGCCTTGGGTGCGGCACGCGTAGTTTTAACCGAAAGCGATCTCAACCGCGCTTTTAATTCCGAATACATCAGTCGCAAACTGAAAAACTTAAAAGTTACTGTTGACGGCAAACTGCTGACACTAGACGTTCAAACTATGGAGTGCCAGTTGCTGCCAACCGGAAAAATCACTGTAAATGCTGAGGTATTGGTGCGGGAAACTGCCTCAACTGAAAAGATTTATTTTACAGCAAAACCTCAGCTCGAAGCAGGCGGTTGGGCAGTTTCTCTTCAGGATGTCGAGTATCCCGAAAACAAGGAATTTTCGCCTGAGTTTACTGCTGCTGTGGCGGACAAAGCTGGTGAAGTATTAAACTTGCGGAATTTTGAACTAGAGGGAATGTCCCTGCGAATTCAGCAACTAAATGTGGAAGCTGGTTTGCTGACTTTGCAAGCTGAAGCGAAAGTCGAAGAATTCCCAAATTAGCAGTAGCGTTCTGAGGCTAGTAGCTAGTAGGGTGCGTCAGCGGATTTGAGATTTTAGATGTGAGATTTACTCCACAGATGAATCTGGGATCTCCAACAAGAGTCTAAAATTTTTATATTTCCACGACAGGAGTCGTTGGCAAGTATCAGTTTGTGGCCGGGGTCAAAAACCGAAAAGCTTTTGACATCGAGCAATTATTGGAACTGAGGCACCCGAAGACTATGCTTTGAAACTACCTGCGCCCTTTTGTTGTCGGGTATGAGTGTCTCAAGCAAACTTACTCTAGAAACCCGGTAAAAAAACCGGGTTTCTAGATACCCGCACGTAAGTTCTACCAAAAATAATCAATCGAACGCGATCGCACTTTTTAAATCCCTCTAAAGTTATAAAAAAATAGATAGCAATCCGTGGCAAAATATTACCGCCGTTAGAGGCAGGCATGGGGAGTTTATTTTTACTCTTGACAAGTAGTAGTAAAAAATTGGAAAAACTTTGTGAACACAGTAACTGCTTTTTTTAAAAGACTGCGTATCGGTCAATTTTTGACTGTATTGATGGCAGGTTTGCTGGTGTTTACCAGCACCGCTTGCAATGCCGGCGATGTTCGAGGTGCTCGGCCTGAGAATCCTTCCGTTCAAATGGGAGGAATGAATAACCCCCACAAGGCCGGTGGAGATGGATACACGAATTATCAAATGTCAACTGACCCTAAAGTCAATCAATCGCCTGCTAAAGCAGAAAAAAATCGGGCTGATTTGTCGATATTGGGCGATCGTCTGCTGGCTGCGACTACCGCTGAATCTAATTCCTCAAGGCTGCTTTATCCGGGTTCCGCACCGATGGAAACTGACAAGTTCGACCCCGAACTCGGCGGAGATAGATCTCTGTTAGAAGCCCCAGACGGACAGCCGGCTAAGGCTCAACCCGTATTCGATCGCAGCGATCCCGATGCCAATATTTTAGAGAGAGTAGGCGCCGCTTTTAAGGATGCTTCTGGTTTCGTGAAAGATAGCGCTGAAGATGCCAAGGAAAGCTCGGTTACCAAACTCAATCCGCTGCAAAAATAAGCCAGTGCGATAAAAGATGATGTAGGGGCTATCTGAAATTAGCCCCTACATAAATAATATTATTTATTGAAACTAGATAAACGCTTTTAGACCTGCTATCTGCTCAACAAAATTTACGCTTTTTATGTTTTTTTGATATAATGCAGAGCAATATATTTTACATTTTATGGGATTTCTGCTGCAAATTTCCGACAGTATTTCTGGTAACAGTATTTCTGGTAAATTTCAATCACGTTGAATAAATCTCAAACATATTGATTAACCTGAACTATTTTACCATAAATTAAACTGACTGGGTTGTTGATTTCGTGAGCGATTCCAGCGACTAACTGTGCTAAACTAGACATTTGTTCGGAGTGAATTAGCTGAAGATGCCAAGAAAACTTCCGTTACAAAACTTAAATTTATAGATTATTTTACATATAAAGGAAAACTTTCAACACTTTTAGGCGTAAAGAAGCATTGTAATGATGGATCAAATACCAGATAGCTCCCACCTGATTGAAAAGCTTTTTATAAAATGACCGAGTTTTTATTACAATAGCGATATCTCATTGGCATCAGGGTGTTATTGAATCTTTCTATATCAGAAGTTTTGCCCGGATCTCTCCCGACAGATTGGTTTCGCTTGGGAGGGAAAACTTTTTCATATAGGGGCTAAAAAGTTGTATAGTACATGGCAAATTGTGTGTAAACTGCTGAGAGCGAATCCCACAAATCTGCTGGGAGCAAGAAAACAGGGACATCTACAGCTTCATATAAAGCCAGTTTAGGCTTTGTTTGGGCTTAAAACGCAGTTTTAGCTCCGCTAAGCCAGTGATGATATTACACTGCGGGTTGTGAAGCAATAAGTAGAAACTCCTAATAAGGGCACAACAACTGGAAGCGATACTGAAAGGGTGAATTATTCTTAGTTAACCGCTATCCCCGCCAAATCTTTTATGAATAACAGAGCCCTTAAATTCCGCCTCCACACTGCCCTCATAGTACCCTTTATCCTGCAAATTGTTGCAGCAGTTGGATTAGTCGGCTATCTTTCATTGTGCAACGGACAACAAGCCGTAACTGATCTGGCCAACCAGTTGATGACTGAGGTGAGCAACCGAACAGATCAGCAACTAAATGACTATCTTTCCATACCTCATCAAATTAATCAGATCAATATTGATGCAATCGAGACAGGATTACTCAATATAGAAAACTTTGACCGGGTTGGACGTTATTTTTGGAAGCAGGTGCAAGCCTTTAATAATGTTGGATATATCTCATATGGGTTAGTAGATGGACGCTTTATTGGGGCTGGCAAATACATTCCAGGGGAAGGAGTCATCATTGAGGAAGTCTCTGCAAGAACAAACGGAGATTTAGCTACCTATGCCGTGAACAAGCAGGGCGATCGGGGTAAAGTGCTCCGACGGATTAATGCCAAGAAAGTGGCACCTGACCAGGTGGCACCCGCATGGTTTATTCAGGCGGCTAAAGCAGGTAAACCAACCTGGACTTCGGTGTACTCTCTTGACCCAATCAACTTCCTTGCTGTAGAGGCAGTGCGTCCCTTTTATGCAAAAAACGGCAAATTACGTGGCGTGATTGGGGTTGATTTACAACTATCAAATATTACGAACTTTTTGCGCGGGTTAAACGTTAGCTCATCAGGGCGAGTCTTTGTCATGGAACGAGATGGCCAGTTAATCGCCAATTCTAGTTCTCAACCCTCTTTTGCCAAAGTAAATGGTAAGACCCAACGGTTTAATGCCTTAGACATTAATGACCCGTTAATTCAAAGGACTGCTCAAATTATAAAAAATCGGTTTAGTAATTTTCAGCGAATTAGAGAAAGACAAACGTTGAGCTTTCAAATTCAAGGACAACTTCACTTTGTTCTTGTTCATCCTTGGCAAGACCAGTTTGGGTTGAACTGGCTAATCGTGACTGTAGTTCCAGAATCCGACTTCATGGGTCAAATCAATGCTAATACTCGTAGCACAATAGGGTTGTGTCTGGTAGCGTTGATGATGGCGCTCCTGATCGGTATTCTCACCGCTCGTTGGATTACCCGCCCCATTGAGCGGATTACCCAAGCCTCAGAAGACATGGCAGATGGCAACCTGGAGCAACACGTTAAACACAGTCGCCTCGTTGAACTTGATAAGTTGGGAAACTCCTTCAACAGCATGGCAGGGCAACTGAAGGAATTGTTTGAAACACTCGAGGATAAAGTCAAAGAACGCACGGCAGAACTAGCAAGTGCCAACGACGAAATCATTGCCCTCAACGAGAGACTCAAGGAAGACAATCTCCGCATGGGTGCGGAATTGGATATCGTGCGTCAAATGCAGCAAATGATTCTGCCAAATGCTGAGGAACTGAAAATTGAAGGACTCGATATTGCCGCATACATGGAGGCTGCCGATGAAGTCGGGGGCGACTACTATGATGTCTTAAACACCGATGGCGTTGTCACTCTTGGCATCGGTGATGTCACTGGACATGGACTTGAAAGCGGTATCTTGATGCTGATGGCGCAAACCGCCGTTCGCACCCTCAAGGAAATCCGCGAAACTGATCCAGTTCGGTTCTTAGATGCGCTCAACCGCACCCTTTACAAAAACGTGCAGCGCATGAAATCTGAGAAAAGCCTCACCCTAGCGATTTTAAATTACTTCCAAGGACGGGTCAGCATTAGCGGTCAGCATGAAGAAACAATTATTGTGCGAAACAATGGACAAGTTGAACGTATCGACACGATGGATTTAGGTTTTCCCATTGCTCTTGACGATGACATTGCTGAGTTCATCAGCCACATTTCAATTGAGCTACAGCTAGGAGATGGTATAGTGCTATATACCGATGGTATTCCCGAAGCAAAAGACATTAAGAAAAAACAATATGGCGTTGAGGCGATGTGTGAAGTCATTAGCCAAAACTGGCATTTGTCTGCACAAGAAATTAAGCAAGCGGTGATTGACGATGTGCGGCGACATATCGGCAATCAAAAAGTATTTGATGATATTACGCTGCTGGTTTTGAAGCGGACGGAATTAGGCGTAGAAACAGAGTCACAGCCTCAAGCAGCCGCATTGGTTTAGAGCGATCGCCAATACCTCGAAAAAATAAACTTATGACATGAAACGGGAAAATGGTCGGCGGGGCGATCGCCTTAGCAGTCAAATTTATGAAGAGGTGGTGCGATATCTCAAATGCAGTACCACGATAGAGGCTAAATCTCAAGCGAACTTCCAACCCATAGTCACAGTCTAAATTTTTATGATACTAATCTATTAATGGTTGTTCACTACGATTTTATTCTCGTCATCTTTTTCATCATTATTGCCATTCTTGCCTCCTATATCACCTTAGAATTAACTGAGATAATGACTCCAAAAAGCGGTGGAAATATTCGCTTAGGTTGGTTAATTTGTGGTTCCTTGACAATGGGAACGGGCATCTGGGCAATGCACTTTATAGGAATGCTGGCTTATCACCTGCCAGTAGCGATCGCCGACGATTTACCCATTGTGATTGTCTCTTGGCTTGCCGCAGTCATTGCATCTGGTATCGCCTTCTACAGCTTGCATCGAGGTTTTGTACACAGGTTCTCATTGTTAATCCCCGGTATTCTCATGGGTTCTGGCATTGGAAGTATGCTTTATATTGACATGGCGGCGATGCGAGTACCTGTCGCAATGCACCATAATTACTGGATTGTGGCACTGTTTTTCTTAGTTGCCGTTATTTCCAAATCTATAAGGAAGTCCGATGTACGACTTGACGAGATTCACTTTAAGGGACATGGTGGAATGCGGGTTGGCTTTACGCCAGTTCGGCTTGGGGGTTGAAAGTATGGAAGAGGCGAGTAACAAAATTGTTAGGTATTTTTACGAAAATTTCTGTACTAAACCAACTGGTGAAAAATCCTGCGCCCTAGTCCGTTTGTTCAAAACTCACCCTTATGAAGACTTAGAAGTCGAACTTGCCGAGTATGCCCGTAGTATGTTGGGCGACTATCCCCCTTGGCCTACCATGAAGTGCATGATTCCACTGGCAACGGTAGGAGAACAAACGGAATGGAACTCAAGACACACATCCGTCGCACATAAGGCTATTCCGCTGGCAAGCGAATCTGTAGTCGCTCAGATGCCGATGATCTCACAACTCATCACACAGCTCGGCTTAGATATAAAAACAGTTATCAACCCTGACCCGAATCTTTTGGTAGAAATCGAGCAGAGGAAATACAACGTCTTCTATGTACCTGAAGCGATTGGCAGTCCCTATATCCCCGCCCAGGACTCCTTTGTGATTCCCTTCGGAATCAAGTCTGTGTTGGGGTTTGGTGGTCTATTACCTTCAGGCAATATGTTTGCAATTATCATGTTCTTGAAAGTCCAGATTCCTATTAGCACGGTTCAGATGTTCAGCACTCTGGCGCTTAACGTAAAGACAGCACTGCTGCCCTTCGATCGAGGATCTGTCTTCGCTCAAAAAAAAGATGGATCTGCTACAGCCTCTAAGCAAATATTCACAAAAAACACTGAGCAGGAGATAGCGCAGCTTAAATCCCAGGTAGCGACTTTGAGGCAGTTGCTTGATGTTTTTGATAAATCGATCTTGGTACAATCCGATCGACTCGAACAAGCCATAGAGCAACTGGCGGAATCCGCGCAAAAGTTAGATACCCTCAACGAGAGACTCCAAGAAGACAATCTTCGCATGGGTGCGGAATTGGATATCGTGCGTCAAATGCAGCAAATGATTCTGCCCAATGCTGATGAACTGGAAATCGACGGACTCGATATTGCCGGATATATGGATGCTGCCGATGAAGTCGGCGGCGACTACTATGATGTCTTAAACACCGATGGCATTGTCACTCTGGGCATCGGCGATGTCACTGGACATGGACTTGAAAGCGGTATCTTGATGCTGATGGCGCAAACCGCCGTTCGCACCCTCAAGGAAATCCGCGAAACTGATCCGGTTCGGTTCTTAGATGCGCTCAACCGCACCCTTTACAAAAACGTGCAGCGCATGAAATCTCACAAAAGCCTCACCCTAGCGATTTTAAATTACTCCCAAGGACGGGTCAGCATTAGCGGTCAGCATGAAGAAACAATTATTGTGCGAAACAATGGACAAGTTGAACGTATCGACACGATGGATTTAGGTTTTCCCATTGCTCTTGACGATGACATTGCTGAGTTCATCAGCCACATTTCAATTGAGCTACAGCTAGGAGATGGTATAGTGCTATATACCGATGGTATTCCCGAAGCAAAAGACATTAAGAAAAAACAATATGGCGTTGAGGCGATGTGTGAAGTCATTAGCCAAAACTGGCATTTGTCTGCACAAGAAATTAAGCAAGCGGTGATTGACGATGTGCGGCGACATATCGGCAATCAAAAAGTATTTGATGATATTACGCTGCTGGTTTTGAAGCGGACGGAAGTAGGCGTAGAAACAGAGTCACAGCCTCAAGCAGTCGCATTGGTTGAGAGCGCTCGCCCCTACCTCGAAAAAATAAACGTCTGGGTGAGTAAACATTTGTGATATAATCACCTTCATAGTCATAAAATGTGAAAACCTGTTGTTTAGAATCTAACTAGCAATGCCTCAAATCTTCGGAGATTTTGTCGAAAGCTTTCCCCCGGAGCAGGATTCGTTGGAATTAACTTTTACTCCAAGTTCACTTCCAATTAAAAAACGCTGGCGTAGTAATCGACTATCAGCTAATTTTATGGCGGATTACTTTTCTAACTTTCTCCCCGTAGATGAGGACGATCCCGCCCAGGAACGACGCATTAAAGGAAGTAAAGCAGCAGTTAGTTATATTGCCAATGAACTGTTGGAAAATGCCCTAAAATTCAATGATCAAGCAACTAAATTCAAAATTAAATTTGGAATTTACTTTATGGAACAAGCTGATGTGACCGCCGTACTTTTCGCTACAAATAGTGTGAGTGCTGAAGGGGTTGATAAGTTTCAGAGTTTTATTCAGGAACTATTGTCCTCCGATCCAGAAGAACTCTACGTGCAACAGATAGAAAAAAGTGCAGAAGACGAAAATAGTGGAGCATCGGGTTTAGGTCTTTTAACGATGCTCAATGATTATTCAGCAAAGCTAGGCTGGAAATTTGAAATAGTCCAAAAAGATCCTAAAATGATTGCTGTCACGACAATGGTAATCGTTCCAGTCTAGTTCCCAGTTTTTTCCAGAACCAAAATTAAGTTATTAAGAAAGGATAGAACCGATAGTGGCAGCTCAAGAAGTTAAAGGTGAAGACTATATTGTTCAATTCGATCCTGACTCTGTAACCGTTTACTTCAAAGGTGAACTTAGCCTTGGTGGATCTACAGAGTACGCTCCTATCACAAATTTACTGAAGGAAGTGGCTGAGTCTGAACCCAACACAATGACGATTGACTTGAAAAACTTGGCATTTGTAAATAGTTCGGGCATTAGTATGTTGTCTAAATTTGTTCTCAGTATGCGAAAAAACAAAGGAGTTCAGTTAGTCGTTTTGGGGTCGAATGATATGCCGTGGCAAGGAAAATCTCTTAAAAACCTAGAGAAATTGTTGCCCGGGCTGAAGTTGGAAATTGAGTAAATCATCCCTAAAAGTCATAACTTACAACTAGCTGATGGTGTACATTCTCCCGTTCCTTTCTATCAACCTTGAGCAAGTCTTACTCATCCTGCGTAGTCTGGTACTAACAGTTGTTGGAGCCACAATCCTGTATGGGCTATTGTTTTACACCATGCGGACGCTATTTCGTCAATTGGAGCGAGATATTGCTCTGGTGACGCTCAATGTTTCTGCTTATCCAGCCTTGATCGTTTTTATGCTAATCAGTTTGAAAGTTACGTTTGACAATCTGAAGCTGGAACTCGAAGGGGTGGATCGCTTCTTAATCGCCTGCATTATCGTCACAGCAACCTACTGGTTGCTTCGGTTTTTCAACCTGGTTGTAATCTACTACCTCAAAGAGTATGCCGAGCAGACAGAAATTATGTGGGATAACGTCCTGATCCCATTGCTGGAAGGCGTGATTCCAATCCTGATTTTCCTGAGTGGCGTTGCTCTGATTTTGCAATGTTCTTTTGGTGTTGACTTGACTGGTATCTGGGTGACGTTAGGAGGAGCCAGCTTGATTGCGGGCTTCGCAACCAAGGATATCCTGGCAAATTTTTTTAGCGGTTTGGCGTTGCTAGTAGATACCCCCTTTGAATTTGGGGATGTGCTGCGGCTAGAAAGTGGCAACCTGGGTGTACTAAAAAAGATTGGGCTGCGAGTCACTGAGGTTTATCTGTTTGAAAGTCATACTATCGCTTATATTCCCAACAGCAAGTTGCAACAGGAGAACATTCTGAACCTGAGCCGTCCTATTGCACCAGTCTATTTCTCAATCCCGGTCTTGTTCCTGTCAAACTGCAATACGGAAGCCGCCCAGCGAACGATGGAAGAGATCCTCCGTGCACATCCCGATACATTGGGTAGTATTGATACCAAACTGAAGTGCCTGGAACGATATTTCAAATGGGAAGACGATGAAAAGAACTTTCATGCCAAAAAAGAGAATGGGCGGGCGCGGCTATTGGCAGAAAATGAAGTAAATCTGAAGCTAGAGGAAATTGAATACACACTGGAAGCCTTGGTGGTAACGTTGCAATTTGCGGAGAAAGGTGGATTAAGTCAGGATGACATTAATACAGTCAAGCAAGAATATCAGGATATTCTAACTCTGATAGGACTGGAAGTCATCGTTTTGCAATCGTCAAAAAACAAGGGGATATTTTATCGGGGGAGGCGATCGCCTCGCTTGATTCAATTCAAAGAAACGAATTCTCCTGACTCGCTCATCAGCTTGATTCGGGAATGGTATCGGATCTGGCAGAAAGATCCAGATTTGGTTGCTGAAGATCAATACGTCCTGCCCGAAACTTGGGAACATCGCATTGAGCTTTTGAAGCGACGGGCGAGACGATTGCTTCAACAAATCTTGAACCCAGATCGCCTAGAAACTCGCTTAGATGATTATGTGAAAGACTTAGTGCGCTGGTTGCGAACTCAGTTCAAACAAGCCAGAAGTCAATGGCAAGAACCTGATGTTCGGATGGAACCAAATGTTTATGGCAGTAGCGCCATCTATTTGAAATTTACACTGAACTATTATGTGGATAACATTAAGCTAGAGGACTGCGAACGGGGTGAGCGGGTGAATAGTGAAATTTATCGAGAGATTACGAGACACCTTCAACTCTATATTACCCAGCAGCCCATTAGCTAAAAACTAGATAAAAATGACTCTTGCTAACATTACTGACTACATCCCGTGCTCCCTACCCTAGAAAACCTCCTACCGTTTACCGTGAATTCTTGGATATTTGTCCTGGGTGAATTAGCCATATCTGCGATCGCCACAATCTTACTTTATGGCGTCTCGTTCTACATATTGCGCTCTATTTTTCGCAAGTTTGAGCGAGATATCGCCCTGGTTACGCTCAATGTCTCAATGTATCCAGTGCTAATTGCTTTTGTTCTCGTTTCGCTCAAATTCACCTTCCATCGCTTAATTGAAATCGAGGTGATTGAAGGACTGGATCGAGTTCTGACCGCATCTCTGATTGTTGTCGTCAGTTATTGGTTTATCCAGTTGTTTAGTCAGGTTTTTATCTATTACCTGAAAGAATACACCAAGCAGACGGAGGTAATGTGGGATGATGTACTGTTGCCCCTGCTTGATGCGGTGGTTCCCGTCGTGATTGTTGTGTTTGCAAGTGTCCTGGTTCTCAAATCCTTTGGGGTCGATCTCACTGGAATCTGGGTTACTTTGGGTGGTGCAACCTTTATCATCGGTTTTGCCGTCAAGGACATTCTGGCCAACTTCTTTAGCGGGATTGTACTCCTGATTGATACGCCTTTTCAGTTTGGAGATGTCTTGCGCCTTGAAGATGGCTCAGTGGGGATGTTGCGGAAGATAGGCGTTAGAGTCACCCAACTTTATATGCTAGAGAATCACTGTGATGTGTATATTCCCAACAGCGTTTTGCAGGGACAAAACATTACTAATCTCAGCCGTCCGACAAGCTATTACTTTTATTCCACTAAGATTGAAGTTTTGCAAGATTATCAACTGGATGATGCCAAGCAAGTAATGGAAGCCGTCATCCTAGCTCATCCCGATACCCTGGGCAATATTGACAAAAAACTAGAATTTATGGATTACTATTACAATCTCCTAGCCGATAAAAACCTGGCTAAACAACAAGGATTGGGAAAGCTGCGTCTGTTAGCCGAAAGTGAAGTCAATCTCAAATTAGAAGAGATCGATCAGGCGCTAGAAACCTTAGCTGTGACTCTACAGTTTGCTGAAAAAGGCGGCCTGACTCAGGATGAAATTGACAACGTGCAGCAGGAATATCGAGATGTTTTGAGTTTGATAGGACTCTCAGTTATCACTACAACCAAAAATAATGGGTCTGTGTTTGAATTCCAAGAAACTCGCTCGGATTCCACGCTAATTAAACTTGTTCGGGATTGGTATCGTGCCTGGATTCGTGACCCCAATTTACTGAATGAGGATGAATCCGTGATTCCCGACGAGTGGGAACTCAAGATCAATAGGCTCAAGCGCCGCGCCCAACGCCTCTTCCAAAAAATATCAAATCCCCAACGTGAGGAAACTCGCTTAGATGATTACGTCATGGAGTTGAAACATTGGTTGCGAGAACGATTTAAAGAACCCCGACGCAAATGGCAGGAACCTCAGATTTTAATGACTGGAATGAATCACGATGAATCGGGTATTTACATCGAGTTCAAGCTCAACTTTTTCATAGATGATATCAAACTAGAAAATGGTCGGCGGGGCGATCGCGTTAGCAGTCAAATTTACGAAGAGGTGGTGCGATATCTCAAACGCAGCCTCCCCACAGAGCCGGAATCTCAAGAACACTCCCAAGCTGTAGTCAAGGTCTAAATTTCTATGATTAAGTCTATCTAATGATATCTTGCATCAACGTAAAGAAAGCGATCGATCGCGGGATGAGCGCTCGCTTTCTTTACATTAGTGCTTTCGGTCAATTAAAACTATTCACTCAAAGCCTTTCTACATAGCGTAAGGCGCGCCAAGGCGCACCCTACAAAAGAGATATGCAAGGGTAATTCCTATTACTCTCAAAGCTTTTTCCGCTCTAAAACAGCTTTGTTCTATTTCTTCTTTGACTCAGAAACATCAGCAATCAAATCGTCTTTATCAACTTTCGGTACAAAATCAGGGCGTTCTTTGGATTCCCAACCGGGTGGGCGCTTGGAGTTGTACCACGCGATCGAGCCGATCGTAGCTGCAGCAATAAAGCCAGCAACAAGAACTAATATTGGAGTGCTCAAGCTGACACTTGATTCGGGCACTGGCTGCTGCATCAGCAGCTCAATCATTACTCGCCTGATGGGTGCGACAACAACTGCTATGGGAGTGGTCAAGCTGATATCTATCATTAGGCTAAATCCTTATCTACTCTACTTTTACATTATTTTAAGTGCTAAGGGCGCTTGGTTGATATATCTGAAGGCTGAAAAAGTGGCAGAATTGCGGTCATAATGTTTAGAGCTTGAAAATAGGAGAGCTGATTTTATGCCGTTGGGGACAATAGCATTGCTGTTGGCTGCTAGTTTCAGCCTGGGTGCTTTACCGCTAACGGGATGGGCGGTGCGAGTCTTTACCCGCCGAGATTTGAGGGCGCTGGGCACGGGGAATGTGGGCGTGTCTGCAGCTTTCATTCACGGGGGGAAACTAGCCGGAATTGCTGCGGTGTTGGCGGAAATTGCCAGAGGTATTGTGCCAGTTTTGGCGGGGCGATTTTGCTTCCCGGATGCACCTGCGATCGCGATCGCCCTGTTAATTCCTCTAGTTGCGGGCAGATATGCGATCGCCGGAGGTGGAGGCGTGACCAACGCTGTTTGGGGTCTTTTGGTATTTTCGCCGCCGGTGGCTGTATCATCGGGCCTTTGGGGGCTGCTGGTGTGGGGTTTGGCACAGCGGTGGTGGGGTGAGGGCGATCGGGCGAGACTCTTTGCTTCCCGTTGCGGGTGTCTGTGTACCCCTATCTGGGTTTGGGTGTGGCGACAATCAATGCCCGAATTTTTAGCAGCAGCAGGATTGGCTTTGTTGCTAGCAGCAATTAATTTCACTCAGGGTGATGATATGGCTTTATCTAAATCAGAACAATTGTTTTCTCTAGATGACTCGTTAGATGCTGCAATCTGCGGCGATAAAGCTGCTAAATTGTCTCAACTGAAACGCGCCGGTTTTAACGTACCTGCTGGTTTTATATTGCCATCGCAGGAAGAAGGAAGAGGGAAGAAGGAAGAAGGAAGAGGGGAGAAGGAAGAGGGAAGAAGGGATGAGGAAAATGCCGATCGACTGTTAATCAGTAATTCTGTAATCCAAAATCTAAAATCCCAAATCCCAAATCGAATGATTGTGCGTTCTTCTGCTGCGGGAGAAGATGGCGATACGAGCTCTGCCGCCGGACAATATCAAACTATTGGCCCGGTTTTCACCGAAGCAGAATTGCTCGATGCAATTAATCGCTGCCGCCAGTCTTATTGGACTTCCGAAGCTGTGGCTTACCGCCGCCAGCGACAACTCCCCGATACCCAAATGGCTGTATTGATTCAGCCTTACATTGACAGCCAAATTGCGGGAGTCATGTTCAGCCGCAATCCTTTAGATGGCGGTTCCCAGATTATTATTGAAGCTTTGCCGGGAGGTGCTGAATCAGTTGTCGGCGGACAAGTTACTCCGGTTCATTTAGAAATTGATTTTAGTACACCTGAATCATTAGAAGAAAGTTTAAGCGAATTTGAAAATAATTCTATTTTTGATAAATCGATTATAGCAAAATTGGTGAAACAAGCGCAAGCAATCGAAGCTTTTTTTCACGGCATCCCGCAGGATATTGAGTGGAGTTGGGATGGGGGAAAAGTTTGGATTTTGCAAAGCCGACCGATTACAAATTTACAGCCGTTTTGGACGCGCACTATAGCAGCAGAAGTGATTCCCGGTGCAATTCGCCCGCTAACTTGGTCGATTAATCGACCGCTTACTTGCGGGGTTTGGGGAGAGATTTTTCAGGTGGTTTTGGGCGATCGCGCGATCGGTTTAAATTTTAAGGAAACGGCAACTTTGCTTGGTTCTCACGCCTATTTTAATGCGACTTTGTTGGGCGAAATTTTTCGGATGATGGGATTGCCAGAGCAGGGTTTGGAATTTTTGCTCAGAGGACAAAAGATGGGCAAGCCGCCTTTGGGGAAGATTTTGCCTAATTTGCCTGGTTTGTGGCGTCTGGTGCAGCGGGAGAGGGCGCTGAATGCAGAATTTGAGGTCGAGCGCAGTTCTATTTTCCTCCCCGCACTCCAAAAATTGGAGAAAGAAGAGGGAAGTTCGGCAACGGATTTAACAGAATTGTTGGAGAGAGCCGAGCAAATTCAGGAGTGGCTGAAGCCGATTACTTACTACAATATATTAGGGCCGATCGGGCTGGCAATTCGCAAAGCAATTTTTCGCGTTGCTGATGAATGGCTTGCCAATGATACTGCTCCTGAAATTGCCTCGATCCGAGCTTTGCAGCAATTATCTCAAAAGTTGCGAAAAACTGCGATTTCGCAACCTGACGAAACTATTTCAACCGCACAATTAGCACAGGTATTTTCAGAAAATTCAAGTTTGCAAGCAGAGTTTGCGCAGTGGCTTGATAGTTACGGATATTTGAGCGAAGTGGGAACTGATATCGCTGTTCCTACTTGGCGAGAACAACCGGAAACTTATCAAAAATTGCTGATAACTCTGGCTCAAAAACCTGCTGTGGCTAATTTAGCAGAAACTGGTAAATTAAGCTTGACCTTTGCTCAGAAATGGCGCTTAAATAAATGTCAGCAGCGATCGCTCGTCAAAAACGAAATTAGCGAAATTTACGCGCGGTTGTTGGCTCATTTACGCTGGACTTTTTTGAAGATAGAAGCTTGCGGATTGGCAATGCAGGTGTTTCAGCAAAGCGGGGATATTTTTTATCTGGAATTTGGGGAAATTCAGCAGTGGATTCGCAGCGGCGCGAGTGTTTCTTTTCAGGATACAATTCGCCAAAGGCGCGATCGCCTGTTAGCCGATCGCGATCGCCAGATTCCCCCTGTCGTCTACGGCAATTTGCTGCCAAATTCTCAGAAAAGGGCGATCGTCCCCGCAACATCCGAAACGAATATCATGCAGGGAATCCCAGCAAGTATCGGCTGCGTCGAAGGCTTTGTGAAAATTTGTCGCACTGTGACAACAGATTTAGGAGAAAATGCGATCGCAGTAGTTCCTTACACCGATGCAGGTTGGGCACCGCTGCTATTAGGAGCAACAGCAATTATCGCCGAAGTTGGCGGTCAACTATCTCACGGAGCAATAATCGCTCGCGAATACAAAATTCCCGCAGTTATGAATATTGCTGAAGCTACAACTCGCTTGCGAGACGGCCAAAAAGTCCGAGTAGACGGGTATCTCGGTACTGTAGAATTGCTCGAATAAGTAATACCATTTAAAAAAACAGAATACTCAGAGCCCCGACTTCTTTAAGAAGTCGGGGCTCTAACAGAAGAGGAGATCGCTACTTTCCTAGACTAAGAAATTCTGGACAACATAGTTCCCCACATTTCTACCAGCATTCAAACCGTCTAGGTTAGCACTCATGAAATGAATCCCTCCGTAAAGGCGGCTGACGCCCGATTCGTCGGCCGCTTCGCTGAAGTTTTGGTAGGTTCGCAAACTGTTGACAGATTGATCTCCCCGATCGGCAAAGCCAAAATCCGAACCAAATACAGAACTAATAACGGCATCGGCTGCACCGCTAAAGGTACTGTGGCCCGACGTGTACTCCGGGAACGGCGGTGTTACCAGCAGCGGCGTCCACTGGGCGTCGGCTGTTGTGTTGGGATTGTTGTCTGTGTCAGCTTGGCGAATAGCTGTAACCGGTCGCCACAAGTTGTACTCATACTTGGCATCCCAGCAGCTAATAGCTGCATCGGCGAGGGCAATATTTAGCAGGGCGAACAACCGGGCGTTATCTTCCAGCGATTTACCCCCCAGGGCAGAGGCATCTTGGGCGATTTGGTTCCAGTGGCCCGGAGGTGTAAACGTACCTGCGCCGTTAGCCCAGAATTTGGCGATCGCTGTTTGGTCCGGGGTGCGCGTGAGGCTGTCACTTTTGCCGATTTCTTGGACATAGTTAAGTTCCTCTGCGTACTTGGCGCTGTCGAGGGCGGGCGGGCCGGGCGGGCGGAACTGAGAACCGCTAGTCATGGCAAAGGGAGTCACGTCCCGCCACTGTGGCGCCAGCGCGGCGGCAAGGCCGGGTGGAGTCGGCGCCCAACTGCCAAGGTCGGTTTTGGGGGTGTACTCCACTACTTTCGTGATGCCGTCTGTACTCCGCAAACTGATAATTTGGTCGGCAACTTGCTGTCCGAGGGCGATCCCGTCTTGTTTGGCTTTGCCGTCGGGAATTCTTGCTAGAGATGATTGCAATGCTGCGTCGAATTTACCTGCTTGTGCCGGGTAGAGGCTGACTAGGGTGCGGTGGGCGGCTGCGGCTGTGGCAGCTTCTGCTGATGTGCCTGCTGGTGCATCTATGTTGACCCGGTAAGGGCTGTATTTTTTGCTAATCGAGTTAACAGCATCGTAAATGGCTGCGTGCACCATTGCCATGTTGCGGGAGGCGAGGGGAGGCGCGGTGCTGGATGTCCGCACGGCGTCGAGTAAGGTGGTGTTCCAGTCTGTGACTGGGTTTCCCGACAGGTGAGTGGTGAAGTTGGATCGGTTGATGCTGCTGCTGTTGACTCCTTGCAATACTGCTAAATACTCGCCCGTAAGTTTATCTTGAATTACGGTGCTGTTGCTGTTGGCGTCTGTGCCTTGCTGGATGTTTAAGTCTTCAAATGCCAGACTGTCTAGCAATCGAATTTTGTCATTGCCGTTGCCCAAATCGGCGATGTAGTCGGCTGTGGCTACAGTTGGGCCGCCGCTGCCTTTAGCAATGGCAAATATATCATCGCCTGTGCCGCCGCTCATGGTATCGCTACCTGCGCCCCCGTAGATCAGATCGTTGCCGGAATCGCCACCCATTAGGTCGCTGCCTTTGCCTCCCCAGATGATGTCGTCGTCTGCACCGCCTACAATCGTATCGTTGCCTTGGTCGCCGCAGATTTTGTCTTTGCCTTGGTCGCCTTCGAGATAGTCGTCTCCGCTGTTGGCGTAAATTATATCGTTGCCATCCAAGGCGTTAAATCTGTCTGGTTGGGTGGTTCCTTCGAGATAGTCAAACTTAGGACTAGAGGTCAGGGATGCCATGTTTATTTATTGGATATTTTGATTAAATCGCAAAGGTTTCGTAAAGTCTATAGATGCTTAAGTGTGTTTACCCCTAGTTTAATATTATTAAACTTTCTTGCTGGGAAGTAAACACCAGTACACAGCTTTATTGAAACTTTAATATTTAAAGAGCTTTTTATGAAGTTTTGGCCTTTGAAGGTGCGTAATAATACAGTCATTAAAACGGCATCAGATACTGCAACTTTGTTAAAGTTTTACAAAAAAACTGTTTTTTTCAATATTTAGAAAAAAATATTCTTTCCCAGCATAAAAAGAGCGGATTGTGTAACGGAGTAAGTAGATACAGCGTATCCCAGGTTTATGAAGAGGAGTAGGGACAAGGAATTGCCTTGTCCCTACGGGGATTGATAGATAGGCGGGTGTACTTCATAAGCCTGCAAGCTGCTCTATTTATTAAGCACTTCTCAAAGCTGCGATCGGGTCGAGTTTGGCGGCTTGGCGGGCGGGGACAACGCCGAAGAAGAGGCCGACTGCACCGGATACACTGACAGCAAGGGCGATCGCTACGGGCGAAATACCAGCTTGCAAAGGCGTGAAATTACCTACAAGCAAGATACCGCCGACACCTACGCAAGTACCGACTATCCCTCCGGCAGCGGATAAAATTACAGCTTCGACAATAAATTGAAACAAGATATCTTGTTGGGATGCGCCGATCGCCTTTCTGAGCCCAATTTCCTGAGTGCGTTCGCTGACGGACACAAGCATAATGTTCATAATCCCAATGCCGCCGACTAATAGGGAAATGCTCGCAACCGCAGTTAACATAAGAGTCAAAGCGCCGGAAATTGCCCCCATTCTTGCCATTAAATCTTTCTGGTTTCTGACACTAAAATCATCTTCGGTAGTAATTTTGTGCCGCAATCTCAGCAGGTTTTCCACCTGAAATTGCGCCCCGTCCATTTGTGATTGATCTTTAATCGAAATAAATATCGACGTGACAGCTAAACCGTAGGGAGATTTGCGCCCGACTATGCGATTGGCCATTGTGGTGATCGGCACAGTGGCGGAATTGTCAAAATTCGTACCAAAAGATGTGCCTTTGGGCGCCAATACTCCAATTACTTTGACGCTGACATTTTGGATACGCACCTGTTCGCCCAAGGGATTTGTATTGCCAAAAAGTTTCTCCGCTAATTCTGAACCGAGAACCACAACTTGGTTACTTTGCTTCACATCAAGTTCCGTCAAAAACCTGCCTTTTGCCATTTCAAAGCTTCTGACTTCTAGAAATTCTGGAATCGTGCCGAAAATTAGAGCAGAAACATTTTTGTTGCTGTAGCGAACAATCTCTGAACTGTTAAGTTCTGCTGAGACGCCTTGAACGGAGGGGACTTGAGTTGCGATCGCCTTAGCATCTTCTACTATCAGTGTTTGAGGCGCATTTCCGATAGAACTTCGCCTAGCGTTGGGAACTCCGGGTCTAACTATCAATACATTTGTACCGAGGGATTGAACTTGTCCTGCTACAAATTTTTGAGCCCCTTGTCCAATTCCAATCATTGCAATTACTGAGGCATTGCCGACAATCATCCCGATCATTGTTAAACTGCTGCGAGTTTTGTTGGCTAGCAGGGTTTGACCGGCCATTTTGACGCTTTCAATAAAATTCATAATTTGTTATTTATTATTAATTATTTATTATTAATTATTTGTTATTGGAGGCCGAGCATCCGGGTATGTATTCCCAAGCAGAGCCTGGGAACAAGGATTTATTGCTCCTTCTGTCTTCTTCCTTCTTAAGCACTTCTGAGTGCCACAATTGGGTCGAGTTTAGCCGCTTGTTTTGCAGGTACAATGCCGAAGAATAAGCCTATGCTGCCGGAAACACCGACTGCAAGTGCGATCGCCACTGGGGAAACGCTAGCTTGCAGGGGAGTAAAAGCAGCTACTAAAAGCACGCCGCCGATACCGAATCCAGTGCCGATCGCCCCGCCTGCTGCTGACAAAATCACAGACTCGATCATAAACTGAATCAGGATATCCTGCTGAGAAGCTCCGATCGCCTTTCTCAGACCAATTTCCTTCGTGCGTTCGGTAACAGAAACCAGCATGATATTCATAATCCCGATGCCGCCCACAAACAGCGAAATTGCCGCCACGAAAGCCAACATCAACGTCAAAGCACCAGTAATACTGCCCAAAGTATTCATTAAATCTTTCTGGTTGCGAACCGTAAAATCATCCTCTTTAGTAATTTTGTGACGCAACCTTAGCAGGTTTTCTATTTGAAATTGGGCCGCTTGCATCATCTTTTCATCTTTGATCGCAACCGAAATAAATGTTACTTTTGTGCCGTAGGGAGACGATCTACCTACGATCCGATTTGCCATTGTTGTCAGCGGCAAATAAACATTCATATCTTGATTGTCGCCAAAGCTGGAACCTTTCGACTGCATGACTCCAATCACTTGAAATGTCGAGTTTTTAATGCGGATGTATTGACCAATTGGCTGTGTATTGCCAAACAATTGTTCTGCTGCTTCCGATCCTAAAGCAACCACATTTTCTTGTTTTTCTAAATCTAATTTGCTTAAAAATCGACCTTGACCGACATCAAAGCTTCTGACTGTCAGAAATTCTGGGGTAGTTCCGACAATGGAAGATGAGACATTTTTGTTACGGTAGGTAACGAGTTGACTGTCATTGAGAGTTGGTGCGACTTCTTGGACAGAAGGAACTTGAGATGCGATCGCCTCTGCATCTTCCACTACTAAAGTCTGGGGCGGAATCACCGGGCGGCTTTGCGCTTCAGGACTTCCGGGAATAATAAATAGCAAGTTTGAACCCAGAGAGTTAACTTGTCCCTCGATAAATGTTTGAGCTCCTTCGCCGATACCGATCATCGAAATGACAGAAGCATTGCCTATGATAATTCCTAACATCGTCAAGGTGCTGCGAAGCTTGTTTGCCATCAAAGTTGTGACAGCCATTTTGACGCTTTCAACAATATCCATAATGCGATTTTAGATTTTAGATTTTAGATTTTAGAGCGATCCGGGAATTAGGAATTGGGAAATCAGGACTTAGATAGCACCTAATCATGTAAGGTGCGCATTGCGCACCTTACCGCTTCAATCAGTTAAATCCGAAGCAAGCGAATCCGTTACCGCACCCCCTTAAATCCGTTACACTCATCCGTTGCCGAACTTCCTCTAACTATTTCTGATTCTTGATAATATCCTCCAGCTTTTTACCTTGAGGAAGTTCGGTAAAAACGCGATCGCCCGCTTTTGCACCCTCTAAAATCTGAATTTTGTTGCCAATAGTCGATCCAACGGTAACAGGCTTAAACTTCGGCTGTTGTTTCTCATCGGGAACTAGCACACCCGTTTGACCTTTATTAGTCACAATTGCCACCGTCGGCACAACTAAAGCATTGCTCAACTTTTGACCAACAAATCTCAAATCTACGTTCATCCCCGATTGCAAGAAATCTTTGCCCGTATCGATCGCTACGCGCACTTGAAATAGCGTCACGTCCCGTTCTTTAACTGCTTCCGGCGCAATTAACTTAACCCGGCCTTTAAACACTTTATCTGGATAAGCGTCAGCCACTATTTCAACGACTTGACCAGCTTTAATTTGACTGATATCAGCCTCCGGGACTTTCGCCAACACCTCCACATCTCTAGCTAGAGCGACAATCGATGTCGAAGTTGCCGAAGTAGCTTCCGATGCCGAAGTTGCGGGAGTTACAAAAGCTCCTTGAATAGCGTATCTTTGGGTAATAACTCCAGCAAAAGGAGCGCGAACTTTCGTATCTTCTAACTGCACTTCTTGAAAGCGAACTTGAGCTTGAGCTTCGGCTAATTCAGCTTGAGCTTGAGCTATTTCTTCCGGGCGAGAACCGTTTTCTTGTGCCGCCAATTGGCTTTTTGCTTCAGCAACTGCTGCTTCGGCTTTGGCGATTTCTTCTGGACGGTTGCCGTTTTCTACTTGCGCTAATTTGCTTTTAGCTTCGGCAACTTCGGCTTCGGCTTGGGCAATTTCTTCGGATCGCGTGCCGTTTTGCAATTGCTTCAATGCTTGCTGCTCGACTTGGACAGCAGCTTGCAGTTGCTTAATTTGCGACTCCCGACTTTCTTGCAGTTGTTGCAGGCGTCTTTGGGATTCTATTAATTTAGCTTGGGCAGTGCGATTTTCTTTGATCAGTTCATCGAGTTTATCTTTAGCAAGAGCGCCTTCTTCCACTAGCGGGCGATTGCGTTCCACCCGCTGAGCTGTTAGTTCGGCTTGGGCTTTACTCGAGTCAATTTGCGTTTGTGCTTGGGCAATTTCTTGTTTGACACTGCCGGTTTGAGCGTCTGCTAAACGAGCTTGAGCTTGGGCTAAACGAGCTCGCGCTTGGCTGACTTCTTCAACGCGGCTGCCGGCTCGCAGTCGCTGCAAGCCTGCTTGAGTCTGCTGCAAGCGGGCTCTGGCTCCTGCCACTTCTTCTACGCGGCTGCCGGCTTGGACTTGCGCGAGACTGGCTTCGGCTTGCTCTAAGCGCGCTCGGGCGCTGGCGATGTCTTCCGATCGATTCCCAGCTTCGATTTTGGCGAGTTTTGCTCGCACGCTGGCTTCGCGGGCTTTAGCTTGAGCTAGTTGAGCTTCTACATCGCGGCTTTCCATGCGGGCCACGATTTGTCCTGCTTCGACTTTATCGCCCTGTTCGACAAATAATTCTGCTATGCGCCCGGAGCCTTTGGGGCTGAGATTCACGCGCTGTACGGGCTGCACGGTGCCGCTCGACGTGATCCGCACCGTGAGGTTTTGCGCTTCCACCGGCACTGTCATAGTGGCGATCGCATCTACTTTCGGCTGCGATCGACTTTTTGCTATATATATGGTGGTCGGTACAGCTAGCAACCCGACTGCAACCAACCCAATCGCCCACCGCTGCGGTTTGCGCGCGGGTTTCTTCGGAGACTGCTTTTGGGCGGTTTTGTTATCTGCAATTTTAGTCTCTGCGGCCTTGGTGTCTACAGTCTGAGTATCTTCCACCTTGACCTGAGCAGTTTCCTTTTTAGGGCTAACGATCATACCGACTCACCTAATTTAATCTCAGGATTACCTTTAAAGGTAAAATTTTTGCTGATGCTTGGCATCGTCTTTCAGACTCATCCGATCGGGTGATTTCAAAAAAGTTCCCCAACCAGCACCTGTAAACAATTATAGCTAATCTTTGCACTTTATTAAATAATGTTAAGTTTTTTCATCCTTAAGAGGTGGACGGAAACAGAATCGCTCCCGGCTGCTGCCCAAGTCAAATATATTTTAGTAAATAATATCATTTTTGGGATCTAGGAGCGCGCTCCTCACCAGCAACAAAGGCGGATCTGACAGCGGACGATCGACCGTCACTAGGTCATTGCGGACTCGTGTTCGCGATCGCAGCGGCATCTGCCAGTGCGAAGCTCGTAACGACACAGTATTAACCCGCTTACTCTCATAAACCAGGCTTCTGCGAGAAATAACAGGTTTGTCCGCGAAGAATCCGCGCCGAAACCAGGTTTCACCGGTAGCGGTGCGTAAATTCTGAATACATATCCGCTCTGTGCCCACAACAGGTTAAAATATTTTTCAAATCCGTTAAAAATGGAAAATCAAAACAATGAATCGTCCTCAAAGCGTTACAGTTTTGGCAATCTTGCAGCTAATTAGCGGCATTTTCAGTCTGCTTGAAGGCTTGTTCATCTTACTTTTTCCAGGCATTTTTGGCGGTCTCGGTGCGGCTTTCGGCGGGGCAAAAATTGGCGCTGCAATCGGCGGCTTCATTGGAATTTTTGCGGCGATCAGTTTCATCTTAGGTTTCCTATCCTTACTCTTAACTTGGGGTTTGTTTCAACTCAAAAATTGGGCGTGGACGGGAACGTTAATTGTCCATATCATCGCCACACTCGTGCAAATTGTCAGAATGTTTGGGCGCGGCGGTACAGCAGTCAATTTTTTAACTCTGGGTTTTGCAGTGGCTAGCATTTACTACCTGCAGCAGCCGGATGTTAAACAAGCATTTCGTGTCGGATTTCCTTTTCATTAACGGTACTGAATTCTCGGATCGAAAAAAGCATAGGAAATATCAACTGCTAGATTAATCAGTACAAAAGTCACAGCCACAAAAATTACTCCTCCTTGGACAATTGGGTAATCCCGCGTCAGAATACCGGTGTAAATCCAAGAACCAATTCCCGGCCACGAGAAAATCGTTTCAGTCAGAATAGCGCCGCCTAAAAGAGTGCCGAACTGCAAACCGATAGTTGTAACAACAGGCAAAAACGCATTTTTCAAAGCGTGTTTCAAAATCACCCAATATTCCGGCAATCCCTTCGCCCTCGCAGTGCGGATGTAATCTTGAGAAAGCACTTCCAGCATCGCAGAACGAGTGATGCGAGCTATAATAGCCAGAGGAATAGTTCCTAAAGTCAAAGCTGGAAGGATTAAATGGGCGATCGCATCCCGCAAAGCCGCCAAATCCCACCTCAGCAAAGAATCCAAAACATAAACACCCGTAATCGACTTAAAACCCAACCCCAAATCTACACTAATTCGCCCGCTAGGAGGCAGCCATTTCAGATAAACAGCAAACAAATAAATCAACATCAATCCCAACCAATACACCGGCAAAGATACGCCAATTAACGAACCGCTCATCGCAAGATTGTCTAGCCAGCTATTTTTCCGAACAGCAGCCAAAATACCCGCCGGAATTCCGATAACAAGTGCCACCAACATCGCCACCACAGACAGTTCAAAAGTAGCAGGCCAGCGACTTGTAATTTCATCAATTATAGGGATACCGCTAATAATACTATTTCCCAAATCTAAGTGCAGCAAACTCCATAAAAACGCTAAATATTGCAAAGGCAAAGGCTGATTCAAACCTAATCTAGCTCTCAAAATTTCTACCTGTTCGGGAGTTCCCCGTTCTCCCAAAAGCACTGTAGCTGGGTCTCCCGGTATCAAATGCAAAAATATAAATACTAGCAGAGTGATTCCGAAAAGGACTGGCAATAGTCCCAGCAAACGTTTAACAATATATTGAAACATGGTTTTATTTTAGCTTGTCGGGTGCGTCAGCTTGAAGACTTGTTAAATTTTCCGAAATTTTAGTGTGCTGACGCACCCTACGATTGTGCTAAAAATCCGATAATACTATTTGTCATTGCGAGAGTGTTAGCTTTCGCGATACGAAGGAAAGCAATCGCAAAGCTTTAAGCAAAATCAGATCGCAATGAGAATAAGTATAATGCAGGGTGCTGAGAAACCCACATTGTCAGCGATTTTCAAGGCTTACTAACATCCTCAAAAGACTCAGATCCCAAAGGACTCGGAATCCAACCTTGAATATTCTTGCGTTTCCCTAAAAGCGGCTGCGAATGTACGATCGGCAAACGCACAGCTTCCCCATGCAAAATCTCGCTAACTTCCGCATAAATTTTCGCCCTAGCTGCTTTATCGCCACTCGCCCTTCCCCGATCCAAAAGTTCCAGAACTTTCGGATTTTTCCAATTTCCCAAATCCCCGGTGGAACCAGGCCCGAAGTGAGGATAATAAAAATTGTCTGGATCGCCGTAATCTCCAATCCAACCCATCATAAAAGCCTGAAATCCGGGAGGTTTTACCCGATCGGCTAAATAAGCAGACCAATCCTTTGTCAGCAATTTGACCCGAATCCCGATCGCGCTCAAATCCGCCGCAAAAGCCTCAGCAATCGGCTTCGGCGTGGGAAAATAGGGACGGCTGACGGGCATATACCACAAATCCAAATCAAAACCGTTCGGATAACCGGCTTTCGCGAGCATTGCTTTAGCTTGCTGCGGGTTAAATTCATAATCTTTAACTTTATCAGACCCCGCCCAATTCAGCGCAGGCGGGATAAATTGCGAATCATGTTTTCCGAGTTCTCCCCAGAAAGCTTGGACTATTGCTGGCTTGTTAATTGTTTGGGCGATCGCCCGCCTGACTTCCGGTTTTGACAAAGGTTCGTAACTCGGATTTAACCCTAAATAACCGACATTAAAAGAAGGTCGCACAACAGCTCCTAAATTAGGATCTGCTTGAACTTCTTGCAGTTGATCCGGCGTTAAATCCACAGTAAAATCAAGTTGTCCTGCTCTCAATTGAGCCAGTCTCGCCGCCGGATCGTCAACAAAACGAATTACCAATTGATTGACTTTTGGCGTGCCAGTTTTCCAATACTTCGGATTTTTCTCCAAAACAATGCGATCGCCCGATCGCCATTCCTGAAACACAAAAGGCCCCGTACCCACCGCCAGCGACCCCGGAGTGCCGTATTTAGCACCCGCTTTTTTCACCGCTGCCGGACTCGCCATTCCGAAATAAGCGGAACCTATCGCCGACGGAAAAGCCGCAAAAGGTCGATTCAAAACAAATTTAATTGTAGACTTATCAACAACCGCCACATCTTTTACTAAAGAATCTTTTTCTCCCTTAAACCCGCCAAAAAAATCTTTCCAAATCGGATAATTCTTGCCCGCTTCTCGAAAACCGTTAGGATTTTTCGCATCCCACCAGCGATCCACATTAAACTTAACAGCTTCCGCGTCAAAATCCGTACCGTCGTGAAACTTTACCCCGGAACGCAACTTAAAAGTCCAAGTTTTACCATCTTTAGAACTTGACCATTCAGTAGCCAGACTCGGTTCAACTTCCACAGTTCCCGGTTTGAAATCAGTCAAGCGATTGTAAATTTGGTCGATAACAACCACCGAATTGCCATCAGTAATATTTCCCGGTTCCAGATTGACCGGCGGCCCGCCCGCACCGTAAACTAAAGCGCCAGCCCGAACCGCAGCAGGAGTTGTCGGAGTTGGAGAATTATTGCTAACCGTGTTTGAGGGCGTGCCGCAATTTGATAGAATTACAGCCATCCCAAAAACTAGACCTAATAAAAATAAACGCCAGGATTTTAACAATCTCATCTCAATAGCTCCCGTTTACTAGCAAACTGCACTCATGTAATAATAAAATGGTAATTCTCCCCGGCTCTTCCCTCTGCGAACTCTGCGCGCTCTACGGTTAATTTAATAAATTCTATCAGGACTTACGCAACTGTCACAAGCACTAGCGGCTAAGCCACACCATCCGCCCAAAAACAAGACCCTAAACATAGTTAGGGATAGAACTGGCCAACTCCAGTTCTATCCTAACTATTTCTGAACCTATCAAGCAGCTTTTTCTCCAAAAAACTTTAGCCGTTTCAACCACTTCTGCCAGTATTCCAGCAATTGTTCGCGTTCCAACACAAATATTTCCGCATCTTCATCGGGAAGAGCCACAACTATCAAAGCATTAACAATTTTATTACCAAACAGAGTCTCACCATAGCATCGATTAATTGCCCCACCATAAGCAACTAACTGTAAAGGCTTGTCGTAGAGTTTTTCTACTCGCAGTTTAGGTTCTTCAGCAGTCGTCCACTCAATAGTGCATGGAACACCTTGATAACGGGCAACTAAATCAGCTTTCCCGGCGTATCCTTCCACATAATTTGGCACAACAGTCTCGACCAACTGGACATCGCTAAGTTTCTCCAGTACAGGCTGAACGCTATAACAATAGGGCTGAATTAGGCTGGAAGCAGTGGGAGATAACCCTTGCAAATAATCTTTAACCCACTGATGCAATAGTTCTCCCCGGCGACGGCTGGTTACAGCAATGCGATTTGCTTCTGCGTTCCCTACTTTCTTGCGCCAATTAGAAAGAGCAGCTACAGACTCAACCGCCTGTGTAGCCTTAAGTATTGTGGTAACTGCTGGTAGCAGAATCCCATTTTCATCTTGGTAGTCAAACCGTCCATTAGCCCTGGCTCTTTTCATGATAAGAATCTCCCACAAATTGCTAAATTCAATTTCGCAATTTAGCTTTGGAGATATCTCTCACGTTGAGGCTGACATAGACTGACTTAGGCTGACATATCTACAATCTTCAGTTTCAGCCTGCTATTGAATAGCATTTTTGCTATTCAATAAGTAATATAAGAGCAGCCCTAACTGTGATTTAAGGCTAGATAGAAGATACTGGACTCGCTTTCAGGTAATAGAGAGGTTAGTCAATGACGCTGCCGCGTGATTTTTTAATTGAGATGGCTCGTAAGTATGCGCTTTCGCCAGAGCAAGAGGATGCTTTTGTAATCTGGTTTAGTAGCAGTAACAAGACAGAATTGGAGATAGCAACCGAACTCCATATCAGCAACAGTGCGCTTACCAGTCGCATGAGCTACGTTTACAAAAAGTTCAGTATCAACGGTAAAGGCCCCGGTAAATATGGTCGCTTGCTCAATTTTATGACTGCTGAATATCGTAAATGTAAGGCTTCTGACTCTCCAACTTCTAATCTGTCAGAGGATGAGTTAAATGGCTTGGTGCAAGAGGTACGCGAGAAGTGCCGCGAGATGATTCAAGACCAGTGCGGTACAATGCGATCGCTCACCATGTCACAACCCATTGACGTGAGTGACCTTTACACCAACGTCAATATTCTGGAAAAAATTACCAGTAATTGGCGGCGCGAAATTGATGAACTTCGACAAGACTTTGACCCGAAAAACTTCGATCGCTTTGGACTTGGCCAAGTAACTGAGACAATACCAGGACTAGAAGCAGTTGAGAAATACTCAAAATTGATGGTGCTGGGTAAGCCAGGGTCAGGAAAAACCACATTTTTAAAACATTTAGCAATCCAGTGCAATCAAGGTAAATTTCAAGCTCATCGCGTTCCTATTTTTATCACGCTCAAACAATTTGCAGAAACTGAAGGAAAACCTAGCTTACTGGAATACATCACCCAGATGTTTTCTGATTGTGATGTTTTTGCTGACCAAATAGCTGTCCTTTTCAAGCACGGTAAGACACTGGTTTTACTCGATGGTTTAGATGAAGTAAAACTTGAGCATAACAGCCATGTCATCAACCAAGTTCTTTATTTATCGGAAAAATTTCGCACCAATCACTTTGTAATGACTTGTCGGATTGCAGCAAAAGATTATACTTTTGATAAGTTTAAAGACGTTGAAATCGCAGATTTTGATGACAAGCAGATAGCCACCTTTGCCCGAAAATGGTTTCAAGCTAAGGAAGCAGCGAAAGCAGAGGAATTTATTCAACAGCTTAGGGAAAACAACCGGATTCGAGAACTGGCAACAAATCCGTTACTGCTAACGCTGTTATGTTTGGTGTTTGAAGAATCAGCCAAATTTCCCGGCTTACGTTCAGAACTTTATGAAGAAGGAGTAGATATTCTACTGAGAAGATGGGATGAAACGCGAAAGATTGAGCGAGAGCAGGTTTATAAAAATCTCTCATTGCAGTACAAGAAAGATTTACTCAGTCACATTGCTCTAACGACATTTCTGCAGGGAGACTATTTCTTTAAACAGAAACAATTAGAGCAGTATATTTCTGATTACATCCGCAATCGGCCTGATGCTCAAAACAACCCGGAGGCGTTGCAACTGAATAGTGAGGCAGTTTTGAAGTCAATCGAAGCGCAGCATGGGTTAGTGGTGGAACGGGCAAAAAATATTTACTCTTTCTCTCACCTGACGTTTCAAGAGTATTTCACAGCTAAAAGGTTTGTGGAGCGTGCAGATTGGCAAAACTTGGTTAGCGTCAGCCCTATCACCGCTCCACGTTGGCGTGAGGTATTTTTGCTTACTACTGAGATGTTGCAGAATGCCGATGAACTATTGAGGTTAATGAAGCAAAAAATTGATGCTTTGGTAGCTAAAGATGAGCATTTACAGGCATTTTTAATGTGGGTTAAACAGAAATCTAGTTCAGTTAAAGTTCCGTACAAGCTGTCAGCCATACGAGCATTTTACTATGACATATCTATTACTCTTGATTGTGCTTGCCCTAACCCTTATCTTAGCCTTTTTGAGGATTGCTTCAACTCTGACATTGCCGTTTATCTTGGTCTTGATATAGGGCGTGATGCTCGAAAGCATAGTGATATTAACCTTGACTTCCAACTTTGTTGTGTCCTTGGCGATGCCCCCACTTTTATCGATGTCCGTGAACTTGAATTACAACCTGAACTTAAGCATTTACTGCTTCAAATAAGCAGTAAAAAGCCTGATTACTATCTTAGTTTTGACTTAGATGCCTATTTGGGCTGGTGGTCTTATAACGTTCAACCCTTGGTAGAAAAATTAAGATGTGCAATCATTAAGTATCGCAATCTTGGTCATAATTGGGAGTTCAATGACTCGCAAAAGCAACTATTGCACCAGTATTATGAGGCCAATAAGCTGCTCATCGATTGTCTAAATAGCGGGGGTAATGTATCTCCTGAAGTGCGCGAAGAGATTGAAGAAACATTGTTGTTACCCAAAGATGAAGTTAAACAGTATAAGTAAAAGCCTCAACTATCGTCTGTTGAGAATATCTTCCAGATAGGTCGATTAAGTCAACCAAGACAAGCCAATGCAACTAATCTCCTTGAAGGCGATCGCAATTAAAACCAAACAGAATCTAAATATATTCTTCACTTGTCCCCTATTGACAGATCATAAAAAATTGTCCGCTCTCAAGAAAGCCCCGTGAATGACGTACCAAAAGCCCAAGCAATAACTGATGCAGAAGTGGAAGCACTGTTAGATAGCACCGGCGGTTTATTGAAGCTAGAAAATCTGGAACACGCCGATGAGATCATGTTGGAATTGGCGGGGATTTGCGATCGCGATCGAGTCACACTCGGCGGCGTCGTCCATACCCGCAATTCCAAAAAACCCCTGAGCACCAACATCCAAATTACCGATCGCACATTCATTCGAGGGCAAAATCTCAACTCAGACCTTTACTTTAGGCTACCCAACCAGCATAAAAGCCAACGTTTGCGGCCCAGCTAGAGAGGTCATTAGATTTGAGATTTGAGATTTGAGATTTGAGATTTACTCCACAGGTGGATCTGGGAGCTTTAACTTGCGTCTAAAATTTTGATTTCTCCACGACATCGGGGGCTTGTATCCGTTTTTGGGCGGGTCACAAATGGCATAGCGATCGATTAATTCGATTGTTGGAAATGCGATCTACCTGTGGATCATAAACATTCCTTTCCCCACCCAAAATATCTTTGAATATCTGCATATAACAACCCGATTTAGGATTGGCAAACATCAATATTTATTTCTTTTCTCTTTCTCTGCGCCAAGAGCGCCCTCTGCGGTTCGTTGAAAAAAATCTACTTTACATCAACCAATACGATGGCTATATGCGATCGCACCCACCCTACAAATCTAAACTCTCTTCACCAATACTTCCCAGTTCCCCGCTACCTAGAAACTCTTCCTCCTCTACTTCCTCAATCCCAGAGTCGAAACTTTCCACCACAAACGGCAAACCAGCGGCCATCAAACCCCGTTGAATCAGTTCCGGCGTTTCGTCAAACAAAACAAATAGCGGATGAACAGCCTCAGCTTCATCGCTGTAAATATGTCTGTAGCGCTGCGGCATCACCCATTCGTAATCTTTATCCAGCCAAACCTGAGACTGCCGCCAGCGGCCGAGCAACTCAGAAAACTCTTCGCCCGGACGATGAATGAAAATCAAAATTTCCACCCCAATTTTAACTTTCCATTCAGGATCGCACATCAAAATCGCCAAATCGCAGGGCAAACAAACTGCCTGTCCGGGCGATATGCTAGTGCCGCCTCTTCCCGCATAAGAAACCCCGTCCCGCAAGCGCGCAATTGGCAAAGGAATTGTGATTAAACTCTCATGGGCGCGGCGGATACTCGGAATCATTTCCATGTAAACCCGATATTTTTTCAGCAGGGCGATCGCGGCAGAAGATTCGCTGTATTCTGCTAGTAAGGCCTCGTAATGTGATTGTTTAACAGACATTTTCAAACCAAAGAATAAGTAATTATTAATTGCTGCTAATTGCTGATCGAGCGCTTTTCGTTACCAGGAAGACCCTGGTAATGAAGATTTGAAGGCTCTGCATCCAAATTGTTCTTTTTTAATCGAGGCTGTGTCTCCTCCAAAGGTCTTCCCAAGCTCTGCCTGGGAAGACCTTTGGAATAGTCATTGGTCACGCGTTAATTGCTACTAACTAATAACTAATAACTAATTAGCCCTTTTTTACAGCTTCTGGAACACTGCGAACATCGGCAGATACATCGACAGCAAAATCGAACCCACGATACCACCGACGACAACAATCATCAGAGGTTCTAGCATACTGGTAAGCCCTTTTACTGCTTCTTCCACTTCCGTTTCGTAGAAAGCGCCAACTTTCATCAGCATCTTGTCAAGTTCCCCTGTCTCCTCGCCAATTGCCATCATTTGAATGGCCAAAGACGGAAAAACAGCTTGTTCTTGCAAAGCAATACTGATCATGCCGCCGCTTTGAATTTCCTGTCTGGCATATTCGATCGCATTAGATATCGCCTGATTCCCAGCCACATCTCGCACAATTTCCAAAGAATTGAGAATCGGCACGCCCGATCGCGTCAGCGACCCAAATATCACGCAAAACCGAGCCACCGCCGATTTTTCGATCAAATCTCCAAAAATCGGCAATTTCATCGCAATCTTATCAATTTGTAGGCGACCTATGGGAGTTTTGTAGTACATATCGAAGGCAATTTTGAGCGCTATAATCACCCCAATAACTGTTATCTGTTGAATGGGAGGCCAAGCCGTACAAAATGTACTAATTGCCAACATCATCACCGTAAAAGCGGGCAAATCGGCACCAATATCCTTAAATATTTTAGCGAAAGTTGGCAGCAAGAATATGGTCATTGCGAAAAAAATCACGATCGCAATAAAGAACACAGTCTTCGGATAAGACATCGCCGAATTAATTTCAGCCTCCGTCTTGTGGTTTTTTTCCATCATCACCGCCAGACGGTCTAGGGTTTCATCTAGCACCCCCCCGACTTCTCCCGCCGCAACCATACTGATAAACAGTTGGTCAAAAACATCAGGAAACTTAGCCATCGCCTCGGCCAAGTTTATCCCTTCCTGCACGTCAGCATTCATGCTCCTGAGCGCTCGCTTCAACTTAGCATTAGAACACTGCTCGTGCAGCACAGAAAGGCATCTAACGATCGCCACCCCTGCATTAAACATAGCCGCAAACTGACGAGCAAAAATAGCCATATCCTTAACAGTAAGACTGGTAAGGTTATACTCGATTTGCTCCTGAATCTTACTGAAATCAAAGCCACCTTTCGGTTTTTGGCGGATAACGTTGGTAGCCACAGCTCACCTCTGAAAATTTATTAAAATTTATGACTCATCAGTCATCAGTCATCAGTCATTAATTCAGTCGGCAGACTCCTGACTAATGACTGCTGACGGAATTAATGAGCTCCTACCTTGGCGCCGCCAACAGGTGCCGGGCCGATCAAGCGTTCGAGTTCGTCAGCCTTAGAAGCCTTGGCCATTGCCGATTCCCAAGTGACTTTACCGCTCTTGTAAAGTTCAGCGAGGGCCATTTCCATCGTCCTCATGCCCAATTTCGCCCCCATTTGGATTTGGGAGTAAATCATTGGAGTTTTGCCCTCCCGGATCAAGTTAGCCATAGCTGGAGTATTCACCATGATTTCCATAGCGCAGCAGCGGCCGCCCCCAACTTTTATTACCAAATTTTGGCTGCAAATTCCCACCAAAGAGTTAGACACCTGGGCGCGAACTTGGGGTTGTTGAATGGGCGGGAACACGTCCAAAATCCGATCGATTGTTGCAGCCGCCGAATTAGTGTGCAGCGTTCCCATCACCATGTGACCCGTTTCTGCAGCCGAAATTGCCAGACCGATCGTTTCCAAGTCCCGCATTTCCCCCACCAGAATTACATCAGGATCTTCGCGCAAAGCCGCTTTCAGCGCATTAGCAAAGCTCTTAGTATCTTCGCCCTTTTGGCGCTGGTGAAACAAACTCTTGATATTAGGAAACACGTATTCGATCGGATCTTCAACTGTGAGAATGTGTTCCGCCCGCGTCCGGTTGACCAGATCCAACAAAGCCGCCATCGTAGTAGTTTTCCCGGAACCCGTTTGTCCCGTCACCAACAGCATACCCCTGGGTCTTTCCGTCAGATCCCGCAAAATTTGCGGCACGCCTAAAGCATCTGCATTAGGAATCTTAGAAGCCAGAGCCCGCATACAAGCAGCCCAAGCACCCCGCTCCCGGTAGACATTAACGCGGAACCGAGCCAATCCCCGAACGCCGTAAGCGCAGTCGAGTTCCCACTCCATTTCCAACTGCTTGCGCTGCATATTGTTGAGCATTTGGAAAATTAGGATCTGCACTTCCTCAGCAGACAGAATGTCGCCGTATTGCGTCTGAGGAGTTAGTTTACCGCTGACTCGGAAGAATATAGGCGCGCCCGCTTGGATGTGTATGTCCGAACCCCCTTGCTCTACCAGGGACTCCAGTACGTCTTCAATCATCAGACCCATAGATACCTCTCCTCGATCGAATTTATAGTTATTGACCAATCTAGCTCAGTTAACAGTCAACAGTTAATAGTCAACAGTTAACTGCTGAATCAATCCAAAAAGCGTGGCGTCAAGCAGTAAGGACAATCCAACATCTCCGGCTTCAATTCCGCCCGACAAGTTTTGCAGGTAAGTCCCTGCTTGCGTTTGGCTTTCATTTCCGCCTCCAGGCCCGAGTCAGTAAACGTCACCCGCTCGACTTCTTCAAAGGTAGTCGCGCCTTCCCGCACCAACTGCAAGCTGTAAGCCAACAACGTTTTCATCCCTTCTTCTACTGCTGCTTCCTTAATCTGCTCTGTGGGAGCTCCTTGAGTGATCAGGGTTTGAAGCCGCTCAGTATTTTTCAGGAACTCGTAAACCCCTACCCGTCCTTTGTAGCCTAGGCCGCCGCACTTCCGACAAAGTTCCTCGCGTTCTGCCAGTTCCTTCCTTTGCTCCACCGGTACGGTGTTGGCTTTGTAAACAGTCAGATCAATTTCTTGAGAAGCCGACAGACCGTACTTGCCGAGCTCTGCGGCAGTAGGCTGGTAAGGAGTGCAGCATTTGTCGCAAACGCGCCGCATCAGACGCTGAGCCAACACGCCCAACAGAGCGGCCGAAACCATGAACGGTTCTACGCCCATTTCGGCCAAACGCGCGACAGCCCCAGCCGCGTCGTTCGTGTGCAGCGTCGTCAGTACCAAGTGTCCCGTCAAAGCAGCTTCCAGAGCAGTTTTGGCCGTTTCCTTGTCCCGCGTTTCCCCCACCAGCATTACGTCAGGGTCTTGCCGCAAAAATGCCCGCAGAATGTTGGAAAAAGTCAAGTCTTTTTCCCGAATTACTTGACATTGGGTAATTCCTGGCAAAGCATATTCGATCGGGTCTTCCGCCGTACTGATATTAACCCCCGGATCGTTCCGTTCCGCCAGAATCGAGTACAGAGTAGTGGACTTGCCCGAACCCGTCGGCCCCGTCACCAAAATCAGTCCGAACGGACGGCTAGCACTCTCTCGCACTAAAGCCAGAGTTTCTTGGTCGGAGATTAACAAACCCAAACCCAACTGAGTGCTGGAACTGTCCAAAATCCGCAGCACGATTTTTTCGCCGTACCGGGAAGGCAAGCTATTCACCCGGAAATCCACCGTGCGTCCCTCAAACACCCGGCGGATGCGGCCGTCTTGAGCTTGTCGGCGTTCGGCAATGTCCAGGTTGGCAATAATCTTGAAACGAGCCGTAATCGATGCGACTACCTGCTTGGGAAATCGGAAATACTCTTGCAGCACCCCGTCTTTCCGCATCCGAATCCGCATGAACTCTTCTTGAGGTTCTACGTGGATGTCAGACACCTTTTCCGACAAAGCTTTAGCCAAAATGATGTTGACAGCCTTAATTACCGGAGCCGCCTCAGCATCGTCCAAGGTGTTAGCTAGGTCTTCTTGGTCGGCACTCTCCTCTTCTAGTGAGAGCTCGCCAAAATCTCCCTCCCCTAGCTCTAGCTTTCTCTGCTTTTCGGCTGCTGCTATTTTGGCTGCTACTTTAACTTGGTCCTCTTGATAGGCCGAAGTTATGTCCTGATAGTCGTCTGGCGTAATCACCCGTCGCTGCAAAGCCAAGCCGTGAGGCTGTAAAATCCGCCGCAAATCTTCTATGGCGTTGAGGTTGTCGGGATCTACCATTGCCACTAAAACCGCTGCCGGCTGAGTTTCAGTCTTCGCTACGGGTAAAAACCGACCTTGGTTACAAATGTCGATCGAAATCTTCAACCCGTCGAGCATAGCTCCGAGTTGCTCGTTAGACATTTCGCTCATCTCCGGGTCAAATGCTTCAACCCCGTAGACTATCTTCCGTTCAAACATCTGCTGCTTCTTGTAAAGCCGCAGCAATTCTGGGGGCAACGGCTGCCCGGTAAGTGCTTCTAATACCTCCGTCAACCGCTTACCAGACTTCTGGCTTTCAATTTGAGCTTGCTTCAGTTGGTCGCCGTTGACGTAACCCGCCTGAATCATCTTGTTGAGAGCCGGAGTAAAAGTGCTCAGAGCAACTATCGATGTGGAGCGAGACCCGTGGGATGTGCTAGTCATAAAAAACACTCAATAGGTGGGAAACTCAGTCACAAAGAGTGCTGAGAGGAAAACCAACGCGGGGTTTTAACCCCCGTATTCTTTGCTTATGGATCAGCTATCATGTTCTTGCTCAATCCCTATCTGTAAAGTGTAAGCTTGCAGTCCCCTCTAATTTTCATCCACAAATTGACGAGACGTTGGAGGGATGTGCCGGTGCTTGCAATCAGATCTTGTTCGTTAAGTGCTAAGTTGCTTACTTACCTGATTAACTTGCGGGATACTCTCGTTATAGCGTCCGGGCACATCACTTGGGGATTGCCCGTACTGGGAGACAAAAGCGTGGTGGGGTGTGTCGCCTTCCCACGCTCATTTTATTGTCCCAAATTCTTTGGTCAAATCACAGCGCCCGTGGTGGCGCGGTTAGCTGTACTAAATTAAAGATGAGCTATGTTTTGTGATGATAGCTTTTACGAAAGTCTCGATCGGTCTTTTGAAATATATTTTGATGAATTATCTGCGATCGGGCACTGCCCGATCATCTACATGAGTTTCCAGCACAGATTTTGAGGATGTCTAGTTTTTTGTAAGGCAATATTACTCTGATTGTAGCCTGGTGTCTGAATCTTTGTCACCCCGCCCGAAAACGGATACAAGTTTCCGACAGGAGTCCCCAGCCGCCCAAAATTTTAGACTCTTGTTCCATCTCCCAGATTTATCTGTGGGGTAAATCTCAAATCATTCGGCTGAGGGATCACGCGGAAGTCTCAAATCTCAAATAGGCTGACGTAAGCTTGACGGTTCACAAATCTTGGAAATAGGCAAATTAGATATCAATCGTATCTACAGATTAGCACTTCCGCAAAACCAGCTAATGTCTCTGATTTGGCTGGCAAAAATTATAGACTTCAAGCGACTTCTGCGGTATCGAAACGAAAAAACAACAGCCCCAATTCGCATCAAGATTAACAACAATTGTATCTGAGTTACACAAGCACACAGCTAACTACTTAGTCACTAAATACAAATTCCTCTTTCTCCCGACTTGGGAAATGCAGCAAAGGGTAAAAAATGCAAGCGTCAGGTTGCGACGAAAACAGCCAGACCGATGATAACTTTAAGCCACTATAGTTTTAAGCAAACGTTGAAGCATCAAGCCTGCTAATGGGGAAAGGTTTTAGGAGAGGTAATAGCAGAATATACTTATAAAACTTGTTCTCAATGCGCTCGCGTTAATCCAAAATTAGGAAGCAACAAACATTCGGTTGCCCCCGACTGCTGTCAGACTATAGGTAAATATCTAAACTGCCCTTTGAAGATTTTATTGAAAGCTTTGAGAAATGCCTCCACATCTGGCGAGATTTCCTCTTTTTACATTGTGCCATACACAGTAAATTCGAACCCTGTAGATTTACCTCGTTAAAGGTATCTGCTAGAATTGATAGGGTTCTGTCGCGCAGCTTTTATGATTGACGACGAAAAACAGCAAGATCAAGATCCTAACTCAACTGGGGAAACCCCAGAGGGTTCGCCAATGGCAAGCGAAAATCCGCCGGCACCAGGAAACTCGAACGGATCTGCCGATTGGGAGCTCGAACTTGCTCGAGCTTATCAAAGTGCTCAGGGCGATCGCTCGCCAGCAAACGCATCCGGGCCTACCGTCACCGGCAGTTCAACCAACAGTCCGACTGCCGACGCGGCGGAGCCTTGGAAGAGGGAACTGGCCCAGGCAAACGATGAAAAAGAGGCTTTAAAAACTCAGTTGCAAGCCGCATCCGCTCAACTAGAAGAGCTGAAAAATCAAAATCTCCGCCTAGCCGCAGATTTTGAGAACTTCCGCAGGCGCACCCAAAAGGAAAAAGAAGAGCTAGATTTACAGGCAAGGTGTCTGACAATCAAACCCCTGTTGCCGGTAATTGATAATTTTGAGCGCGCTCGATCGCACATCAAGCCGCAAACCGATGGCGAAATGAACATTCACAAAAGCTACCAAAGCGTTTACAAGCAAATGGTAGACGGCCTCAAGCAAATCGGGGTTTCTCCGATGCGCCCCGAAGGCGAACAGTTTGACCCCAACCTCCACGAAGCTCTGCTAAGCGAGCCAACTGACGAACACGAGGAAGGAACAATTATCCAAGAACTAGAACGCGGCTACACTCTGGGCGATCGCGTCTTGCGGCACGCCAAAGTGAAAGTTGCAGCGGCTGGGCTATCTGTGGTAGCCTCAGATGAAAATCCCGATAGTTCGGAAAGTTAATCGGGATACAAGCTACTGCATTCCTCAAAGTCACTGACCCCCGAATTCTATTCGGGGGCCCGAAGGTGGCAGACTCACCAACTTCTTAATTGATGACTAAAAGCAGGTCAGCGCTTGCTCAAAAAATTCTGAAAAATGTTTTTACCCGTCTTTGATATTGCCTTGATATTGCCTTAGGACATCTAGTTTATTTCCTAAAAATCTGGTCTGGTGATGCTTGTTTGAACAAGCTGAGTAGTTTTTTTTCCCCCAACTTGTAGTTGGAGGTTTCCAAACATCCCACAAAGTTTTATGAGGCGCTATGGGAAAAATTATTGGAATTGACTTAGGCACGACTAATAGTTGCGTAGCTGTGTTAGAGGGCGGTAAACCCGTCGTGATCGCCAATTCCGAGGGCGGCCGCACAACTCCGAGTATAGTAGGATTTGGCAAGGCGGGCGATCGCTTAGTAGGTCAATTGGCCAAGCGGCAAGCTGTAACTAATGCTGTAAATACTGTCTACAGCATCAAACGATTTATCGGACGCAGGTGGGACGACACGGAAGAAGAACGAGCGCGGACTCCGTATACCTGCATAAAAGGCAAAGACGACACCGTTAACGTCCAAATTCGGAACAAGGTTCACACACCCCAGGAAATCTCGGCAATGGTACTGCAAAAGCTAAAGCAAGATGCTGAAGCTTATTTGGGACAAACTGTTACCCAAGCCGTTATTACAGTGCCCGCCTACTTCACAGACGCCCAGCGGCAAGCTACTAAAGACGCCGGTACGATCGCCGGCCTAGAAGTTTTGCGGATCGTCAACGAACCGACGGCGGCCGCCCTTTCCTACGGACTGGACAAGCAAAATATAGAACAGAAAATCTTAGTTTTTGACCTGGGCGGCGGTACTTTTGACGTTTCGATCCTGCAACTGGGAGACGGAATTTTTGAAGTCAACGCTACCTCGGGTAACAACCATCTCGGAGGAGATGACTTTGACGACTGCATAGTCCAGTGGCTGGTAGAAGCTTTCCGGACTCAAGAAGGCAGTGACCTCTCACAAGACAAAATGGCCTTGCAGCGCCTCCGAGAAGCTGCGGAAAAAGCGAAAATCGAACTCTCCAACCGCGAATCCACCTCAATCAATTTGCCCTTCATCTCCTCTGACGCAAAAGGGCCGAAGCATCTGGAAATGGAACTCTCCAAAGCTAAGTTTGAAACACTGGTGGGTCATTTGGTGCAGGCGACGATCGATCCGGTGACTCAAGCCCTCAAAGATGCAAGTTTGACCCCGAAAGATATAGACAGAATTATTTTAGTGGGAGGCTCAACCCGGATTCCGGCAGTTCAACAAGCAATTAGCAAGTATTTTGGGGGCGTTTCTCCCGATAAATCGGTCAATCCCGACGAAGCTGTAGCCGTAGGCGCGGCAATTCAAGCCGGGGTGTTGGGCGGTGAGGTCAAAGATTTGCTGCTGCTCGACGTGACGCCGCTCTCCTTGGGACTCGAAACCTTGGGCGGGGTGTTCACGAAAGTAATCGATCGCAATACAACTATCCCCACCAGCCGAGGGCAAATGTACAGCACGGCGGCAGACGGGCAAACCTCGGTAGAAATTCACGTGCTCCAAGGCGAGCGGGCATTGGTTAAAGACAATAAAAGTCTCGGCAAGTTCCTGCTCAAAGGCATTCCCCCAGCCCCCCGCGGCGTACCTCAAATCGAAGTTACCTTTGAAATCGATGCCAACGGGATTCTCAAAGTTGCCGCTCAAGACAAGGGAACCGGAAAAGAACAAAGCATCCAAATTTCCAATACAGGGGGATTGAGCGAAACCGAAGTCGAGCGGATGCGGCAAGAAGCAGAACTTTACGCCGAGGAGGACATCAAGCGCGCTCAACTCGTCGAACTCAAAAATCAAGCTGACACCCTGGTCTATAATTGTGGTGTAACTTTAAAAACCAACGCGCAACTGCTAAGCGACGACCTTAAGGCCGAAGCCGAAACAGCAGCAGCAGCCTTACGGGAGGCGATTGCTAACCCCGACCTCACAGTCGAGGAACTCACGCCTGCAATCGAATCTTTCAAGCAACTGCTATACTCCCTCGGGACAGCAGTGTATTCGGTAGCCCGCAGCGGGGTAGCCCCGTCAGGAGGAGCGGTTGAAAGCGAGATGATGTCAGAACAAGAAGAGGTTGCAGCTACCTCGGACAGCATTTCGGTGACAGAAGAGCTGCTGGTGGCGCCCCAAGCGCAGCCGGAACCAAAGCCGGAACCGAAGCTGGAATCAAAGCCGGAACCAAAGCCGGAACCGAAGCCGGAATCAAAGCCGGAACCAAAGCCGGAACCAAAGCTGGAATCAAAGCCGGAACCAAAGCCGGAACCAAAGCCGGAACGACAGTCAAAGCGACAGCCAAATCCACAGTCAAATCCACAGTCAAAACAAAAACCGAAGGTTCCCGAACCTGAAGTTGATGATATGAATCCTTTCCTTTAAAACTGAAAAGCTAAAAATTAAAAATTAAAAATTCTCATTGTTAATTTTTAATTTTTAATCTGTAATTTCAGGAAAGGTCGCCCGTTTCTTTTTCGTACACTTTTTGTTATTTACCTCCAGGCAAGCAGCTCTATGGCCGGTGATTACTATGAAATATTAGGCGTTTCTCGTAGCGCAGACAAAGAAGAAATTAAGCGTGCTTACCGCCGCCTAGCTCGCAAGTACCATCCAGATGTCAACAAAACAGACGGTGCCGAGGAACGGTTTAAAGAAATTAACCGGGCCTACGAGGTACTCTCAGAACCGGAAACCCGCGCCCGTTTCGACCGTTTCGGCGAAGCAGGCGTGAGCGGTGCAGGCGCTCCGGGCTTCCAAGACTTCGGCGACAGCTTTGCCGATATTTTTGAAAGCTTCTTTCAGGGTTTTCAGGGCGGACCGGGCGGGCAACAGCAAGGTCGCAGGCGCAGCGGGCCAGTGCGCGGAGACGATTTGCGTCTCGATTTGCGGCTGGACTTTCGCGAAGCAGTGTTTGGTGGGGAAAAAGAACTCCGCATCAAGCATCTAGAAACCTGCGAAACTTGCACCGGTACCGGCGCAAAACCGGGAACCCGGCCCCAAACCTGCTCGACTTGTACCGGCAGCGGTCAAGTCCGACGCGCTACCCGCACTCCTTTCGGCAGCTTTACTCAAGTTTCAGTTTGCCCCACTTGCAACGGCACCGGGCAAGTGATTGAGGATAAGTGCGAAACTTGCGGTGGCCGAGGCCAGAAAGAAGTGATGAAAAAGCTGAAAATCACAATTCCGGCTGGGGTTGACAACGGTACTCGCTTGCGGGTTTCCAATGAAGGGGATGCCGGCAAACTGGGCGGGCCGCCCGGGGATCTTTACGTGTTCTTGGCCGTGAATGAAGACCCGCTATTTAAGCGGGACGGCACTAACGTTAACTCGGAAGTTAAGATTAGTTATTTGCAAGCTATTTTAGGGTGCCGGTTGGAAGTGGAAACCGTAGACGGGCCGACGGAATTGTTGATTCCTAGCGGAACTCAGGCAAATACTGTTCTGACTCTGGAGAAAAAAGGGGTGCCTCGGTTGGGAAATCCAGTCAGTCGCGGCGATCATTTGATTACGGTGTCTATTGACATTCCGACTAAGGTGACGGCTGAGGAACGGGAGTTGCTGATGCAGCTTGCTAAGCTGAAGGGCGATCGTACCGGTAAAGGCGGTTTGGAAGGATTTCTGGGAAATTTGTTTCAGAAATAAGGAAAAAGTGAGCGCAATTGCGCTCACTTTTTCCAGAGGAAATAATAATCTGTGTCCAATAGGACACAAAACTTCGAGAAAAAATAATAATCTGTGTGCAATTGGACACAAAATTTTAGATTCTCCAGTTTCGAGACAACTTGTTTAAAAAACTAAGGCTTTCAGGATTTGAGATTGCAAAAAGCATTATGAATTCAACATCCAAAATTGAAAATCCTAAATCCCCAGATGCCAAAATCGATCTGCGGGGCACTCCGTGTCCTCTCAATTTTGTCCGCACTAAACTGCGCTTGGAGCAAATGGCACCGGGTGCTGTTTTGGAGGTTTGGCTGGACGCTGGAGAGCCGATCGAACAAGTGCCCGATAGTCTCAAAATGGAAGGCTACGAGATTCTGGAAACGCAATTTGTCGGGGATCAGCCGGAGTCGGGCTTTTTTTCAATGAAAGTGCAGCGCCCAGAACACCAGGAAGCAGGATGAGCCTGAATTCGCCCTCCATCGTCGGTACTGTAATTGCTGTTCAGGCTAACTTCTACCAAGTGAGGTTAGATCCCGCTGTCTCCATTGACGGGAAAAATGCTCCCCTCGCTGATTCTCCGACTCTCCTGTGCACTCGTCGCACTCGACTGAAAAAAATTGGCCAACAGGTGATGGTGGGCGATCGCGTGGTGGTAGACGAACCGGACTGGACTGACCGCCGGGGTGCAATTTCTGAAGTCTTCCCGCGCCAAACAGAACTCAACCGCCCGCCTGTAGCTAATGCCGATCGCATTCTCCTGGTTTTTGCCCTCGCTGAACCCGATTTAGACCCCGCATCATTAACTCGGTTTTTAGTCAAGGCAGAATCTACAGGTTTAGAGGTGAGTTTGTGCCTGAACAAATGCGATTTGGTCACGCCCCAGCAGTTGGAACAGTGGCGCGATCGGCTTTCAGGCTGGGGCTACGAACCAATGTTTATTAGCGTCCGCAGCGGCGCAGGAGTCCAGGAAGCCAACAAAGAAAGTCAAAATGAAGTTTCTGCACCAGAAGCAGCTTCCCATGAGTTAACGGAGAAAATAGAGCTATCTACCGTGAGTTCTAAGGACAACCCCCTGCTTGCAAATGCGGTCGATCGATTAGAGCCGTTAAATCCCGTACATGGCCCGTTACCGAACTTCCTTCTGGCGCACCTGCAGGGGAAAATAACGGTAATTTGTGGCCCTTCAGGGGTCGGCAAGTCCAGCTTGATCAACCAACTGATCCCGGCCCTGAATCTGCGAGTGAACGCTGTTTCTGGCAAACTCGGCCGCGGGCGCCACACGACTCGCCACGTAGAACTATTTGAACTCCCCGGCGGCGGACTTTTGGCCGATACTCCAGGCTTTAATCAGCCGGCTCTCGAATGCGACCCGTCCGAGTTAGCTGAATATTTCCCAGAAGCGCGCCAGAGGCTGGCTTTGGGTAGCTGCCAGTTTAGCGACTGTTCGCACCGAGACGAGCCTAACTGTGTGGTGCGGGGCGGTTGGGAGCGCTACGATTATTACTTGACTTTTCTCGAAGAGGCGATCGTCCGCCAGCAACAAGAGCAAAACTCCAGCAGTGCCGAGGCGAGTTTGAAACAGCAAACCAAGTCGGATGGTACGCAGCATTACGAACCGAAGCTGCAAACTAAAAAATATCGCCGCTCTTCCCGCCGCGTTCAACACCAGTCGCTGCAAGATATGTGTCAAGATTTAGACGAGTTGTGAGGAATTAGTCGATCGCGATCGGTCGATCGGCCCCGGAACACAGTACATTAATAGCTAAAATTAAATGGCCTTAACTTTGTTAAAAAAAGTACAACAGAAGCAAAGCCAAGCGGGTTATGCAGGAGTAAAAATACTGTGAATATTCAAGAACTGTTTCAAAAAGGCGGCCCCGCCATGTGGCCCCTGTTGCTGTTATCGATTCTATCTTTGAGTACAATTATCGAGCGCTTGTGGTTTTGGGCGAGCCTCCTGAGCAAAGAAAAGCAGATTGTTAACCGTATTCTTGAAGCCGCTCGCAGCGATTGGGGCGCGGCTAACGAGATGGCAAGACAAGCTAACCGACAGCCGATCGGGCGGTTTCTATCTGCACCTCTGCGCCTTTACAATCCTGAACCAGACTTATTTCGACTCGCACTCGAGGCCGCAGCCGATGAAGAGTTGGCTTCGATGCGCCGAGGCGACAAAATCTTGGAAGCTACGATCGCTCTAGCCCCTTTGCTGGGCTTGCTGGGAACAGTTTTGGGCTTGATTAACTCGCTCAGTTCCATCCGTCTGGGCGACATCGGCACCTCGGCAACAACTGGCGTAACTTTGGGGATTAGCGAAGCTCTGATCACAACTGCTACTGGGATGGTAGTAGCAATTTTTACCTTGGTGTTTTATCGGATATTTCAAGCTTTTTTGTTCAACCAGGCAAAAATATTTCGTAAAGCTGGAAATGAACTGGAATTGCTTTACAGGCAATACTGGCCGGCAGCTAATGCTAAGGGTCGATCGCCCGGTGCAGAATACAGCAATTCTTCCTTTGGTTCCGATGGTTTGAACAGGCGTTCTCTTAATTCTCAAGAATCGGTAGAACGGAACCGGGAGCCGAAATTGAAAGGTTCTGATCCGGCTGAAGATTCACCTTCTAATAATTAAAACTCCACAGAACTGATGAAGATTAATCTAGATACTCCTGCTGAAGAGGCTCGGATTGAACTGGTGCCTTTAATTGACGTGATCTTTTGCATTCTGACGTTTTTTCTGCTGGCGGCTCTGCAACTGACTCGCCAGCAAGCAATTAATGTCGATTTGCCTAAGGCGAAGACGGGACAAACACAGATGCGAGAGATGCTGATTGTCAGCATTGACGATTTTGGGCAAACTTATATCGACCAATTGCCTGTTAATTACCAACAGCTCGATCGAGTTTTAAAGAGTTTCCAAAGCAAAAATCCTACGGGGTTGATGGTGCTGTACGCTCCTCAAAATGCTAGATATGCCAAAGTTGTTGAGGTTTTAGACAAATTGAGAGAGGTAGGGGGCGATCGAGTCGCCCTAGCAACTCTTCCTAGTTCGGCTTCCTCCCCGCTGCCGAATCCCTCGGTTCCCAATTCTGGCATTCCTGCGGCACCTGCGATCGGCAATTCCGGTCAACCCCTGCCGTCTCCTGTGGCTCCGGGGCAGCAGCAGTTCAATCCCAATCAGTTTCAATCTCCTCTCCCCGCTCCGGGGCAGCAGCAGTTCAATCCCAATCAGTTTCAATCTCCTCTCCCGGCTCCACAGCAGCCTAGCAACTTTGGAGGAAATCAGGGCATTCCTCCTGTTTCGCCTGCACCCGCTGCTCCCAATTTCAGACCCGGAGCGGCCACTCCACCGCAGGATGGCGGGCCCTCGAATTAGTCAGAAGGAAGAAGGAAGAAGGAAGAAGGAAGAAGGGAGAACAGAGAAATAGAAATTCTCCCAATCTTCCAATCTCCGCCTCTCCCCATCTTCCGCTCTCCACCTCTCCCCCTCCTCATCTTCCAATCTCCGCCTCTCCCCCTCTCCTCATCTCCCCCTCTCCTCATCTTCCAATCTCCGCCTCTCCCCATCTTCCGCTCTCGGCCTCTCCGCCTCTCCTCATCTTCCAATCTCCGCCTCTCCGCCTCTCCTCATCTTCCAATCTCCGCCTCTCCCGCTCTTCAGCTCTCCCCCTCGCGGAGAGAAGCTCCGCCCGATTTGGTATAAAGCGCTTCAATTCTTTTGGTTCGTACTGAGCCTTTTTTCTCTTGACAAGTAGATACAGTTGTATATGCCTGCGGAAGGAACTTTTGCAGACATCTGGCCATCTTTATCCCTAAGCTATTTCCTGGGACAGATGGTAACTTTGTCAAATAATTGTTACCTTTTGTAATATATACTAAAGCCCTATGGGTCATCGGGCATCCCGAAACCAACGGCCGATCGCTGAAACAGTTTACAAATCTGGTTAATCCAGGTGTTCACTTTTAAGTCACCTTTACTTACAGAGGAGTCAAAGTCATGAGCCAACCAGCAGAATTGTCTTTGGAGCAGCAATTTAGCCTGTGTTCCTTCAAAACACAGGTAAGTGACATGAGCCGCGAACAAGCTCAGGAATTTTTGGTGAAGCTTTACGAGCAAATGATGCTTCGCGAAACCATGTACCGCCATTTTCTGAAACATCATTGGGGCCTAGAACCAAACCCAGGCGTTGAGTAGCAAAGAGTCGCAGTCGGCGACCTCTGTCTCTTACTCTCTTCCTCAGGTGGAAAGGAGTTGGGGGTGATGGGGCGTCACTCGAAGGCACAAGGAAGAGGGCTTTTGTTACCTATCAGAGAAAGCTTTAGTTATCTACCTCAGAAGTCAGAAGCAATAAAATCCAGGGGTTGAGCAATTAAGAACGTCCTAAAAGTCAGGCGTGGTTGCTATAGAAGGTAGAAAGCATCTGCACAGACTCATCGTCAATCAGGAAAATTTGACAGTTTTTTTCTTGATTGCACTAACTTTGGGAAGCCGATCGCAGTAATCTATTAAGTGCACAGAAAGAGCTCGCAAAAATAATTTATCGCGGTTAGATTCAAAAATTTGATACTTTTTGATCGTAAGTGTGAAGTTTTTAACCAAATAAAATATTTGTATTTAGTTACAGCCGATAAGGTTTCACAAAAATGCGGTAGTCGGACACCTGAGCACGATCTCCGACTAGCAAAACCTTCAATTTTCACATCAAACGCTAGAACTCGTAGGTGGTAACTCTAGAAAAAGCTATTCCGACTGACGTTCCAAAGTCGCCTCCATCGTACTCGTCAAGTAATGACCAGACATGATGCCGCTAGAGTGATAGTAGCGGTTGTGATCGACGCGATGGAGGGTATCAAAGCCCGTCCGGCGTTGGCGTTCGTCTCCCAGTACCCAGTAACGCTGCACGATCGACTGGGGAGCAATCCAACCTTCGCCCTCGACCCGACCGAGTTCGCTGTGTTGGAGTACAAAAGTATACTGCCGTTCATCGCTGTTGAGGTGTCCTCGGTACTGCAAAATAATCTCTTCGCGATCGCCTCCAGGAAACACGAGCTTCGTCACCATACTGAACCAATCTGTTCGGTTCCAGCTCACTAAAGTTTTGCCTTTAACCGTAATTGGCACGCCATTGCGCTCAATCCAACTTCCTTCGAGCGTCCATTGGCCCGATTCCATTAAAAACGTGTGAGCCACAGTGCTGTTCCTATGCTTTTCCTGCTGGCTACAATGCTGGTGCAACAACGCACAGCCGTTGTCCCTCAGACTCTATGCTATCACGCCCAACTGTGCCAACAAGAGTTAATTTCCCCTAAAAGTACCGGTGCCCGGGCACCTGTAACTTGAGGCAGATTGCCGGGAATGCCCCGAACCCGCCATGCGGCTAAAACCGCGAAAGCGATCGCCTCTTTAAAATCTACATTCAAGCCTGCCTCAGAAGTAGTCAACACTTGCACTGGATGCAATTGAGATTGCAATCGGCGTTTTAAGTAGAGATTGTGGCTGCCGCCCCCGCACAGTAAAACTCGATCGGGCATAGCCGGTAAGAAAGTTTGGTAACTGTGAACGATCGAGGCAACAGTCAGTTCTGTCAGAGTAGCCAGTACGTCAGCCGGACTGAGGTTGTAACCTTGGGCCTCGACCAAACACCGGTCAAAATAGTCTACACCAAATAACTCTCGCCCAGTAGATTTCGGGGGTGCTTGGCGGAAGAACTCTTGCTGCAGCCAATAATCGACTAAAGCTTGACAGGGAGTTCCCGAGGCCGCCCAAGCTCCACCTTCGTCGCAAGTCTTAGTGCCGTCTGAGAAGTGCTGCACTGCCAAATCTAACAGAGAATTCGCCGGGCCTGTATCCCAGCCCGAGATGCCATCCCCAAGAGTGGAAATCGTGGAAATCTCCGACTCGTCCTTGTTTTCCCATTTTCCCGTAGCGGGAAGATAGGTAACATTGCCAATTCCGCCCAGATTTTGGATGCAGAGGCTGAGGTTGGGTTCCGCCAGCAGGCAGGCATCAACTATTGAGACTAAGGGTGCTCCTTGACCTCCTGCTGCAATGTCTGCCGATCGAAAGTTGCTAACAGTAGTAATGCCTGTCAATTCCGCAATTAGCGCGCCCCGCCCGAGTTGCAAGCTGTAGCCCATGAACGCATCGGCGCTGTCTTTCTGGACTTTCCTTGCAGGTCGGTGGTAGACGGTTTGACCGTGAGAGCCGATCAATTCGGCTTTATCATATTCTGCTTGAATTGTCAATGCCGCCGTGGCAAATTCTTGGGCGATGGCATCATCTAATTCGGCTAGTTCAGCCATTGATAAAGCTGAGCCGCTGCAAACCGAGAGAATTTGCGATCGCAAATTAGCAGGATAAGGGAAAGTTTGGCCGGCCACCAATTGCACTTTCAAGTCTGTTTGGGAACCGACCACATCCACCAAAGCAGCATCAATGCCATCCACCGACGTGCCGCTGATCAAACCGATAACGCGGGTCATTAAATTTTAGATTTTAGATTTTAGATTTTAGATTGTCCGGGGGGTTGCGCGATTTATTTAAGGTCGAGCGTCACGATCACCACAGTAATATTATCGCGTCCCCCTTTATCCTTAGCTGCTTGAATCAAAGCAGTTGCAGCGCCCTCGCAGGCGCGAATCGACTTCAGAGGCGAAGCAATCAAAGGATCGGAAAGTTCCTCAGTCAAGCCGTCGCTGCACAGCAGCAAGCGATCCCCAGGCTGCACCTCCACCGGCAAAATATCTATTTCCCGCACATCATCGCGACCCAAACACTGGGACAAAACGTGACGCCAAGGATGACTGCGAGCCTGGTCGGGAGTTAGGGCCTTTCTTTTCACAGCCTGAGCCACCCATGTCTGGTCTTCAGTAATCTGCTCTAAGCGAGAGCCGTGCAGCCGGTATAAGCGAGAGTCCCCGATATTAGCGCACCAAGGTTGGCCCTCATCCCTAAACATGAGAACCACAGCCGTAGTGCCCATATCAGCACGCTCAGGGTGGTCTAGCTGATCCGTCAAAATTGCTTGATTGGCAATTAAAAAAGCCTTTTCCAACAACAGCGGAGAATCCTCAGGCCCTTCCCAATGTTCGAGCAAATAAGATTGAATCGCCTGAGTCGCAATCCGGCTGGCTTCTTGACCTCCGGCGTGTCCTCCCATCCCGTCGGCCACTATGAAAAATCGCCCGTCAGAGTCTATGTAGTATGAATCCTGATTTACTGAACGAACTAGCCCTGTGTCTGTCTTACCTGCGAAAGAGCGTTTCATAGATTGCCTGATTGGACTCATCGAACTTAAAAGTTTGATTTAAGTGGTGCAATGTTTTCTTCCAAAACTTAAATCGCAAAGGGGACTTGAAATTTCTGCCACCTGCGATCGAGAGTTTGGGAAAAATTGCACTTCCTTGACCTCATATTGTAGATCGTTATGATGGTAATCCCGTCTTAAAATTTCGGTAAATCCAGTAAATTAAGCCGTGGCTGCAAAAAAAAACTGGATTTCTACCCAAACTCAGAGTTTTGGCTGGGGAGAAATCTAGGAAGCAACCGGGTTGTTAGCGTCAAAGCCTCTAAGTGCGGTAAATTTTAGCAATCTGTTGTCAGCCAGCCAAAACTTAACATTCGAGGTCAAATTTTGGCTGGCGAGAAATCTCAAACCTGAAATTTCAAATCCCAAATTGCACAATTATGACATCCTGTCTAAACGATCGATCCGCTTGAACAAACGCATAAGAGCAAACCCTGCACCCGCCGCCAGCACTGCCACAGCCACAGCCGGCCAGACTTGATTACTGACAAACAAAATTGTCGCCGACAAAGTAAAAGCACTCATCAGCAAAGCATAGTTCGTGCCCATTTGAGCGCTGCTCATGCGGCGGAGCAAGCGCTCTGTTTCGGCAGAACGGACGCGAATCCGCAAATCTCCCTGTTCGAGTTTGTCAATAGTCTCCTCAATCCGGCGGGGCAAACCCAAAGCAGTCGAACTCACCTGAGCTGCCTGACGGCCGATTTCGTTAAAAATGCTGCTACCTGTATCATGACCATTTCCATTACTCATAAGCTGCATGGCAAAAGGTTGTGCCACCTCCATAAAGTTGAACTCGGGATCTAAACCTCTGCCCACCCCTTCGATGGTAGAAAAAGCTCGCATTACAAAAGTAAAAGTAGCTGGGAAGCGAAAAGGTTGGTTGTAGGCAATATCGTAAAGGTCGTCCGTAATCGCGCTCACCGACTGATTTTCAAAAGGCTTGTCCATGAAGTGGTCGAGCATATACTGGATCGATCGGCGCACCGGACTCATATCACCCGTAGGCACCAAAGCTCCCAAATTGATCAGAGAATCCATAATCCGCTGTCCATCCTTGGAAGCAATGCCGTAGAGCGTCTCCATCAGTCCTTCGCGGACGTTCGACTGGATTTGCCCCATCATGCCAAAATCGTAGAAAATCAGACAACCGTCAGCACTAACAGCGATGTTGCCGGGGTGTGGGTCAGCGTGGAAAAAGCCGTCGTTGAGCAACTGCCGCAAATAAGCTTTTGCCCCCAACTGAGCGATTAATTTACGATCGATACCGGCCGCTTCCAAAGCTTCGTAGTGGCTGATTTTAATCCCGGGCAGGTATTCCAAAGTCAGCACTCGCGGAGCCGCGTACCGCCAATAAACCCTCGGCACCCGCACCCAGTCACAGTTGCTAAAATTGCGGCGAAAAGTATCAGCATTGCGGCCTTCATGGAGATAGTCAATTTCCAGCCACAGAATGCGACAGCATTCCTCATAAATCCCCATCCAATCTCGGCCGCGGCCCCACTTAGGATGGTTTTGAAAGTAGCGGGCAATTCCCTTAAGAATTTGCAAATCGATCTCGAACAGCTTCCGCAGTCCCGGTCGCTGCACCTTGACCACCACTTCCGGGCCCGAATGCAGTTGAGCTTTGTGTACCTGGCCCAGACTTGCTGCGGCCAGGGGCACCGGGTCAAAGCTGCGGTAAAGTTCTTGAACTGTCTTGCCCAAATCTTGCTCAACAATTACCTCTAACTGCTCGTAGCTGAAAGCAGGCACTTTATCTTGCAGCTTAGAAAGTTCCTCGACAAACTCTGCCGGGAACAAATCGGCGCGGGTGGAAAATAACTGCCCAACTTTAATGAAAGTGGGCCCCAATTCCAAGAGTGTTTCTCGAACCCAGATAGCTTGAAAGCGGCGTCTGGCAACTTTCTTTTCTTCAGTCACGCCTCCCCAGTAGCTCCAATTTTTGCTGTCGAGCCACAGCGAAGCCAGCCAGAGCAAGACAAAGGCCCAAATATCGAAGAAGCGTCGCTTTCGAGAGTATTTTTCGCGATTCCAGCGATAAGCTTTACTTTTGTAGGATTTACCAGCAGTTTTTGGCTCATCGCCGTCGCCAGCGTGCTTTCTGGAGCGCTGGCGATTAACAGAGTCATCAAGGAGAGCAGACACTTGGGTTCCCAAATTGCTTATTTTATGTTGTTGCTTTGATTGCAGGTAGGAGCGCAGGAGCGCAGTGCTTTGCGCTCACGTAGTCGTAAATAATAGTTGTGGTCGGATCGAGCGCTAGGGCAAACTGCTGCGGTAGCGCTGCAATTGGGATCGCACCATCGCCACTTCGGCGCGCAGCTCGTCAATAGTCGCTTGCAACTCTGCGGGATGGATGTCTTGAATGGTGGTGGTTGCAGTGCCAGTTCTGGTCTGCACCGCCTCATCCGCAGCTCTGTTTGCCCGTTCCACAACTCGATCGGTGAACTGTCGCAGGCGTTCTCTTTGTTCTGCGTCAAATTTACCGAGTTCAGAGAAGGCGTTGGTTGCTGCGCTTTCTAATTGCTCGTACAGTGCTTCGGCAAGTGCTCTGCCTACAAAAAAAGCATGAACTGGGGGTTTAGTCATAAAAAATCTCTATGCGCTTCCGCAACAAATTATAACTTGCTTGTCCCCGATGATGCTTGCTCCCAAAGGAAGGAAGTTTGGGGCAATTGACAATCTCACCCCTTTGTCGGGGATGGGATTGTTGAGAATTTGAACAGTCTAAGGCGCAACGGCTTAGCCAAAAAGCCTGGCTGACACTCGCTGAAATTCGATGTTGGGGTTGCTTTGTACAAAAATGTTTGAAGCTTGGCAACAGTAATAAACGACATGACACTACCTCAGCCTCGGGTACCTATTATAACATAATTCAAATCAAAATATCAAACATTCCTGCTTTTTTTTGATGCGGGCATTTGGATTGCAGAGGGAATAGGAAATATTGGATAAACTCAGACGGTGACTGTTGCCATTGTCCGATTGGATCGAAGGTTTTGCGAGATAGTCGTTGGCTAGAAAAAGCAGTATTATCTCCCCTACCGAGCCGATATTTGCTGACTCATAAAATCAAGTATTTGTCCGCACTTTTAACCAACAAAAACAATACTAATTTGCGGCAGGTTCAGGAATAGGCACAGTGGGCTCTGCCACAGGGGGTGGTGAGTAAGGTTCGATCGAACTATCTGAATTGCTGCCGCTGCGGCTCGGTATCGCAGGTTCAGGCGATCGCTCGATCGGCGACGCTATTACTGGCGGCGCGGATTCCGAGGGTGGTAAGGTTTCAGCACTCTCAGGGGCAGACGGGGCGGGTGCGGGGGGCTGTTCAGCAGGCAGGGGCGCAACTTCCGGTACCGGTGCTGCTTCTGGTTGGGGTGCTGGCTCGATTTCGGTTTGAGGCTCCGGAATAGGGGACTCAGAAGGCTCCTCTGGGGGCTCTGGCGTCGGGGATGGCTCAGGTTCCGCTTCGGGCTCTGGAGCGAGAGTTTCCGGGCTTGGGGACTCAGAAGGTTCGGCGCTAGTTTCTGAGGGATCGATCGGTTCGGGAATGTTGCTGCTTTCTAAGGGGGGTTTGGGGAGCTTGTTGAGTTCGATCGGGTAGAGAGGGCTGCTTTCGACAGACGGCTGCCGGAACATGGGCCCTGACAAATCGCGCGATTTGAGCAAATCTTCGAGAGATGGGAAGGATTCAATTTGGGGTCGATTGCTGCTGAGACTGCTGCTGTTGTAGCGCCAAGCCAGGTCAAAACCCATCCAGCCTGCAATTGCAGCCGTTACGACAAACGCCAGCAAAGTCAACTGCGGCGGGGGAGGTGCAGGCAATCGCAGACTTTGCTTGCCTTTTCTGTTTGCTGATACTCGCTCTGTTTCTTGCAGCATGGTGAGCCAATTTTCCACTGTCTGAGGGCGGTTGTGGGGGTCGATTTCGAGTCCCTGAAGGATAGCTCGCTCAATTCCCGCGCTGAGATTGGGCTGAAATTGCCGCAACTCGACCAGGGGAATGCGATCGCGCAGGGGTGCTGCTACGGGCGCCACGCCCGAAAGTAAGTAGTAGAGGGTGGCTGCGATCGCGTAGATGTCTGTGGCCGGTGTACATTTACCGTCATAGAGGTATTGTTCAATCGGCGCGTACCCGGGGGAGAGCAAGTTAGTGTGGGTCTGTTTGGTGCCGGCGGTAAAGCCGCGGGCAATACCGAAGTCTATTAACATTACGAGGTGAGAATCGGCTCGCCGGATAATATTTTCTGGCTTGATATCTCCGTGCAGCAATCCGCTGTGATGAACTGTACTTACGGCTGAGGCTATTTGCCGAATGTAGTGCAGGGCCTGGGCTTCTGGCAGTGGCTGATCGGTTTCGACTATTTGGGCGAGAGTTTGGCCGGGAATGTAGTCCATTGCGATAAAAGACTGTCCGGCTTCTTCAAAAAAGTCGATTACTCTGACGATGTTGGAATGCTGACACCGCGACAGGCGTTGGGCTTCGGCAATAAACTGCTGCTGAAATTGGGCAGATTCTGGGTGTTGGCGCAGACTTTCGTTGAGGGTTTTGAGTACGACGGTTTGGTTTAAATGGGTGTTGATAGCTCGGTAAGTGATCCCGAACCCTCCTATGCCTAAAGTCGCGTTAATTATGTATTTGCCCTGTTGCAGGACTGTTGCTGGCGCTAAGTTCATCTTCAGTTGATGCCGTTTCCCAAACTATGCTACCGCCTTTGGGTTATTTCGCAGAGTTTGGGGTGAGGTTCGATCGAGCTGCGCCCTTGTTTTAGCTTTAGCTCTGCTATGTCTTTAATCTTTGCATCCCCACGTCATTTTATCTGTAGTAGGTATGGTGAAACTTAACGCTCCGGCTTTCCTTTCCAATAAAAATCCCGCTCTTGTGGAACGGGAAAGCCATCAGGGTGCATCTATTTATTTGACTATAGCTGATGGGGGGTATCACCCCTCTTTTCTTTTATAAATCTTTACAAATGCTCGGTTTCTGTAAAGATTTAGATTTTTATTTGACTTTCAAGCAATATTGTGATAATAACTGCAAAAAGGCGATCTTCAGCTTGGGGAAATAAAGAGCGTGAAAACTATGATTAAAAATGAAAAACACTATGAATACACTCAAGAATGCGCCCGAAGAGTTGAATATTTCATATTGACACTTAAAATAATCAGGTAAACGCATCACAAATAAAATGGTAAAGTGGCTACTGATTGAAGATGCTGACATTTATTAAGCCAAATGAGTTTCCTCTGAATCATCAGAACTTTAAGATCCCTTACGGTGCTTCGGCAAATGGTCTAGCAAATACCCTAAGACGGCTAGATTTGCGATAAATACCGCTAACTTAAGTAGCGTGACACCCTCAAATAACTCATATATTGCAGGGGGGATACTGAGCCCTAGCAGCACTAAAACTAAGAGTGTTGCTCAGCTTTTTTCGTACCATAAGGCAACCGCTTCAATAGCAGTTAAAACTGCATACAGTGCGGCAGCAATTCTGCTAAACAGTAAGGTGTTAGGCTTAATACTTAAAAATTTGTCTAATAATTGTTCAACAATTTTTAGTTGGCTTTGTAACAAATAAGATGGCGCAAAATTCTCTAAAGATTGATGATTATTTACGGCAGAAAGAAAAGCGGCTGTTGCTGAATATAGGTATGATAAGTGCGATCAATGGATGTTTTGGCTACCCGATTTGCCTGGTTTAAGCGCGAGTGAAATGATACCCTGGATAGGGAACCGGAACATCCCAAAACTTAAGATAATGTATTACTAACCGAATTGAATGTTTGAGCATCTCTCCCCACTTAGAATAGCAAAGTGTCTTGCGATGAAGCCGGGCTTGCGTAATGTCGTAGTCGCGTATTTTCCCCCTCTACTCGGGTCATGTAACTTTTACAGATAATTTGGTCTCCATCGGGAATAAACATGGGGTAAACTGGCCATCCATCTGTGATATAAAAGTAACATTTCCAATTGCCCACGCGCCTCCCATAGTGGTCGAAAAGTTGTAGCACGCACGATCTCCCAATACCCATCCTAAAATCCCTGGTTGAAAGTGATTTACCACTGTCCATAGCCAGATCTTATTTTTTTTTACCAACAAACGTTTCTAGTTCTTCAAGTTCTCCCACCCGGGGAATTGTGTCTGGTTCGTAAGCATCAGGGAGCCATTCTCCTACTTGCTTGACCCAATTTATAATGCTGGTGTGATGTACTCCTTTAATTCTCTCAATGGCTCGAAAACCCATGCCATTTACATACATTGAGAGACATTCAGGTTTAATTTCTTCTGCATAACCCCGCGATTGATAACAGTCTATAAATTGCCTGCCACAGTCAACACATATATAATTCTGTTTACCTCTTTTATGCCAATTTTTATTGACATCACTTGACTTACCTTCAGGACATTCCATTGATTCTGATTTAATGTTCATTATTTTCTGGCTCTTTCACTCGATAGTTCAACCATACCTCAATTAAGCAACGCCATTTTTACTTTATTTACCTGCACCTACTTATATCAGATTGAGTTATCACATCAATTGAAGTATAAAGTTTGCCAATAAGATTTTTGTCTTCGTCAAGAGCATTGCATGAAAAGTGGTAAGTTTTTCCACTAGACTCAAGCAAATTAGTTTCGATATGAACTTGTTCTCCCGCAAAAGCTAGCTTTTCTGCTATAAGACTAACTTGATTGATTCTAATTTTCCAGCATTCAGGATATCGAGACTTTAAAAATATTTCAGCAGAATATAAAAGAGCTGAACTTAAAATAGCAACAGGGAGAGCAGGATAGTTGGGGAAGTGTCCAATACATTGATAAGGCTCAATCTTACCTAAATTGCAATTCAGCCTATTTTCCGTAATGCTAATTTCCTTTAGCGTTACAGGAAATTTGTATGGGTTATCAACTATGAGGTTGTCTTGAAGTGCTTTTGTTTGTTGTCGTCTAAACATTTTTTGAAACAAAGCCTCCTGTAAAATCAAGTAGGTGAGATCGAGAGTCGATATTAACTGATCATTTTCTGTATAAATTCTGGATGATACTGAACCCGTCCTAGTCTTCTCATCTAAGTGAATAGCCTTAGCAAAACATTTCAATCTTCTTCGTTGCTGTCCATTGAATTGACTAATGTCAGAGGTGTGTAATAAGGTAGATGCCTTACTAGCAAGATAGTAGTGTTTTGATTTCTTTTTATTTATGAGACTCAACGCACAAGAACCCAAGATCGCAAGGTGACGACCTGCTTCTGCCTGTGAAATTGGCGAAACTTCATTATGTTCAAGACGCTCTACATCAATTTCTGCATAAACTTCTTCATTCCCAGTTTCAGATAGATTTTGAAGCGCATAATAGGGCTTATTTATATCAATTAAATCGCAAATTATGGAATATAAATCTTTTTCTATTTTTGGATTAACTAAAGGATTAAACATCATTTATTCCTCAATGTAAGTGAAAAGCAATGAATACTTGATTTCTATTTAAACCCTTAAAGATTGAAAAGTCAACATAAAAAAATTAGGAAAAAGCTAACGATTTTGCTACTGTTGACCTGAACGGCTATTGGGAAAAAGCAAAAGGATACATAATTCTCTACAGTTGACCCTTAAAAGCTGAATCTGCTGCTCTTTTTCACAGATGCTATTGCGTTTAAGGAGAGCTAGACAAAGCGCAATCGCTTTTAACGGAAGGATTGAAGGCAGCTCAAGCGAACCGGGATCGCTATTTGTGCGGCATATAATATATTAAGTGATCGCTCGCTCAACTCGAACCGCAACGGGGTCGTTTTTCAGTTTAACACAGATAAAGAGTCATACTGAAAGGAGTTTTCGGATAGGATCTAAGTAGGCGTCCTTTTGGGTTAATATCATGTCGGGTTGATTAACCATAATATAATCGCTGGGGAGAACTATGCATCTTTGCAATGCCGAAACGCCTGAGTATCGAACTGCACCTGAGTATAGATGAGCTAGAAAAGCGCTACCGAGGAGCAAAAGCTCCAGTAGAGCGCACCCATTACCAAATAATTTGGTTATTGGCTCAAGGTTACAGCAGCGCTGAAGTAGCAGAGGTGACAGGCTACAGCCGCAGTTGGATTTATGAGTGGGTGTGGGGATACAACCGTATTGGACCAGAAACCTTGGGAGATGGGCGGCGGCCAAATTTCTGTGAATACGTAAGTCTTAACCATTCGCGATCTGCGCTGACGCTCGAAGATGCTTACTCTCATCTCCACTGCTACCGCTGACGCTCTTGAGGCGAAGCCATAGAGAGGAACGAGCGTCACACTCGCTACCGCTAACGCGATCGCCTGACTACCTCAATTTTTTTAGTTCACTCCTAATTCAGATTAAGCAAATGAATTCACAACAGAAGAATATGACAGGATTCGCAAACCCGCAATCGTATGATCTGTTTTCACCAGAAGCTCTGCTCAATCGCTATCCACTCTACAAACGGATGCGTGAAGAAGACCCGGTTCATTATAGTGAGTCTTTCGGATACTGGGTTTTGACACGCTACAGAGATGTTGAAGCGGCTCTAGGGGATGAGCGTTTGAGTTCGGACCGGACAGCGTTATTTATCAATCAATTGGGTTCTTTGGATATCAACCTGATCCAGAATTTTATTCGGGTGACCTCAAAATCGATAATTGAGAGAGATCCACCAGATCACACCCGAGTGCGGAAGTTAGCCAATCAGGGATTTACAACACGAGCTATAGAAAGCTGGCGCTCCATTATCCAGAACACTACCGATCGCTTGTTGGATAATGTTGAAAATGACGGCTGTATGGATGTTGTCTCCGATTTGTCGGTGATATTACCAGGACTTATTACTGCTGAGCTATTTGGCGTACCAGAAGCTGACAGAGCGAACGTGCTCAAATGGGGGGTCGATATAGCTACATTTTGGGGTGCACCGGGCAGTTCAAATATTGAGGAATATGCACGCAAGGCAGACTTCGCAATCGCACAGTTTTCTGAATTCATCAGGCAGTTGATCGAAGAACGGCGACGGCAACCGGGAACGGACATGATTAGCCTGCTGACTATGGCATACGAAGAGCAGGGCTTTAATCTTGAGGAGCTGGTATCTCAATGCGTCATGATCTCAAATGCAGCTCATTTGACTACCACAGACCTGATTCCCAATGGGGTGAATGCGCTGCTGCATCATCCGGATCAACTGCAAAAACTGCAAGAAAATCCGGCTTTAATCAATTCTGCTGTGGAAGAAGTGATCCGTTTCGATACTGCCGTTCCTTTTCTCTTTCGGATTGCTAAACAAGACCTGACGATTGGCGGTAAGGACATCCCGGCGGGTAGCGTCATCGCTTTGGGACTTGGGGCAGCGAATCATGATCCGGAAAAGTTTAACTCACCGGAAGTTTTCAATATTATGCGATCGCCCAACGAACACCTTGGGTTTGCTCCGGGCATTCACTTTTGTCTAGGAGCCGTTTTAGCTCGCATGGAGTTAACTATTTGTTTCACCACATTACTTAGAAGACTACCGAATCTCAAGTTCAATCCCGATAAGCCAGCGATTCCCAGACATACCAGCCTAGTTTTCAAGGGATTCGATTCGCTGCCCGTAAAGTTCTAATGTGCATAGACTATGCAGGCTTTCCGACCTCTCCTACAGGAATTCTAAACTTCTTCAAAAAGTGACAATCGGCTCAAAAGATTGACAGAGCTTGATTTTCATCCACTTGAGTCCTCAAAAAATGCCACTTATTGACCGGGCTATTGAGAATGAGCAGTTGAGCCAAGTGATTATCAATAATGACAATCATCAACAGGGGGGGAAGGCGAGGTACACCTCGCCTTCCCTCTTACTTTGTTGAACGAGGGCAAAAACCAACAGCCCAAAAGCTGCTTGGATCAGATTCATTGCCCTCAAACCTTTTTGAAAAAATGCCCGCTTATTGGAGAGCGATTTTTTTCGGGGAAGATTGAACTGGAGTAGCTGGTCAGACCCCTGCTCTAACATTGCCGAGTTCGTATCAAATTAGGCAAAGCCTGGGTCACTTCTAATCCCTCTTTTGTTACTTCGGGGAGAGTAAAATCAGGCAGAACACTCATACAGCGATCGCCAAAGTAGCAGGAGAAACCCGAAAGTGATTCATGAAGTTGATTAACTTGAGAAACCCTCGTTGGAAGCCAGGAATCTTAAACACCTGCAACCAAGGAGAAATTAAACAGTAAAAGACGTAAGGTTGAATAATGAGAGTTATGTGATGTCATGGCGTTGCTGGATTAAGGTATGATAAGCGCGAGCGATCGCTCTTCATCTCACTCGATCGTAATGATTAATTGAATAGGGAACGGGAACACTATTAAACAAAAGAATAGTGAATTAGTAATCGAATTGAATGTTTGAGCAACTTGCTGTCTGATTGAGAATAACAGAGAGTTTTTCTTTTTAAGCGAGCTATCCGGGTGTCTGAGTCTGGTATCTTCTCCTTCTACTCGGGTCATGTAAGTTTTGCAAACAATGTGGTCTCCATCTGGAATAAACATTTGGTAAACCTTCCATCCATCAGTCACATAAAAATAGCATTTCCATTTGCTAACTACCTCATCCCATAAAGGTTTAAGTGTCTGAGCGCTATGATCTCCCAACACCCACCCTAAAATACCTACTTGAAAGTGGTTTACTGCCGTCCACAACCAAATTTTATTTTTTTTGACTTAACAAATGTTTCTAGTTCATCTAATTCTCCTACTTCTGGTATGGTCTCTGGAGTGTAATAATCTGGCAGCAGTTCTCCTACTTGTTTAACAAGAGCCATAATTGTTGTATTATGTACGCCTGTCACTCTCTCAATCGCTCGAAATCCCATGCCATTAACATACATCGATAGGCATGGTTGTTTAACTTCTTTTACGTATCCTTTCTGAGCTTCATAACAATCTATAAATTGCCTACCACCGTTAACACAAAGATAATTTTGTTTGCCTTTTTTATGTCCCTTCTTGTGAACATGAGTTGACTTACATTCAGGAAATTCCACTGATTTTAATTCTCGGTTGATGTTTTTTTTTTACTCTCGATCGCTCTCTATCATACCTCAATCCAGCAACGCCGGAAAGCGATAGAAGTTACTGTCAAGAGTAAAAAAAAATTGTAAAGGACAATTGCGATTTAACCAGGATCGGGATGTTTCTTTACCTTAATTATCGAAATATCAATAATGTGCGATCGCCTGATTAGCCTGTTTGGGATTGAAAACTCAAAATTTAGTAGAGTGCGTCAGCAATTAGCTAATCAATTCTAGAAAAAATAACGCGCTGCTGACGCACCTTACTAAGCTTGAGGGTACCGTTGTGCTAAGAAAGAGATAGCAGCAGCCCGATCGCCCAAATCGCCATCCAACCTCGCCGCCAGCAAATCATCCAACATTCGTTTAAACCCTGGCCCTGGCTTATAACCCAAAGCCTTCAAATCGTTGCCATTTAAAGGTGGCTCAACATTCGCCCACCTGGTGAGATATTCCCAAATTTGGAGGCGTGCACTTCGCGGACTTTGTAGGGCGATCGCAATTAACACCGGCAATTCATAATTCCTCAACAGCAGCACCAATTGACTCGGCAAGTTGCACTTCGGCAAACCCTCAGCTAACTGGTTCTTTCCGACTTCCAAAACTTCCAACCGCTTAATGCTGTCAGCAGGTAACTGAAGATTTGTAGCCACCTTACCGCGATATTCCGGTGCTAAATAAGCTATCAAAAGTTCCAGTCGCATCTGCCAATCGGGAATATTGATAATGGGGAATGGGGAATGGGGAATGGGGAATGGGGAATGGGGAATGGGGAATAGGGAATCGTCTCTTCCTTCTTCCTTCTTGTCTCTTCCTTCTTCCTTCTTCCTTCTTCCTTCTTCCTTCTTCCTTCTTCCTTCTTCCTTCTTCCTGACATCCGTTACATCCGTTACAGAATCCGTTGCCGAACCTTCCTTCTTCCTTCCTTGCAAACACCGATCGAGCAAACGCAGTTGCCGCCACAACTCCCGATCCAACTCCAAAGTAGGATGAATGCAGCGCAAAGCCTGCAAATCTCCCAGCATTTGCAAAGCAACTTTCCAGTAAGGAGCTTGCAAAATGTATTTCAATTCGCTTTTGAGCCGAGTTTCCAAAGCCGGAGCTCGGCCGTTTTCCCCCTGAATTCGGTAATAAATCCCGCTGGCCAAAGCGTTGCGGATGTATCCTTCCGTCTGCGGCTCAATTTCAAATCCCAACCGCACCGCAAACCGCACAGCGCGATAAATTCGCGTCGGATCTTCGATAAAACTATTGGCGTGCAAAACTCGAATTTGCTTCGATTCCAAATCCAGCAAACCGCAGAAAAAATCTAACAATTCGCCGCTGCGAGGAACACCCAACCGCACAGCCAGCGCATTAATTGTAAAATCCCTGCGGTACAAATCTTGGCGAATCGAACTCGCTTCTACTTCAGGATTTGCAGCCGGATAAGGATAAAATTCAGTGCGAGCCGTAGCGATATCCACCCACAGCGAGCCGAAAGCAGAGTCTTTGTGCCACAAAAGCGCGGCGGTTTGAAATTGACCGTGAACGTCCAAACGCGAGTCTGGGTAAAGTTTTTGCAGTGATGCAGCTAACTCGACGCCGGCACCGGAATCGTCGGAAGCGCACTTTCCATCCACAACCAAATCAATATCTGTGAGCGCCAGTGTATCATCCGTGGCTAAGAGTAAATCCCGGACTGCTCCACCCACAATATAAAGTTGCCAGCCGCGGTTTTGGGCAATATTGGCGGCGATCGACAATAATTGCCACAATTCGGGACTGATGCGCGATCGCAACAACTGCTCAACCGATGCGGGCGCGGCACAATAAGATAATTCTGCATTGCTTCCCCTGTCTCGCGCTTTTTGCTGGTGCAATTCCCGCAACACGTCAGTGCGAGTCACAATTCCCACCAGTTGACCGTTTTCCAATACCGGCAAGCGCCCGATATCGTATGTCACCATTAAAGATTCAATTTCCGGCAGCAAGGTATCTGGGGCGATCGTTTTTAGCTGCGGAGTCATGTAACCCTTCACCGGGGCGTGACTGAAACCGTGGTGCAGGGCAATGTCAATGTCGCGGCGCGAGATAATGCCGGCGAGTCGATCGTCCGCATCAACCACAGAAAGCCCCGAATGTCCGTAACGTAGGAGGATACGGTGAGCTTCCCCTACCGATGTTTCCGGGCGAATACTCCGCACCGGAGACGACATTAATTCGCGCGCTGTCGGAGGGTGGGGAATTTGAGTTTTGAGTTCGTCAGCTAACTGATTTAAAGTCAGCAGCGGGTCAACATCGCGGGTGGCGAGGGAAGCGGCGCGGGCGTGGCCTCCGCCGCCGAGGGGTTGGAACAATTCGCTGAGGTTTGTTCCTTCGATGCGCGATCGACCGATAATAGTTAATCGATTGGAAACTGGCGATTCGGGATCGATGTTGCGGTTGTTTTCGTTTTCGCCAAAGTTATAAACATTGCCTAACAGCAGAGCATCGCTTTCAGTTAAATCGAGCAAGCGAGAAGCCAGGGAAGAAAGCCCCGGAACGTAAGCTTCAGTAGATAGCAGCACCCAGGCTACGCTGTAACCGTGTAAAGTTTCCGATCGCAAATTATTCAGCGATTCTCTCAGCAAATCTTGCAATTGAGGAGACAAACCGGGTTCTACATATTCAGCTATTACCCCCAAACTCGCTCCCTGTTCCATCAACCAGGCCAAAGCTATTGCATCTCGCGCAGTTGCGCCCTCAAAGGTGAGGGAACCTGTATCGACGTGGATGCCGAGGGCCATTACTGTTGCTTCCGAAGGCAGCAGGCGGAAGGGTGTGTCGCTCTTTTCTGCTTGATTTTTGAGCTTTTCGACAATTAATGTCGTGCTGGCTCCGACTGCTTCGATCTGGGTAACAGTAGCGGGGATGTCTGAATGCGCCTCTAGGTGATGGTCGAAAACCGCTATTTCGCTCAGGTGCGGCAAATCCAGCCACTCGGCGGCTTTTCCCAAGCGATCGCGCTGGGAGGCATCAACTATAGTAATCGATCGAATTTGTTGCGGATTGACCGATCGGCGTTCAATCAGTGGGTACTCGTCGCGGTGTAGCGCCAAAAAATCCCGCACCGTCGGGTGACTCCCGCCAGTCAGGACGATCCTGCTACCGGGGCGCAGCACGCAAAGTCCCACCGCCGCTCCCAAGGCGTCAAAATCTGCTGTTGTGTGGCACAAAACTAAGTCCATACTTGAACATTCCCCATCTCTAACTCACAGAGTAGCAATTTCTCGGCATCCGACACCGGGCGATCGCACTGTAACTTAACCTTCAGCCAGTATCGAATCCAGTTTTCTGTGCTGTAACGAACAATGATAAAATTGATAAAAATCTCAAAAGTCGCTGACGCCGGTTCGCGCAACGCCCGAATTTGCACGGGTTCTTTCTTATCAATCAACCGACAATCTCTCGATCGGCTATCGGGAAACTGTCAAAAACTAGAATTTGGAAGATTTTTTCCGGTTCTGGGAAGCTATTTCTGATCAACGCACGGTTATATCGAAAGGAGAAAAGATGTTATCAATTCTGTTTCAAGTGGTTTTACTGGGTCTGGTACTGCTGTCTTTTGTGATGGTCGTTGGCGTCCCGGTTGCTTATGCCTCTCCCCAAAACTGGAATCAATCTAAAGCGCTGATTGTTGCGGGTTCCGGTCTCTGGTTTTTGCTGGTTATTGCAGTGGGTGTATTGAACTTTTTGGTGGTTTAAATTCGCCCAGCACTACCGAAGGCAGAAGGTAGAAGGCAGAAGGCAGAAGGTAGAAGGCATTTGCCCGCAATTTCAAGGCATTCGGTAGAAAATAGAAGATAGGATTTTTCCAGACCGCGCGATCCTGTATGTTTTTGGGCTTGAGATTCCGATTAAATGCTGCTGCTTTCTGACTTTTGCCTTCTCGCAAACAAAAATCTAAAATCTAAAATCTAAAATAGAAAAATATGGCAGTCTTCGAGGGAACTTTTACTCAGACAGAATCTTTACGATTTGCTATTGTCATCGGTCGTTTTAACGATCTGGTTGTCAACAAACTTTTGGAGGGATGTCAAGATTGTTTGAAACGCCACGGGGTTGATATTAATCCTCATGGCTCTCAGGTGGACTTTTTTTGGGTTCCGGGAAGTTTTGAGATTCCTTTGGTGGCCCGCCAAGCTGCTCTTTCTCACCGCTACGATGCGGTAATTTGTCTGGGTGCGGTAATTCGGGGCCAAACTCCTCATTTCGATTTTGTGGCTGGTGAGGTTGCTAAGGGAATTGCAGCGGCTGCTTTTCAGACAGGGGTGCCGGTGATTTTTGGGGTGGTGACGACTGACACGATGCAGCAAGCTTTGGAAAGGGCTGGAATTAAAAGCAATTTGGGCTGGAATTATGCGATGAGTGCTTTGGAAATGGGCACTTTGATGCGCCAAGTTAAGACTTTGGGTGGAAATTCTTACGATCGATTACCTGAGGCTGCTGCTGTTCAAGTGCTCTCGGGCGAAGCAAATCTGGCGATCGCCCCCGATGTATCGTAGGAGCAAATCCCCTCCTAAGTTCGGCTAGCAGTATTTTTAAGCTAAAAAACATCAAGGTTGGCATCTGGAAAAATATTAAAACTCTTGTGGGGTGGCGATCCTGCCCCCCCAAGGTAAAAGTTCCACTGGGCGCAGCCGATCGACAAATTAGACAAAAATCTTGCCAATTGGCAATGAGTGTGATATCATAAAATGTTCTTAGAAATAGCGCAACACTAACTATTACTGCATGGCAACGAAGCCAACGATCGCATTTACTCACCTCGGCTGCGAAAAAAATCGCATCGATACCGAACACATGATCGGCTTGCTGGCTCAAGCGGGCTATCAAGTGGATTCTAATGAAGAATTAGCTGATTATGTTGTAGTCAATACTTGTAGTTTTATCCAAGCTGCGCGAGAAGAGTCAGTCCGCACCTTGGTAGAATTGGCAGAAGCTAATAAAAAAGTAGTCATCACCGGCTGCATGGCACAGCATTTTCAGCAGGAATTGCTGGACGAATTGCCGGAAGCAGTCGCAATTGTCGGCACGGGCGACTATCATAAAATCGTCAATGTTATGCAGCAGGTGGAAAAGGGCGATCGAGTTTCCCTCGTCTCCTCAGAACCTACTTACATCGCTGACGAAACTACTCCCCGCTACCGCACGACATCGGAAGGTGTCGCGTATCTGCGTATAGCAGAAGGCTGCGATTACCGCTGTGCATTTTGCATTATCCCGCACTTGCGCGGAAATCAAAGGTCGCGGACGATCGAGTCTATCGTCGCGGAAGCTCAGCAATTGGCGTCGGAAGGGGTAAAAGAAATTATCTTAATTTCTCAAATTACCACCAACTACGGCAAAGATATTTATGGCGAACCCAAACTAGCCGAACTGCTTCGGGCTTTGGGTAAAGTAGATGTGCCTTGGATTCGGATGCACTACGCCTATCCTACAGGTTTGACTCCACAAGTTGTCGCAGCCATCCGCGAAACGCCCAACGTTTTGCCGTATTTGGATTTACCCCTGCAACACTCGCACCCGGAAATTCTGCGGGCGATGAATCGGCCTTTTCAAGCTGGGATTAATGATGCCATAGTCGATCGGCTCAAAGCAGCACTTCCCGGCGCCGTGATGCGGACAACTTTTATTGTCGGCTTCCCCGGCGAAACCGACGAACACGCAGCACACTTGCTGGAATTTGTCAAGCGCCACGAATTCGATCACGTAGGAGTTTTCGTATTTTCGCCAGAAGAAGGAACCCCAGCCTTTAGCTTGCCTCAGCAAATACCAGCAGAAATAATGGAAATGCGGCGCAATGCGGTAATGGCGGCACAACAACCTATATCATTGAAGAAGAATCAAGAATCTGTCGGTCAGGTAGTTGATGTCCTGATAGAACAAGAACAACCAGAGACAGGCGAGTTGATTGGTAGATCCGCTCGGTTTTCCCCAGAAGTAGATGGACTCGTCTATGTGACAGGAGAAGCGCGACTGGGATCGATCGTATCTGTGAAAATTACTGGTGCAGATGTCTACGACCTCTACGGTCAAGTGTAAGTGTTGCTGGAACTGTCGCGCTCGGCGGTGTGGCGAACAAAAACCGGACACCAGCCAAAAATGATTAGCGGATTGTGCAGCAAAAGTAACGGTTTGTACAAGATTGTGCAAAGATATCTAGCAAAGGGGTTATAAACCTTTAGTAGCCTCTCTGGCAATCGACGCTCCCCGTCGGGGTGCGGTAATCTCTACAGAACATCGGAAAATTTTAACGAATTTAATGTTTTGTTTCTGAATGTAAAGAGTTATGATAGTAACAAGCCAGAAATAAGCGGGGACAATTTGAGATTGCTTCGCCGTCCGCCCTACACCACAACGGTATCCCGAAAGAGTGTTGAGATGGATAGGCGGTAACGGTCGCTGCATCCCCTGCTCAATCCCGCAGGCGACGGATTGCGGGATAGCGCCTGAACCAACAAACCTATTACTACTATGTTGTAGTGAAGTGGGGCTGCCATGATCCTCACTATAAAATGCCCAAGAGGGAAAGCTTGCAAGTACCTCAAAGGAAGTCCAATGTCCTATTTTAAGAATGTTGGAAGCCTATAACCCGACCCCTGGCGGTTGGTATCGGTGATGTCACAAAATCAAAGACGGCTGTCGAATTGGTAAATTAGTCACCATCGACGGAGCTGCCCTATACTCGATTGCTATTTAAGAAGGTGCGCGCAGGCGCAGCACCATAAAGAACTCTTATGAGTTCCTGCCCTAGAGCAGAAATCCGCATCCGAGTTGGGCAACTTAGAAGGCTAAGACTCGTTATTAGGAGCATTAATGAATTTATTGTTTGAAGGCTTAGGTCTTTCGGAAGAACTCGTTCTCCATCTGGAAACACTAGGCTTTACAGAACCTACTCCCATCCAAGTACAAGCAATTCCGCACCTGTTAGCAGGTCGCGACGTTGTGGGTCAAGCCCAAACAGGGACAGGTAAAACGGCAGCATTCTCGTTGCCCATCTTGGAGCGGATTGATTTAGATGTAACTGCGGTGCAAGCACTGGTGCTGACGCCGACTCGCGAATTGGCGATGCAAGTAACGGAAGCCATCCGCGATTTGAGCGGCATTAGCAGCGACGGCCCGGTAAAAGTGGGTCGCTCTCTGCAAGTTCTGACGGTGTACGGCGGTCAATCGATCGATCGTCAAATGCAGCGTTTGAAGCGCGGCGTTCACGTCGTTGTCGGTACACCCGGACGCATATTGGATATGCTGAGCCGCGGCAGCCTGAAACTAGACAAGGTAAAATGGCTGGTTTTGGATGAAGCTGACGAAATGCTGAGCATGGGCTTTATCCAAGATGTGGAAAAAATCTTGGATGCTGCACCAAAAGAACGTCAAACGGCATTTTTCTCGGCGACGATGGAAGCTTCCATTCGGAAATTGGTGGCGCGGCATTTGCGCAACCCAGTCAACGTCACCGTAGAACAGCCAAAAGCAACGCCGAAGCGCATCAGCCAAAGCGTGTACATGATTCCCCGTGGCTGGTCGAAGGCAAGAGCTTTACAGCCAATCCTAGAAATGGAAGACCCGGAATCTGCACTGATTTTTGTGCGGACGCGGCAGTCGGCGGCAGAACTCACCAGCCAACTGCAAGCAGCAGGTCACAGCGTTGACGAGTATCACGGTAATTTGAATCAGGCACAGCGGGAACGTTTGTTGCATCGGTTCCGCCAATGTCAGGTGCGCTGGGTAGTGGCGACTGATATTGCGGCGCGGGGTTTGGACGTGGATCACTTGACTCACGTTATTAACTACGATTTGCCCGACAGTGTGGAAAGCTACGTTCACCGGATCGGACGCACGGGCCGGGCTGGTCGGGAAGGAACAGCGATTACGCTGATTCAACCGGTCGATCGCCGCAAACTGCGCTTAATTGAACGTCACGTTCGATCGAGCTTGACGGTACGAAACATTCCGACACGGGCGCAAATTGAAGCTCGTCAGTTGGAAAAGATGCAAGGTAAAGTTCGCGAAGCTTTGGCTGGCGAACGGATGGCATCTTTCTTGCCTCTGGTTTCTCAGTTATCCGAGGAGTACGACTCCCACGCAATCGCCGCTGCTGCTTTGCAAATGGCTTTCGATCAAAGCCGTCCTGCTTGGATGGGCGCGGATTACGCTCAACAAGAAGATCCCCCGATTGGTGGAGAAAACAGCGTCAAGCCAATCTTGATCAAGAAGCGGGCTAAGACTGCTGCGCCAAGTAATTCTGGAGCGCCGACTTTTTCAGGAGCCCCGAGTGCTCCTGTTCCCCAGAACAGCTAATTGGTAGGGTGCACAATGTGCACCTTATTTAGAATTTTTGTAGAGATGCGATCGATCGCATCTCTACTTTTTTTTATGGGTGTGAGACTCTATGGGGAATAAAAATCACAAAAAAGCTCTTCGTTCGTTGAACAAGCGGATTGCAGAACATGAAGAAAAGATTAGACTGGAATATGAGAAGGATTTTCCCGATGAAGGCTTAATCCGGCATTGGGAAACTGAAATTCGAGCTTTTGAGAAAGGAATTCAGCAAGCTTTAAAACGATTGGGTAAATAAAGATGCAAGTTAGCGATCGGACAATTTCTGTAACTAATTATACACTGAGAACGTTAATTGATGAATTGGGTACTGAGTGTCAAAATGTGATTACTTTAATCCATCAGCTTCAGTTACCTGATTTGAGCGATAGACAAAAAGCTGAAATTCTAGCAGAGTTCCTGAGTGCTGCAATCCATCTCAACGTTCACTGCGGAGAGGATTTTCAGACACTAATTGCTGAGGAAATGACAAAATTGTCGGATGAGGATGAAGAGGATTAAGGAGACTTGGGCGATCGCACATGAGGAAAAAGCCCTCCAGTTAACTCACAGAAAGGCTAAAAATCCTCATAAATAAGGAATAAAGTCCTTACTACAAACTTGTGAACCGGGACTTTTGCACTGTGCTTTAATATTTCAGTTGAGCTGCGTGCTCACAATAATTTTTTGCACGCGATCGCCCTTAATTTCCACAATCAAATTAGAAGCCTTTTGGTCATTGCTGTAAGTCAACCGAGCCACTCCACCCTGCACTGATTGCGACCCGTAACCGTAAGTTTTAACGACTTTTTGGCTGGTATCTCTTACCTTGACACCATCAATTGTTAGAAACTTGGGATTGGTAGTAGAAATTAAATAAACTTTTCCCTCCCATGCTGCTACCGTCAATCCTGAGTAGGTTAGCGTGCGAATCTTGCCGCCGATGCCAGGCCCAGCAGGTTTAGTTTCGTCGCGCAGCGGTTTTCCCAACTTACGTTTTGCCTCTTCTACAGGCATCCCCAACCGAACGCCGCCAATCCCCAGGCGCGAATAGTTCAGCCCCGCCGGCTTTTGTGTCGCGCTGAGCATTCTTTCTAGAGCCACAACAGTTTGATTCATAGCGGGAACAGGACGAACTAAAGCAGCAAATCCTAAGCTCGAAATGGCGAGATTCATCATGATGCCAGCGACGGCTGTTGTCACAAACATTTTTACCATTTTTTTATAGCTTTATTTGGCAATGTATTCGCGCGAGCGCCCGCTAGATCCGGATTGATACTAATAAGACTTACACAAACACTCCTAGACGCACGGCGATGCTCTGAAACCGAATTTTTTTACCAAAACTACACAAAGAAACCCGGTTTTTACCATAAATCTTAGGTTTAACAGTGAGGTATTCAGGAAGAAACCGGGTTTCTAGCGCAACCTAGGTAAGTCCTGACTAATATTTTTTAAGCTTTGAAAACCGCCAATTTCGGGCGAACCGAATTTGCTCCCGCACAAGCTTGCGTCCGCCTGCGAGGAATGAAAGAAAGAATAAAGAGGTAAATCAACGGAAATTGCTGTGATATCCTAACAAAAGCCATATCTGCATAAAATAAGTAATTTAGATGACCGCAACAGATTCTACTAAGCACCAAAAATCCAAGGCCCTCAAACCGGGTAGCCGCCGCCCTGCTAAAGAACTTTGCAGCGAGTGCGGTTTGTGCGATACATATTACATCCATTATGTCAAGGAATCTTGTGCTTTCTTAACACAGCACATCGCGGAATTAGAAGAAGAGATTCACGGGCGATCGCGCAATCTCGACAATCCTGACGATTGGTATTTCGGAGTCAGTCAAAACATGATGGCGGCTCGGAAAAAAGAGCCGATCGAGGGTGCTCAGTGGACGGGGATCGTCAGCACAATTGCGATTGAAATGCTCGAAAAAGGAATTGTAGAAGGCGTTGTTTGCGTCCAAAATACTAAAGAAGACCGCTTTCAGCCGATGCCGATAATTGCTAGAAATCGTGAAGAGATTCTCGCAGCAAAAGTCAACAAACCCACTCTCTCCCCCAACCTTTCAGTATTAGAACAAATCGAAAAATCTGGGATGAAGCGGCTGTTAGTAATTGGTGTCGGCTGTCAAATTCAAGCTTTGCGAACAGTCGAGAAAAAACTCGGTTTAGAAAAGCTCTACGTTTTGGGAACTCCCTGTGTCGATAATGTCAGCCGTGCAGGCTTGCAGAAATTCCTAGACACGACTAGCCGTTCTCCTGAAACGGTGGTGTCTTACGAGTTTATGCAAGACTTTAACGTTCACTTCAAACACGAAGATGGTTCGAGCGAGAAAGTGCCGTTTTTCGGGCTGAATACTAAGGAATTGAAAGATGTTTTTGCTCCTTCTTGTTTGAGCTGTTTTGATTATGTGAATTCTTTAGCAGATTTAGTTGTGGGCTACATGGGCGCACCCTTTGGCTGGCAGTGGATTGTGGTGCGAAATGACACCGGGCAAGAGATGTTAGATTTGGTAACGGATCAGCTTAACACTCAGCCGGTGATGTCTCAAGGAAACAGAAAAGAAGCGGTTCAGCAAAGCATTCCGGCTTATGAAAAAGGGGTGACTTTGCCGATGTGGGCGGCGAAGTTAATGGGAGTTTTTATTGAGAGAATTGGCCCGAAGGGTTTGGAATATGCTCGGTTTTCCATTGATTCTCATTTCACTCGCAATTATCTGTACGTGAAGCGGAATTACCCGGATAAATTAGAGGCTCATGTGCCGGAATATGCTAAGCGGATTGTCGGGCAGTATAAGTTACCAGATGTGTAAACTTGTAGGGTGCGTCAGTCAGGAGTTGTTTGATTATTGAAAAAATAACGCTAACTGATGCACCCTGCTACTCAAGGATAGCAAAAGATAGAAAACAAATGCTATTGGGAAAAATTGAATTATGGAATCGCAGAACGTTACCTAGACTGGCTATCCTTAGTACGATCTTAATTAGTCTGATTAGTGGGATATGGTTGAGTATGATTGCAATGCCAGGGAAAAGCTACAGCGGGACAATTCCCCCTTTAACAGCACAGGAAATCTCGCTCCGAGATGCTTTACAGCGCGATGTGGAAAAGCTCTCTGGTGAAATCGGAGAGCGCAACTTTATACACTATCAAAAACTTGGAGAAGCCGCTGACTTTCTCGAAGCATCTTTTCAAGCTGCTGGCTATAAAGTTGAACGACAAGGATATAAAATTGATGATAAATTTTATTATAACATAGAAGTGGAGATTCCAGGGGGAAAAAAGGCAGATGAAATAGTTGTAATTGGGGCACATTATGATTCTGTGGTCGGGAGTCCAGGGGCCAATGATAACGCAACTGGGGCGGCGGGAGTGCTGGCTTTAGCGAGAATGTTTGCAGGTAAAAAGCCGGAAAAAACTGTGCGTTTTGTTGAGTTTGTGAATGAGGAACCGCCTTTTTTCTGGACGGCTGATATGGGGAGTTTGGTTTATGCGAAAAGATGCAGAGAGCGTAATGAAAAAATTGTTTCGATGCTCAGTTTAGAAACAATTGGTTATTACTCAGATGCCAAAAACAGCCAGAAATATCCAGCACCATTAAACCTTTTTTATCCTACGTCGGGAAATTTTATCGGATTTATTGGCAATACATCCTCAAGTAAACTGGTTAGAGAGGCGATCGCATCTTTCCGCCGCCATGCTGAATTTCCCTCGGAAGGTGCAGCAATTCCGGGTGGCATTCCTGGTGTTGGGTGGTCAGATCAATGGTCTTTTTGGCAACATGGTTATCCAGGGCTGATGGTGACAGATACTGCTCCCTATCGCTATCCTTACTATCACACGGCGCAAGATACACCCGATAAGGTTGATTGGGAACGCACGACGAAGGTGATAGCTGGATTGGAGAAAGTTGTGGCAGATTTGGTGGGAGTTGATATTAATTAGTTGAGTGGGTGCGGAGCGTGTAAATATCTTCGCTGGGAACAGAATATTATGCAAAAGGACGCACCTACAAATTAGTATAAGTTGCGTGAGTAAGGTGATTAAGAGAGTTTGTAATAGATGTTTGGCAGGGACACGGCAATACCGTGTCTTTGTTGTATAAAGTTGGGAAAAGTAGAGGTACGAGATTATGAGACTCACAGTTGCACACAAACACATGAATTTACAAAAATTGATCGCACTTACTTGTTGTGCGATCCTAGCATTATCGGGAAATGGACTGTCTGCCAAGGCCGCAGAAACGCAACCGGGAAACAGTAGACGAACATTTGCCGATTGGTGTCGCCAAAAAGCTTCTTTGAGTCCTGAAGCTAAACATACTGTTGAGGTGCTGTTGGAGAAAGCTGAGACTACGGAGTGCGATGCGACTAATCAGAAACTTTCTAGTCTCACCGAACTCGCTCTCTACAACAATGAAATCAGCGACATCAAACCGCTAGAATCCTTGACTAACCTGAAGGAGTTAAGCCTCGGCGGCAATCAAATCAGCGACATCAAACCGCTAGAATCCTTGACTAACCTGACGTATCTCGGCCTCAGCAACAATCCTATCAGCGACATCAAACCGCTAGAATCCTTGACTAACCTGACGGATCTCAACCTCGACAACAATGAAATCAGGGATCTCAAACCGCTAGAATCCTTAACTAAGCTAACTTCTCTCAGCCTCGGCGATAATCTTCTGGGCGACATCAAACCGCTCGAATCTTTGACTAACCTGACTTTTCTCATCCTCAAAGACAATCAAATCAGCGACATCAAACCGCTAGAATCCTTGACTAACCTGGTTGTACTCTTCCTCGACAACAATCAAATCAGCGACATCAAACCGCTCGAATCCTTGACTAACCTGACGTATCTCTACCTCACCGGCAATAAAATCAGCGACATCAAACCGCTCGAATCGTTGACTAACCTGCCTTCGCTCTTCCTTGGCAACAATCTTCTGGGCGACATCAAACCGCTAGAATCCTTGACTAACCTGGTTGTGCTCTTCCTCGACCAAAATCAAATCAGCGACATCAAACCGCTAGAATCCTTGACTAACCTGACTTCGCTCTCCCTCTTGAATAATCAAATCAGCGACATCAAACCGCTCGAATCCTTGACTAACTTGCCTTCGCTCTTCCTTGGCAACAATAAAATCAGCGACATCAAACCGCTCGAATCCTTGACTAACCTGACAGAACTCGACCTCGATAACAATATAATTAGCGACATCAAACCGCTCGAATCTTTGACTAACCTGACTGTGCTCAGTCTCAATAACAATAAAATCAGCGACCTCAAACCGCTCGAATCCTTGACTAAACTGACTGAGCTCTACCTCAACGGAAATCCGATCGCTCCCAAAACTTGCCCCCTCAAGCCAGAGTCTATCTGTAATTGGGAACCCTGAAATTAAATGCTCAAACTTTACTGTTGGGGAAATTAGAGGTACAAGATTATGACACTTATAGTTGCACACAAACAAATGAAGTTACCAAAGTCGATCGCACTTACTTGTTGTGTGCTTCTAGCATTATCTGGAAATGGAGTGTCGGCGAAAGCAGCAGAAACGCGATCGGGAAACATGAGACGAACATTTGCGGATTGGTGCCACCAAAAAGCTGATTTGAGTCCTGAAGCTAAACATACTGTTGAGGTGCTGTTGGAGAAAGCTGAGACTACGGAGTGCGATGCGGCTAATCAGAAACTTTCGACTCTCACAGAACTCGCTCTCTACAACAATGAAATCAGCGACATCAAACCGCTAGAATCCTTGACTAACCTGAAGGAGTTAAGCCTCGGCGGCAATCAAATCAGCGACATCAAACCGCTAGAATCTTTGACTAACCTGACTCAGTTAAACCTCTACAACAATGAAATCAGCGATATCAAACCCCTAGAATCCTTGACTAACCTGACTGGGCTCAGCCTCGACAACAATCAAATCAGCGACCTCAAACCTTTGCAATCCTTGACTAACCTAACTATTCTCTTTATCAACGACAATCTTCTGGGCAACATCAAACCTTTGCAATCCTTGACTAACCTAACTACGCTCTGGCTCAGAAACAATCAAATCAGCGACATCAAACCGCTAGAATCCTTGACTAGCCTGACTGAGCTCGACCTCCACAACAATCTTCTGGGCGACATAAAACCCTTACAATCTTTGACTAACCTGCCTGAACTCGACCTCAGCGACAATAAAATCAGCGACATTAAACCGCTCGAATCCTTGACTAACCTGACTGTGCTCGACCTCAGCAACAATAAAATCAGCGACATTAAACCGCTCGAATCCTTGACTAACCTGACTGTGCTCGACCTCAGCAACAATAAAATCAGCGACATTAAACCGCTCGAATCCTTGACTAACCTGACTGCTCTCTTCCTCAGCAACAATAAAATCAGCGACATTAAACCGCTCGAATCCTTGACTAACCTGACTTTGCTCTTCCTCCAAACAAATCTTCTGGGCGACATTAAACCGCTCGAATCCTTGACTAACCTGACTCGGCTCGCCCTCGGCAACAATCTTCTGGGCAACCTCAAACCGCTAGAATCCTTGACTAACCTGACTGGGCTCGACCTCCAGAACAATCAAATCAGCGACATCCAACCCTTGGAATCTTTGAGTAACCTGACAACTCTCTTCCTCAATAACAATCAAATCAAGGGCATCAAACCGCTCGAATCTTTGACTAAACTGACTGATCTCTACCTCAACGGAAATCCCATCGCTTCCAAAACTTGCCCCCTCAAGCCAGAGTCTATCTGTAATTGGGAACCCTTAAATTAAATGCTCAAACTTTACTGTTGGGGAAATTAGAGGTACAAGATTATGACACTCATAGTTGCACACAAACAGATGAATTTACAAAAGTCGATCGCACTTACTTGTTGTGTGCTTCTAGCATTATCTGGAAATGGAGTGTCGGCGAAAGCAGCAGAAGTGCGATCGGGAAACAGCCGACGAACATTTGCTGATTGGTGTCGCCAAAAAGCTGATTTGAGTCCTGAAGCTAAACATACTGTTGAGGTGCTTTTGGAGAAAGCAGGGACTACGGAGTGCGATGCGGCCAATCGCCAACTTTCTAGTCTCACAACACTCAGTCTCAGCCTCAATCGAATCAACGACATCAAACCGGTGGCATCCTTGACTAACCTGAGTGAGCTCGTCCTCATTGAAAATCAAGTCAGCGACATCAAACCGCTAGCATCTTTGACTAACCTGACACGGCTCATCCTCATGGACAATCAAGTCAGCGACATCAAACCGCTAGCATCTTTGACTAACCTGAATTGGCTCGACCTCGACAAAAATGAAATTAGCGATATCAAACCCCTAGCATCCTTGACTAACCTGAACCGGCTCGTCCTCAGCAACAATCAAATCAGGGACATTAAACCGTTAGCATCCTTGACTAACCTGAACCGGCTCGATCTCGACAACAATCAAATCAGCGACATCAAATCGCTAGCATCCTTGACTAACCTACATTGGCTCGATCTCGACAACAATCAAATCAGAGACATCAAACCGCTAGCATCGACTAACCTGACTTCGCTCGCTCTCAGGGACAATCAAATTAGCGACATCAAACCACTAGAATCCATGACTAACCTGATGGAGCTTTCCCTCGACAACAATCAAATCCGCGACATCACACTCTTAAACTCGTTGACTAACCTAATTTGGTTCAGCCTCAGCGGAAATCCGATCGCTCCCAAAACTTGCCCTCTCAAACCAGAGTCTATCTGTAAGTGGGAACCACAAACTCAACCATAAAACTTTACAGTGACGCCAGATCGCACTTAAATATTTGAGTTACGAAGGGTAAATTTGCTATTCATCAGAAAAACCCGATCGCCCTTATTGACTAAAAGCGATCGCACACCAATATCCTCCTACAAATCAGCAGCGTGCTGCTTCAATTCATCCAAAGAAACGTATTCCAAAGTCAAGGCGTGAGTCGCGGCCAAAACCACAGGAGGCGCAACTCCTGCATCCATTGCTTCCTTCCACCTAGACGCACACAAGCACCAGCAATCCCCAGGCTTCAAACCGGGAAAGTTAAATTCGGGAACCGGAGTGCTCAAATCATTTCCGTTCGACTTGGTGAATTGCAAAAACTCTTCTGTCAGTTGAGCGCAAAGGGTGTGAGCCCCAAAGTCGCCACCACCTGTATTGCATTTGCCGTCTCGATAATACCCCGTCATGGGCGACGTGCAGCAAGTCTCTAACTTTCCGCCCAGCACATTTGTAGCTTCCGTAACCATCGCAACTCCTCCGTAAAACTCTTCGATCTAATTTTACACAACTCGTTGTTTATATATTTTTTTCCATTGGAAAGTTGATGAATTTTTGTCCTCTCCGTTCTACTTCTTGTTTTCTAATCACAATAAATCCCTGGCTTTCAAAAAAAGGTCGAGCTGTAATGCTGGCTTCGGTAAATAACTTGTTAATTCCTAAGTCTTTGGCTTTTGACTCAATTTGTTTTAAAATTAGCCTGCCAACTCCTTGTCTTTGAAAATCTTGATGACAGTAAAAGCGATCGATATGGCCGCTTGCTTCTAATTCCCCAAAACCTGCAATTTTATCACCCTCTTCTGCTACGAAAGTAAATTTACTGCTTAAACTTTTAGTCCAACTTTCGATATCCATATCTGCTGGCGCCCAAGCATCTACTTGTGCTTTTGTGTAATCGCGGATGTTTACTTCGTGTACGGTGTCGTAAAACAGTTTTACAATTTGTTGGGTATCACCGATTTCGTAGGTTCGTACTCTCATAAATTATCTCACTGCGATCGCTTTTTTAATATTAATTTGGGATTTTTAACCGCTTCGCAACACGGATGGACATTGGCTTTTACCATTTTGTCTCATTTCTTGCAGGGCGATCGACCCAAAATTTCTCGCCCACCCCTTGACAAACTTTATTACTCTATGTTAATGAAGCAGAAGCAAACCTCACTCGAACTAACACTACATCAATCCAGCAGCTTAACGAATAAGGATGGAAACTTATGACAGAAATTGGGCCCGATCCAAACCGACCTTATCCGATGGCCGATCAGCGGCGCGTATGCTTCATCAAAAACTTTATTAAATCCCCCAACATTATCGTCGGCGATTACTCATATTACGACGATCCAATAGATCCAGAAAATTTTGAAAAAAATGTACTTTATAACTACGGAAACGACAAATTAATTATTGGTAAATTTTGTGCGATCGCCACCAACGTCAAATTCATTATGAACGGTGCCAATCACAAAATAGACGGCATTTCAACTTATCCTTTTCCTGTTTTTGGGAATGGTTGGGAAACAGCGATGAATTTATTAATGGAACTGCCCAGTAAAGGTGATACTGTCATTGGCAATGATGTTTGGATCGGCTATGAATCGCTGATTCTGCCCGGAGTCAAAGTCGGCGACGGTGCCGTTATTGCTGCCAAATCCGTTGTAGTAAAAGACATTCCCGCTTACACCGTTGTCGGTGGAAACCCCGCACATCGAATCAAACAGCGTTTTAGCGAGGCTGAAGTTGCACAACTATTAGAAATTCGGTGGTGGGATTGGGAAATTGACAAAATTACGCGCCATGTAAATTTGATTATGAACAGCGATATTCAAGCACTCAGCAATGCTGAATGAATTTGCCCGATGATGTCAAAGTTTTGACTTTAGCAGAATTTGCAGAAATTGAAAAAACTTATGGGGGAAATGCCACGCCGATCGGCTTTATTTTCGGATTAGGAACAATCATCGGATTTATTGTCGGTCTGATGATTGTTTACCAAAATTGTTTGTAGTAAAGACTTTAGTCCTTATTGACTATCAGCCAGAGAGAAGACTGAAGTCCTCACTACAAACTTACTTAGCGAGGCCCACAGCCTCGATCGCAGCCTCAAGGGCGATCGATACATGAGTCCAATGAGTCCCCCCCTGACAAAAAGCCACGTAAGGCTCCCGCAGAGGCCCGTCAGCCGAAAACTCCGACGTACTCCCATCAATAAAAGTACCCCCAGCCATCACTAACTGACTTTCATACCCGTGCATCGGAGCCGGCACCGGATCTAAATAGGAACCGACGGGGGAATTTTGCTGAACAGCCCGACAAAAAGCAATTAACTTATCAGCAGAACCGAATTCGATCGCCTGAATTACATCTCGTCTTCTAGCCAAAGGCATAGGATTCACTCGATAACCCAACTTATAAAAAACATAAGCCGTCAAATGATTTCCCTTCATCGCCTCGCCCACACAACCCGGAGCCATAAACAAACCCTGAAACAGCAGCCGATTCAAATCAAAAGTTGCGCCGCCGCTGCTGCCAATTCCTGGCGCCGTCAAGCGACAAGTTGCCGCCTCTACTAAATCAGCCCTCCCGGCCACGTAACCGCCCGCAGGGACGATCGTACCCCCCGGATTTTTGATTAAAGAACCCGCCATCAGATCCGCACCCACAGCAGTAGGTTCGCAATCATCAACAAACTCCCCGTAACAATTATCAACAAAGCAAATTGTGCTAGGATTCTGGTGTTTGACTATGGCGACGATTTTTTCAATCTCAGAAATAGACAAACTCGACCGCCAAGAATAGCCGCAAGAGCGCTGGATAAAAACCAGGCGAGTCTTTGCTGAAATAGTAGAGCTCAGTGCCTGCCAATCCAAACTTCCTTCGCGAGTTAGAGGCAACTCACGGTAACTAATGCCAAACTCAACAAGTGAACCTTGACCTTGCCCCCGCAAGCCGATCACTTCTTCTAAAGTATCGTAGGGAGAACCAGCCACTGCCAACATTTCGTCACCAGGACGCAGGATGCCAAAAAGAGCACAGGCGATCGCGTGAGTACCCGAAACAAACTGTACCCGGACAGCCGCGGCCTGGGCCCCTACCACTTCGGCAAACACCCCGTCCAATGTCTCCCGACCCAAATCATCGTGGCCGTAACCCGTAACCCCTGCAAAATGGTGGACTCCAACCCGGTGGCTGCGAAAAGCTTTTAAGACTCGTTGAAGATTTTGCTTGACTGTAGTGTCAATACCAGAAAAAATCTGAAAGAGTGCCTGTTCTGCTTCCTGTAGCCGTGAAACGCTATTCATCTATACCTCGCTCACCCTTTGCGTGCGCGCTGTTCATTATGGCGTAGATGCGGCCCCTAGTTTGTAAACATAATATATTCATGACGATTGCAACTTCCAAAAAAACTTCTCCTGATTGGCCTGTCGTAGGCTTTATGGCCTTTCTGCACATCGGTGCTTTATTTGCCTTGCTGCCGGGTAATTTTAGCTGGTCTGCTGTCGGGCTAGCAGTATTCCTGCATTGGGTAACAGGTGGTTTAGGAATTACTCTCGGATTTCACCGCCTTGTAACGCACCGCAGTTTTCAAACACCGAAATGGCTAGAGTATTTTCTAGTTATTTGCGGTACTCTTTCCTGTGAAGGTGGCCCGATCGACTGGGTGGGAATGCACCGGTTACACCACATACATTCAGACACCGGAACAGATCCCCACGATTCCAATCAAGGCTTCTGGTGGAGCCACATGGGCTGGATGCTCTCGGATCTTCCGATCAGAGTTGAAATCCCCCGCTTTACTAAAGACATCGGCGACGACCCAGTATACAAGTTTCTCCAAGCATATTTTATCCCCATCCAAGTTGTCTTCGGTGTGTTGCTTTATTTATTAGGCGGCTGGTCTTTCGTGGTTTGGGGCGTGTTTATGCGGATCGTAGTGGTGTTCCACTGCACTTGGCTGGTTAACAGCGCTACCCACAAATTCGGCTACCGCACCTACGAGTCGGGCGATCGCTCGACCAACTGTTGGTGGGTGGCTCTGCTCACCTACGGCGAAGGCTGGCACAACAACCACCACGCCTTTCAATACTCGGCTCGCCACGGTCTCCAATGGTGGGAAATCGACTTCACCTGGATGACAATTCAATTGCTGCAATCGCTGGGTTTGGCAACCAAAGTGAAATTAGCAGAAAAATAGCGATCGGCAATTAGTCATTGGTTGTCGCTCATCAGTTCTGGACTAATGGCTTGTGACCAATGGCTAATCCTGTTTTTGCGATCGGTATAGGTTGGGTTGAAGTAAGGTCGAATCCTCTGGTGCGATCGACCCAACCAAAACCAGAATCAGTTATAATATAATTGGGAAGAAAAAATTTTGTTTGGCAGCCAAATTTTTTATTTTCAAAATACAACCGTAAATCTTTTTCAATCCTAATCCCAAATCTATCATTGATTCTTTATTAGTTTGGGCAAGAGTGCAGAAAAAAAGTTCACTGTTCAATCCCAACTATTATGCGTGAATCTAGCTCGGCATCTCATCAGAAATCAAAAAGAGAATGACAATTGCAACGCAAGAAAAACTCCAATACAATTGGAAGCACGTTATTAGTTTAGCAGGACTTCATATCGGCGCTTTGTTCGCACTGCTACCCAGTAACTTCAATTGGACAGCAGTTGGTTTAACAGTATTCATGCACTGGATAACTGGCGGTTTGGGAATAACTCTCGGATGGCATCGCCTGCTCACCCACCGCAGTTTTCAGACACCAAAATTCGTAGAATACTTTCTAGCATTTTGCGGAGCCCTTGCCTGTCAAGGAGGAATAATTGATTGGGTTGGGCTGCACCGATTGCACCACACCCACTCTGACCAAAATGCGCTCGACCCTCACAATGCCCAAAAGGGTTTTTGGTGGAGTCACATGGGTTGGATGCTATATAAAGGTCCAGCTCACGCTGAAATTGCCCGCTGCACAAAAGACATTTCGAGCGACCCCTTTTACCAGTTTTTGCAAAACTACTTTCTCCCCATTCAAATCGCATTTGGCGTCTTGCTCTACTTAGCAGCAGGCTGGCCGTTTGTAGTTTGGGTAATTTTTGTCCGCTTAATTTTCGTGTATCACTGCACCTGGTTTGTAAACAGCGCCACTCACAAATTTGGCTACCGCACTTACGAAACAAAGGATAGTTCTACTAACTGTTGGTGGGTGGCTCTCCTGACTTACGGCGAAGGCTGGCACAACAACCACCACGCTTATCAATACTCTGCGCGTCACGGGATGGAAAAGTGGGAAATTGACTTCACTTGGATGACTATTCAAGTTTTGGAAGCACTAGGTTTGGCTACTAAAGTGAAATTACCAGCCAAGTAGCAGCAATTGAGTCCTAGACGCAGAACCTCTGTAGCCTGCGTACTTCGCACCTTACCGCTTCACAAACCCGGTTTCTTTAAGAAACCGGGTTTTTTGATGACTAATAACCAATAACCAATGGCTCATGACTAATGAGCCCGTTTTTGCTCGCCCCGGCCGCGCAAATATTCGGCTAAAAATGCCAATCCTCCCGAACCTACTATCAACAGCACGCTGAGAGCATTAATATCAGGTTTCACCCCAGTCCGAATCCGGCTAAAAATTTCCATCGGCAGAGTTGTAGTCCCGCTACCTGCGGTAAAACTCGCAATCAAAAAATCGTCCATGCTGAGGACAAAAGAAAGCAGACAACCCGAAACAATTCCGGGTATTAATTGAGGGAGCAAAACCTGAATAAAAGCCTCAACAGGCGTTGCACCCAAATCCAATGCAGCCTCTTCTAAATACGGGTTTAAATCTGCCAATCTAGTAGAAACAGCTAGGGCGATGTAAGCCAGACAAAACACAATGTGAGCGGCGACAATTGTCCACAAACTCAGAGGAATAGCCAGCGCCGCTAAAAATACCAGAGTAGCAACTGCGGTCGCAATATCTGGAATAATAATCGGCAAGTAGGAAACTCCCTGATATAAACTCTTGCCAGGAAAGCGGTAGCGGGCTAAACCAACGGCCATCAAAGTGCCGAGTACAGCAGAGATTGCAACTGCACAAACAGCCACGGTTAAACTGTTTCTCAGGGCAACTAAAATCCGCGTATCGCTAAATAATTTAACGTACCAATCTAAAGTAAATCCTTCCCAACCTGCGCTAAAACGCGATTTGTTAAAGCTGTAAAAGGTTAGTACGAGGATGGGCAGGTACATATAAAAAAACATCACAACGGCAAATATCACCTGCCAAGAAATCTTAAATTTAGGTTTTAAGTACATATCGGCTTGTATTTCCTCCTGTGGATTTTCGGCGGTATTTTCCATTTCTCGGTAATCGGTAATTGGTAATCGGTAATTAGTAATCAGTAATTGGTAATCGGTAATTGGTAATAGGAAAAATTAGGATTGTTTTCTTCCTTCTTCCTTCTTCCTTCTTCCTTCTTCCTTCAACATCCTAAATTGCATTCCGATCGCCATATTTGAGCAAAAGAGCAATTCCGATACTCACTGCGAAGATTAATACCATACTCAGAGCCGAACCCAGGCCCCAATTTTGAGTCGCCCCCAAAAACTGATTGTAAATCAAACGAGCCGCCGTCATACTCGAAGCTCCACCGAGCAACTCCGGATCGACAAAATCGCCCAAACTGCTAATAAATACTAGCAAAGAGCCCGCAGCAATTCCCGGCATCGTCTGAGGTACTGTCACTTTCCAGAAAGTTTCCACTGGATTCGCGCCCAAATCCTGAGATGCTTCCAGCAACCTGCGGTCTAACTTTTCCAAAGAAGCGTAGAGAATTGTCACGATATAAGGCAAATAACTGTAAGCCATGCCGATTAAAACTGCGGAACTTTGATTAAGCAATTCCAGAGGAGGAATGCCTACAAGTGCCAGCAGCGAGTTGAGAACCCCCGTAGGACGCAGAATTGTAATCCAAGCATACGATCGCAACAGTGAAGAAGTCCACAGCGGCAACACAAAGCCTAACAAAGTTAAATTTCGCCACTTTTTCGAGACATTGAGGGCGATCCAGTAAGCGACGGGAAATCCCAGCAGCAAACACAGAATAGTAGTCCCCGTTGCGAAAAAAAGCGATCGACCCATCACCTGCAAATTCAGCGGCTCAAACACTCGCAGGTAATTGCCGATTCCCGAAGGATTCACCAAATCTCCCGGTTTAATATTCGGCACCAAACTAAGCTGAAAAATCACCAGAGTTGGTATGACTAATAATAAAAGCAGCAACAAGCCAGAAGGGCCGAGTAATGCCAGCGGACCTGTCCACGCCGACCACGGGGAAACAGTTTCAGCCTTCAAGGGAGAATTGGGAGGAATAGGAGGGGGAGTTCTAGTTGAAACAGCCATAGATCAATTTTTTTGAGTTTTTAAGCGTTGATGAACGCTGATTAACGCGGATATAATACGGATAGAGTGGGCGATCTGCTGTAGGGGGGCGGGTTTATGTAAATATTGGGTAAGAATCAGAGATTGCGTGTAAAACCCGCCCTAGGTTTGATGATTAGCCGCTGGTTAATTGAGTCCAATAGCGATCGTACACTTCCATAAATTTGCCTACCGGAGCCACACCTTCGCACTTTTTCAAAACAGCTTCCGAAGGGAAAAGAATGTCGTTTTCGCGCACTTCCGGCGGCAACAAACTAAAGGCATCTTCCGAAGGAGTTGAAAAACTGAGCCTCTCTACTAAAGAAGCAGCGACATCGGGTTGCAGCATAAAGTTAATCCATTTATAAGCTGCTTCGGGATTGGGAGAACCTTTAGGAATTACTAAAGTGTCAGTCCACAGAGAAGAACCGCTTTTGGGGACGACATACTTTAATTTATCGTTATCTGAAATTACTTCATTAGCATCAGAAGAATAACACATAGCTACCTTCAAATCCCCCGTCAGCATTTGAGGCCGCCAAGCATCAGTAGTAAAAGATGCGATCGCCGGTTTGAGCTCCACCAACTTTTCGTAAGCTTGTTTCACTTGCTCTTGGTTCGTAGAATTCAGAGAATAGCCCAGCATCCGCAACGCAGCGCCCATGACTTCTCGAACATCACTCGCCAGCGTCATTCGCTTTGCTAACTCCTGTTTGTGCTGCCACAAATACTCCCAATCTTCAGGCTCTTCTTTGAGTTGTTCGGTGTTGTAAATCAAGCCTGTGGTTCCCCAACTCAAAGGCACGCTGTAGCGGTTTCCTGGGTCATAAACAGGGTTTTGGAACTGTTTTCGGAGCCGATCGAGCCCGCCCAAAATCGAGTGGTCTAATGGACTCAACAGCCCCAGTTCCGTCATTTGAACCACCATGTAGTCAGACGGGTAAATGATGCTGTAGGCGCGGGCGCCACCGGCTTGAACTCTCGCCAGCATCTCTTCGTTGGAGCTAAACACGTCGGCCACTACGCGAATGCCTGTTTTTTCGGCAAAGCGATCGAGCAAAGCGTCATCGGTATAGCCTGCCCAAGTATAGATGAAAAGTTGGTCGGCAGCACCTTTGACGGCAGGAGCAGATTGCACGTCTGCAAGCCGCCAGCCGCAACTCGAAACAGCTAACCCGGAAATTGTCGCCGCCGAATTTTTTAGGAACTGACGGCGTGTAGAATTAGCCGGAAAAATCCTGGAAATTGGTAAGTTAGTCGGAGGCACAGTTCGATTTTAGATTTTAGATTTTAGATTTTAGATTGGGGAATTGGGGATTGGGAAATTCGATTTTAGATTTTAGATTTTAGATTTTAGATTGGGGCATTAGGGATTGGGAAATTCGATTAAATCCGTTAAATCCCCTACACTGTTCGTTGCCGAACTTTCCTGCAACATCCATCCGTTAAATCTGTTAAATCCCGTACACTGTTCGTTGCCGAACTTCCCGACCTCCGTGACATCCGTTAAATCTCGATCGCGCGTTCGTTGCCGAACTTCCTTCGTAATTATGCTCGATCGGTCAAAGCGAGACAATCAGTAGTTCCCCAATAAGCGTAAATCGGCGTGTGCGGATCTGGGAAAGAACCGCCAGTATTTGGCTGGCGTACAGTAATTTTATCGCCCGACGCCAACTCAACCACGTAATGAACGTGCGTGCCCATGTACATAGTATTTTTGAGCCGCCCTTCAAAACAGTTGACCGACACTTCCGGCTGGTAGAGATTCAAATATACTTTTTCCGGCCGAACGCTGACCACAACAGAGTCGCCTGTGACACCACTCCACATATCCGACTGCTGAACGACTATTTTCAGATTGCCTGATGTGCGAACTGTGATAGTCGATCGGTCGATCGACTCCACCGTACCAGAAAACAAATTCGTATCCCCAATAAAATCCGCCACAAAAGCCGTCTGCGGGCACTCATAAATTTCTTCAGGAGAGCCAATTTGCTCAATCCTGCCCTCGTGCATCACCGCAATCCGGTCAGACAGACTCATCGCCTCTTCTTGGTCGTGAGTCACCATCACAAAAGTCAAGCCCAATTCTTGATGCAAATTCGATAGTTCCAACTGCATCTGCTTGCGCAACTTCAAATCCAGAGCACCCAGGGGCTCGTCCAGCAGCAGAACCGCCGGTCGATTTACCAGAGCTCTCGCCAAAGCCACCCGCTGCTGCTGGCCGCCCGACATTTGACCGGGAAACCTGTTGGCGAAAGATTCCATTTTCACCAATTGCAAAACTTCCCGTACCCGTTCTTCAATTTCCGCTTTCCCCAGCTTTTTTATCCGCAATCCAAAAGCGATATTGTCCCAGACATTCATGTGTCCGAACAAAGCATAGCTTTGAAACACAGTATTTACCGGACGGCGGTAAGCTGGAGTGTTGGTCATCGACTGGCCGCGAATCATCAATTCGCCCGCCGAGGGAGTCTCGAACCCAGCGATTAACCGCAGCGTCGTAGTCTTGCCGCAGCCGCTAGGCCCGAGGATGCTAAAAAATTCTCCTTGGCGGATGTTGAGGTCTACTCCGCGGACTGCGGTTTCGCCGTTAAATACCTTAAAGACCTTGCGGAGTTCAACGTCAAGCGCTGTATCCGTTGCTGTCGTACCTTGGTTGAGTGCTGTCTGAAACATATTCGCCCTTTCCTGGGGGTAATGCACGCTACTTAAATACAGTTTAAGTTTAGACTTTTCTGTATTTTAGGTGAGGAATGTTGGATGTAACAGGTTTTGGGATTTGTTCTTTAAATTCTATCCTAGAGCGCACCATTGTCAGCAACAGGCAAGATGCCTGTTCCACAAGAAAATTCACTCTTTGTGGAACAGGCATCTTGCCTGTTCATAAAAGGCTTATTGAGAATGGTGCAACATCTCAGATCGATCGGCCATCTATTTATTCTCAGGACTTGGCGTGGGAGATGGTTTTTGCGGTTTGTCTGTTTTGGGTGCTTCTGCTTTTTTCCACTCTGACAAAGGTCGCTGGACGGCATTTTTAAAGTCAAAAGGCACTAGCAGCACGGGCAAATTTTGGGTGGAATTTTGAGGGGGCGCTTCCGGCGGATTGGCTTGAGCGTACAAGAAGCGGCCGCTAAAGTCTGTTTTGCCTAAAACTAGGCGGTGAGTTTCCTGGTTGTCCAGCTTTACTGTGACTGTAGCTTGGGGTTGGTCGAGACCGAATTCTGGCAGTTGAGCAGCAGTAATATTAATTGTGCGATCGCTCTTTCCTGTTGCCAGCCTGTCTAGCAAAAAATCCACCGATGCCTGACTCGCGTGTGCTTGCACTGGCAATTTCATTTCCCAGCTAGACTTGCCTCCTTTTGTAGCATAAACTCGCTCAAAGGTCAATATTTTTTCGGGAGTTTTGACTGTAAAGAATTGTACGCGATCGGAGTTAAAAGCAAAAATTTTCTGTTTTTCTTCCTTAGCCGCTTCCTCTTTCGGAGATACTTGCATCTCGAACAAAGCAACCAACCCCGTCATGCTCAGCGCGACGGCTATCAATACTAATGTATTTTTCTGCAATTTCATAGTAACTGAGAATTGGGCATTGGGCATTGGGCATTGGGCATTGTTAACTGTTGACTGTTGACTGTTGACTGTGGATTAATGTTATTGGTTATTTGTTATTAGCCACAGCAAAGGATTAACAAATGACAAATGACAACTGTCAACTGTCAACTGTCAACTGTCAACTAACAACAGTCAACTAACTTATCTTCTCTTCCACCAGATAGCGCCGCCAATTCCCAGTCCGAGTAAAGGCCAAATTAGCCAAGCTAACACCAGCAATCCTACTTGGATGGTCGTCATGTTAATGCGACGGTTGGTAGCTTTTTTCGGACTGATAGAAAAGCTTTGTTGGTCTGGTTTACTCAACCAACTGACTGAATTGAGAAACACGTCGCTATTGAGTTGTTGGTCAAACCAACCGTTAGTCACAAATTGAGATGTGCCAATTACTATCATTCGCGATGTTTTTCTAGGAGTTGAAGGCGCAGAAGGAGTTGACTTGGGACTGGGAGATGTTGTGGGAGATGCTGTGGGAGATGTTTCTGGTGTCGGTGTGGGAGATGCTGTGGGAGATTCTGTCGGTGTTGGCGAACTTTCTGGATATGCTGTGGGATATGCTGTCGGAGATGCTGCCGGTGTTGGCGAAGTCGTCGGTAATGCTGGAGGCGTAGCTTCTTGCGAGACAATCACCGAATAGCTGATTGGGGAAGCTGTTGGTGAAGTTGTCGGCGACGGTGAAGTTGTCGGCGACGGTGAAGTTGTCGGCGACGGTGAAGTTGTCGGCGACGGTGAAGTTGTTGGCGACGGTGAATCTGTCGGCGATGGCGAAGTTGTCGGTGATGGCGAAGTTGTTGGCGATGGCGAAGTTGTCGGCGATGGCGAAGTTGTTGGCGACGGTGAATCTGTCGGCGATGGCGAATCTGTCGGCGACGGTGAATCTGTCGGCGACGGTAAATCTGTCGGCGATGGCGAATCTGTCGGCGACGGTGAATCTGTCGGCGATGGTGAAGTTGTCGGCGACGGTGAAGTTGTCGGCGATGCTTGGGGTGAAGGCGTGACCGGTGTTGGTGTTGGTGAAGGTGAGGGCTTTAAGGGAGTGCTGTCAGTGGACGATCGAACTAAAGCGACACCTAATAATAGCGGGCCTTGTCGATCGGTCTTCTGATCGAACTCCAATTTCTTAGTCGTTAAATCGCTTTCCGCCCAACTTTCCTGACTCGTCCAAATCAGCGGTTTTTCCTCTATCCCTTCTACTGGCGAGGTTTCCACAGCACGCGCAAACGGATAAAATGAAATACCGTTGCCAAAACTTTGAGTAATCGGATGTTCGCCGTAGCGCCTGACTGTGGGAACCGTGGGGCCGAGGCCAAATCTTTGACCAGTGCCCGAAGCATCGATGGCCAAACGGGTGTCGAGTTTTACGCCCCATTCTTGCAGCAATTTGTCTAATCCCGTATCAATTGCCGGGTCTACCATTAACAATAAACTGCCGCCGCGATCGAGATAAGCTCTTAGTGCTTTAATTTCTGTATCGGAAAACGGTTTTTCCAACCCGGGAACGATTAAAGCATCTGCATCTTCTGGCACTTCTTTGCGTTCGGTCAAATTCAGCGTTTGAGCGTTGTAGTATTTATCTTTCAGAGCTTTTTCAGCTTGCTGAATTCCGCCTTGACCTTCCTTTAGCGGGCGGGCTCCTTTGCCTTGCAAAAAGTAAACTGTAGCAACGCGAGTGCTCAGGATTTCTTCTAAGCCATTGGTAAGTTTTATCTCTGAAAGACCTTGATTCGGGTCGCTACCAAAAGCAGTGCCGCCTTTTTGCAGTACCTGTTTTTTGTCGCCGGATTGCAGGTAAACTTCTCCGATGCTGGTAATGCTAAATTCCCGCGCTTTTCCCGGTTGGGCTAGCGGGTCAACAAACTCGAATTGGAACTTTTCGCCTCCCTCGCGTTTGTAGCTTTGCAGCAATTCTTTGATTTGGGGATTTTGGGTGGGGTCAAATACCCAAACTTTGACTGTTTGTTGCAGGTTTCGCAGTATTTGTTGAGTCTGAGGGGCGAGGGTAAATTGTTGGCTTTCGGTTAAGTCGATGCGGACGGGATAGCGAACTGCTATGAAGTTAATTACTCCGAGAATCACAAAGACGGCGAGGGTAGCAATCAGGGCGTTGGTGCTGGCTTGAGTGGAACGCTTCCCCCAAAAGCTTTGTTCGTAACTCAAATATAGCAGCCAAAGTGCGATCGTCACTGCTCCGGCAATAACTAAACCGACTGTCAGGGCGTCCCATACTCCGGATACAAGTGCTGCTGTTACCCCCGCTGCGATGAGGAGGGGGCCCAGCAAAAAAACGTATTTCCAATTTCTTTTGCTAATTTTCATAAGGTACGGTTTGAGGATGTTATTCTATATAGCATTAGCTTGCAACCATGCTGTTAAATCTGACGGATGGTTGAAATCGAGCACGGCATCTCCTAGTTCTTCTAATTCCTCTATGCCTAATTGACGGATGCAGTTTTCGGTTTCCGGTTGTATTGTGCCTAAGCGCCTCACTAGCTGACGCAATATTAACGAAAGTTGAGCGGCTTTTGTCACCTGTTCTCTTGCTACATCTATGGCAATCTGCTGGTCTTGAATCCACAGTTCTTGCTTCTGCAATTCATTTAATTCTTTCTGAGTGAAGTTGTCTTCGTTGGCAATTGTCAAAGCTTTCTGAATTTCTGGAACTGCACTCAATCTTTCTGGTATTGTCTCCAGAGTGCTGGTGTTATTGAGAAAGTAAATCCATTTGTCGGCGGTGGTTTCTAATGCTTCTAATTCCTTACTAAATTTTGGCAGTTCGATAAATACTAATTCTATTTCAGTATCTGGACTCTCAAACTGTTGCTCTTTTTCTTGAAAAACAAACCTCGACATAAATTCGGGCTGATTTTCAAACATTTCAAAGTCGGCAATTTTCAAGGAAATTACTGTTTTTAGTCTTTCGTAGCGTTCTTTTCCTGTTAATTGCTGGCTGTAGCTTTTGGCAGCATTGTACAAAACTCTGTTCCCGAAGGAAGGCACGTTGATCAGTTGAATTTCAACGAGGGCGATTCTGCCGCCGTTAATTGTGGCTTTGACATCTAGGTGTGTGTCTTGGACTCCGAGAGTTGGATTTTCTGGCGGGGAGTCGATTATTTCTAAGTCTTCGATGACCTGCTGTGTTTCATAAAGGATGGCGTTTAAAAAATTAATCAGGATGTCTTTGCTGTCGCGGGAACCGAATATTTTTTTGAACGCAAAGTCGATTTTTGGGTTAATAAATCTCATTATTTCAAGAAATTAGTGGAATAACTAACATTGATTGGGAATTGGGAATTGGGAATTGGGAATTGGGAATTGGGAATTGGTGGTTTCTCTGTTAATGTGCGACTCTCCAACTCTCCTACTTTCCCACTCTTTCCTCTAGATTCCCCGCAGCCTTTCCTAATATTTTTAAGAACGCTGATATCGCAGGGCATCGATGGATTGGGCGGTCAAAAATACTCCTAAAATGATGTAACTGGCAAACATAATTAAACTGCTGGTATCGAAAACTCCCTTGACAAGATTGGTGTAATTTGTTAGGAGCGACAAATGTCCTAATGCTGTTCCGAAGGGGCCACCTATACTGACGGCGACTGCATCGATCACCCAGAGAAATAATACTAGAGCGAAGGTGAGGATGGCTGATAAAATTGTGCTGTCTGTGAGGGAGGAAATAAACATTCCGAGCGACAATACTCCTGCTGCTAGTAAGATTAAGCCGGCGTGTCCTAGCAGAAGAACTCCGGGGGGTACGGGTGGGGTTGAGGAACTGAGGACGATCGCCTCGCAGAACAGCAGAGGCAGCAACATTGTGGTATAAAAGGTTAAAACTCCGAGGAGTTTGCCGGTAGCAACTGCCCAGTTTGTTAAGGGCGATGTGGCTAATAGTTCTAAGGTGCCGCGTTTGCGTTCTTCTGCGTAAAGTCCCATTGAGAGTGCGGGTAGTACGAACAACGAAAGGGAACCCATGATTCGCAGGAAGAGTTGCAGGAATTCGTAGGCTACGTCGATGGGAGGTTCGGTAATTCCCATTTGGTCTCGCTGGCCGATTTGGGGAATTAACCCGTCGGGGGCGAGGAGGATGGCTATTAAAAAGTATCCGGTGATTAGCCAAAAGACTGCTGCGATGGCATAGGCTAATGGCGAGGCAAAATAGCTTTGTAGTTCTTTGCGGTAAATTGCGACAATATTACTAATCATTACTAACATTTAGGAATTGGGAATGGGTAATTGGTCATTGGTAATTGGTTCATTCTGAGTCGCCTGCGGCTGGTTTTTCGCTGTCGTCGCTATCCTTTTGCTTTTTTTCTATTTGTCGCTTTTTGGTAATAGGTGGCTCTTCTGGTCGAGAATCGCTACTCGGTTGTGGCTTTTTTTTAAGCGGCCGATTTTTTACAACTGGTTGGGATTCTGGTTGAGGATGCTCGATCGACTTTCGTGCATCTACAATCGGTTCTGGTTGAGAATGCTCGATCGACTCTACCGTTTCGACAACAAGAAGATTTTCGACAATCGGTTCTGGCTGAGAATGCTCGATCGACTTTGGTGTATCTAAAATCGGTTCGGATTCTGGGTGAGAACGTTCTATCGACTCTACCGTTTCGACAACAAGCCGATTTTCGACAACCGGTTCTGGTTGAGGATGCTCGATCGACTTTGGTGCATCTAAAATCGGTTCTGGTTCTGGTTGAGAATGCTCGATTGACTTTGGTGCATCTAAAATCGGTTCTGCTTCTGGTTGAGAATGCTCGATCAACTCTACCGTTTCGACAACAAGAAGATTTTCGACAATCGGTTCTGGTTGAGAATGCTCGATCGACTTTGGTGCATCTAAAATCGGTTCTGGTTCTGGTTGAGAATGCTCGATCGACTTTGGTGCATCTAAAATCGGTTCTGGTTCTGGTTGAAAATGCTCGATCGACTCTACCGTTTCGACAACAAGAAGATTTTCGACAATCGGTTCTGGCTGAGAATGCTCGATCGACTTTGGTGAATCTAAAATCGGTTCTGGTTGAGAATGCTCGATCGACTCTACTGTTTCGACAACGAGCAGATTTTCGACCACCGGTTCTGGTTGAGGATGCTCGATCGACTCTACTGTTTCGACAACGAGCAGATTTTCGACTATCGGTTCTGGTTGAGGATGTTCGATCGACTCTACTGTTTCGACAACGAGCAGATTTTCGACCACCGGTTCTGGTTGAGGATGTTCGATCGACTCTACTGTTTCTGAAACTTCTAGATTTTCGACTATCGGTTCTGGTTGAGGATGCTCGATCGACTCTACCGTTTCTGAAACTTCTAGATTTTCGACTATCGGTTCTGGTTGAGGATGCTCGATCGACTCTACTGTTTCTGAAACTTCTAGATTTTGGACAATCGGTTCTGGTTGAGAATGCTCGATCGACTCTACTGTTTCGACAACGAGTTGATTTTCGACTATCGGTTCTGGTTGAGAATGCTCGATCGACTCTACTGTTTCTGAAACTTCTAGATTTTCGACTATCGGTTCTGGTTGAGAATGCTCGATCGACTCTACCGTTTCTGAAACTTCTAGATTTTCGACTATCGGTTCTGGTTGAGAATGCTCGATCGACTCTACTGTTTCGACAATGAGTTGATTTTCGACTATCGGTTCTGGTTGAGAATGCTCGATCGACTCTACTGTTTCGACAACGAGTTGATTTTCGACTATCGGTTCTGGTTGAGAATGCTCGATCGACTCTTGTCTTTCTACAGTTTCCAGAAACTCTGCGACTGGTTGCATTCCGGGTTCTAAATCGCTTATTTCCTCTGGTGTTTCTGTAATGGGTTCGGATTCTGGTTGAGAATACTCGATCGACTCTTGCCTTTCTACAACTGGTTCGGATTCTGGTTGAGGATGCTCAACCGACTCTACTGTTTCTGAAACTTCTAGATTTTCGACAATCGGTTCTGGTTCATGATGCTCGATCGACTCTTGCCTTTCTACAACTGGTTCGGATTCTGACTGAGGATGCTCGATCGACTCTACGGTTTCTGAAACTTGCAGATTTTCGACAATCGGTTCTGGTTCATGATGCTCGATCGACTCTACGGTTTCTGAAACTTCTAGATTTTGGACAATCGGTTCTGGTGGAGAAGGTTCTATCGGGAGTATCTCACTTTTGTAAAAAACTTTTTTTACAAAAGTGAGCATCCTGCTTGCTTGTTTAGATATCTGTAGCGAGTAAGATGATCTGGTTCCTGTGACACCCAAACTGAGATGCTTCCCTTTAATCGGCTGTACGGTTTCTGGAACTGGTTCTGATTCTGGTTGAGGATGTTCTCTCAACTCTACGGTTTCTGGAACTGGTTCTGATTCTGGTTGAGGATGTTCTCTCAACTCTACGGTTTCTGGAACTGGTTCTGATTCTGGTTGAGGATGTTCTCTCAACTCTACGGTTTCTG
>JACJNY010000075.1 GCA_014695295.1 Microcoleus sp. FACHB-61 | reverse complement strand
CAAAATGTTCTAAAAAACTGGCATTTAAAATATTAATTGACGGCAATGAATCTGTTTCTTTTTGTTGGGAAGTTACAGCTTTACTAAAACCTCTTGCCATTGATAGCACTCATGAACTACAACAAACTACATAGAAAATTAGTCGGCTCTAACTGTAGCATATTTTGGGTTAAATTTAAGATGCGTTTACCCTGATTCAAAAACCCTTTAAGATTGTTATAGTAATATCAGAAGTAAATAAAACTAACTATGTTCAGAAAAATTGGATTTTGGCTGATTTGGATTGCATTTACCACCTACGCCTTTGTATTTGCACCACCCAACAGCCCAGAAACCATCACACTAATTACCAATCTTTCCACAGGCAAAATAGCAGGCATCAACCCTTTAATTGTAGCGTTGTTCTACATCATGGGAGTCTGGCCGCTCATCTACAGTTGCGTCTTATTTGCTGACGGCAGGGGCCAGAAAATACCTGCATGGCTATTTGCCACTTTATCCTTTGGCGTCGGCGCCTTTGCCTTGCTGCCTTATTTAGCCCTGCGCGAACCGAATCCTGAATTTCCCGGTCATAAAAATATCTTTTTAAAGATATTAGACTCCCGTTTTACTGCCATTGTCCTAACATTGGGCGCTGCTGCTTTAGTTTCCTTTGGCTTGACAAAAGGCGATTGGTCTGATTTTATTGGGCAGTGGCAGACTACCCGCTTTATCCATGTAGTGAGTTTAGATTTTTGTATGCTTTGCCTGCTATTTCCTGCCTTATTGGTCGACGACATGGCGCGCCGAGGAATGCAGAACGTCGCAGCATTTTGGGCAGTGACATTAGTGCCGCTGTTCGGGCCACTCGCTTATCTGTGCACGCGCAAACCGCTGCCGGAAACTAATACTGAAACTGTTACAAATTAGACAGCAGTGCAGGGAATGCTCAGTTTAATCTAGGAATCACAATAAATCCGGCAAGAAACAGGCAAGATGCCTGTTCCACAATAAGTAAGTAAGTTTTATTGTGGGGTGGGCTTCTAGCCCGCCCATGAAACACTGATTACAAATAGTGCCAAATCTGAGTATTAATCTAAATAATTATCTCCCCGTCTGTAGCAAATGAAAAAATTTCCTATCGTTGGCATCACAACATACAACCGCTGTTCAGCAGGCGAATATCGCTTAAATGGAGCTTATATTGATGCAGTTCAGGCTGCTGGTGGCATTCCGATTTTGCTGCCGCCCAATCAATTAGATCCGGCTAGTATTTTTGAGGCAGTAGACGGTTTGATTTTTTCGGGGGGCGGAGATATTAACCCCGAGCTTTATGGCGGTTATGTCGATCGCACAGTTTACTCGGTTAATGCAGAACGCGACAATTTTGAATTAAACTTAGCAAAGCTAGCTTTGAGGGCTGACATACCTGTGTTGGGGATTTGCCGGGGAATGCAAGTCCTGAACGTAGCTAGCGGGGGCAATTTGGTCGTTCACGTACCGGATGCTTACGGAGACGAGATTAATCACCGACAAGAAAACCCGATTTGCCCGATCGAGCATATCATAAAAATTGAGCCAGACAGCCGGCTAGCAAAAATCATGGGAACAACTGCAACAAAAGTTGTTTCTTGGCACCATCAAGCCGTGCAAACAATGATTCCCGGTTGGCAAATTGTAGCCCGAGCACCAGACGGTTTGATAGAAGCAATGGAGTACAAATATCACCCTTGGATGGTAGCAGTTCAGTGGCATCCAGAACTGTCGCCCAAAAGTATCGCCCACTGCGGAATTTTTCGGGCTTTTGTCGAAGCAGCAGCTTCAAAATTTATGAATTATACCAAGTCAGCTTGAAATCCAATCCATACATTTTTATAGTCGCTTATTCTTGATAGTCAGTATCTATTTCAATATCGAGAGTATCTTCATCTATTCGGACATACAGAACATTCGGGCGACAGCAAACTTGACAATCTTCGATATAAGATTGCTCCATTCCGCCGCTGATATCAACAAAAGTTGTACTCGGTTCGCCGCAGAAAGCACAGTAATATTCAGCCGTTGTTTGCATCTTTCTCGCACTCTCTTTTGGTAACTTCGTGGCGGTAGCGAAACATATCTGTTAACCGCATTTCCACCCACCAACCTAACAGCAAATCCACAATCGGGCCGCCCGGTATCGAAAATGCGATCGCATCTGTCAATCTAGTCTTGCCATTTTCTGAGGTAAACTCGTGTCGGTGAGTCCAACGTGCCATCGGCCCCTCAGTTTGTTCATCAACAAACAAGCGATATTGTTCGCACTCAGTGTGAGTCGCCACCCATTTTACAGGAATCGGCCCCAATAACAGGCGAAATTCTGATACAGCACCCACATCTAGTCCCCCTTCGCGGCGAATGATTTTCACCGGTTGCCAAGGCGGAGTCAAAAGTTGCAGAATGTCGGGCCTTTCGTGAAAGTTCCAGACTGCTTCAACCGTGGCATTAATCAGTGACGAGTATTTAAAATTGGGCATTGTATCGTTGGGCTAGACAGTTAAGTGCGATCGCGTTTCAGCATTTGCAGTATTATCCTCTGTATCAGTACAAACAGCAACTGTTAGTTTCAATCCCAAAGCATTCAGCCAAGTTCCCAGATTATAAATCGTATCACTTCCTTGCTGCGACAGCAATTCATCCAGTCTTTTTAAGTGCAATTCATATTGTTCGGGAGTCATTTTTGGTTGACCTAGAGCTTCTGCTACATCGCTGAGAGCTCGTTTTAGCAGTTCAGGTTCCGGCTCTTCTTCCTCTAATGTCGCCGTTATATAGGCTGCTGCTAGTTCGGGCTTTTTTCTGAGAGATTCAATCAAAAATGGATGATAAGGTAGGCTTTTAGGCATTGTCTTAACTCCTATAATCTGTCCAGTATTCTTTAGCTTGGCGAATATCTCTGTCTTGAGTGCTTTTATCGCCTCCGCAGATGAGAATCACAATTGTCATTCCTATTTGTCCAAAATAGATTCGGTAGCCAGGCCCATAATTGATTTTGAGTTCGCATACGCCTTCCCCCACGGAGCGATAGTCTCCTAAATTACCATCAGCAATTCGGTTAAGCCTAGATATAATCTTGGCTTGAGCATTGATATCTCTCAGCGAATCAAACCACTGATCGAAAGGCACTTTGTTATCTGGCGTAGTATAACGCTGAATTTCTTTCGGTTGGACTTCGGGCATAATTATATTATAGTGCGTCACTCATCCCAGTATCCTGGCAATTAATTATACTCAAGAAATGCCACAGGGGAAAGATAGAAAAACTTAGCTAACTTTTGAATTTGACTCGCCGTCAGTTCCCGCTTTCCATCCATCATCTCAGATACCCAAGACTCTGATTCAAAAATATTAACCAAATCTTTTTCTTGAATATTGTCTTCAACCATCAGTGCTTTCAGTAGTGCGATACCTTTCAAGACTGGCATTGGCTCATGTTTTTGTTCGCAATCATAAACAAGAGTACCCAACACGTTTAAGTAATCCCGAGCGTCCTGCGTGAGATTGCTCCGACTCACAATAGAATCAATCCGATTTTGTCTAGCGATTAACTCAGCTTCATAAGTAATTGGACGCGGTGGAAAAGTTGTGATTATCTCCATATAGTAGCTACTAGGAGTTTTCAAACCAGTCGTTATTTTTCCAGTTCTCCTTTTTACTAAACGGGACTTAGTGAATTCTCACGTTCTTGATTTGGCTGTCGTGTTGTATGACTCATCGCCTCAGCCAAATGCTTCTTCAAAGTCGCCTCCGGTAGCGGCCCTTTTAAATGACTCCAAGGCAAAACCTGCTCCAATTCCCACTTTTGAAAAACATAAAAATCCATCTCTGGCAACTGTCCCCGCAACTCCTTAAAAGCCCGTCGATAACTGCCCAAAGTATCGCCGTAATGCCGCACTAATTCCAACAGCCGAGACAACCGCCGATCGCCCCTGGAGAGCAACCCCTGAATCACAGACCAGTTATAGCTTTCAGGTCTAAATTCTAAACCTAACTTCCGCAATTCTTTATCTAAAAACTTCAGCCTCTTCTCCGCATCTTTATTCACTCCAAACCACTGAAAAGGAGTGTGAGATTTCGGGACAAAAGTGCTGCATCCCAGAGTCAACCGCAAACCGGGAACAGCTTTTCTAATCGCCCGCATCATCGCCACCGTCTCCTCTAAATCCTCCATTTCTTCGCCGGGAATTCCCGCCATCCCGTAAAGTTTAATTCCCTTTAAGCCGCCAGCCTTAGCATTGATAGCAGCTTGAATAATTTCGTCATTTGTGAGTTTTTTGTTAACGATTTTGCGGAGGCGATCGCTCCCGCTTTCCACCGCAATAGTCACAGATTTGCTGTCTCTATTTGCCAAAATTTCGGCTAATTTAACTGTCACCGTATTTGTCCTTACCGAAGAAAGACTCAGCCGCACGCCGTCGTATTTCGGATGATTCAAATGATCCAGCAACTCTTCAAATTCCGGGTGCTGAGTGACAGAAGCACCCAACAAACCCAAACGATTAGTCACAGCTAAACCGCGATCGATCGCCGGAATTAGCGAAGCCTCCAAACTCGCAGTTCTAAACGGCAAAGTCAGATAACTTGCCAAACAAAAACGGCACATTTCTGGACAACTCCGAACCACTTCCACCATGTAAATATTTTCCCAAGCCGCTTTTTCTGTCACCACAGTGGAAGCAGATAAAGTATTGCCGCGATAAGTCTGTTTTTCAACCACACTGGGAATTCCCGAATCGACAGGCTGAATCGATTTAATACCCTCAGCCGCATCCAGATAAGTTACTTCGTACAAACTGGGGACGTAAACTCCCGGAACTTGGGCTAAATGCCGCAATTTAGTTTGTCTGTCGGCGGTACGGACTTCTTTACAAGCATCAATAAAATTGTCAATGAGATTTTCGCCATCTCCGAGCAAAATCACATCAAAAAAATCGGCAAAAGGTTCTGGATTAGCAGTAAAAACCGGGCCACCGCCGAATACGATCGGATGATTATCAGTTCGTTTTGACGCCCAAATCGGGATTTCTAGAGATTCCAATAAATTTAGAATATTTACATAGTCTAGTTCCCAAGAAAGCGAAAATCCCAGTAATTCTGGATGTCGGGGAAGTTGTTCGCGGATATCAGTAAATAAACGGCTGACTTCAATATCCGATCGCACAGCCAAAGTTGCCCACACTATCTGATAGCCGAGACTGGTAATACCCACCGTGTACTCGTTGGGAAAAGCAAAAATAGTCGGGATAGCATCAGCATCGGGGGTTGCTGGGGCAAATAGTAAGCGTTCTTGAGCAAATGGATTAGGATTCACGGGCAAATTTAGTTTTAACAATAGGTCTGTTCTTATCTCATTTTAAGCCATTTCCCAAGTGATTGTAGGGTGCGTCAGGGTTGAATGTGGCGACCACAAACTAAGGATCTCGCCGCTGACGCACCCTACAGTCAGTTAGCTGTTACATCCCTTACATCCGAAGAAAGCGAATCTGTTGGCGAACTTCCTTCTTGCTTCTTCAAATTTACTCTGAAATAGAATTGCGATCGTCCTGAACTCTTGGAGTAGGCGGTGCACTGTGAAAAGTTGCAATCAACAAACAGACAATCCCAGCATTAATAAACACATCGGCTAGATTAAATACCGGGAACCGAATGATCCGAAAATCGATAAAATCTACAACGTGGCCCGAAACAAATCGATCGATCCCGTTCCCCAGTGCTCCCCCCAAAATCAAACCGTAGCCAGCTTGTTCCCAGCGGTTAATTCGCGGCCCGAACCAAGCCAGTACCATCAATCCCACACTAACGCCCAAAGACAGCCACCGCAACCAAATCGCCCCGCCATTGCTGAACATACTAAAAGCGGCGCCGGTATTAACAACATAAGTGAAGTGAAACACCCCAGGTAACAGCGGCTGCGTCTGCGGAGGAACCGTCAATTCAAAATTTTGCACCACCCAAAACTTAGTCAGGTGGTCTAAAACTAAACTGATAACAGCAGCAACCCAGAACAAGGGATTTCTTTTAAAACGCATGGATTGGGGAATAGAACATAGGGGATTGAGCATGGGATAATTTACTCAAATTTTGCTGGTTATTGCCAGCAGAATGCAGTGCAGCAAAGCAATCCCAGCCGCAGCGAGATGATTCTCCCGTTGCGCAATGACAGTATAACCTTATTTGACACAACAACCAATCCCCGATTATCAATCCCCGATTACCAATTCCCAATTACCCAATCAATAAAACATCAAGCGGCGCAAAGTAAATGACAGCACTGCGATCGCACAAACTACCGCCAATTGTCCCGGCAGAGGATAAACCGAATATTTAAGAATCTCATCGAATAAAGGTGTTTTTTTGGCCGGAGGTAGCCAGTAAGTAAAAATTAGATAAATTAAGCCGATCGCGTGAACAGTGAACAAACCGCACAAACAGCTAAAAGCCATAGATTCCAGCCGCGAAGCCACCTTAAAAGCCACCCAGCCGCACACCCAAGCACCTGGCACAAAACCCAGCAAATACCCAAAACTCGCTTCTTTGAGATAGCCGATGCCGCCGCCTTGAGAAAAAACTGGCCACAAAGTTAATCCTAATGCCAAATAAGCAATTTGCGAGAGAGCCGCAGCATTTTTCCCCCCCATGCAGCCTACTAGCAAAACGGCTCCAATTTGATAGGTAACACCTAAAGAGTACGCCTGAAGTCCTCGATCGTCCCCCAACCCAATAGGAATTGTGACAGATGCAGGCAAAAAAGTGCCTCCTATCGTCAGCAGCAAACCAATAACAGCCCAGATTAATTCAATAGGAGCAGGCATTATCATCAAACGGCATTTGTCCGAACGTATAAGGCAGAAGGCATTTGTCTCAGGCAAGCTTCAATGCCCGCAGCTTTTAAATTCTTAATACTAGCACTACTTTGACATACCCCTGCCTAAAGGCGAGGGGATTCTTGATTCGCAGGGATTCCAATGAATTTACCCTCGGCAAGCATCTTGACCGTATGCCCTACGGCTGCAAGTCCTCTAATTAGAACTACTTGAGCGGCTGCAACATCTCTGTCCGTTGTATAGCCACAGTTCGAGCATGAATGAGTACGCTCATCAAGCTGTTTTTTTCCTGTTTCTGTTAGACAATTGGGGCAAACTTGACTCGTTTTATGAGCGCTTACCTTTTGAAAGTACACGCCATATTTCAAACAAGTTTGCTCTAGGATTGTGAAGAACTGACCCCAGCTTGCGTCTAAGCAGTGTTTCCCTAGCATCGCCCTGGACAGCCCAATCAGATTCAGATCCTCAACGAAAATCATTCCCACATTTTGGCAGATTTGATGAGATAATTTACGATGCCAATCTTTCCGACTGTTAGCAACGTATTCATGCAGTTTTGCGACTTTCTTTTGAGCTTTACGCCAATTGTTAGAACCTAGTTTTTTACGACAGACACGTTGTTGCAGCAATTTAAGCTTGCGTTCTGCGTCTTTAAAAAATCTTTGGCGCTTGACTAAAAGACCGTTAGAAGTTGCTAGAAAATTAGTTAGTCCCACATCAATTCCGATACCTTCACCGTGGGGCATTAGATTGGGTACTGAAACGTCCCATTGTAGGGTTAACATCACGTACCAACCGCTAACCCTACGGACTATCCTTGCTTGCTTAATCGTTGCACCATCAGGGATAGTCCGTGATTGATGGAACTTAACCAAACCAATTTTAGGGAGCTTCACCGCTTGATTTTGGACGGGGTTAACCCCCAATTGTGGGAACACAAACGATCGCATTGTTCCTGCTTTCTTAAAGCGGGGGAAACCGTGTTTTTGTTCCCACATACTCACAAACGCTTTTTCAAGCCTTTTCAATGTTTGCTGTAGGACGTGTACTTGGACGGCAGCCAAAGTGGGTATGTTTGCCCTAGCCGTAGTTAAACTTTTGCACTGGCTTGCATAAGTTGGTCGTTTTGTTTCGGCCCGAATGATGAACTCAGATCGGATAGAGCAAGCGTTAATTCGACAACTACGAGACTCAAACCAATGTTTACGCTCTGCCAATGCGTAGTTGTATACGCGACGGCATTGTTCTAGCCAATCTTCAAAGATTGCTATTTGTCCTGGCGTTGGTTTGAGTTTGAATTCGTAGACTAAATGAAACATTTGCTCTATCCTCCTACCTGATTATACCACAACCATGAGCAAACGTTGAAACGCTTTTTCAAGAAGTCTAATTAAAGCCGTCCTAAAAGGACGGGGCTTGCACCCAAATTTTCGGTCAAAAAAACCACCATTTTATGGTTTTCTGGTTCTCAAGCCTGGATATTGTGATAATTTAATGGGGAATTTTTCGCGATCGGGCGATCGAATGCTTGTTTCCGTACCAATTTCTCTTGCCTATATCTTATAAAATCACAATTGTCAAGCTCATCAATTAATTAATAATATTAATTAATATTAAATTGCCATTAAGTGTAAAGATTCTTAACCTAACCTTTACTTCTGCGCGCTATGCTGATGCGGGACACCCATATAACGATCGCAGATTTTTTATACCTATGCTTTTTCGTCTCAACTTGATTAATCCAAACCGTTTGACTACTGCAATTTCCGCTACGGCGATCGCCCTCAGTGTAGCAGCTTGCACCAGCCCCAGCACAACCACAAGCACCAGCCCCAGCCCCGGCGACACCGCAGCATCCCCCGGCGCTTCCCCCGTGGCAGCCACCGGCACAGCGGAAAACACCAAACTCGCCCTAGCCTCAGACGTAGCCATCACCGCAGCAGGCGCCTCATTCCCCGCCCCTCTGTACCAGCGTTGGTTTCAAGACTTCAACAAAATCAACCCCAAAGTACAAATTAACTATCAATCAGTAGGCAGCGGCGCCGGAGTCGAACAATTTACCAAAGGCACAGTAGACTTTGGGGCCAGCGACACCGCCATGAAAGACGACGAAATCGCCAAAGTTCCAGCAGACAAAGGCGTCATCTTGCTGCCCATGACAGCCGGCAGTATCGTCATGGGCTACAATTTACCAGACTTAACCGAACCATTGAAACTGCCACGGGATGTTTACGCAGATATCTTCGCCGGTAAAATTACCAACTGGAACGACCCCAAAATTGCAGCGGCCAACCCGGGCGCTAAATTGCCAGCAGACCAAGCCATCACAGTTGTCCACCGTTCCGACGGCAGCGGTACCACCGCCGTCTTCACCAAACACCTGAGTACCATCAGCCCCGACTGGAAAAGTTCAGTAGGCGACGGCAAAACAGTACAGTGGCCCACAACTGGTACTTTTCTCGGTGCAAAAGGCAACGAAGGCGTCACAGCCCAAGTCCTGCAAACCGTCGGCAGCATCGGCTACGTAGAATACGGCTACGCCAAAAACAACAATCTCAAATTTGCATCTTTGGAAAACAAAGCAGGCACATTTGTAGTACCTACCGACGAGTCAGCTTCTCAAGCTCTAGCGACTGTGCCCATGCCGGAAAACCTGCGAGCATTTATCGAAGACCCCGAAGGCGCTCAATCCTATCCAATTGTCACCTACACTTGGATGCTCGTCCCCAAAACAGTTACTGACCCCAACAAAGCCAAAGCCATCGAAGCAATGGTTGAATACGGCTTAACTGAAGGTCAAAAAGTTAGTTCCGAATTGGGCTACGTTCCTCTGCCCCAAAACGTTAAAGAAAAAGTAGCCGCGGCCGCTGACGGCATCAGCCCAGACTACAAGATTGAGGTTGCCAAATAGTAATTGAAGGAAGAAGGAAGAAGGATATTTCTGTAGATACCGAGCGGGTGCGTTGCCATCGACAATCTACTTGGGAAGCTCGAAAATCTCCCAGCGACGCACCATACAAGATACCGTGGGTGCGTCGCCATCGACAATCTACTTGGGAAGCTCGAAAATCTCGCAGCGACGTACCATACAAGGAGCGGGTTTTACCAGAAATATTTGTTGAAAAGTCAGGGGATTAATAAACCCGCCCATCTTTGATTTTATTGATGGTCTTTCTTTCTGCTTCCTTCTAGCTTTTTCCGAAACAGGCTATTTTTCGCTACTATAGATTTGGTTTTTTTTTCTATGATTTCAGATAATAACAGCGCTCAATCAGAGAGCCGATCGCGCTCTGGGGCAGAAAAATCCTTAGATCAAGGCTTTATCTGGCTGACTCGGATTTTGGGCATAGGAGTTGGTGTAATTTTGCTGGTAATCGCGCTCACCGTTGGTTACAGGGCTTTACCTGCGATTCAACAGTACGGTTTGGGCTTTCTGTTTGGTAGTGATTGGAATCCGGTTAAGGAAGAGTACGGTGCGCTGCCGATGATTTACGGGACGATCGTCAGTTCGGCGATCGCGCTCCTAATTGCGGTACCATTAGGAGTAGGGACTGCCATCTTCCTGAGTGAAGATTTTTTGCCGCTGCCAGTGCGCACAGCTTTGGTTTTTTTAGTAGAACTTTTAGCTGCCATTCCCAGCGTAGTCTACGGTTTGTGGGGAATTGCTGTATTGATTCCCATTATTAGCAGCATCGGAAAGTTTCTCAACGGTAACTTCGGATGGCTGCCGATTTTTAGCACTCCGCCTGTGGGCCCGGGAATGTTACCAGCCGGAGTAATTTTGGGAATCATGACTTTGCCCATTATTACTGCTATCTCCCGTGACTCTTTGGCAAGTCTCCCGCCCGAATTGCGGCAAGCATCTTTAGGTTTAGGAGCTACTCGCTGGACAACCATTTTTAGAGTGCTCGTACCGGCGGCTTTTTCCGGCATTGTCGGCGGAATTATGCTCGGGCTTGGTCGCGCCATGGGAGAAACAATGGCTGCAACTCTGTTAATTGGCAATTCCAATCAGTTAAGTCTTTCAGTGCTAGCTCCGGCAAATACTATTGCTTCTTTGATGGCAAATCAGTTTGCGGAAGCCTCCGGGTTGCAAGTAGCAGCTCTGATGTACACGGGGCTAATTCTGTTTATTCTGACACTGATTGTTAATATTTTGGCAGAGTGGATTGTTTCTCAAGTCAGAGCGAAGTATAACTAAAAGTTTGCCGCAAATTCCCATACATTGTTGATTTATGTCAAATCTCTCATCGGAAGAGCGCAATCCTTTTGCCTCGAATCCCGGCAGCTTGAAGAAGGTTAAAGGCAGTCCGCAATCGCTGTTCAATATCGCGATGACGGTACTAGCAGGAGCCTGTTTAGCAATTAGTCTTTTGCCTTTGTTTGCAGTGCTTTCCTACGTCACCGTACAAGGTTTCAATCGCCTGAATTTAGACTTGTTTACCAAGCTGCCACCCCCGCCCGGACTATCGGGAGGCGGTATTGCTAATGCAATTCTCGGTACATTGATGACGGTAGGAATTGCTTCTTTAATTGCTGTTCCTTTTGGTGTATTGGCAGCCGTTTATTTGTCGGAATTTAGCAAAGGCTCAATCGCTCGCTGGGTGCGCTTTGCTACTAATGTCCTCAGCGGCGTTCCTTCGATTATTGCCGGGGTATTTGCCTACGGTTTGTTCGTGGTAAATATGGGAGGTTTTTCGGCAATTGCAGGGGGCGCGGCGCTGGCCGTGCTGATGTTGCCGACGATTGTGCGGACTACTGACGAAGCTCTACAAATCGTCCCGCAAGATATTAGATGGGCGTCGGTTGGTGTGGGTGCTTCTAATTATCAGACAGTGTTGCAGGTGGTTTTGCCTGCGGCAATTCCGGCTATTTTAACGGGCGTGACGCTGGCAATTGCTCGCGCTGCTGGAGAAACTGCTCCTTTGATTTTCACGGCGCTGAATTCGCCTTTTTGGCCGGCAGGATTTGATAAGCCAACTCCGAGTCTTTCGGTTTTGGTGTACAACTTTGCAACGGTTCCTTTTAAGGCACAGAAAGAACTGGCTTGGGCTGCATCTTTGATTTTGGTGCTTATGGTTTTATTGACGAGTATTCTTTCTCGCTGGGCTACTCACAAAAAAGTGTATTGAAGGGTGAGTTTTAAAAAGGCATTCATGCACTTATGGTGAAGGCCGAATGTAACCCAGGTTTTGAGTAAAATTTGATTGGATTGTTACCTGTATGATGATGGATTTAGACAAGCAAACGGAAACTGTTTTACGGACAGAAAACATCAATATTTTTTACGGCGCTTTTCACGCGGTTAAAAATGTTTCTATGGAGATTCCTAAAAATCGCATTACTGCCTTGATTGGGCCGTCTGGCTGCGGTAAAAGTACAATTCTGCGATGTTTTAACCGCCTCAACGATTTAGTTAACGGTTTTCGTTTAGAGGGTAGAATTGATTACAAGGGTCAAAATCTTTACGATCCTGATATTGATGCTGTGGAGGTGCGCCGCAAGATTGGGATGGTGTTTCAAAAGCCGAATCCTTTCCCGAAGTCGATTTATGACAATATTGCTTACGGTGCGAGGGTGAACAATTATAAGGGGGATATGGATGAGCTGGTGGAAAGGTCGCTCAGCCAAGCTTATTTGTGGGATGAGGTGAAGGATAAGTTGAAGCAAAGCGGTTTTTCTCTTTCGGGTGGCCAGCAGCAGCGTTTGTGTATTGCTAGGGCGATCGCGATTAATCCTGATGTAGTGTTAATGGATGAACCTTGCGCTTCTCTTGACCCGATTTCTACGATTAAGATTGAGGAGTTGATGCGGGAACTCAAGGAGAAGTATACGATTGTGATCGTTACTCACAATATGCAGCAGGCTTCTCGGGTTTCTGACCTGACTGCTTTTTTCAATGCTAAACTTTCTGACGATGGGAAGCGGTTTGGCTATCTTGTGGAGTGTGACAAGACTGAGGTAATTTTCCAAACTCCGAAGGAAGAGTCTACTTTAGATTATGTGAGCGGCCGTTTTGGTTGATTCCGCCACAGGTTGAAACAATCGCGCTACACAAAGTTTCGTCCCTCTTTAAGAGACTAAAAACATTGAATTTGCTGAGTTTGGTAGCGACAAAAAAAACCTCGTAAAACTTTTCTGAATTTAGAATCCCGCTTTCTTGGAGAAAGCGGGATTCTGGGTTTTATGTTTAATAGCTCGATCGTACTTTTTGCAGATACAAGCCACTGATTTTTGTGAAGAAATGCTCGAAGAGTTCACATATTCTTCATCCAATGCTTGAACAGGTTTTCTTTTACCATGTTTTGCCGCATAACTTCGAGCAAATATTCCTGAGCTTGGTCTTGGCTTAACCTTTTGACTTCTTCGCGTAGCACTTGCAGTTTGAACTGCTGTTCCATGCTGAGGCTGGTTGTAGGCATATCCATAAAATCGCTCCTCCAGTTTGCTGAGATTGATGCGAAATTGATCGGAATGACGTTTCGCAGGATTTGTTGTGTCTCCTACATTGTAAACTATCATAACTTTCCCTTGACAATATGTCCAAAGTAGACATTTTGAGACTAATTTGTGTAGCAAAAGTACATCTAAGTGGGGGGAGCCTTATCATAAAAAGGCGTAAAGACAGGGAAGCCTAAGCCAAAGGAGCTAGTTCGTATGGATGCCATGGAGTTTTTTCAAAGCAGCGCTGGGGAGTGGCGTTCTCAGCGCAGCACTCACCACCTCGCTTTCCGCCAAGCGGAGATTGGGGATTCAAATATTCAGGTAACGGCGCTGGGTGCGGATGACGCGCGAGTCGCCGAGATTTGCAAGATGCACGAAGTCGATCCGAGCCGGGCTGCTGGGGGGGCTTTTGTGACTTGGCACGGCTCGATGGCGTGGGATAAGGATGATGAGAATCATAAAGGGTCTACAGTGTTCGCGATCGTCCCCGATCCTGAAAATCCCCGGCAGGGTTTGATGTTGCGGGAACGGGGCTATGCGGAAATTGTGCCGGTGGCTGGCCGTTTTGAGATGGATGATGAGGATGGGCTGCTGCTGATTACCGAATACGAGACGATGAGTTCGATCGAGCGTTTCTGGTTTCCTAATCCGAACGTGCGGATGCGGACGAGTACCGTAAAGCGCTTTGGCGGTTTCAGCACATCGACTTTTTGTACCGAAATTCGGGTGCAACCAGACTCGGATGCAACATCAGAACCCGCAGCAGATCGAGTGGCCGGCAACGAGTTTTATTCGGCTCTGGGTTGGTAATTAGTAAGCTCGTTCCCCGGCTCTTAGGCTCGTTCCCCCAGCTTTGCCTGGGAATGCTTGGCGGGAGCCGTTTGCCTCCTGTTTGACCAGGCAGAGCCTCGCTGAGCGGCGTTCCTGCCCGCTTCCGGGGAACGAGCCTTCTTTCTGCATAACTACCTTCTTCCTTCTTCCCTCTTCCCTCTTCCTTCTTCCTTCTTCCTTCCCCAAAGTCAACAAATGTTACAGATTGTTGCAAAAATTCAGGAAAATCAGATTTAGATTGCGGGAATCCCCTAATCTGTATGTTGGTTAGTTGTATCCGTTATGCTGGCAGCTCGCGGTGTCAACTATTTCTGAAATTTGAGATAACGGAGATTTTAACGTGGCGCTTCCTTTATTAAGCTACGCCCCCAAGAGCCAAAACCAGCGCGTTGCTGGTTTTGAAGTAGGCGGCGACGAGCAGCCGAGAATTTTCACAACTGAAAATGTGCTCTCGCCTGGAGACATGGATAATTTGATTTGGGCTGCATATCGCCAGATTTACAGCGAACACCAAATCCTCAAGAGCAACCGCCAAAAGTCTTTGGAGTCGCAACTCAAGTTCGGCCAAATTACAGTGCGGGACTTTATTCGCGGTTTGGCAACTTCTGCTCCTTTCCTAGAGCGGAATTATCAAACTAACAGCAATTACCGGTTTGTAGAAATGTGCGTGCAGCGCGTTTTGGGCCGGGATGTGTACAGCGAGCGCGAAAAGATTGCTTGGTCGATCGTGGTAGCCAATAAGGGGCCTCAAGGCTTTATTGACGAGTTGGTCAATAGCGAAGAGTACCTGGAAAAGTTCGGCTATGACACAATACCTTACCAGCAGCGCCGAATTTTGCCTCAGCGAGTTGGAGGGGACACTCCTTTCAACTTGAAGACGCCCCGCTACGGTGAGTACCACCGTTCGCAGCTTGGCTTCCCGCAAATCATCTGGCAGACAAGTGTCCGTCGTTTTGTTCCTCAAGAGCAGCAGCCCAAGGCTGGCGATCCGTCGAACTATTTGGCTATGGCGCGCAATATGCCCATTCCTACTACTCCGCCGCAGCGCGTGCCTCTGGCTAATATCAATATCGACTCGATGGTTCCCCGTCGCCGGTAATTGATGCTGTCTGATGCAATTATTTGTGTCGGGCGATCGACTGAATCGATCGGCTTTTAGGCTGAGAGAGTTTTGAGTCTTGAGTTTTGAGGTTTGAGTTTTTTGCTAAACTTGGAATCCAAAACTCAGGACTCATAATTTTTTGTCATTAGGAAGAAGGAAGAGGGAAGAAGGAAGAAGGAAGAAGGAAGAGGGAAGAGGGAAGAAGGAAGAAGGAAGAGGGAAGAAGGAAGAAGGAAGAAGGAATAAAAATAATTCGACCTTTTCCCATTGTCAACTCTAAGTGCATAGGTGCATTTATGCAGCCGCAATATAACGAAGATGCTGGAAAACCATTGCGTCGCCATGCTAAACAGCTTCGTGCCAAAGCCTTATACAGGTACGGTGCCGCAACAGGGTTGATGTTGTTGCCACTGCTGATATACGTGGTAGCACCTTTTAATCCTTTATTTTTGGTCGCGGCTCTTGTGATAGGGGCATTTATCGCCCTTCCGTTGATTGAGGACGGGAAAACGTTTTGGAAGTCGTCTCAGAGATTTGACCAAGGGGCCTGTGGTGAAGAAAAGATTCAGCAAGTTTTGGAGTCCCTAATCCAATCTGGATGGATAGCTGAGTACAATTTAAGATTGCCGCAAGTAGGCGATATCGATGTGTGGCTGCGATCGCCTAAAGGGGTCAATTTTATCCTTGATGTGAAGTCTCACTCAACCGTAGTTCTGTTGGATGGGGATGTGCTCAAGCGTCAATCTTACGGGAAATTGAGAGATTTTGAGAAAGATTTTCTGGCACAGATTGCCAAAGAAGTTACGGCTATCAAAAAAGCTAAGAAGTTAACCAAGGTCACTCCAGTAGTTGTATTTAGCGATGCCAAAGTGAGTTTTAGCAACAAAAAGAAGATTAGGGGTGCTTACGTCATGGAACTGGGCAATCTGGTGTCAGGGTTGCAAGAACTCGATCGCACCTATAAAAGTAGATAAGATTGGGAGAAATGAGATAAACGGCTACCTTGATATGTTTGACATCAACAAATTTGCACAGAACTGTACCATCCCAGACTTGCACTAGCATCTAAGTGATACTTGTGCTATTAAAAAAATTTAAGCTAGAAACAATATCCTGGACGGAATGTTGGACAAAGCAATCAAGGTAGATAAAATTCTCAACGCCTGATAGCGACTTGCCCTCACAGCTTTGGTGACTGCTATACCAATTATCAAATATTAGCTCGCAACCGCAATATTTTCAACAAAGTGTTGAATTGATCAGGCAAAGGTGCGATCGCCTCTATTAATTCTCCTGTTACAGGATGCTGCAATGTCAGCCGCCATGCGTGGAGGGCTTGTCCGGTTAAATTGACGCCGATAGAACGGTTGGAACTGTACATCGGATCGCCGACAATGGGATGTTTTATCTCGGCTGTATGCACGCGAATTTGATGGGTGCGGCCGGTTTCTAATTGATAGTGCATTAAGCAATAGTTGCCGATTCTTTCTTTGATTGTCCAGTGAGTAACTGCGGGGCGACCGCCTTTTTCTACTGGTACTACCGCCATTTTTTTGCGGTCTGTGGGATGCCGCCCGATGGGTAGGTCTATTGTGCCTGTTTCGGTGCTGGGAGTGCCGTAAACTATGCCTAAATATTCGCGGCGGGCCGTTTTGGTTTTGAGTTGGGCTTGCAGGTGTTGGTGGGCTATGTCGGTTTTGGCGATCGCGATCGCACCTGTTGTATCTTTGTCTAATCTGTGGACGATTCCCGGCCGCTGAACTCCGCCTATTTCTGCTAGGGGACAGTGGGCTAAGAGAGCGTTTACTAATGTACCGTCTGCGTGTCCGGCTGCTGGGTGGACGACTAATCCGGCTGGTTTGTTGATGATAATTAGGCTGTCATCTTCGTAGAGGATGTCGAGGGGAATTGCTTCCGGCTGCAATTTTGTGGGCTGGGCTTCGGGTAAAGTGAGGTGGATGCGATCGCCCGTTTTTACTGATATTTTTTTCGAGGTGCAGGTTTCGTCGTTGACTTTGACGTTGCCTTGTGATATGAGGCTTTGGATTCGCGATCGGGATAAGTCCGGTATCTGGTTTGACAGCCAAATATCTAATCGCTGATTGACATTACTGCGATCGAATTCCTCTGTATTTTCAACTGTGTAAATCTGTGCCGCAGTGTCTGTTTCTATCATTTACTTTTTACTATTTTTTGCCAAGTGTGTAAAGCAAATATCTTAATCATAACATCTGTGAGTTAGTTCGCGATCGCACGGGTAGCGAGAAACCGGGTTTTTTCACAGCAATACTTCGTTTCTGCCCACAGACTGGGTAAAAAACCCGGTTTCTTTGGTCGGAGTGGTTAAGTCGTTTGAGTATAATCGTCAATCCTATCGACAATTGTCGCAGTGGCCGCAGCGCATTGATGTAGCTTCCTTGGTAAAGCCAAAAGCTTGCAGCAAAAATTGCCACCTGCACTCGCGATGTTTGAGATATTTAGCCATTTCTTCCGCTGCGCTAAAGTTTTGTTTTTTGCCTTTTTGCTGTGCGGATTTGTCGATCGCATAATTAAAAGGATCTTGCCATGTTAATTGTCCGCTGCTGTGCAAGATTGAAAGGGCGAGATCGCTTTCGGGAAATTCGCGGGAAACTGCTTCTATATCGCCTTTAACTGGCAGTTTTTTGGCTAATTGCTGAGCTTCTCGGTATTGCGATCGCAATTTATCTTGAAAAAATTCCTTTCTTTGTTTATCTTCGGGATAAAGCAAGCCCGTGGGTTCGCTAATCAATGTCAGGGCGATCGCCGATTTGCCGTCGCGTCCGCCTCTACCAATTTCCTGAATGTATTCCGATAATAGCAAAGGTGCTTGAAAGTGGACAACCCACCGGACATCGGGCTTGTTAATTCCCATCCCGAATGCTGAGGTACAAGTCACGAATTTTAGCTCATTGTTCAGCCAAGCGTTTTCTATTTTTCGCCGTAATTCTGGACTTAAACCTGCATGATATGCTGCTGTTTCATAACCTGCTGCTTCCAACAAATCCGCCAAGTTTTCGCTATCTTTCCTAGTGCGGACATAGACTAAACCTGCTTGTTTTGGTCGAGCTTTAATAAAATTTAATAACTGCTGCTTGCGTCCTCTCGGCGTCCAGACTGTTTGCACTTGCAGGTGCAGATTAGAACGGTAGGGACTTAGCAAAAATGCTTCGGGTTTTTGCAGTTGCAAGACATTTTTGATTGTCTGCTGTGCTTCCGGGTTGGCGGTAGCGGTAAAAGCTGCGATCGCAATTTTACTGTTTGCTGGTTTAGCTTTCAACAAAGCCGGCCGCACTGTTCCCAAACGGCGGTAAGCTGGGCGAAAAGTATCACCCCACTGCACTAAACAGTGAGCTTCATCTAATATTAAACCGTTAATTTGGATGTGCGGCTGACTGATAATTTCCCAAACAGGTTTACTGAGTAATGTTTCGGGAGACAGGTACAGCAATCTTAATTTGTTTTGTTGCAGCGATTGCATAGTTTGTCGGCGCTGCGCTGTTGGCAATTGACTGTGGATGAGGGAAGCGGGAAGATTGCGATCGCGCAATTCTTGCACTTGATTCTCCATCAGTGCGACTAACGGCGAAACTACCAAAGTTAAGCCTGTTTGCAACAAAGCTGGCAGTTGAAAGCAGATTGATTTGCCGCCACCTGTCGGCATAATTATTATTGTATCTTTTCCCGCTAATAAACTGCTAACTATTTCTCCTTGCGGCGGTCGGAAGTCGTCGTATCCCCAGATTTTTTGGAAGGCGGCGCGGGCTTGATTTAATGATGTTGGTTCTGGTTGGTATTTCATTTGATTTATCCAAATCAGAAGTGTCAATTATACCAGACAGGAATTACGCATCAATGACAATTACAGTCGCACTTGCAACCTCAGAAACCCGGTTTCTGCGTAGATTTGTCGTTACTAATCGCAAAAATTTTGTAGAAACCGGGTTTCTCGCCCATGCGCGTCAGCCCTTAAACTGTCCGAAGTGTGATAATTTAATAACAGTTAATAATTTTACTTTAATTTGAATTATGAACGCAAGCACGTTAAGCGAAGTTTTCAGCTATCGGCAAAAGACTTGCGATCTTTTCGACACAGCAGGGGCGGTAGAAGCGGTGCGCGAAGATGGTTTTGCGTTGATTCCCGGTGTGCTCGGCGAGTCGGAAATGGCGGCGGCCCGGGAAGCACTCGATCGCCTGCAACCCTTCGGACTCGATGGTAGCAGTTGGAGTGAATTAAACAAACATTTTAAATGCGTTTTTAATCGCGATCGGCTGTGGCTCTCCTATGCCGATCGACCGGGTATAATTGAGTTAGCCGAAGCATTAATGGGCAGCGATTGCCACATTATCGGCATGACTGCGTGGAAAAGCGGGCCGGGTTATGATGGTTGGCGCGTCCACGTCGATCAGGTATTTGTACCCGTGCCCGAAAGCGTGTTTGCCGTTAGCGCAGCCCTCGGAGAGGATCGCACTTTTTAACTGCCCGTATGGATTTGTACAGCCCATTTCTATCTCAGCGACATCGCAGAAGACCTCTGTCCTACCTACATTATTCCTGGGAGTCACAAGTCTGGTCGAAAACCAGATCGCGGGGAAGAAACTTGGAACGGACACTCCCCAGAACCAGTTTTGTGCAAAGCTGGAGATGTGTTATTTTTCCGCAGTGAAATTTGGCATTCCGGCGGCAGAAATACGACAACAGATCGAAGTCGCTACTTACTGCAAGTGCATTATTCCCACCGCAACATCGCGCAGAAATTTTCCCCTTGGCCGTGGGAGTTCAATCCCGAAATTATCGCTACCGCTAGTGAACGGCAACTGCGACTATTAGGCAAACATCCTGAGTAAAATTACGGTTAAAATACATTATGAATTTTGTTTGAGGCGCGATCGACAAATAAACTGGAAATGTCATATTTATTTGAGACTTGGAGTTTTGGATTTGAGATTATGCTCCATTCTAGAGGCTGGCAAATCTCCGAATCTCTTGAGCAATCCCAATCCAAAATCCCAAATCTAAAATTGCTTAAGATTGAGCGTCTCGGCGGCCGAGTTCGTAAACGCCGCCGCCAATACAGGCGATCGTACCCATAGATACCGCCCAACCAGTACCCAGAGAAAATTCTACGCCCCAATTGCACAATCCGCCCGCAATCAAAAAGGGCACAATGCTCAACAGCGAAGCGTAAAAGGCGTTTTGAGCTTCTCTGGCTTGGCGCGTTCTTTCAAACTCGGCTTCCGAGGTGTAGAGGGATCTCTCAGCAAAATTCATCCAGCGGTTGAGTTGCAGGATTACCCATTCTGTGAGGGGCGACAGGCCCCAATAGAGGGCCAAAGACCACAAAGACGCACCGGCGATCGCAGTTGCGTCTATGGCAAAACTAAAGGGAAAAATTTCAGTAAGCATTGCTTGATGTTGGTGATAAATTTGGGATTTCAGACGGCATCCAAAATCCCCGAACTTAACTATAGTGTCAAGCAAAAGCTCGATCGAATTCAAGCGCAGCAGAAATTGCTGTGCCCAATGACTTTCGGATATCTGCAGCATTTAACCCGATGCCTTGACACCGGCTCTGTATGCAGTAAGATACACGTTGGTCAACTGATTCGTTTGGCGGGTAGAGCTCAGAGGCAATCTTGCAGCGAATTGGCCCGACAACGCACACCCGCAAATACATTCAACTTTCAGCCGTGAAAAAAATCGTGCAAGACTCTACAGGCCCGCTGACGGCAAAACGCTTTTTTCGTCCCAGACAGATGCTGCTGGTGGCACTTTCGATCTGCATTGTTTTGATCGGCCCTTATTTGCAGCAGCAGTTGGCAACAGCTCAGTCTGGCTTACCAAGCAGAGTAGCGACGGGTAATTTGTGGCAAGAAGCTTCTTTTCCCGTCGAAAATTTTGAAGCTTACAGTTCCGCCTTCGGCCCCCGTGGCGGCGATTTTCATTACGGTTTGGACTTGGCCGCCCCGGAAGGCAGCTATATCCGCAATTGGTGGGGCGGGCAAATTGTGGAAGTTTGGGAAGATGGCCGGTGCGGCACTGGTATGGTGGTGCGATCGGGAAGTTGGGAACACATCTACTGTCACCTCAAAGGTCGGGTGGAAACAGCTAACGGCGGACGTTATTATATCGATCGCGAAGGCGGCCTGGTAATTTGGCAGGGTCAAACTGTGCCGGCCGGTGCGAGAATTGCCAGAGTTGGGATGACCGGCCGCACGACCGGCCCTCACCTGCACTGGGGATTGAAGTACGGCGGTCGCTGGGTAGACCCGGCTTTGGTACTCCGGGAAATGTACTCCCAACAATCTTAATTGGTCATTAGTTAGTAGTCATTAGTCATTAGTTAGCAGTCATTTTTCTTGGTTTGTAGTAAAGACTAAAGTCCTTATTTTTTCGAGAATGAGGAATAGAGTCATCACTACAAACTTGAAGAACTAATGACTAATGACTAATGACTCTTTACGTTGGGGCCAACTCTTTTTTAATCAACTCAGTGTACCGAGCGACAATTTGGCGGAATTCGTCGCCGTCGATCGTTTCTTCATCCAACAGCGCTTCGACAAGTTTGTCTACCAAAGCCCGGTTTTCGCGGATAATCCGGCGAGCTTCTTCGTAGCAGTCAAAGGCAATTTCCCGGACTTGCCGATCGATCTTGATTGCCATTTCTTCGGAATACTCCGATCGCGAATTCCAGTTTTGGCCCAAAAACACCTCATTGTTCGGACTTTCCAAAGCCACAGGCCCCAAATCCGACATTCCATAAAGCGTTACCATCTCCCTCGCGAGACTGCTAACTTTTCTGAGATCGCTGCTGGCACCGGTGTCGATTTCAGCATCGCCATAAATTTCGGCCTCCGCGGCCCGTCCCCCCAAAGCTACTTTAATTCGGTTTAACAGCAAAGACCGACTCCTCAAACCTTCGCTGTCGAGCATTTCGTCGTCGAGCACAAAGCTAGTAAAGCCTTCGATGCCACCGGAACGGGGAATAATCGTTACTTTTTCCACCGGGTCGGCATTTTTGAGCATGGTCGCGACTAGGGCGTGTCCGACTTCGTGGTATGCTGTCATCCACTTTTTCTTGCTGTCCAGCAGCGGGTTGAGCGTAAGCCCGATCGTAATCCGGTCGATCGCGTCGTGAACTTCTAAGTTACTAATCGTGTCTTTGCGACGCCTCGCGGTGAGAATTGCTGCTTCGTTGAGCAAGTTTGCCAAGTCAGCGCCGGAAAAGCCGGGAGTGCGGCGGGCGATCGTGTCTAGGGCAACTTCTGGGTCGAGTTTTTTGTTGCGCGCGTGAACTTGCAAAATCCCTAAACGCCCTTTGTAACTGGGCAAATCTACCGTTACTTGCCGATCGAACCTGCCGGGCCGCAGCAGGGCGGTATCGAGCACGTCGGGGCGGTTCGTAGCTGCAATCACAATCACGCCGCTGTTACCCTCAAAGCCGTCCATTTCTGTCAGCAACTGGTTGAGAGTTTGTTCGCGTTCGTCGTTGCCGCCGCCGATACCAGCGCCGCGCTGCCTTCCTACGGCGTCTATTTCGTCGATGAAGACGATGCAGGGCGAATTTTCTTTAGCTTTGCGGAACAAGTCGCGGACGCGGGAGGCGCCGACTCCGACAAACATTTCTACAAATTCGGAACCCGAGATACTGAAGAAGGGGACGGCTGCTTCGCCTGCGATGGCTTTTGCCAGCATTGTTTTGCCGGTTCCCGGAGGCCCGATTAACAGAACTCCTCTGGGAATTTTGGCGCCGATGGCGTTGAAGCGTTCGGGTTTTTTGAGGAAGGTTACGACTTCTTGAAGTTCTTCTTTAGCTTCTTCGATGCCTGCTACGTCGTCGAACATCACGCCGGTTTTGGCTTCCATTTGGAAACGGGCCCTGGATTTGCCGAAGTTCATGGCATTTCCTTGAGATTGGGTCGATCGGCGCAGGATTGCCATTAACACTGCCAACACGGCAAAAATCACTAGCAAGTTTATTACTAAACTGACTGCGGCGGCGTTGTCGGCTGTTTGTTTGACTTCAAAGTCAATCTTTTTGGCGCGGATTTGCGAGTACAGTTCTCGATTGTTGTAGTCGAACAGAGTAACTGATTGCGCCTGATCGCTTTTTTGATTTTTTAGCTTAACTTTGGCAGTTCTTTGAGTTTCGTCTACTTCGATTTTACTGATTTGCCCTTTTTCTATGTTGTCGATCAGTTGGCTGTAACTCATGCTGGTTGGGGTACTCTCGGCAAAAACCGGGGCCGAGAGCAATATTCCTTGAGAAATCACCAAACTGCCCAGGATGCGCCACAGATTCCGTCCTGGAATTGATTTTTTAGGATTCTGGCTCGATTTGTCTTTGTTTACAGCTAGATGCCCCAGCCATGCGTGTTTCCAAGAATTTTTCATATTGCTTTGCCCAAGGTTGAAGACTGCCAAGATTGACCGCTTTTGATTTGCTACGTTTATTTATTTTAACAAGAGGGCGGGTGTTGAATGGGTTTATCTGTCGCTGGCATCTTAAGAGACTCCTCAAAATAGCCCGTTGTCAACGATCCTAGTCTGTTTTCCCTGAGCCGGCGATCGAGAACTCACCTGTCCCTACCCCTAACCTTCTGTTCTTCCTTCTATTTTCTACACCGGAAAGTTCACTTGACAGTTGCCGATCGAACTTGCTACTTTAATCATAGTCGTAATGAGTACGTTTTAGTCAAGCAGTTATTGTTTTTAAGTTTTATGGTAAAAATTGTCGGCATTGGTGGAAGTTTGCGGGCTGGCTCATACAGCCAGTTAGCGTTGAACGTGGCAGCAGAGCGGGTGCAGGCCCTGGGCGCAGAAGTTGAAATATTGGATTTGCGATCGCTCAAGCTGCCCTTCTGCGACGGCGAGAATGATTATCTCGATTACCCGGATGTGGAAAAGCTGCGAAATGCGGTTAAGGAAGCCGACGGCTTGATTTTGGCAACGCCGGAGTATCACGGTAGCGTCAGCGGTGCTCTCAAGAATGCCCTGGATTTGATGAGTTTTGAGCATTTGGACGGGAAGGTTGCAGGTGGGATTAGCGTTTTGGGAGGGCAAGTTAACAGCAACGCGCTTAACGATTTGCGAACCATTTTGAGATGGGTGCACGCTTGGGTAATTCCCGAGCAAATTGCGATCGGACAAGCTTGGAAAGCTTTTAGCCCTGATGGTAAATTGTTGGATGAAAAACTGTCTGAAAGGTTCGACGAGTTTGCTCGAAGTTTGGTAGAAAATACGCGGAAATTGCGAGGAATTTCGTAATTGTATCTCTTTACAAATACACTTTTGGACGCAACTGGCATAGTCTTTGGGTGCGTCAGTTCCAATAATTCCTCGATTTGAAGAGGTTTTGTCTCTACCAGAGCACCCTATAAGCTGTAATGTTAACTGTTAACTGTTAACAGTCAACAGTCAACAGTCAACTGAGTTAAAAGGGCATATCGATCATGTCTCCGAAAGGATGGGGTACGTCGATCGCCATTCTTCCGGGTTTTGACTCATATTTCTCAATCCACTTTTTTGCCAATTCCAAAGCTTCCTCCTCAGTCTTGGCATTTTGGACGGCGACGTGGCGGTTGCCGCGGCTATCCCAAACCTCGACGTAGAAGACTTTCTGGGATTGAATAATCCAACCTTTATAAGTGTCTGCTGGTTCCATAGTTAGAATCCTAAAATAATCGGGCGGGGAGTTCCACTGGCGAGCTAATTGTAAATATTGCCCTACATAAAATGAATTTTACGGGGGTTTCTATAGTATTTTTGGAAAAAAGTCAGTTTTACGGTTAACCTCATGACTAGACTCCTGAAGCAATTATTTAGCGGGATAAAATATCTCCAATCTTTGGCGGTGGCGATCGCGATCGTCCTAATCGCATCCCAGATGGCGGTATTTCCGGCATTGGCGACTGGCGTGTACGAAATGCCGGTGTTGTCGGCGGGCGATCGAACTTGGGTGTTCGACAAAGGCGACGTGCTCAGCCGCACCAGCGAAAGCAATATCAGCAGCGTGCTCGACAACCTGGAAAACAAAACAGGGAAACAAGTCAGGTTTGTCACCATCCACCGATTAGACTACGGCGAAACGACTGCCACTTTTACCGACCAACTGTTTGAACAGTGGTTTCCCGCAAAAGAAGACCAGACTAATCAAATTTTACTCGTTCTCGACACTGTTACCAACAGTGCGGCAATTCGGACGGGGGAAGGGGTGAAATCCCTGCTAACCGATGAAATTGCCCAGAGTGTGGCTGGGGAAACCGTGCAAGTGCCGCTGCGGGAAGGCAATAAGTACAACGAGGCATTTGCGGCTGCAAGTACGCGCCTTGCAACTGTTTTGTCGGGCGAACCCGATCCGGGTGCTCCTGAAGTTGTTGACAACATTCAAGTTGAAGGCACGTTTAAAAAAGCGGAAGAAACAGACCAAGGCAATGCCACAGTTGTTGTGGTTGTGCTGTTGGTATTGGCGACAGTGATTCCGATGGTGACTTATTTCTGGTATCAAGGTTTTTCATGATCGGTGCTGCTTGCATCCGATCAGTTGCCGTTGTGTCAAGAAAATATGGCAGGGCTGCACTAATCTTGAACGTATTCTCGATCGCTCAACAATGCAATTTCTGCCCGTACAAATTCCCGTCCCAGATAAGCCGCGTGATCTAACATTGTCACCGGGCTGGGGCGGGTTTCTTCTAGAATTTTGACACAAAGTTCTTTGGCGGTTCTGCCGGTAAAAAGTGTAACCTCAGTGCGTTCTACTTTGCCGCGGGCGGGGATTGGTTTACCAGTTTCGGGATCGACGGCGAGGCCTCGATCGTCGATGATGTTGGTGAAATGTTTGGCACAAATTAAGCTGGTTTCGCGATCGAGATAGATGATGAAGTAGCCGCCGGGATCGAGGTCGATGTGGCGTTTGGATAGCTTGTCATCAATTGCGGTGAGGTTTTCCAAGGTTTGACTCATGGTTGGTGAAAGAAAGTAGACAATAGCTGTGATTTGTTCTCCTATTTCTAGTTTAGTGGGCTGCGGGACAAGTTTGGCAGGTTGGTTGGTTGAATGCGGGGGAAAGTTTCGGGCGATCGACAATTCCTGTAATTTGCCGATCGCTCCTATGCTACAGTCGATCGGGCTCGACAGAGAAATTGATGAGTGAACTTAAGACGCGATCGCTGTTAGATCCCCGACTTCTTGAAGAAGTCGGGGATCTGGGAATTCTGTTTTTTTAGCCGTTGCTCACTTATCTATGATGCAAAATCGGTTATTATTGTATATAGAATTTGTTGGTATTAAAGCTAAGCAGAAATGAAATTTATAGATTTGTTTTCAGGAATAGGAGGTTTCCGACAAGGCTTTGAAAAGATAGGCTTTGAATGCGTTTTTTCCTGCGAAATTAACAGCAAATGCCGAGAAGTTTACCAGAAAAATTTCGGTGAGGTTCCTTTTGCAGACATCAGTAACATCAATCCCGGCGATTTAGCCGACTTTGATATTTTAGTCGCCGGGTTTCCGTGCCAACCTTTTAGCATCTGTGGCAAAAAGTTGGGTTTTGAAGATACTAGAGGTACGCTATTTTTTGATATTTGTAAAATTATCAAAATAAGGCAGCCTAAAGTTATCGTTCTCGAAAATGTCAAGCACTTAATCCATCATGATAAGGGAAATACCTTAAAAGTAATTATTGCCAGCCTTGAAGATTTGGGATACAGCGTGAATTACAAAATGCTGAATGCTAAAGACTTTGGAATTCCTCAACATCGTGAAAGAATATTCATTATTGCAACTAAAGGTAAACCATTCAATTTTTCTCGACTTAAAAGCAAGTTTCCTCCGCAACTCAGGGAATTTCTAGACGAGACAGGGGATTTTGAAATATTGGACAAATCCGAGTATACTTTAATTGAGTCTCCGAGAAAGCAAGATTCGGGACTGGTATTTGTAGGTTACAGAAATAAAGGTACTTGGAAAACTGGCGTGAGGCCAAATACAGAACATTTATCGAGAGTTCACAGACAGCCTAATCGTATTTATTCGGTAGATGGAGTGCATCCCACAATTCCTTCTCAAGAAACATCGGGCAGGTTTTTTATCTACATTCCTGAGCAAGATAGGGTGAGAAAGTTGACGCTGAAGGAATGTTACCGTCTTATGGGTTTTCCTGAAGATTTTAAAAGTTATCCGAGTGCGGGGGAAAGTTACAAGCAAATTGGGAATTCGGTTTGTGTGCCGGTTGTGGAGGCGATCGCACAAGAAATATTAAGTCAAAATTTATTGTCAAATGAGTCAAATGAACTACCGAAAAAAACTGAAGAATATATACAGCTTGTCCTTTTAAATTGCTGATATCAACTTGACGAAGATTCCCATACAATTCGAGACTGTCTTGCTAACAAAAGTGCAAGCTCATCAGCCCTTGGACGGTTATCTTCACGATAGGGCAAGTCTATAATACTCCCATGAGATGAAGAGTCACGTACTACATTTAGACCTAGTTCTCGAATTCCGCCTACCTTAAGGCTAGCGACTCCTTCACAGTTTCTCAATGCACTCAAAGATTGCTCTAGGGAAAAATTGACAGAAATACCCTGTTCGTTTATACGTTGGCGTAAATAGTAGGCATCCGATTTGACGATCGATCTATCCCGATCTATCCATCCTTTTCGGAGAGCTCGGTAAACAAAGGTATGATCGGGTAAATGTTCAAACTCTGATGCAGTCGCTAAAGATTGTTCTATCATCTTTTGTTAAACCACTGTAACCAGTAAACTAATGTTGATGATGAAGCGATATCTTCGACCGCATTTTCATTATTTGCATGGTGATAAATGTCAACTGGTTGCTCAGCACTGAATGGACAAAAGAGGCGCACTGTACGATCGGGTTCTAAGCTTGTCCAATCTAGTGTAATACTGCCTTGATCATCTGTACCTGTAGAGCATTTTGGAAAACTGTTTCCCATGCTATCATAAGCCTCAACAACTAATTTCATCGCTGTCCTGAAAGCATATTCAGTCGGTCTCAAAATTCCGTACTCATCCTCTTCTTCTAAATCTAAAAGCTCGATCAGACGTTCAACAGTGATTCGGAAATTCAATAAACCGCTATTGCTACTGCTATCAGTAATCTGTTCCTTAGCTACAGTCATAAGATTCAATCCCTTTTAGGCGATCGCCAGTTTCATTTTAACACAGCCTCATCCTGTGAAATTTTCACTCAGAACTCCGATGGTTGACTGTCGATCGATATTTGCAATGACACAGCAGTACGGTGTCCAAATCCGAATATATTTGTAGGGATACAGCACTGCTGTGTCCGCGATATTTGCAAGGACACGGCAGTGCCGTGTCCCTAAAGAAAACCGCCATACAACCACCAATCGATCGGAGGCAATCTTAATTCCCGACTGCAAACTTGTCTTAAGCTGGAACTTGGATTCTTTCAGTGCCGGCAAGTTCAAAGGCTGCGTGAACTGCCTTCAAAGCAGTTACGGCTTGTTCCTCATCCACAACGCAGCTAATTTTAATCTCGGAAGTTGCAATCATTTGAATGTTGATTTGCTGCCGGGAAAGCGCTTCAAACATCTTTGCCGCTACTCCCGGATGCGCTACCATCCCGGAACCGACAACGCTAACTTTGGCAATTTGTGTATCGACTGCTACTTCGCCCCATCCGAATTCGGGGGCGGCTTTTTCGAGGGCGTTTTTAGCAGCTTCGGCGTCAATTTGTGCTACGGTAAATGCAATGTCGCGAGTTAAGATGCCGTCGATATTGTGACAGCGCTGCGACTGAATGATCGTGTCTACGCTGATATTTTCCTCGGCTAAAAGTCCGAACAGTTTGGCTGCTACTCCGGGTCGATCGGGCAATTGGCGAATTGCTAGACGCGCTTGATTGATATCCAACGCAACGGCGCGGACTGCAGGCGGTTTTTGGGATGATGAACGCAGCCCAATAGGGGAGTTGGCAACATCAAATGCTTTGCAGAGTTCGGCAACGGCCCGATCGCAATCTTCGGCATCTATCGCACAACTAACTTTCACCTCGGATGTAGAAATCATTTGAATGTTAATTCCCGCATCCGCTAAAGTCTTAAACATCTGCGCGGCTACCCTCGGACGACCGATCATTCCCGCACCCGCAATGCTAACTTTAGCTATTGGCCGCTCTTCTGCTTTCACTTCCGGTTCTCCCAATTCTGGGCGAGAATTCTTGCCGAGGGCGGGGATAATTGCATCTGCAACGGCGGTGGCTTGTTGCAGAGATTTTCGCGTCACTGTAAAGGCAATATCGTTAGTATTTCCTTCATGAATTGACTGGATAATTAAATCAACATCGAGGTTTTGTTGGGCGATCGCACCAAACAACCGCGCTGCTACTCCCGGGCGATCGGGCAAACGCAGCAGCGACACCCCTGCCTGATCTAAGTCAAATTCCACCGCATCGACCGCTGTTGCGAGCTCCAAGCCCTCCAAAGACCGAAGTTTCGGGGGTGGGGACACTACACGCGTACCGGGGGCGTCACTCCAGCTAGAAAGCACTACCAGGGGCACGCCGTAATTCTTGGCAATTTCTACAGCGCGCGGGTGCAGGACTTTTGCGCCCAAACTCGCCAATTCCAGCATTTCGTCGCAAGTGATTTCGTCCATCAATTGCGCGTCGGCAACCAAGCGCGGATCTGTAGTCAGAATTCCGGGCACGTCGGTATAAATTTCGCACCTGTCTGCCCGCAGGGCTGCGGCCAAGGCTACTGCGGTTGTGTCGGAACCGCCACGGCCCAAGGTGGTAATTTCCAATTCTCCGGCATCGGCGATACCTTGGAAACCAGCAACCACAACGACTTTACCGCTTTTTAACTGGCTCTGGAGCCGATTCGGGTCGATTCGCAAAATCCGGGCGCGGGTGTGGGCGGCTTCGGTGACAATGCCGACTTGGGCGCCGGTGAGGGAAATTGCGGGCTGTCCCATTTCCTGCAATGCCATGCTCAAAAGTGCGATCGAGACTTGTTCCCCAGTGGAGAGCAACATATCCATTTCCCGCTTGTTGGGATTTGGGGAAATTTCCTTGGCGAGTTTAACTAAACCGTCGGTGGTTTTGCCCATCGCCGAAAGTACGACAACCAGAGAGTTGCCGAGCTGTGCTGTTTTTACAACTCGTCGGGCTACTTCCAAAATGCGATCGACTGTACCAACCGAGGTTCCGCCATATTTCTGAACAATTAGTGCCATAGGACTTACACAAAAAGTGATGCAATACTTAAGTTAATATACGCAAATTTTCGATAATAACCGATGAATGTTTATATCGTTTCTGAGGAGGCTGCTAGGCGATCGGGTTTTTACAGCACATGATATTCCTAGTGACACTGAATTGCCGTGTCCCTACCGGAACCTGCGACTGATGGGAATTTAGATTTTTGAGTGAAGAATTGAAGAATTGCCAATGACTTATGAAGATCCCAACCCGGATAATCATCAGTCATCGCCAATCTAAAATCTAAAATCTAAAATCTAAAATTGTATTACCCGCCTTCTAACTCTCGCAAACGCGCTTCCAAAGCTTGAATTCGCAACTCAGCTTCTATGCGCCTTTGTCGTTCTCGTTCTGCTTCTGACTGCGCTTGTTCTGCCACCAATTCGGCTCGTTCTGCCCGTTCCTCAGCCGCCGGCAGCAGATTCCCGGAAGTATCCCACCAGCGCAGCCAAGGCAGCTCTACGCCCTGATAAACCCCTTGCCAAATGCCTAATTCCACTCCTATTTGTGCGATCGGGTAATGTCCGCGCTGATTTTGTGAGACTAACTCGAAGCGCTCCTCTACCAAATGATAAACTTCAACTTGTGCTTTTTTGGCTTCATAAATGCCGTAAAAAGCAGGTCGAATTATCCGCTCGTAAATCCAGAATTTTCCCTGGCGAGGAGTCCTGTCTCTTTCTTCACTGCCATCGCCAGAAACAAATTCAAGTACAATCAGAGGCGGCATTAATTCCCGCCACATTACATAGGAACGGCGCAGATTTCCGTCAAGAGTTGGCGGCACGTCTGGCACGTAAAACCAATCAGGTGCTTCGGCTCCTCTTTCTGGCGGTTCCGGGGGCCCGGCCACCCGCCAATAAATACCGGAATCTTGACCGATGCAGTATTGCCCGTCGGGATGAACTTGGTCTAAAATCGGTCGGATTGATGTTGTTAACAGGATGCTTTGAGGGTGTTCTTGAAAATTTTTTACAAACGTACCGTCGGAGTCTGGTAATTGAGTGTGGTCGGGGAAATCTGTGGCGATAATTTCTGGTTTTTCGGTGACACTCATGTTGACCTCTTGAATGTTTGAAAAATATACTTATAATTGGTAATTTAGAGATTAACAATGCTATTATGTGATGGAAAACCTCCGGTTGCTCTATAATAGAAATTTTTAAGAAATATGAGTCAGTACAAGCTAATTCTTTTTGACTTCGACGGCACTTTGGCAATTACTCACAAAGCTATTGTATTTTGCTTTACCAAAACTTTTGAAACTTTCCATATTACCCCGCCTGCTGCTGATACTATTATAGGTACGATCGGCATCAATTTACCAAATAGTTTTAAACTTCTCCATCCGGCGATCGAGGAAAGCGCAATTCCCGAATGGGTTAAAACTTACCGATTTTATTATCGGACTGAAGGTGAAAAGCAGGTAGATTTATTTCCAGGGACAAAGAAAATCTTGCAGTTAATGAGCAAGTCTGGCTTGAGCCTGGGAGTTTTTAGCAACAAACACGTTAGTTTTGTTAATTTGTTCCTGAGAACTTTGAATATACACAGTTTTTTTGATTTAATTTTAGGTGATAACGGAGAAATTATTCCGAAACCCAATCCGACTGTTTTTTACTCGATTATTAAACCGCTATTCCCAGAATTGGATAACAATCAAATTTTAATGGTTGGCGATACAGCGATTGATTTGCTCTTTGCTAAAAATGCTGGGATAGATGTTTGTTGGGCGGCTTACGGATATGGAGATCGCGCTCAGTGTCTCGCCCTAGAACCTACTTTCGCAATCGACAATATTTCAGAACTGGCTGGGCTGGTTCAAAATTAATTTTTCTCATTGTTTTGAAGAAGAATTTGAATCATTTAACTAAAGATTTTAATTAATAAATATTTTCCTATAGCCGGACGCTCATTTTTTTTGATTCAATCGTAAAAATAAATGCGCGAACCTGTAAGCCGCACAAACCATGCCCAGTAAACCATACCAGAGATAGAGTTATCGCGGGAACAGTTATTATAAATTAACAACTAGGAATACTTGGAAGGTAGAAGGCACAAGGTCGAAGGCAGAAAGAAAAAAAACGAGGGAAGCCAGATTTTTTTTAGGTAGAATTTACCGCCCAAATTCTGCATAATAGCCTTTTAACTTCTGCCTTCGGAAAACAGACAATTCTGTTAAACTCTAGGGTGTGCTGGCAGTCGGTATTTACAAGAAACTCAATTTATAGAAACTCATGCAGATCGATATAAGCATTCCTTCTGAAACGCTATCGCCAACTCGTACTGGCGGCACACCGAATTTAATAGAAGAAGTATTTCGGCTGTACGATCGCGCCCTGGCAGCTACCAGCAACGGCATCGCGATCGCGGACGCTACCCGGCCAGACAAGCCCATAGTTTACTGCAACGGGGCTTTCGAGCGGATTACAGGTTACGATCGCAGCGAAATAATCGGGAAGAACTGCCGCTTCCTGCAAGGCCCGGATACCGATGGCGCTGCCGTCGATCAAATCCGCGTGGCCCTGAAAGAACAACACGACTGCAAAGTAGTTCTGAAAAACTACCGCAAAGACGGCACCCCATTCTGGAACGAACTCGCCATCTCGCCGGTGCGCGACAGCAGCGGCATCGTCACCCACTTCATCGGCGTCCAAGCTGATATCACCGATCGCAAACAAGCAGAAGAAGCCCTCAAAGAAGCCGAGGCAAAATACCGCAGCATCTTTGAAAACGCCACCGAAGGCATATTTCAAACCGCCCCAGACGGGCGCTACCTCAGCGCCAACCAGGCACTCGCCCGAATGTACGGCTACGATTCCCCGTCAGAACTAATCGCAAAATGTTCGGCAAAAAACCTTTACACCGATCGCGCCCGCCGCGCTTGCTTCATTGCAGAAATCAGCAAAAACGGCTCCATGAAAGAGTTTGAGTCCTGCATCCGCCGCAAAGACGGCAGCACTACCTGGATCTCGGAAAACGTGCGCGAAGTCCGCGACGAAGCCGGCGAACTCCTTTACTACGAAGGAACCGTCGCCGAAATCGCCGCCCGCAAACAAGCCGAAGCAGCCCTGCGAAATCAAGAATACTGGCTGAAAACCGCGATCGACGCCGTACCCGACGCGATCAACCTCACAGACAGCGAGGGGCGCTGGCTGATTGCCAACGACTGCGCCCTCCAACTTTTGGGCTGGGAAACCGCAGACTACCAGGGCAAAACTACTGCCGAACTCGCGGCCGCCGCCACTCCGAGAGTCAGAGAAATCCTGCTAACTTGGCAGGAAACCGACGAAACCACCTGGCAAGCAGGCACTATCACCTCCAGCCGCCAAAGTGTCCCCTTGCCCACAGGCGGCAGCAATTTGTTTGAAGTGCGGAAAATGCCGCTGTTCAACCCCGACGGTTCGCGTAAAGGTTTGGCAGTCGCGGGGCGGGACATCACCCAGGAGGTGGAAGCGGATGCAGCTTTGCGAGACAGCGAACAGCGGTTTCGGGCAATTTTTGAACGCGCTGGCATCGGCATGGTAGTCGCTACCCTCGAAGGTATTGCGATCGCCACTAATCCGGCATTTCAAGCTATGCTGGGGATCTCGGAAGCTCAACTGCGCGGTGTGCGCCTCGACGACTGCGCGCACCCGGAAGACGCACAAGCTTCGCGCGAGTTGCGCCAACAGTTGGCTGAGGGCTCGCGCGAAGCTTACCAAATCGAGAAGCGCTACCTCCGCCAAGATGGCAGTATCAGGTGGGGACGCCTCAGCGCCTCTGTCATCGACAGCAGTCAGGGAACGCCGCAGTTTATTTTGCAAATGGTAGAGGATATTACCGATCGCAAACAAGCCGAGTCAGCTTTGTTGCAAAATGAAGCTAAGTGGCGATCGCTGATTCTCAACAGTTCCGACATCATTACTATTCTCGACGAAAACGGTAGCATTGTTTACGAAAGCCCTTCTGTACAAAGAGTTTTGGGCTACGAACCAGAGGAACTCGATCGTCAAATTGCTCTCGATTTGATCCACCCTGACGACCTTGCCTCGGTGATTTCCGACGGCGAAAAACTGATCGCAAATCCAGGCGTTCCGATCGCCCTAGAAGGTCGGTTCCGGCACGCTGACGGTTCTTGGTGTTTTCTCGAAGGCGTCGGCATCAACTTGCTAGCAGACCCCGCTGTGAGCGGAATAGTGATCAACTCCCGCGACATGACCGCGCGCAGGCAAGCAGAGTACCGCCTCAGCAAAATCAACGAGTGCTTTTTGGGATTCACCACCGACGCCGCTGACAACATCCAGCGCCTGACATCTTTAGCCGGCGAGCTTTTGGAGGGAAGCTGCGCCATCTACAGCCGCGTCGGTGACGGTCTGCTGCGCGCGATCGCGACTTGGCAAGCGCCGCCGGACTACCCGCTGGTCGATCGCGCCGAGGGCCACATCTGCACCGACGTATGCAGCAAAGGAAGCGATCGGGCTGTGGCCATTCCTGACTTGCAGAACACGATCTACGCCCAAACCGATCCCGCTGTCATCCGCTACCAACTGCAAAGCTATCTGGGACAAGCAGTGCGGCTGGGCGACAATTATGTGGGTGCGGTGTGCGTTGCCTACACCGAGTCGATCGCGCCCACAGAAGCCGACTGCAAGCTGATCGGAATTATTGCCGGGGCGATCGGAGTCGAGGAAGAACGGGCCGCCGCCGCCGCCCGCGACCACCAAAAATCCCAAGAACTGCAAACAGCTTTGCACGAATTGCAGCAAACTCAAATGCAGTTAGTACAAACAGAAAAAATGTCTTCCCTCGGACAGGTGCTAGCAGGAATTGCCCACGAAATTAACAACCCAGTTGGCTTTGTCGCTGGCAACCTCTGCCACGTCCGAGGCTACGTTCTCGATTTGTTAGAAATCGTGCAAGTGTATCGAGAAGAGTACCCAAATCCCCCAGAAAAAATTCAGCAACAAGCCGATGATATAGACTTAGAATTTCTAGCAGAAGACCTGCCAAAATTGCTCAGTTCTATGCAGACAGGATGCGAGCGAATTGTAGAAATTATTCAAACTCTGCGCAATTTCTCGCGGGCGGACGAAGCGAAAATCAAAACTGCCGACATTCACGAAGGTTTAGAAAGTACCTTGTTAATGTTGAACACCCGGCTGAAAGCCAAGGCAAAATGGCAGGGCATTAAAGTGATTAAAGAATACGGAGAACTGCCGCAAATAAACTGTCACCCCGGACTGTTAAATCAGGTATTTATGAATGTATTGGCAAATGCGATCGACGCCTTGGAAGAAAGCAGCAGCCAAGCAAAAGACACCGCAGATTCTACCTTCCCTACTATCACGATTCACACTGAAACGATTGATGACAAGTGCATTTGCATTCGGATTAAAGACAACGGCCCGGGCATTTCCGAAGATCAGATCGTGCGTTTGTTTGACCCGTTTTTTACCACAAAGCCCGTAGGCAAAGGCACCGGTTTGGGTTTATCAATTTCGCACCAAATTGTCGTTGAAAAACACAACGGCAAATTGCAGTGCCTCTCGGAACCCGGTAAAGGCACCGAATTTATCATCGAAATTCCAATTCGTTGATATCAGGACGGCGCTAATCAGGAGATCGTGTCCATTAATTATGTCCGCATTCGGCTTAAAAACCCCCTTGATTTCTTAGTCCCTCTCAGCTAGGAACGAAAGTTTGTCTAGTAGCGATTTCAATCGCCTAGTCTTATCAAGGGGTTTTTAACGCGGATTTGGTATCAGTGGTTTGACACCCTACTAAGAGCGCGGTAAGGTGCTCCAGGCGCACCTTACATAATGCGGTAAGGTGCCAACACCGCACCCTACATATAGAAGTTTTCAACAGACTCACGTACTCTCCAGTCAGCACCCCATTACCCATTACGAATGTGTACCTCACTCAACTGAAAATACTATAATTAGGTTCAAGTAAGTCCTAATTTAGTTAAAAACTAAACTGCGTCCGCAAATTGCCCACAAAAATTGTCGGGTTGTTATCGAAATTATTGGCATTCCAGATCGCATAAAATGCCGGTACGAGCGAAATATGCTCGGTGACAGGCAAATAATAAGTGGCTTCAATTTCGTACTGCTTGCCACCATTTCCCCCGCCAGAAACCAGAAACCTCCGACCGCCAGTAACGTCAAAAGGTACTAAAAATGAGGCCGTAAACACAGCTCCTTTTTTGAATAAATCAGGAAGTGCAAATCCTAACATATAAGATTGAGTTTTGATCGTGCCGTCGGGTCGGTCAGTCTTGGGAAATATATTGGTTTCGGCGTAGCCGTAGCGGCCGAAAAGACCGAAACGGCGGCTGAGCGACCAATCGAAATTAAAGCTATAAGTATTGGCAGTAGCATTGCCGAGACGGCCACCGAAACCGTCATCTGCCAAACCGTTAATCGGCCTGCCATTCGGTGCTCCAATTAGCCCGCCAATTTGCTGGATGTTGGAACGGCTGTACAAAAACCGCAAATTTGCCCGATCGCTCGGACTGAATGTTAGTTCGGCGGTACTTGTATTTGTCCCACCAAACAAGCCTTGAGACGGATTGGAAGCGGAATTAAACACCGAAGTGGGCAAAAATTCCATACTCTCGCCCAAATAGCCTAAACGCAGTTTCAATCGGCGGCTGATATCCCACAAAGCCAAAGCACCTGCGCCGCGTTTGGTAGCAGTTAACAAAGTGCTATTGTTAGAATTAAAACTGCTCGCACCTTCCACGAAAAAGCTAAAGTTATTGTTGTCAAAGTAGCGGTAGAAATTAATTCTCGGGCCGATTACTACTTGCAAGCTGTTGCTAACCGGGAACTGATAAGAAAGTTCCCGCAGGATAACTTCATTGGGATTCACCCCAGCAGTTTGGTCTAGAAAAGGAGTGCCAAAGGTATTAAAAAGACCAGGAGAAGTATACTGATTGGCTGGTGCATTTCCGTTACCTACAGCTAGCTGTGTAATCAATTGGTCTTTCCCTGTAAAAGAAGTAGTGAGGGTTAACCAAACTAACTGGCTGAAAGTAATTTCTGGGTCGTCCACTCTCTGCACGATCGGTCTGTTGGTGACAGGATCGCGTCCGGGTACTCGATCTAGCGGAGCAGCATTTCCATTTATTGCTTCAACTCGGACTCGCTTGCCCGCAAAAGCTCCACTCAGGTTAAACCAAGCAAATACGTTTAGTTTAGTAGTAGTTGAAAATTGGTTGGCTTCCAATTCGGCAGTGCGAGCTTCTAAAGCATCTACTCTACCGCGCAATGTAGCTAATTCTGCCGCAAATTCTTCTTGCAATCTTTGCAGAGATGCTAAATCTTCTCGGCTGACTAAATTACCAGCAAAACCGCTAATTTGTTTGGTAATTTGATCCAAGCAAGCGTTTAATCCGGCGGCAAATTCGTACCGAGTCATTGCCCGATTGCCTCGAAATGTGCCGTCTGGATATCCCGCAATGCAGCCGTATCTTTCTACTAGGGATTGCAAGGCTTGAAAAGCCCAATCTGTCGGCCGCACGTCGGAGAGTTGGGAAACAGAAGTGACTTGTGCTGCGTCTTCTTGTATGCTGAGGTCATCAGCGGTGCCCGTCTCGCTGCTGATGTCGGCAACTTGGCTGGCTTCAGCAACTTGTTGAGACTGAGGAGAGTTTGCAATTTCTAACTTCTGTGGGGGCAATTCGCGAATTGCCTCCGTTATTTCTGGGGCTGTTGTTGGGCGATCGACTGTGGCTATATCTGTTTGGGGTAAAGCACGATCAACTGCTGCATCTGTTTGGGGTAAAGCACGATCAACTGCTGCATCTGTTTGAGGTAAAGCAGGATCGACTTTTGCTGCATCTGTTTGGGGTAAAGCACGATTCACCCATGCTGCATCTGTTTCGGGTAAAGCGCGATCGACTGTGGCTATATCTGTTTGAGGTAAAGCAGGATTGACTGTGGCTGCATCTGTTTCGGGTAAAGGGCGATCGACTGTTGCTGTATTATCTTGGGGTAAAGCACGATCGACTGTTGCCGTATCTGTTTCGGGTAAAGTGCGATTCACCCATGCTGCATCTGTGTCGGGTAAAGCGCGATCGACTGCTGAGTTAGTCTCTGCGGTTATCGCCGCTAAGTGCGGTATCTCAATCTTAACTGCTGCCAGCGGTGCGTCTGGGTTAGCAGCAGGGACGGCACTACCTTCTAGCGCAACTTCTGGAGTTGAGGTATCCTGAATTTGAGCGGTTGCTGCGATCGGGCCTAAAGGCACCGCCGCACCAGAAATCAAGAAAGACAGCCAAAAAGCTTTAACTGAGCTTGAATTATTCACCATAAAACTCACACCACTTGTTAAAAATTAAATCTGGCCAATGTTAACCGATCAGTTTGCTTATAAATGTATTTTTTTTAACAAATCCTTATAAATAGTTAAAATTATTTTAGGAAGCCATCGATTCCCAATCACTAATCACTGATGACTACTGACTAATTCCCAAAATGAAGTTTTTATTAGTTACAGATTTAGACCACACGCTAGTCGGAGATGACGAAGCAACTCAAGTTTTAAACCAGCGCTTGCAATCAAATTTGCGCTCGAAAATTTGTTTGGTTTACGCTACCGGGCGTTCTTATGCTTCAACTTGCGAATTAATTGCCCACAAGCAACTGCTAGAACCCGACTATTTGATCGCAGGTGTAGGCAGCGAAATTTATCAAGACGGAATCCTCGATTTAGATTGGGCTGAATATCTTTCTCAAGACTGGGATAAAATGGCGATCGCCTCTTTAGCTCAGCAGTTTTCCCAGCTTAAACCCCAATCCCCAAAAGAACAAAATCCTTGGAAAATCAGTTATAGTCTGGAACCAGCAGCAGAAAACAGCTCGACTGTCCAGGCTTTGCAGCAAAAGTTAACTGAATCGCGACTGCCAGCTCAAATCATTTTTAGCAGCAATAGAGATGTGGATATTCTGCCGAAAACTAGCAATAAAGGCAATGCCCTTACTTATTTACAAAAGCGCCTGCAAATTCCATCTGAGGCAACATTAGTTTGCGGTGATTCTGGCAATGATATCAGTATGTTTCAACAGGATGTGCGGGGAGTAATCGTCGCTAATGCTCTGTCGGAACTTTTAGAATGGCATCGTGAATGCGGCACTGAAAATCATTATTTAGCTGGTGCTGCTTGCGCTTGGGGAATCATGGAAGGAATGGCATATTTTTGGGAATTTTGATTGCCGAAAATCCGGTTTGGTTTGTAGTGAGGACGAAAGTGCTCATAAAAATCAGAGGGCTGAAGTCCTCGCTACAAAAGCACCCCAAGCACCCCAAGTCCCGCAAACCCTTAAAATCTGTTCAGAATCTCAACCGCGTATCGATCGAACCTGCGAGTTGCGATACCATCAGCCTGTACTGCTTTATAAAACCTAATCGAACTGAACTTTAGTTACCTAAAGCAAGTTGAAGTTTATTTCCTACCCTGTTGGGCCCAACGTAGTGGAGGGAGTCGGCTATCCCCCGATCGCCAAAGGTTATATAGTTAAGTTTAGCGCCTCAACCTAAATGACTCTCTCTAGAAAAACTTATCTTTCGAGATGAAGAAGATGTAGGTTTAGTCAACTATTTGCCCCTTTAGTGAAGCTCGCGAACGCACCGCCAGATGGAACAAAATACTTTACCCATAGAGGTGATTCTCTCTCACCCCCGCCAATCCTTAGGCAGCATTCGGCTGGATTGGACGCCACAACCGGGGAACTATCTAGATTTAGAGGGACAAACCTACGCTGTTTTGGAACGCCACCACCGCTATCAACTCAAATCCGGCCGCTACACATTGCAAAAAATTGCCCTGTACGTGCAGTCGGCCACGCCGCCGCGGGAAAGAACTTTTGTAAGCGGCATCTGGGTTATCGGAGATGCTAGCTGCCGCTTTAATGCTCGATCGGAAATTCTGCGCTGTGCTGTCAACCCCAATGGCCCGTGCGATGGCTGCTGCGATTACGTAAAGTCTTGAACCATCAAGCCAGTACACAATTCCAGCTCGCCCAACCGAGAGTGCCGAGGATCTCGGCGTCTCCATCATTTACGACAAACTCTCAAAATCCACTAGCAACTCTCGAACCGAATTTAACTTGTTCAGGAAGGCGGTAATCTATCTTCTGATAGCTGTGCAGCACGTCGCGAATGCCAGCATGAATCAAATTTTCTATGTGCAGCAACTGCTCTGAAGAACAGCGAACCTGGACTGTTTGGTTTGACACAGACTCCCCGGAGTCGATCGCAGTATATCTATTAGGCACTCGGCTGAGCACGTAAGCAATTAAATCCTGTCGCAAGCCAGAAGGCGAAAAAGCTTGTTGGTAGGGATGCGCCGGATAAGACTCCAAGATAATTTCTACTTCCTCTGTGACTACTGCCAAGGTAATATTGACAAGATTTTTCTGCATTTTCCCTGTCCCTAAACACTCGTTAACTACTATTTTGGTTGCCGATCTCGATCTCGTGTGATTTCTGCTGAATCTTAGCTGGCTAATACCGCACATCGTCCTTCGGGAATCACCAGCTCGATCTCGGAACTTACCTCCTCTATAACCCGCAGCACGTAGCAGGGAATCTTGTCCGATAAAATAGCACTTGCCACCGCACCCGTGTGAATTTCTAATACTGCTTCTGATGCAGCTTCAAACATCAGCCGCTGTCCCGGAAACATGACTCTTTCAAAGTGCCAATTAGGGATGTTCGCAATCCGAACCACCTGAACTAGGTTGGTAGCATTTGCGTAATAGCACAGAATCTGGTTGTTACCTTTAGAAGATAGCTGATATGACATTTGAAAAATCTCCACACTCTTTCAACAACTTACTGAGACTTGGCTTTGCCTGTTAGTGGCAATTGCGAGTTTGGCTCTTGACAAAACGACCGACTTATTTTCGGGGTGTTATTCGAGAGCGCGAATCACATCCTCAGTTATTAATTTTTTTACCATTGAGTTCTCCTGCCAAACTTAGAGGACTGGCGCAGAAACCCCGTTTTTCCCGGTTTAAAAACCCGGTTTTTGTGGTATGCAGGGCTTAAGTCCTGACTTATTCAGGCTGGTTGTGCTGTGGCACCAGTTAATCGAAAGTACCGTCACTGACCCGAACTCTCCTGACAACAGGTTCGTTCTTTGGCAGCGGAATGGTGCTGAGATTGCGATCGACCTTCAGATCCAGAGCCTGGAGTAAACTTTATCTAAAAAATATGAGGAAATTATGAAGACCATCATGTTTTTTGATAAATATACTTTTGCCGAAGCAGGGATTATAACAATTAGGCAAAAACCGGGTTTTTTACCAAAAAACTTGGCTGAATCTGCGATCCTGGGTTAAAAAACCCGGTTTCTGAGGGAAGTCTGCGTAACTCTTGGATTAGCAGCCTGAAACGGGGTTTTTTACCAAAAAACTTGGCTGCATCTGTGAGCCCGGGTTAAAAAAAACTGTTCTTGAGGCAAGTCTGCGTAATTTCTGGAGGACTTATTCTGGCTGTAAATAGGGTAATAGCCGATCGGCTTTGTGGGTAACAAAACACCCAGACTCCCTGAGATCGTCTCTGCAACTTCTAGGGAATCAATCAAGGTTTAAAGTAATACCAATTCGGAAAAATAGAGCTACACATAGATTGTCAGCGAGCATCTCTAGGAATACGGCAATGACTTGCCCTTAGAGAGATATGCAACTTTTAATAATTAGTATAAGATTGAGGGTTGTAGCAAAAGTTTTTTGAAGTGGCATAACCAATGACCCGATCGCATTTTCCCCCAGTTTAAGACAAGGGTTCCCAACCCAGAAGAGCCGCAACTTGCTGTGCCAAACTCAAAGGATCAAAAGGCTTGGCAATTACCCCCGCTAGCCCCAAATCAGCAAATTCGCTCAAATCCATCGCCTGCACCTTAGCAGTCAGGAAAATCACCGGAATCCCCCGAGTAGCCACATTTTTTTGCAGCAAACCAAACAGAGCAACTCCGTCCATATCGGGCATCATCACATCTAGCAGAATAGCGTCAGGGAGTTGAGTTTCAGCTAAAAGCCTTCCTTCGCTGCTGCTGAGTGCGCTTAGTACCGTCCAGCCGCCTAAATGTTCCAGACAGGCCTGAATCACGCTGCAGAGGTTTTTTTCATCATCGATTACCAGAATGCGCTTTGCTGACATAATTAAAACTCAAATTTTAAATTAATCATGATAAACCGAAAAAGGACTTACGCACGCTGCCTCATCAACCCGGTTTCTTCACAGATATAGCAGAAGGAAGAAGCAACACGGAAGAAGCAATCAGCTATAAAATTAACGGTTTCAGCAATTAAGAACCTCCTAATAGTCTTGGCGGTTGCTATATTTTGCCGCTCACCTACTTAAACCGAGAACAGAAAAATCGACATATAGCCCTGCCCAGCTCATGCTCCCCGCGGGCGTTGCGAAGAACGTTAGCTTTGCCGAGCTCTTATGAAAGCAATCTCAAAACTCAAAACTTTTTCCCCCTTCGCCTTCCAACGGTGCAGGCACTGTGAAATAGAAACTGCTTCCTTGTGAGACAACACTTTCGGCCCAAATTCTGCCGCCGTGCTGCTGCACGATGCTGCGACAGATAGCCAAACCCAAACCGGTACCTCCTTTTTGGCGGGAGTCAGAAGCATCGACCTGTTGAAACCGTCCAAAGATAGTTTCTAGTTTATCAGCAGGAATCCCCCGCCCTCGATCTTTGACTTCAAATAAAACCCGATCGCCCAAATCTTCAACCCTGACAGTTACTGTACTCTCTGCAGCCGAGAATTTAATCGCATTGCTCAACAAATTTACCAGCAGTTGAACGATCCTGTCGGGGTCAGCCCAAATGTTTGCCGTTTCGGGCAAAATCGACAAATTAATCTTATTCTCAGCAGCCACAGACAGCACAGATCCGGCAGACTTCCGCATCAAAACAGCCGCATCGCACCACTGCTTGACGAGGATAACTTGGCTCGAATCGAGCCGCTCTAAGTCTAGAATATCGTTGACCAAACGCACTAACCGTTCAGTATCGCTAGAGGCGATTTCTAACATCTTTTTGGCAGTTTCCGGTTGCTCTTTCAGTACGCCAGCCGCCAGCAAACCTAAAGAACCGCGAATTGAGGCAAGCGGCGTTCGCAGTTCGTGGCTGACAATGGAAATAAACTCATTTTTCATTTTTTCAATTGCCCGATTTTCCGTGATATCTGTGACGGTGCCGACGTGACCGATTAGTTGATCTCTGTCAGAAAAAATCGGAGCTGTTTTAAGCCGACAAAACCGGATTGTTCCGTCTCGCTGGATGTGGCGGAATTCGCAGGAAAATTCCCCATCTAGCGATTGCGATTCCGACCACTTAGACAGAATTAGTTTGATGTCTTCGCGGTGAACAAACCGCATCCAGCGGTTTCCTAAAGCTGCTGCGGGTGTGAATCCGCCAATTGCTTGACAGCGGGGATTTGTATAGGTACATTTCCCCTTAGTATCGATTTTGAAAATGCCGACGGGCGAACTTTCGCTCAGAGAGCGAAATAAAGCTTCGCTTTCCCGGAGTTCTGCTTGAGAGCTTTCTAGTTCTCGGGTTCGCTGCAAAACTCGCATTTCTAACTCTTCGTTGAGCTGTTGGAGGGTGGCTTCAGCAAATTTGCGGTCACTAATATCGCGGTGTACTGATACCCAATGGGTAAACCCGCCTGTTGGGCCAGCGATCGGCACAATGCTCATTTCTACCCAAAATTCCGTCCCGTCTTTGCGATAATTGATCAAGTCAACCCGCACCGGCTGCCCGGTTTTCAAAGCTGTCCGAATTCGCTCGATACTGGCGCGGTCTGTTTTTTCTCCTTGCAAGATGCGCGGCGTTTTGCCCAAAACTTCTTCTAGCGTATAGCCGGTCATCCGCGTGAAAGCTGGGTTGACATAAATAATTCGCGGGCCCGGATCGTCAATCGGTTCAGCTTCGGTAATTAACACGGCATCGTCAGTGGTGGTGACTGCTGATTCCAACAGGCGCAACTGTAATTCTCTAGATTTGCGTTCGGTAATTTCTGTAACTGTCCCCACCATCCGCACTGCATCGCCTGCTTCGTTGTAAAAAAACTTACCTTTTGCCTCAATCCAGTGAATGCTGCCGTCCGGCCAAACTACGCGGGTTTCGTGACAGTAATCCGATCGCTGGGCGATCGCCTGATTTATAGCATTCTCCATAGTTTTTAAATCTTCTGGGTGAATGCAAGCTGCCAAACTTTGATAATTTCCGCCAAAAGTTCCCGGGGCCAACCCAAACAACTCTTCGTGCTCCTTCGACCAAACAAGGCGATTTTTCTGCACGTCCCAGTCCCAAAATCCGATTTTGGTAGCCGACAAAGCTAAGCTAAGCTGCTGATTGGTTTTCCGCAACTCCATGCTAGTAATAGCAACTCGAAGTTCTCGGGCTATTTCGATTTCGCACCGCTGCCAAGGCAAAGATTTTAACCTCACAGTTTCTTGCCACAAGTCAAAGGAATTGCGAGGAGACAGCGGCTGGCTGCCATCCGGTTTAACTTCAATTTCCCCGTCTGGTTGACCGGCCCAGTTTACAGTTTGAATTGTTTCTGGACGGAACCACAAAATGTAATAATTTTGCATCTCGGACAGGGCAAGTACCAGCAAACCGCTAGCAACTTCTTTAAACTTATCGGATGGCGGATACAGTTTTGAGAGAGAATCTGTATGAAAAATATCATTATTTTTTTGAGTTTTTATCCAAGCAATTAAGCTTTCGATTTCTACCACTTCCGGGGTTTTGCCGATGGTTGTTAAATTTTCATTGGCACACACAACTCCACCGGTAGCGCCCACTAAGGTCAGCAATTCATCTCTGGATTTAAGCAAACCTTCTACAAACCAGTGTGATTGAGAAATTTTGGTGACAAATTTATGGCAATTTTCTTTTAAATAAGTTGCATATTCCCAATTTTCGCTATCTTGTTTGTAGCTGAGTTCTAGATTCACAAACTTGGCTAGCAGTTCGCAACCCTTTCTTGTTTCGTAGCTGACATACTTTCGTGTTGGGTGGTGACAGGCGATCAATCCCCAGAGTTTTTGATCTTTGATTAATGTCAGGGTCATGCTAGCACCCACGTTCATGTTTTTGAGATATTGAACATGGCAAGGGGAAACTGCTCTCAACAATGAGAAGCCCAGATCCAGGGGGCGACCTGTCACCGGATTGCAGTGAGGAATTAGTTCTACAGGCTGACAGTTAATATCGGGAATAAACCGAATTAAATTCATGTTGAACAGGTTTCTTGCCTGGGGGGGAATATCGCCAGCCGGATAGTGCAGTCCCAATAAAGGAGCCAAACTCTTTACTCTGTCTTCGGCGACAACTTCCCCCGCACCGGTGGCATCAAATTGATAGACGATCGCTCGATCGAAACCGATCATCCTCCGCACTTCTTCAACTGCTGTCTGACACAGCACTTGCAGGTTTGGCGTTCTGTGGATTTTGTCGATCGGCTCTTGGACTAAATGATAAAAATTGAAAGAATCGCTAGCTTTTGGGGAAACAGCCGACTCGAGTTCAAGAATTAATGCTGAATTAGATTGATGCAGCGTCCCCTGAAAAAAAGACTGGCGGTTTTGACTTTTGAATGATAATCTGATACCATTCGATTGATGAGAGTTTTCAAATAAAGCTTTTTCTATAGCCTCAATTTCCTCAGTTTCGACAAATTCCTGTAAAAATTTGCCCAAAAGTTCTTCGGGATAAATACCGAGATCCTCAAAAATATTGTTGCTAACTTGCAAAATTTTCAACACCGGAGATTCCAGCACCAAAAGGATGCCATGAGGCTGAATCGACGAAGCCGGGGCGTAACTTTGTTCGGAGTCGCTGTCATTGAGAGTGCCTGTTTCTGATGGCAATATCATTGCTTTCATGTGATTAATACTTCTCTAAATTAGTCTGTGCTCTTGATGAGCGGGCCAACATCAATCAACGCCACCGCGTCCGAATAGCACAACCAAACAATCCCAAGTCTTGGCTAAGGCTTCCTGAGTCGTTTCCGACACGCACTGCATATTTCCTCCTAGTTATACCAGTTTTAAACAAGAATACAACTATAGGTCGGTGCTCGAAACCCCGAGCTTCATCCGTCATTCCCAATTCTTCAATTTTTTAATTCTTTAATTTTTAAATCTAAAATGGTATTAGTGTTGTGCCTGAGCAAGTTTGTGCCTGAGTTGAGTCCGCTCCAAACGATTCAGGAGGCGAGCAATCAATTCCGGTTTCACGATCGGCTTGTTCACGTAGTCGTCAGCACCTGCGACAAACATTTGGCGCACTATTTCCGACTCGGAATGAGCCGTCAAAAATAGCACGGGGAGCTTGCTCCAGCGCAAATCGTTGCGCACTGCCAAGCACAGCTCGATCCCACTGTAACCGGGCATCTCCACATCTAAAATTAGCAAATCCGGACAAGTGGTTTCGAGTACCTCCCAGAACTTTTCGGGATCGTCCAAGGTTGTTACTTGAAATCCCCAAGGTTGTAGAATCACTTGCAGTGCAGCCAATAGATGCACGTCATCGTCTACCACCATAACTTTAGCTTCAGCAGGGCCTGCCTGGTCGAGAACTTGGGCGACTGCTTTGAGTATATCTGCTGGGGGGGTAGATTTGTGTAAAAACCCGGAAGCTCCCAAACGAGCAACTTCTATTCGATCGCTCAATTGATTGTGCCTGCTAAAAACCATCACCGGAATTTCGGGTTTTTCACTGCGGAGTTCGGCTAGGAGAGAAAGTCCGTTTTCCTGAATTCTGGAAAATGTCAAATCCAGCAAAATCGCGTCGGGAGGCTGTTGAGAAATCGCATTTCTTGCCGCTTGCGGAGAGTTGGCTACTTCTATCTCGAAGCCGGAAGCGGATGCTACTATTTTCAGTTGCTCGCTCCCAAAAGTATCATGATCGACAACCAGCATTCGGCGCTTCTGGGAAACCGCAGGAACCAGATCGTCTTCTGGTTCGGGTGACGGGCGATCGAATATCTGTTTGAGGTTATGCAGCAATCCCTCAATCTGCTGAGCCGTATCCGGTTTCAAGATGTTTTCAGCCTTGAACAAATGTTCTATCTTGCGCGCAACTTCCGAACCTTTCGGCAGCCCTAAAGTTCCCAAAGAACCGACTAATTTGTGAGCTTGATCCTGGGCTTCCTGCCGCAGTTCGCCCTCCAATGTTCCGCTTTTCAGTTGAGCGATCGCGCGCTCGAATATCGCCACCTTTTCTATAAAATTGGCTTTTAAATTTTCCCGCATTTTGGCAACCATATTCATGACTTTGAGGCGGCGGTCGTCATTCTTTAATTCTTGGCTCGACCCGCTTGATTCAGCAGATAAAGTCTCTTGACTTTTAGCAGTTTCTGCCGTTTCCCGCGCCACTTTTTGGCTCTCAATATCCTCCTGCAGACTTTTGAGCCGGTAGCCCAATCCGTACACGGTTTCCACTAAATCTACTGTCATCCCGGCTGCTTTCAGCTTCTGCCGCAGCCCCTTGATGTGAGCGGTAACAGCTTCTTCCTGAGGAAACTCGCCGGCCGACCAAATGCGATCGAGGATGGCGCTGCGGCTGAAAATGCGCCGGGGATTTCTCAGGAAAAGTTCTAGCAAATTGTACTCTTTGGGAGTCAAGTGCAGCACTTTTTCGGCATAAGTTACTTCCGTAGTGTCCGGGTTGACTTGCAGTTTTTCCCAGGTCAAATTTGTACTCGACAAAGTTGCCTTACCCCGGCGCAGCAAAGCCCGAATTCGAGCGATTAATTCTTCGAGATTAAAGGGTTTGACCACATAATCGTCTGCACCCGCCTCTAACCCTTGGACTCGATCGTTGCTGCTATCTAGTGCTGTTAGCAGTAAAATCGGCATTTGGCAGCCGGACGATCGCAATTTCCGACACAAACTAATGCCGTCGAGTTTAGGAATCAGCACATCCAAAACAATCAGGTCGTAATCGTATGCCTGCACCAAGTGCAAGGCTGTTTCACCGTCTGCTGCCGCATTCACATTGTAATTGTGAGAGTTCAGCGCTTCGGTCAGCAAACTGACTGTAACTGTGTCATCTTCTACCAGCAAAATTTTCATAACCGTAACCTATTATTTAAGATTTATTTGTGACTTATTATCGAATTATTGGGAGAGCTAAATATTCTTGATATAAGTTCATTTTAAATTTACCCACCCTAAGTCTAACAAATAGTATTCTTAAAATAGTAAAAGGGTAATTTTTTTTAATTATTTTTTAACATCTCCCAATGTTTCATTGGATTATACCGGGGATTTTAGAGCTTTTTGGACTTCAGCGCCTGCTGAATTTTTTGAATTAGATATTGCGATGAATCTTGATGCTTAACTAAGTCTTCCAACTCGGAAACCGCGACTTCGGCGTGTTCTATCTCTTTAACTAAAGAATCAGCGGTAACACTTTTGCTGGCTCCGAAATGTTCTTTGATAGCGGACTGTGAATGGAAATCTTTTTCCGCTATTAATTCCTCCAACTCTAACAGCGCCATCTCTGCGCGATCGATCTTGATGGTCACAGATTTAGCCACATTAGCACCCGCTCTTGCTGCCTGCGTGAGTTCGTGAACGCGAAGTTTAAACCGGCTGGCAATTTGCTCCATTTGAGTCCCCAATTCAAAAGTTTTACTCGCCAGTCTGCCAATTTCCAGACTCACTTGGCTCAGACCGCTGGGCTGACTTCCCATTTGATTTGTAACTACAGCAACCTGTACTGCTAAGTGCCTGACTTGTTCGATCGCCTCCCGGATGGTTCGGGAAGTCCGGTTAACCGTTTCTAAATCATTAGCTATTGCTTTGCCAACGCCCAAAATTTTCTCTGTATTGTTGCAAATAGAATTAGCACCTTGAAAAGTAGCTTGAAATGCTTGGCGGCCTTCCGAGGAAATCAGTTTCGCAATCCTCACAAATCGCTGATTCATTTGAGCAATTTCTTCGGCTTGTTTTACCAGTGCCACTTGCTGGGAACTGGGAGTAGTATTCGATTTTTCTGTTTGACGTTGGTGAATTTTTAATAATTCATTACATTCGTGAAATTTTGCCTGTTCTTGTTGAATTATTGCCAGATATTTTTGTCTTTCTACTCGGTATTTTTGAATAAGTTTGTTAGCTTGCGCTAAAAGTTTCGACTGGGCAACTACCAGAGTATGAACATCCAAAAGGCGGTAGCTCCGGTTTTCCATTACCACAACAATTGGTTCATAAATCAAGTCTTTGTGCCTGTTGAGAGACGCTTGCACCGCATCGTCTATTTTCCAGTTTTCCGAAAGCAGCAAAGGCGGAATTCTAATAAAATCTAACAAGCAGCGAATCGGGTGTGGCCCGTAAAGTTCAAAGCGCTCGGGAAGACTCATTTGCTCTCTAAACTTGACGCGAGAAATCATGCCCAATACCTGTGATTCGTGAGTAATAATGACTCCCGGCAAGTCGGGTTCTTGCTCGAATCTTTCAGCCACTACCTGTCCTGGAGTTGCAGCACTCACTTGAAAGTGGTGACAAGGCAGATGTCCGATCGTGAAATCGGGGGTGAGTTGAGTTGGATTGCTCATTTACCCGGATAGTGTTAAGTAGAAGTTAACAAATTATATATTGATATTATACTGGAATAAGATTTTTTAAAGTGGTCAACAACCCACCACTAATCGGAATACCGATTTAGCGGGGGCTTGAAAGAGTCCTAGTTGACCAGCCTAAATCTTAACTGACAGGAGTTGTGGGCAAGTGTTGAAGTTGACACGCCCGGAATGCGTAGCTAGTTAAGATATCTGTAACGAAAGCATTAAACAGCCATTTGGGAGGCAGTGTGTTTGGCAAAGTACCGACCTACAACAAAGGCGCGTGCTAACTTGACCCCAGCAAGGGGAGTGGAATTGCTTAGTTTCCATAAAAAACCCGGTTCCCAAACACGACCAGAAGCGATCGATTATTCAGCCGTATCCCTGCTCCCCATGTCCTCCTACCGCTTTCGCGATCGTACAGCTATGGTGGGGTAACTCGCGGCGAAGAAAGATGACAACTATAGGGAGAAATAAGCTCTCTGGCTTCTAGTCCGCTCCGAGAGCCTGCCTTCTGACTACTTTCATCTCAAGTCTCTTGGAACGGCCGCGCCTGGTGCGCCCCGGGTTCCGTCCCCACAAAAGGGGCATTCATATTTTGTTCTTTAAAACAACCGGGAAAATATCTAGATTGAAACCAAAAACCTTAAATCGGACTTTGCCGCTAGCAACCTTTGAGGCTGCTTACCAGTTGTTACAGGAAATGGCTGAACTCCCTGGGGCGATTTGGCTGGCCGACGATGCTATCGCTGACGATCAAAATCTGGAAAACTCGTCGGAAAGGTTTGCAGCAGTAGTATCAGATCATTTTAGTGCGCTGCTGCAGGGCAAGCTACTAGATGAGTTCGCAACAAACGGACGCAAACACAGCGAAAAAAATCTCAATTCGCAATTGAATGTGCAGTTGACTTTCGATCCCGGGGCGATCGCCAATTTCCTCTCTCCCCTCGCAGACAAACTCGCAGAAATAACGCCCGCACCCTCGCGGCAAATTGACATTCGCGGCCTCAAACAAGCAATTAAAAATCTACAGCCAAACTCGGCATTTTTTCAAAGCGAATTCACCCTAAATTTGCTGGATATTCTCGCTTCAGATGCCAGAAAAAATAGTCACCCGCCCCTACACTACCAAACAGAAATAGAACCCTATTCCGCGCCCAAAGTGATAGACCCTGAAACGCTACAAATCCAGATTACCGAAGCGGTAAATCAATTACAAATTGCCAGTCCCTCCATTTCATTTTGTCAGCCAGTGGAAGATGCTTTGCAGCAGCAGCTCGAACAAGAGCGACTTTTGAATCAAGTGACAACTCAAATCCGCCAGAGTTTGGAATTGCCTGTAATTTTGTCAAAAGCAGTCGAGCGAGTGCGAGATTTTTTGGAGGTCGATCGTCTGTTAATTTATCAATTTGAAAAAGTGCCAGCGCCGCACAATGGCGAGTTAGCTAAAGAAATACCTGTGGCAGTTTCTGGGTCTGGGGAAATCCAAGAAAATTTCGGGTCTTACTTGTATTTAGGTCGCGTCACCTACGAAGCTTTAGCCAACGATGCTATCTCGTCTGTACTGAATTTTAGTGAAGGCACGCACTGTTTTACCAATAGAGTCATTGACAGAGAGAAATATCGCAAAGGTTTGGCTTTGTGCGTCGCGGATGTGGAAACAACTTACTCTTCTCAGCCTTGTTTTTTAGAGTTGATGCGGCGGGCGAATGTGCGCGCGAAGCTGCTAGTGCCGATCGTAGTTCAAGACGAATTATGGGGGCTGCTAATTGCCCACCACTGTACTTTTCGGGAGTGGGAAGAAAGCAAAAAAACATTTTTGGGGCAAATAGCAGAACATTTGGCGATCGCCATTTACCAAGCCGAACTTTATGCACAAGTCCAGCAGCAAAAACGTACCTCAGAACAGCGCGTAATAGAGCGCACGCGAGAACTGCGCGATGCACTGGCCGCCGCCCAGTCTGCCAGCCTCGCCAAGAGCGAATTTTTGGCAGCTATGAGTCACGAATTGCGGACTCCCCTCACCTGCGTTATCGGCATTTCCGACACCCTGCTGCGGTGGTCTTACGGCAAAGTTGGCAGCAAAGAAGTGCCGGTGCAAAAGCAGCGGCAGTACCTGCAAACTATCCGAGACAGCGGCGACCACTTATTAGAATTAATTAACGATATTTTAGATTTATCGCAAGTAGAAGCGGGAAAAGCAGTATTAAAAATTAGTGAATTTTCAATTTCTAAATTAGCTTCTCAGAGCCTGCACGCCCTCAAAGAAAAAGCTATGGCTAAAGGCGTGGAACTGGTGCAAGAACAGCGGATAAAACAAGAGTGCGATCGCTTCACCGCTGACCCGCGCCGCTTGAGGCAAATTCTCTTCAATCTTTTAGGAAATGCGATTAAATTTACTCCCGAAGGCGGGCGAGTCATCCTGCGAGTTTGGGTGAAAGAAGACAAAAATCGAACGCCGGCAGTGCGGCAGCCCGGTACTGCACCGGCAGGCAGCACCGCTGTTTTTCAAATCAAAGATACCGGCATTGGAATTCCCGAAGATCAGCGTTCGCTTTTGTTTCAAAAATTCCAGCAGTTGGATTCCCCCTACCGCCGCGAATACGGCGGCACCGGTCTCGGATTGGCATTAACTAAACAGTTAGTAGAGCTTCACGGCGGTGCGATCCAAGTCAAATCTCAAGTTGATGTGGGCTCTACTTTTACCGTTTTTATACCCATCCAAACTCTAGCCAAAGATGAATCCACAAAATTTAAATATGAAAAATCGAATTCATCTTTACCGCTACATTCTTCCTCTTTGCGGGGCAGCCTCGTGCTCGTCGAAGAAGATGAAGAAACTGCCATGCTAATTTGCGATATCCTGACAGCCGCAGGACTGCAAGTGGTCTGGATGATTGAAGGTTCAGCGGCGGTGGAACAAATTGAACTTTTGCAGCCGAATGCTGTGATTGTTGATATGCGTTTGCCTGGTATGAATGGCTGCGAAATAATTCACCAACTGCGCGAAAAACCCGCTACTGAAAATATCCAAATTCTGGCTTTAAGCGCTAATGAGATTCCCGCCGATCAGATATCTTTCGTGACGGGGGGAGCTAACGATTGTTTGGTTAAACCGATTAGCCCTGAGCAATTGCTTGACAAAATTATTTCTTTAATTGCCGGGGTTGATAATGGGTAATTGGGAATTGGGCATGGGGCATGGGGCATCGGGCATCGGGCATTTAATATAATTGAGTTTTTGAGGCAATTATGGGAAGACCTGATTTTGAGGAATTAGAGGTTTATAAGTTGGCGGAAAGTTGGGCGAATCAGATTTGGGAAATTGTTAAAAAATGGGATTACTTCACAAAAGATACGATGGGCAAACAGATCGTTCGCTCGGCTGATAGTGTCTGTGCTAATATTGCTGAAGGAAGAGGTCGTTATAATGACCAAGATAATCGGCGTTTTGTAAAAATTGCGAGAGGCTCTTTGTACGAAACAGTAAACTGGTTAAGATTAGCCTATGCTAGACAACTTATCACAAGCGAATAAGTAAGCAAATTTAAACCTATTGTGGATAAATTACTACCAAAACTTAACGCTTATTTGAGTTCAATAGGGCACAGGGAATAAATTACAAAAAAAGCCCCATGCCCGATGCCCCATTCCCCATTCCCCATTCCCCATTCCCCATTCCCCATGATTAATTGTCAAATTCCTACAGGATTAATTGTTTCTTGTCAAGCACCTACTGATTCGCCGCTGCACGACCCGATCGTAATTGCGGCAATGGCTCGAACCGCCGTCAATCGAGGAGCGGCGGGCGTGCGGATTGATACTCCGGCTCACATTGCGGCGGTGCGAAAACAAGTATCCGCTCCCATAATTGGGATTTGGAAGCAGGAATTGCCGGGATGCGAGATTTACATTACTCCTCGGTTTGAAGACGCGCGGGCGATCGCCGCTTCTGGAGCCGATATTATCGCCGTTGACGCTACTCTGAGAAACCGTCCTGCTGGTGGCGAAGACTTAAAGACATTAATCGCGCAAATTCACAGCGAATTGGGCAAATTAGTGATGGCTGATGTAGATACGATAGAAGCTGCGATCGCGGCAGCCGAAGCTGGTGCAGATACTGTAGCAACTACTCTTTTTGGCTACACTGCTCAGACGAAAAATTTCTCGCCGCCCGGATTTGATTTGCTGGCGGAAATGGTAGAAAAGCTTAAGGTTCCTGTTATCTGCGAGGGCGGGATAGCTGGACCGGAAATGGCAAAAAAAGCATTGGACTTAGGAGCGGTGGCTGTTGTTGTCGGCGCAGATATTACTGGGATTGATATTAAGGTGACAGCCTATAAGTCGGTGATTGGCAAGTAAGAAGGAAGTTCGGCAACGGATTGTTTAACGGATGTAACGGATGTAACGGATAGAAGGAAGTTCGGCAACGGATTGTTTAACGGATGTAACGGATGTAACGGATAGAAGGAAGAAGGGAGAAGAAAAATTCGGCGATAGAAATCGCTTGTAGGCACAGGAAACGCGCCAGCTAAGGGTGGGAAATATCGGGCGATTAAAATCGCCCTCGATCGGGGGAAGTTGCTAAATCAGCGCGCCGTTGATAAAGCTGCTAACTACAGCCAAGGCGATCGCCCCCAGTACCGCGCTCCAAAGACCCATCCGCAAGCTAAATCCTTCAACTAACTTCGCAGCCGAGGCAAAAACAATCACGTTCATTATAAAAGCAAAGGCGCCGGAAAGCAATCCCAGCGTCAGCAGGTTCGGTATGAAAAAAACTGCTTTCAGAATTGGCAAAATTAAAACATTCAAAATTCCCAAAACCGCAGCGGAAATTACTGCTTTCGGTGTGCTGTCAATTTCTACGCCGATCGGCAGTTGAGAAATTAGCAGCAAGCTGCTGCCCGTCACCAGCCAAGCAATCAAAAAATCGATCGGTTCCACAGCGCCCCTACCTCCTTAACAGTTGAATTGTCAGAAAAACCTGATATTTCAGATCTATTATAATCAAAAAATCCGGCTGATTCGTCTGCCAATCGGCAGAATTTATGTCTGTTACTAAAGAGTTAGAAGTTATAATGCCTGCATCTTCTGCAAAATGATCCGGATGGGAACTGTATCAACCTGTTAGTTGAATAAAAAGAGCAGATTAATTAATATGGCTGGCGATTTTTCTTTTAACTCTAAAATCCGATTCGACAAAAAAGGCTTGGACAATCCTGCACGGCAAGGCAGCCGATCGACCCAAGTTATGATTTTTCTGCTGCTAGTCACTACCTTAGTGACGCTGCCGATATTTCGTCTAGCCGAACTGCAACTGGTACAGGGAGCCTACAACCGACAGCGGGCGGAAAATAACCGCATTCGCCCTGTTTCAGTCGCAGCGAATCGCGGTCAAATTTTAGACCGCAACGGCAAAATTTTTGCGGCAAGCCGCGTATCTCGATCGGTCTATGTGTGGCCAAAAGAGCGCTCGGCCAAGGATTGGCAAGAGATCGCCGATACACTGGGCCCGATCGTCAAACTTCCCGCAGCCGAAATTATCAAAAAAATCGATGCCGCTGGCTACAGATCAGCCCTGCCAGTGCGAATTAGTAAGGATATCGATGTCGGTACTTTCGTCGCGTTGGGAGAACAAGCTAATACTTTGCGGGGAGTTGAAATTCGCGTAGAATCGAGCCGAGACAATCCCAACCAGCAATTAGCAGCTCATCTTTTGGGATACGTCGGCGAAGCTACTTTAGATCAATTAAAAGCTAATCCTGCATATCCGATGGGAATGATCGTCGGTCAGATGGGAGTTGAAAAATTAGCCAATTCAACTTTAGAAGGCGTTTGGGGAAACCGTTTGATCGAGGTAAATGCTAAGGGCGAAGAAATCCAAGATTTAGGTGTAAAAGACCCTATTCCCGGCAAACCGGTGCAGCTAACTTTAGATTTAGATATGCAGAAAACTGCGGAAAAAGCTTTGGGCGATCGCCTGGGTGCCGTTGTGGCGATCGACGTGAAAACCGGAGCTCTTTTAACAATGGCTAGTTGGCCGACATTTGACCCCAATATTTTCACCCGCAAGGTAAGTCAAAAAGAATGGGAGCGGCTGCAAGGGCCAGAAAAACCGTTTTTAAATCGGGCTGTTCAAGGCTATCCAGTCGGCAGCACTTTTAAAATTGTCACTGCTATAGCCGGGATGGAGTCGGGCAAATTTTCTCCTGACTCGACTTTGGTAAGTTCTTCTTCAATTAACATCGGCGGAATTTCCTTTAACGAACACGGCGCCGGTTACGGCACGATCGGTTTCCGCGATGCTTTAGCCTACAGCAGCAATACGTTTTTCTATCAAGTAGGTATGGCGGCAGGGCCGGAAGAAATGGCGAAATGGGCTAAAAAAATGGGCATTGGCGGTACTATTAATTTAGATATTTTGGGGATAGACGGCGCCAATCACGGTCAAGTTCCGATACCAGCAGAGAAAAATAAAATGTATGATGAAGATTGGTACGTTGGGGATACGGTAACAATGGCGATCGGTCAGGGTTTGGTACTTTGTACTCCCCTAGAATTGGCTGTGATGGTGTCAACTGTTGCCAACGGTGGTTGGCGAGTGCAGCCGCATTTGTTGGCTTCTCAAACCAATACTCCTATAACTCAAAAAGTTCAAACAGGTATTAAGCCTGCCACTTTAAATGTGGTTAAACAAGGATTGATTGACGTGGTGAAAAAAGGTACAGGCCGCGGTCTGAATGACGGTACTATTCCTTTAAGTGCTGGCAAAACTGGGACTGTGGAAATGCCCGGTCATCCTGACAATTCTATGTATGTGGGTTTTGCTCCCGCTGACAAACCGGAAGTTGCGATCGCAGTTATAGTTGAAGGCGGAGGATATGGTGCTGTATCGGCTGCACCAATTGCTCAAGAGGTATTTAAAACCTATTTTCAAAAGCAGGGTTTTAAACCTACTAATAAGCCTCTATAGTCATTAGTTGACTGTTGACTGTTGACTGTTGACTGTTGACATTTTGTCCCATACTTCGATCGCACTATCCTGGATCTCTTGGAAAAGTGCGATCGATTAAAAGTTTTCCCCTACCAATCGTCTCACTTCCAAGGTCGATAAATTCAGCATTTACGCTACCTCCTCCAGACTCATTCCAGAATTTAAGAGTTGAGTTACGAGCGATCGCAATGTTGACTCCGCTGTCAGTCGTGCTTGCTCTGATTGTTGAAAGGCTGACTCCGCTGCCAGTCGTCCAAAAATTTCTTCCTTGTGAGTCTTCAAAATTTCACCCGTTTGAGGAACTCTAAACCTCAATTCTCCTGAAATTATATGCAATTCCAGTCCCAGCACTTCACTGAACAAGCACAGCGTATCGCAAGCGATATTGTTGGCTGCAATGGCCTCGTACTGATTGTTTATTAGACGTACTCCCTGTAAAATCGGATTCAGATAATCTCCCGACAGAGCGTACTGAAAATATTCCCTAACTCCCAAAGCCCGATAAATTTCTGGTTTTGTTTCTTGGTCTTTCGTTTTAGTTGTTGTCGAAGTAATTTATAACACAAAATCGGGAGTAATTCCCCCTTCTTCCCCAGCTTTATAATTATCCCTTTTGCTGTTGGTAACTCCCAACACCACATAAACATCCGAGGCCACAACTGCCTGGTTGTTCCCTCCTTCATAATATATGAAAGAATTGGCTAACACGTAAACATCAGAACGTTATTGAAAGTAAAGCTTGACAGCTTCTACGCTGTAAGTCATGTAATCGCGCGTGATGTCGCTTTCAGCCATCGGCTCTCCGTCGCTGTTGGGATATTCAATTTCTACTTGTTCGACTTTAGTTAAAGTTGTCATTTTTCAATTTTCTTCAAACTTAATTAATTTAATGTTCGGTAAATAAGCGTTCTAAGTTTCTAGTTAGGACTTCATTTTAGTAGTTTTATGAGGAGTGAAGTCCTAACTAGAAACTTGTTAAATTGTGGTCGTGACCGCCGACATGATATGATTTAATTAGCATTCTGTTAGAGCTTTGAAAAGTTCGATATTCCTCAAAAAAATTAACAGCGGTAAGGTGCGCACTGCGCACCCTACATAATTAGGTTCTGCGTCCTGGACTGTAAGGATAATCTGACGTTTGACAGATACAGACCATTTAAATCTTAATGAATCCCTCTGTCTAAAATAATCATTTCCGAACCAACAACCGGACTTCTTGCTATTAACTTCCCTTCCATGTTCGCGATTTCTAGCTTGCTGAAATCGAGTGAATTAGCCTCCTTCCACATTTTAGTTGCTAGTTGATTTTGCTCGACTTCGCTAAGTTTGTACCAATCTTCAGCGACTTTTACCGTCAAAATGCTGCTCGAAAAATTAGCTTGAACAGACTCAACTAAACCGCCGCCAAGTCGATTCTTAATGTCAGCAACTTGATTTTGAATCGCAGCAATCAGAGACTGTTCCGGCGTCAGCGGCGGCGGCGGGATAATTTCTACTGGTTGCGGTTTTTCCGGAGCCACTAAATCGGGCAACTTGCTTTTGAATTTAGTAGATATTGGCGCTGACGGTGCGATCGCCTCTGGGGATTTCGACGTTCCCGACGCCACAAAATCGCCAAACGTTGGCGGCGACTGCTGCGCTGCTGGGAGAGACACTTTTGCTACTTTCTCCGGCGGTTTGGCTGAGAAACTGTTGAGAGTTAAACCAACTGCAACGATGAGAATTGCTGCTATGGCAGCGTTTAAAATTGGATCGGACAGCTTCTGGTTCGCAGAGGGCGGTAGCAGATCCCGCACTAGCCGCACAATACTTTGCCAAATTACACCGACTGTCTCTAAAAAACTCCCCTCGGTGCGTTTTGATACCGGCTTTTTATCAAATTTTACAGCAACTTTTGGCGGCACGCTGTTAACTTCCGCAGCAACAGCGGCAGGAGTTGCTGTTGCTGAGTCAGAAACGGTTGGTGCGATCGGCTTTTGGGCCTGCAACGGGGGTTCTGCTGCTAATTTTTTCCCTTTTTTGCCGAAATTCCCAATCGAGGCAATCAAAGCATTGATTCTCTGATTTTTGGGAACAGCGCTGCTGGCATTTTGAGTTTTGCTGCCAGTGGGGGCAGACTTTGCAGGCGAGTCAACCTCTGGTGTCGGAGATTGAGAGGGTTGTGGAGTTGACTGGTTTAGTTGTTCTTCTGACATTTTCTCTGCCTTGGGGCGTTGCAAATATATCTAAAAGCGATAAATTTTTAGTTGAGCCATCTCAACCTTAATTTATCATTTCATTAGTTGTAACTGAATCAAAATGAGAATCAAACGCCGTCACTTTCTAGTTTTAGGCAGTCTCAGCAGCTTAGGTTTTGCCGGAGTCTGGAAAATGTTTCAGCTTCGGACTTCCTGGGGTACAGACACGGATGCTGCTGTGGCTTCTAACGTTGAGGCAGAAAGGACGATCGTCCGATTGCCGACCTCACCGCCTATTTTACGCTTTATTTCGGTGGCCGACACCGGTACCGGCGCTGAAGGTCAGTATGCTGTGGCTGAGGCGATGGCGCAATATCACCGGAAAAACCCTTTTAATGTTGCTGTTCTCGCCGGCGACAATATCTACAATAACGGCGAATTTGAAAAAATTAATGCTGTTTTCGAGCGGCCTTATAGGTCGTTATTGCAGCAAGACGTAAAATTTTATGCTTGTCTGGGAAATCACGACATCCGCACTGCTAACGGCGATCCGCAAGTTAAATATCCGGGTTTTAATATGCAAGGTCGCTACTATACTTTTCGGCGCGATCCGGTACAGTTTTTTGCTTTAGATACCAATCACAATGCGGATTGGGAAAATCAGCTTGTTTGGCTGGAAAAAGAGTTGAGTCAGAGCATTGCACCTTGGAAAGTTGTGTTCGGCCACCACCCGATTTATTCCTCTGGCGTGTACGGATCGAATCAATCTTTTATTAAGACTTTGACGCCTTTGTTTCAAAAGTACGGCGTGCAGCTTTATATTAACGGACACGAGCACAGTTACGAACGCACTCGCTCGATTAACGGTACGACTTATTTAATTTGCGGTGCCGGCGGGGGTACTCGTCCGGTGGGGCGTTCTGAGTGGACGGAGTATTCTGCTAGCCGCCTGAGTTTTGCGACGTTTGATGTCTATAAAGACCGGATGTTTGTCAGTTGTATCGGTACTGACAAACGGGTTTTTGACAGGGGAGCGATCGAAGTGCGATCGGCTTAATTCAGATTATATTCAGGAGCAAACAAAATGAATAGAGGTTGTAGAGCCAATAAAACTGGTTATGTTTTAGAAACAACTGTAGAAGGTACGTTGAGAGGGCACGGATATCTCGAAATATGTCCCCAGTTGCCGAAAAAGCGCAAGCGAGATTGGCTCTTAATCTCTACTGAAAATCCCAAGCGATATGCTAAACAGGTTTATATTGGGCCTAGCATCTATGAAACTGAAATAAATGTCGATTTTTATATTGTTGATTCCGGTTTGTTTCCTCTGGGTCTAATTGTTGAGTGCAAGTGGCAAGAAGACAAAGGTTCAGTAGACGAGAAGTATCCTTACCTCAATTTAAATATTAAAAATTGTTATCGGGTGCCAACTATTGTTATAGTGGGCGGTGATGGTATGAGGCAAGGTTCGATCGACTGGTTTAAAAAACAAATTCCCGACAATCAAAATCTGTTGGGAGTTCACAAGCTCGAAGGTTTTATTACCTGGGCTAACAAATATCTATAACAGGAATTACGCAACTTTGCCGCCTGCAATGCCACCAGGTATTGCTCCTACAAAATATGCTTAGTTAGAAACTAAGCTTAAGTGTAATTTAAAATGAACGTATTAATAATTCTTTGACTTTTCCGCGCTTGCAACTATTAGAATTAATTCCCCTAGATGCTGATATTTCAATTATTTGGGGGAGAGAATTTATCGAAAAAGCTTGATTGTCGCTGTAGATTTTTTCGATGAAATCGCAGTTAGAATTAGACAGCATAACTTTGACGCCCCGTTCGGCAACTTCTGCAAAAACATCTCTCAGTTTAAGCTGTTCGGATTCTTTGAAATTATCCCGGCTGTAAGCCGTGAAGTTGCTGGTGGCACTGATTGGATAATAAGGCGGGTCAAAATAAACAAAGTCTTCGCTGCTAGTAGCAAAATCCAAAATTTCATCGAATTTTCTGACTTTAATTTGAGCGCGCGCGAGTAAAGATGAGACCGATCGCAATAAATCTGCTTGACAAATGTTAGGATTTTTGTATCGACCTATCGGAACGTTAAATTCACCTTTTGAGTTTTCTCTGTAGAGGCCGTTGTAACAAGTTTTATTTAGGTAAATCAGGCGTGCTGCTTTTTCTGTATCTTTTTTGTAGGATCGCGATCGCACCCAGTAATAATACTCTTTATTGTCCTTGCTGTGTTCTGACTGGTGCTCTAACAAAAGCTCAATAAGCTCCTCAACTTTATCCCTGACACAGCAATAGGCATTAATCAACTCAGGATTAATATCTGTTAAAATAGGTTGCAAAGAAGGGTGCTGCTGTGCTAAGTAAAAAAATACGGCTCCGCCGCCCAAAAAAGGCTCGTAGTAAGTGGTGAACTTTTCAGGAAAATAAGGTTGATATTGTCCAATTAACCTAGTTTTGCCTCCTGCCCATTTCAGAAAGGGACGTGGCAAGACTTGAGAAGGTGCGGAAGCAGACATTTATCTAGAAATAACGATCCTATAATATTTATCACAACTAGAACTCAATAGAAATACTTCAGAAGTTGTCACCGGACTTAGCGTTCCGGCATTAAACAGACATCGCCCGATCGCTCGACCAAAAGTTTTCGTTAGAATTATATATGTCAGCCTCGCCGGCAAAAATGCCCGATCGCCCGATCTGCAGATTTAGCTCCGGCTGTGCCAAAATTGTCTAACTCGCTCACAAGTGTTACCAGCCAAAGATCGAGCTGTTACACTTTACCCCACCAAGCTCATGCAAGATTTTATTAATAACGTCTCTCGCTACCCCCGCTTTTTCATTACGATATGCCTGGGAATTTTCTTTTTCCTGTTCGAGCGACTCAGACCCCTGCTCGATCGACCGGCAACTGCGATCGCCCTGATTAGTTCGATCGTAGCGACTTTTGTCTTTCTAACTTTTACACTGCGCGCCATGTTAGGTCTGAGTTTGGTTTAAAGCCAAGCTATAGCGCACACATCAACAGCAAATCAGACAAGCTAGAGCGCAGAGACGAGGCCGACAAAGGGCTCCGGGAAGTTGCGAATTTTTAATTTTCAGTTAAAACACCAACTCCCGAAGTAACTGCCAACTTTTGCAGGCGATCGGACACTTGACAATAGTCGCTGCGATAGATTGGAAGAGGAAAAAAATTGCGCTAGTTAAGCCAGTGCTCCTCAACCAAGGGGCAGGCAAACTTTACCAAAGTGCAGGACAAGCGTTTGGGGCTATCAACATTCACTGGGGAAATACTGCACCTCTGTTTCCTCGGTGTCCCACTTAATCCTTAGGAAGCGGCACACCCCGCCCCGCTTTCCTCTCCTGTTAACCTGACGGTATCACGAGAGTTTCCAGCGGACAAGACAGATGAAGTTTGAACATATCTATCAATTTTTTCAAGACCCCCCTCCTGTTTATCTAAACAAGGAACTAGCAGTGTGCTACATTCTCTCGGTGTTATTGCGCGGAGATTCCTACGGTACAGAACTCATCGGACAACTAGAGAGGGAATTCCCCATCTACCGACTTTCTGATACCGTGCTCTACAGCGCTCTGAAATTCCTCGAAGATGAAGCCGTAATCACCGGTTACTGGAAAAAAGTAGAAGGACGCGGCCGCCCCCGCCGGATGTATCAAATCCTTCCTGAGTGGCGGCACCAAGCTCAAGACCTCGCTCGTCTCTGGCACGAGTACATCGGTCAGGGCAACGGCGCTTCAGGGCGTCGGCCCCGCGCCTTAGAAACTGGTCAGACGGGTTAGCCGAGTTTGAATCGGATGCCTAAACCCTTGAGATGCTGGCGCTACTTGCAAAGCGATTTGCCCGATTGCATTCGCTTTGCAAGTAGCGCCGCACAGCGATTAAAGCAGCTACACTACGTCGGGACTTACGCATTGTCACTTGAGAATTAGCGATGTTGGGGAGATAAGGGAATTTGGTGATGGGGAGAAAAACGCCTTCTACAAACCTTTCTGCGAATTTTGGTAAAAAAGTGTTTGCGTAAGTCCTCGATCGCTTTCGTCTGTAAAGTTCTGTAAAGTAATAATAGATACTTTCAATTACACAAACTTCTACCGATGGATACTGCTGTTCTTCCTTCAACATTTGTGCTAACGCTGCTGCTGGCTGTTGGCTTGTTTTTCTTCATCAAAGCCTCAGTCAAAGATAGAATCGAACAAGTTAAGCTTGCTTCTGAGAGCGCCCAAGAGTCACTCTTAACCCAGCTACAAGACTATTTTGCTTCTAGGGCTTACCGAGTTGCAGCCGTCGATGCCCCCAACTATAAAGTCACGTTTGAGGGTTTTGTCAGGCCGAGTTGGTTTTTGGCTATTTTTTTAACTCTGCTGAGTGCAGGCGGCGCTCTGTGCTTGGGACTGGTTTTGGGAATGCTAGTTCCCCAGCAGGGTCAAGTTTTCCTAGCTTTGGTACTGCTGTCTCCGCTGGCGGGGGTATTTTACTGGAAAAAAGCTGGACGCTCTGAGCAAGTCTCGCTCAAACTCGAATCAGTTGCTGAGTCGGGAAGCCAAACCAAGAGCTTTGTTACTGTCAGAGCTCACCGCGATGAACTAGCAGCCATGCAAAAAGCTTTAGATTTGAAACCGCTCGATTAAATGTTTGACGCGGAACGTTTTTTGATATGCTAGATGCCGTACTTAGACTTCGAGCTGACAAACCGATGACTAAACAGCGGCTCTCTCGTTGGCTGTTTGTTTGATCGACAAAACAGTCAAAAAAAAACCATTATCGTGAAAGTGCCAATTGTGGCGATCGCCCGCTGCAGCGATCGACCCTGTTGCGATGGCTCCTTATACCCTAATTGCTAAGGACTTTTCGCAGAAATTTCAGTTGGCACTCTCCAGACAATGAGAATTCTCGCGCTTTTGTTAAAAGAGTTAGAAAAACATTGCTGTCAATGTTTTGAGCTAAACATTTTGAGCTATGCGCGGCTGGCGGACACCACAGGAATTTTTTCTGTGGTAGCTTCCAACATCACCTTTAAGCTGGGAAACAAGAAATGATTCTCTTCTACGTATTGGGCTCCAAATAAACCTTTTTCAGCCCAGAAGTATCTGTCAGTGGTATGCTCGTTACGCTTGACTAACAGCAAAGCTGGGGGAGCAATGCCTTCTGCATGGATGAACTTGCGAGCCGCTGTTACGGGTTTATCTTCGCCGCTCTCGATGCTATATTGAGGCACACACTCTAAAATTCTGCGTCCTTCTTGTCGGCGGCGACTCTTGCGTTTGCGTCTCCTGGCCAATTTCTTTACCTCCTCTGTGAGCAGACAGTATGAGCAGACAGGTTGTAATGATAGCTACCAAATCCGAGGCCAGTATATCCGTTCTAGCTCAAAACTTCAACTGTTTTTAATATATCGACATAATCTTAACATTCGTGCCGATCGACAAAAGTGTAGCGGTTGTGGTAGGGTGGGCCGCAAGTTCCGGCAAAAGCCAAGCTTTGGGAATTGTGGAAGTCCGCCGGACATAGCTTTGGGGCAATTTAGGTTCATGACAGCCGGATGCCTTCAACATAGCTGCCTTCGATCGAAGCGAAGACACCTGAAATCTAGAAGTCTCTCATCTGTAATCGGCGGCCGATCATTTGTAATTTACTTAGAATTCCGTTAGATATCTTAATGTGGCGCTCATGTTAATGCCAGCCAGTTCAGAATTTGTCAAACTTTGCCGATCGCAGGTGGCGATCGCCGTCAGTTTGGGCGCGACATTCAGCGCGGTATACCTGACACAAGAGCTGGTAGAAGGCAGCGAGGCAAAGTTGGTGCAGATCGCGGTTTACCCAGAAACCTCAGTCGAATTGGAAGAAAATCAGGGGTTGAGGCTGGAATCTTCCGAAAGTTCGACAGTGAAACCAGTGCCGCGACTGCTGGCGCCGCCGGTTCTTCCTGTGGAAGAATCAACGGTGGGGGCGATCGCACCTGAGCCGCTTCCGGGTAATGAGCGCACTTCCAATCAGTGCCAAGGCCCGGAGAATTTGTGGCAGCAGCGGAGGCAAATTGTGACGCCTCTGATACACGAGGGAGCTGTAATGGGACTTCTGGTGTGCGGTCGGCAAGACAGGCCTTGGAACGAGCGAGAGGAGGCTCAGATGCAACAAATTGCTCGCAGCTTAGCTCTAGCCTGCATTTTAGACCAGCGATCGCAGTGGATGCAGCAGGAATTGGGGGCGGCTCGGCAAATCCAGGCTCAGGTGTACGACACGATGCACAATTTGCTGCACCAGTTCAAAAGTCCGCTGACAGCGTTGCGAACTTTTGGCAAGCTGTTAGCGCGGCGGCTGGTACCGGAAGACAAAAACCGCAATGTGGCTTTTAGTATTGTCCGAGAGAGCGAGCGCCTACAAGAGTTGCTGGGCCAGTTCGATCGAACCGTTGACACCGGCGAAGCACATCTAAAACTGCCATCGAGCACTTCAGAAAAAGCAATGTCCAATGTGGAATCAATCCGGCATTCTCCTCTGTCGCTGTCACCTGCTGCCAATTTGCAGGAATCCTGTTTTGTGGCAGAAGTCTTAAAACCGTTGTTAATTTCCGCCGAAGCCATCGCATCTGAAAGGCATCTGAAATTGCTAGCCGACATTCCGGCGGATTTGCCACCAGTCTCAGCGAACGATCGAGCTTTGCGCGAAGTTTTGAGCAATATAATTGAGAATGCTTTGAAATATACCCCTGCCGGCCGCCAAATTTATATTAAAGTAAGGTACACAGCAGCGGATGGCGATCGAGCAGGATACAGCCAATTGCCTGCCATAGCAGTTGCCGTCAGCGACACAGGTTCCGGCATTCCTCCCCAGGATTTAGAACATTTATTTGAGCGGCACTACCGGGGAGAAAAAGCGCAGACAGAAATTCCGGGCACAGGATTGGGTTTGGCGATCGCCCGCGATTTAGTCCGCCAAATGCAAGGAGAAATAGAAGTATTTTCCCCAGTCAATCCTGAATGGCTGCCATCGGCGGAAACTCATTTATATCCAACGGATCGCGGCACTACATTTGTGGTTTGGCTGCCGGTGAATAAGTAACGACCCTTATTGGTTAGAGACATTTTTTATGAAGCATCTGCCTTTATTCGATCAAATTCCCAAGTTGTCAAATTCTTTAGAGATTTTCAAAAAACACTTTTTTCGTGTACGGTTTTTAGCTGCTTTTAACATTCTGACTGTTCTGATTTTGGGCGGGCTGAGCGTATACGCAAAACTCAACAACCAGGGAGACGGAGTTGAACGCCTGTTTAGCGATCCTTTTAATTTCTGGTTCCCTTACGAAGGCATTCTAACCGGAGTTTCCGAAGTCCTCTGGTGCATCCCAGTCGCAATTTGTGCCTTTAGTTTCGGAGTGCTGCGCCAGAAAAACCCGCGCAGTCGATCGGGGATATTCTTATTTTTTAGTGCTTTACTACTCGGAGTCTTTTTCCTAGATGACAGGTTTCGGATGACTTTGATTATTTCTCAGTTGGGAATATCTAAGAAATTAATTTATTTGTGTTATGGTAGTGCTGTTTTCCTTTACGGAGTTAAGTTTTGGCGATACATCAAAACCACTCCTTATCTGCCATTAGTCGCAGCATTTCTCTTGTTCGCTATCTCCCGGTTTGAGGATATGTTAAACTTGTCAAATCAAGGAGTACACGCGATGTTAGAAGATGGCACAAAATTATTAGCTCTTCTTAATTTAGCCCTGTATTTTTGGCACGTATGTCATCAGGAAGTTTGGCGGCATTTGCAGCAAAGCGAAGATCGTTGAGCGCCTAGATGGTATTACAAAAAAAGGCGTTGCTGAATTAGGGTATCACTAAGCAACGGCGGCGATCGCATACGACCAAAATAATTTCTTTGATTTTGATATGGAATTGAAATATCTGTCATAATTCAGATTAATTAGCAATTAGCAATTACCCCGTTCTCATGCAACTGAAAACCGCTATATGATGAATTCCGCCAGATGAGTTTTCTAGGCCATAGCTACCGCGAGATTGGTTCCTATACAGATAGTAGGCATCTCAATAATAAACTGCGTTCCCTGCTCTGGCGTAGAAAAACACTGCAATTGACCGCAGTGTTTTTCTAGCAGAATTTTTTTGCTGATTGACAATCCCATCCCTGTACCTTTTCCGATTGGCTTAGTAGTAAAAAAGGGAGTGAAAAGTTTTGAACGAACTTTCTCAGTCATGCCAACACCATTATCAGCAATTGTTACCCGAATGCCTGAACCAGAGCTAATGTTGTCCTGCTCGTGCGAATTGCCCGGTACAACTTCAGTACGAATCAAAATTTCGGGATGGAAAACTTTACCATCTTCTCTACTTACCCGCTCTTCTAAAGCATCTATAGCATTCGCTAAAAGGTTCATAAACACCTGATTGAGCTGACCTGCATAACAGGTCACAAGCGGCAATGGGCCATAGTCTTTAATCACATCAATAGCAGGGCGATCTGACCTAGCTTTTAGTCGGTGCTGTAAGATCATCAAACTGCTATTAATCCCTTCGTGGATATCTACTGATTTGATTTCGGTTTCATCCAATCGTGAAAAATTGCGTAGAGACTGCACAATCATACGAATGCGGTCGATGCCTAACTGCAAGGAAGAAAGCAACTTTGGCAAATCGTCCATGATAAATGACAACTCTCCATCTTCTATTGCCTTGAGAATTTCTGCTTTTGGTTGTGGGTAATGCCGTTGGTAGAGATTCAACAGATAGATGAGTTCTTTAATATAATCTTTAGCATAGGAGACATTGCCGTAAATAAAGTTAACCGGATTATTAATTTCATGAGCGACACCTGCAACTAATTGACCAAGACTAGACATTTTTTCACTTTGAACTAGCTGGAGTTGTGCGTCTTGCAGTTCTTGGACAAAATGCTCTAAGGCAAGAGCTTTTTGGTGTTCTTTTTCTTCACTAATACGGAGTGCTTGTTCTATTTGTTCGCGCCGCTCTATTTCAGACTGCAATTTTTGACCCAAACAAAAACTTCTCAAAGCTGTTAGTACCGTAGTGTATAGCTTTGATGTCGTTAACTCAGTTTTAGTTTTATAGTCATTAATATCGTAATTGATAATAACGCTTTTTTCTGGAACTTGTCCGGGTTGACCCGTGCGTAAAATAATTCGCACTAACTGATTGCCTAAGACTTCGCGGACATATTTAACAAACTCTAAGCCAGCATCATCGGTTTCCATGATTACATCAAGCAGGATGATGGCTACATCAGGATGTTCTTGGATTAACTGTCTAGCTTCCGTAGCGGAATAAGCACTAATAAAATTTAAGGATTTATTTTCAAAAACAAACTTTCTTAAGGCAAGATCGGTAGCTGTGTGAACTTGAGCCTCATCATCTACAATCAAAATTTTCCAGCTTTCAGTCGGGGTATCTTCCGATTCTTCATCGGCAAAAAATAACTCGTCATCTGAATTAACTTCTTCAGCAAATAACACTTCTTCAGATGATTTTTCACTGCAAAAGCCGTAAATTTTATTATCCATTGCTGCTCACCTTTATTTATTACTGATGTTTTAATTGGGGAAACTACGGTTTTGAATCGATTTGTAGGGGTAACTTAATAATAAATTTGGTTCCTACTCCCACCTCACTCTTACATTCTATTTCACCCAGAAGTTTTTGGGTAACTAAATTGTAGACAATATGCAATCCCAACCCGCTACCACCCTGACCGCGTTTGGTAGTAAAGAATGGCTCGAAAATTTTACTTAAATTTTCTGGGGGAATGCCTTTACCATCATCGGAATATTCAAAGCTAAGTCGATCGCCCTTTTGCTGCCAATCAAAAGCCAGTTTTCCAGTAGCGCCTGGTTCGTAAGCGTGAATCAGAGAGTTCATCAGCAAATTTGTGACAACTTGGGATAATGCACCTGGATAAGAATCTAGGGCCATTTTGGTGTCTCCCTTAATTTCGATCGAATGTTTGCTATTTCTCAATTTGGGTTTTAATTGGATTAAAATTTCATCGAGATAATTTCTTACTATGAAAGTTCGTCGTTCTTCGCTAGAGCGATCGACTGCCACTTCTTTAAAGCTCTGAATCAATGCTGCTGCCTGATTGAGATTAATTAGAAGAGTGTTACTGCTCTGGGTGGCTATATCCACAAATTCTTCTAGCTCGGAGCGTTTCATTTTGCCACTCTTATAAGTAGAAGCAAATTCTGCGGTATGTTCTGCTAAAGCTGACGCAACGGTAACGCCCACGCCGATGGGAGTATTAATTTCATGGGCGACGCCTGCAACTAATCCTCCCAGCGATGCCATTTTTTCTGCTTCCACTAGCTTACTTTGAGTAGCTTTTAAATTATCTAGGGCGTTAGATAATTCGTGGGTGCGATCGCCTACTAATTGCTCTAAGTTCTGATTGAACTCCTGCAAGTTATTGTAGAGTTGGGCATTTTCAATGGAAATGGCAATTTGGGCAGATAACAATTTTAACAGTTCTAGCCTATCTGTAGTAAAAGCTCCTTCTGTCAAGTTATTTTCCAGGTAAAGAATACCTGTCAGCTTGCCTTGGTGCAGCAGAGGAGTGCAGAGAATCGATTTCGGTTGAGTGGCTGCAATATAAGGATCGCGGGTAAATTGTCCTTCTTGGGTGGCGTTATTTAAAAGCACGTTTTCCTGGGTGCGGATGACGTAGTGGGCGATCGTACTTGCCAGTTTTGGCGTTTCCTCAGAATCCGCTTCTGCATTGAGGGGAAGCGATCGCAGCACGCTAACTTCATCCTCCTTCACCGAACCTTCAGCCTCAATCGCCCAGTTTCCCGCTTTTTCTAAAATTAAAAATCCTTTTTGGGCGCCTGCATTTTCGATCGCGATTTTCATCAACCTTTCCAGCAACTTACTCAAAACGATTTCACCTGAAATTGCTTGGGAAGCTTTCATTACTGTGGCTAAATCTAGCGTATCTCCCAAATTAGTGCTAGTGGTAGTAGTCTTAATCGTTGTTCGGTTAACATTTGTTTGAGCTGTTGTCTTGGCTGATGTTCTAGCTAGGAATTGGGGGTATTTTTTTTCTAAATCCTTAACTTTAGCTATAGCGCCCCAGAGTTGGTAGCTATAGTGAGCGTTTTGCATATAAACTTGGGCGATCGTTTCTTTCCCCCATGACAAGTAAAATTTGGCGGCGAGTTCGTGAGCGAGTGCTTCTTCGTTGATGTACTGGTTTTCTTTGGCAAGAGCGATCGCTTTCTCGTACATTTCCATTGCCTCGATTTTTCCCCCTAAAACCCGATACCGTTCTGCCTCTACTAGATATAATTTGTGCAAATAATTCATGGGGGCATGATGCGCCCATTTCTGCATTTTTTCTTGATTAGCTTGTACTCTGTCAAGAATGCCCTGTTGCTCTGACTGTGGAGTATCAAAATACACCGCCAACCACACCAGAGCATCGTAAAAATGGAAGATAGGAACCACGGGCAATCCTACCATTGCATTTAAATACTTCTCGGCTAGAGCAGTATTTTCAATTGCTTGAGATGATTTTTCAAACAAATAACAAAGTAAAATTTTATTTAAATATAAGAAAAAAATTGCCCCATTATCATTGGCTTGCTCGTGCAGACGTAACCTTGTTTGCTCGTCGTACGCTTTACCCTTTAGAATCCAGGGATCTTCACTTCTTCCCAGTAGATTTAAGACAGCCTGCCAATAAATTTCTTGAAAATTAAGTGCTGTTTCTTGCTTAATTTTATGAATAGCATCTCTGTAATTTGCCATCTCGGTTTCCAGTCCAGTCAGTTCTTTGCCGCTAAAGTAAGCGCAATAGGAGTAGATTATTAAACCAAAGGCAGCATATTCTAAATCTCCTGTTTCCATTCCGCTAGAGTAACTTGACATCAAAGGTTTCAATGTTTCTTTGAGATGCTCTTTCCAATGTCGGGTAAATATATTTACGATCACAACTGTCTTGGCTTTGATTTCTTTAGCATTTAACCTCGACAGCAAACTTAAAGCCAATTGCCCAAACTGATAACCCGAATCAATATCTCCCACAACTCCACAAAGCAGAAGCCCATAATTGGAATAAACTAAGGGAGACACCGAAGCATTGCCATATTGAACAGATAAATGTACTTGTTTGCACACCGTCAAAGGCAACAGTGTAGGAGCAGCAATATATGTAGCAGCAAAGATACTTGATAAAAGTCTCATGGCTGCTAGTTTATAGGGATCGCTCATTTGAGGCAGGTCAATTAAATCCTCAATTTGCTTCCCGTTTAAAATTGCCGCAGTTTCCCCTAATGCCTGCCCAATATCTGACGGGGTAGGCTGAGAGGGAAACTCTACCCCTAACAGCTTTACAGCCTCTAACGCTGTATTAACTGCTTCTAGTAGCTTATTCTGCGATACATAAGCTTGAATCTGGACTTCATAGACTTTTATTTTCTCCAGCAACGTTTTGGCACAGTTTTGCACGACCTCAGCTACTTTCTGCATCCGCTCAAAGTCACCACTCAGAAATGCTGCCTCTGCTGCTTCGGTATGTAGTGCTAATGTCAGTTTATAATGATGAACCCAGCTATCTTCTACTAATAGTCTCAACGCTACTTGCAAATATTTAACCGCCGACTCATGGGCTGTAGCTGCTTTGGCTTTTTGACCGGCAATTAAATTTAGTTTAGCAATTTCAGTGCGTTCGGATTGGTCACTAATCAGTTCAATTCCTAGATTCAAATGATCGACGATCGCAAATATCTCTTCCCCTCGTTTCTCTGGCGAGGTATTTTGCCACAGCAAGCGACCGATTTGTAAGTGAACTGTTTTTTTAGAACTTTCCTCAATCAGAGCATAAGCTGCTTGTTGGACGCGATCGTGCAAAAACTTATAAGTAGTAATGACCAGATGAGACTGAACAATTTCTTCTTCTGTTAGCCCGAGTTCAGAAGTGGCTAAAATTAATCCATCTTGGATGGCTGGCACTAGCTCTTGAAAAGTTGCGGCGGTAGATTTTTCGTTGACTATCGAGAGAGTATTTAAGTCAAAACTATTGCCCACACAAGCGGCTAACCGTAAAACCTGCTGAGTTGAATCTGGCATTTTTCTCAATTTACCGACCATCAACTCAACCACATTATCGGTAATTCCTACGGCTTCAATTTCTGAAATATTCCAATCCCAGTTTCTTTGCTCAGAATTAAAAATCAGGAGGTCTTCTTCATAGAGAGTTCTGAGAAACTGATTGACAAAAAAAGGATTGCCTTGAGTTTTACCGACGACTAACTCAGCTAGGAGGATGACTGAGCCTCTATCCCTCCGCACAGTATCAGCTATCAAGTTAGTAATATGTTCGATATCTAAGGGAGTTAAGGTAATGTGGTTAATAGTCGCGCCTTGATTTTGCAGCGCCTCCAGAGTCATGATTAAGGGATGCGTCTGGCTCACTTCGTTATCTCGATAAGCACCCATTAGAAATAAGTATTTCGTTTCTTCATCTGCCATCATTACTTGCAGCAGTTTCAGAGTAGCAGAGTCAGCCCATTGCAAATCGTCTAGAAAAATGACTAAGGGATGCTCGACTGAACAAAACACCCGGATAAATTTTTGGAAGACTAAATTAAAACGATTTTGCGCTTCCGTAGCACCTAACTCTTGGACGGGTGGCTGCTTGCCAACAATGAATTCTACGTCTGGAATGACATCTATAATGATTTGACCGTTATCGCCAAAAGCCGCTAAAAGTTTTTCTTTCCAGGCGCCCAGTTGCGTTTCGCTTTCAGTTAAGAGTTGCTTGACTAAGGACCCAAAAGCTTTAACAATAGCTGAGTAAGGAATATTGCGTTGAAATTGGTCGAATTTTCCGGCAATAAAATAACCGCTTGCCTTAGTTATCGGTTTATAAACTTCTTGCACTAAGGCTGATTTGCCAATGCCAGAGTAACCCGACACTAACATGATTTCTGTCGTACCATTGCTGACCCGATTAAATGCGGCTAGCAAGGTTTCTACTTCTCGTTCTCTCCCATAGAGTTTTTGAGGAATTTGAAACTTATCAGTAATATCTTTTTGGGCGATCGCGAAATCTGCAATTCTTCCCTTAGTTCGTAATTGCTCCAGGCATTCTTCTAAATCGCCAACAATTCCCCAGGCACTTTGATATCGGGCTTCAGCCGTTTTCTCTAACAGCTTTATCACAATATCCGAAACAACTTTAGGAATTTCTGGATTTATTTCATGGGGCGGTACTGCTTGTTTAGCAATGTGACAGTGGACTAATTCCATTGCATCGCTGTAATCGCATGGCAATTGCCCCGTTAGTATTTCGTAAAAAGTGACTCCTAATGAGTAAAAATCCGTGCGGTAGTCGATCGCTCGGTTCATTCTGCCTGTTTGTTCCGGCGATATATAGGTCAGAGTTCCTTCTAAAACATTTGGGTTGTTAATAGTAGGATTCTCACGCGATAAGACAGTAGAAATGCCAAAATCTATGATTTGGACTAGCCCTGTTGTCGAGTTAATAATAATATTGCTGGGGTTGATATCTTTATGAATAATGTTATGTTGATGGATTTTGCCTAAAGCTCTGGTTATTTTAATAGCTGTGGACAAAAACTCTTCTAAGGTAAGTTTTTGAGAAGCCAACCACAGCTTTAATGATTCTCCACCACTATCCTCGAAAATAATAACCAAACTGTTTTGATATCTTTCTAAGCTGTAGGTTTTAGGCACGGTCTCTAGCTTGAGATTGCGTGTGATTTCGTATTCTTGCTTGTATCTTACTAACGAAGCTGGCATCGGATAGTCTTGCTTGAGAAATTTGAGAATGACCGGTTGGTTGTCTTGCTTTCTCACTCCCCGGCAAACTAAAGAATTATTACTTTCATGAATTTGCTTGGTAATCTCGTAGCCGCCTAAGTTAATCATCCTTGCAGCCTCTTTTAAGAATTAATACAATTTTTTTTTAGCAAGCGTCAATTGATAAGTAGATGTATCCTCTAATATAAAGATTACCCTGCGCTTTAAGCAAAATTTGAATTTTAAATAAAAAATTATTATTATTTACATTTCTTAAAAAAACTACAAGTAAATATTTAGGTTAGGAGTACGATCGCTCCGTTGCATAATTATAGTATGAATAGGTGGAATCACCATGCAATGAAAGCGAGGGCCAATCAACCCATCTCCGTAAAAACACTAAGAAAAAAAGAAAACAGAACCACATTTGTGTCAGATGTGCTCGTTAATTTATCGCTGATTATGAGTCCCACGCCTGGTTACCGTGAGACGGTGCAACCCGAATGCCTAAAAATGTACGTCAATAGTATGGGTTTTCGGGCTATTAACGAATCAAGGGAGTTCATTACTCCACCCTAATAACTTCGGTAAGACTTGTGGGAAAACTATTACTAAATGCTTATGACCCCGAAGTCATTCCAGAAGTCAGTGAGCTCGATAAATTACAGACTTATGTGAAAAAAACACACAAAATCTGGCTGTGGACAGCCGTTTATTACTTTCGGTCAGGAATTTTAGGAGGGGTATTAGGAGATCCTAGTTCCGAGACGTTTGAATCGTTGTGGGACAAGCTGAGTCCATAGAAATACTATTTTTATGCCAGGGGTGGATAACCAGTTTATCTGATGTTTATTCCTGATGGAGCTCGTATCATCAGCAAGACTTATATGACACTCCTTAGAAGGAGAAAATACGAGGTTGAGACATTCCGCAAGCAAGACTACAGCGCAAAACTCTTTGTTATTCTGGCGTGCGAGGAAATGCTCAGGCACTCTATTAAATTATTAATACATTACCTAAAATTTTAGGATGTTCCCGTTCCTGCACTATTCATACCTTGATTCAGCAACGCCCCTTTTTGCTTCTTCCTTCAACATCCCCATTACCAAGGATTGCCAATCATTGTAAAGGCGGCCCAATAATAAGGATGCGAAAGCACTCGATCGCCCCGCGCCGCAATTTCTGGAGGCAAAGTTAGACTCCCCGAAAGCCCTTCTACTCGCAGCATCCCGTCTTGAATCCGCACGCGCCCCCGCAGCATCTGCAATTGCGCCCGCCGCAAAGCCTCGGCTTTAATCATCAAATTGCCCTCACCTCTCGGCATCCGCAACTGCCGGTAAAACTCCGTCATCAGCCCCAAAGTCCCCTCATCGCTGACTTCCCACAAACTCGCCAAAGCCGATTTAGCACCGCTAGCTACCGCCAAACCGGCAAATCCCAACTCCGCCTCTTCGTCGCCCAAAGCGGTACTGCACGCGCTTAAAACTAACAGATTCACCGGCGGTTCATTCCACCGCAACTGCGGCATTTGATCGATGCGCAATTTAGTATCCCACAACTGAATGTAAGAATTTTTTGGTTCACCTGGCTGGAATTCGCTGTGAGTTGCTAAGTGAATGATGCCAAAAGGCCGATTTGCCCGCTGAGCTTGCAAATTTCCGAGAGTAAAATCTTGATTCAAAAATGATTTTCCTTCTGAGGGCGGCGCGATCGACTCTAACTCCACCGGTACCGCTGGTAATGGCGCTTTATCTTCAAATACCGACGCCCCCATTGCCAACACTTCATCATCGGCAATATTGTCGTAGCGAATATCAGTCAAACTCAGACTCGGCATCACGCTAAGGCTGTATTTCTCAACTAAAAATTGTTTACCATCGTGAAGAGCAGCAAAGGGCACACTCCGCAAACCTGCTGCCGGAATTACAATTAAATTGTCAATATTTAAAGCGGCCAATTCTGCGGCCATTGGCGCAATTAACCAGCGATAAAGTTTTTGAGCAGAATCCAAATAACTAAGGCTGGTTCTTCTTCTGGGATTAGTTATTTCGGTTTGCAGGGCGTCAGCCAATTGCAACACTTGCCACCGCGTTGTCGCCGGAACTAAAACGCGCATCGGTTGAGCGTTAGCTGTGACTAACACTAATTCTAAATACTCCCCGTTAGGAACATCGGAAATTTCTTGACCCTGCGGCGACAACCTCTGGGCAAACTTATCTTCTAAGGGGCTAGGGGGCCCGGAGGTGAGGTTTTTTCTCACAGGCAATAGATTAGATAAATCCCGACTTGCCACCAGCACTGAACCATTTTCTTTGGCGGCGGCTGCATCCGATCTGCTGAGCCACTTCATATAAATGATGGCAGAGTTTACCCCGGTAATTTGTTCGTTTTTGCGAAGAGTTTCGTAAATCACCGATAGATTAGTAATCGGCTTTCTTGGGGGCAATTCCAGATGTTTTTCGTACTCGCGAGTAAAGATTTGTTCAAATTCTAAAACTCCCGAACCTGCCGCATCTAATCTGCGAGAAGGAGCGAAAATATCCTGGCTAATTGGGGAATCTCTGTGTCGATTGGGCGATCGCAATTGTACTTGCAAAGATGCAGGAAATGACTGCGCCGGAGCTGGATTTACGGACTCTAGAGGCGGTGTGGGAATTGGTGCGGGAATTGGTGCGGGAATTGGTGCGGGAATTAGTGCGGGAATTGGTTGGGGAATTGGTGCGGGAATTGGTGCAGGAGCAGAGGGCGCGCCCGGTGCAATTAGGGAAATCTGATTTGGTAAACTTCCCTGGGTGTAAGTTTGCCCGAAGGAAAAGGTGGGCAAAATGGCGTTTCCCGCGCCAGCATTAATGCTTCCTGCGGTTCCATTGTCGATCGCGCCGCCAACTACAAACGGTCGATCGATACCGCCTCCGTGGCGAATTGCGATCGCCCCCGCCCCCGCACCTCCGGCAGTAGAAATACTGGAAATATTGCCCGATATATCGTTGAAAACATTGTTCGATCCAAACAAACCACGGGTTGTCACATCAACGCTGCCGCCAGTGCCACCAGTGCCGCCTTGAGCGTTGATAAAGCCCAACTGAATGTTATCAGTCGCGCTCAGGGAAACGCCCCCGCCGTTGCCGTTTGAAGTGCCGCTGGAGTTGAGATCGAGAGCCGAAATCCCCGCTCTCGAAGTAAGGGCAATATTTCCGCCGATCGCCCCCGAAGCGTTCAAAGCTCCCGCAGTTAAAGAGCCGGCATTGCTTTTGAGAGCGATCGCGCCTCCTGTTCCCGCCGATGACGAGTCGATCGCACCCGCAGCAATTGCATTCCCCTCAACCCGAATCCTCCCACCATTCGAGGTAATATTACCAGTCCGAACCTCGCGGCTTGCTTGCAGGTTCACGCTGCCGCCATCCGTCCTTAAATTACCCTCTAAGAGCACATTTCCTGCCTTGATATCGGCTCCCAAAGCGGCCGTGCTGTCCCCCCCTAAGCGAGCGGAATCTCGGGCGTTAACGCTCAAACTGCGCGCTGCAATTGTGGAAGCAGCCGTCACGCTAGCAGCGTCAGCCGAGAGCCTGCCCAACCTCTGAGTTTGACCGACTCTGCCGCCAAAAGTAATGTTGTCGCCAGCGCGCAGCGTCAAATTATTTGCTCGGCCCGGGGTGCTGTCGAGGGTATTGGCAAAAGCGATATTGCCGGTAGCGGCGGCTAGGGCGGCGGTGCGATCGACTGTGACGGCCGTGTTGAAAGTCATGTCGCCAGATGTCGCAATATTGCCCGAAACCTCGGTACTGCCGGCGTTGACAGTCAAACTCGCCAGCGGTGCAGCTTGACCGACTGTAGCGCCGAACCCCACTCGCTGAGCGTCTAGTCTCAGGGCGCGAGATCCGTCTAGGCTACCGGAGAACAGAATGTTGCCCCTAGCTTCAGTGCTCAAAGCCACGTCAGCATTGAGGGATGCGTTTCCTGTAAAAGTGAGATCTGCGCCCGATGTCGCAATGTTGGCGCCGAGATCGGTTTGGGGCGCGTCGAGAGTCAAGCTAGCGCTGCCGGTTGCGCTCAGGGGATTGTCGATCGCGATCGAGCTGCCTTGAAGTGTCAGCGGGCTGTTGAAGGTAATGGGTGCGGCGATCGCGATCGACGAGGTGCTACCGTTTTCGCGCCCGATCGCGATCGAACCAAAATCCCCCGCCAAAGCGCCGAGATCCGTTGCAGTCAAGTCCAAAATGCCCAAAATATCGCCGGTGCCACCGATCCGAATTGCTCGGCTATCGTTGGGCTGCAAGCGAATCGTTCCCCCCGCACTGCTTACGGAATTGCTGCCGCCTCTCAAGTCAATGCCGTTACCAGTGAGAGCGATATTGCCGCCGTTGGCATTAAGTCCGCCCACAGCGATGCTGCTGGCGAAAATGTTGATGTTGCCACCTTGAGTCTCGATTGAGTCCTTGGAGTCCTGGACAACAAAGACTCCGCCCGATCTAAATGTTACCGTGTCTCCCGTTCTCGCTTGCAGGGAAAGTTGGTTATCGGGCAAGTCTTGGAGGGTGATGTTGCCGGGGGTATCTAGAACCACGTTGCTGCCGGCCGTCATTTGTTCCAACTGCACTTCTGAGATCGATGTTTCATTCGGTTCTGGTGCCGATTGAAGTTCCCCGCCAGTTGATCGCGCGCTGGTATCGCCGTTACCGCTGACGATCGTAATATTTGCCGGATCGAGCCACAAATTGCCGATCGCGCCGTTAGTGGCGCGGGTATCGACCTCTCCTTGGAAAGTTAAAGCATTTTTGCCGGAAACTTCTACTCTGCCGCCGTTACCTGCGGCGGTGCCGCCGCGAGCACTAATATTGCCCAAGAAGCGAGTTATATTGTCTGACCAAATTACCGCAGTGCCGCCATTGCCACGGTCGATCGCGTTTGCTGCGATCGTAGAATCAGGGCTAACATAAGTTACCTGGGCATTTGGCACTGGTTCCATCCCCTGGAAACCGCCTCCGACGCGCACAGTACCTCCGCCGTCAGTCCCGGAAGCATCGATATTTGCGCCGAAGAGTCCTACTTTTTCCCCTAAAATATTGACTGTGCCGCCAGCAAGGCCAGAAGGGCCAAATACATTTATAGAACCCGAGACGATCGCACTTCCGGCAACTGCCGGCACAGTTTGGCCGCCAGTCAGTACCAATTGACCTTGTTGGTTAGTCGTTAAACCTGTGGCTGAGGCTACGCCGGGCCCCGTCAGCAACTGAGGCAAAGAAACCGGGGCGATCGCCGATTTTTCTGGCTGCAAAGACGGAGTAATTTCTAAGCTCAATAAATTGCCGATTTGACTGATGCGGACTGCATTTTCTCCCGGAACAGCAGCCACAGTAATTTGACCGTTTGGAGCGGATAATTGTCCTGTATTAATAACGGTGCCACCGAGCAAAGTTAAACTTTGCCCGCTGCCAACTGCCAAGTTTCCCGCATTGACAATTGCACCGACTTGTGAGTTATTAAAATTAAATTGATTAGGATTTCCCAGTAAAGCTTTGTAATCATTTATTCCGGCAGAATTAAACCAGCCGTTGCCGAAACCAATACCTGTAGCAGTTGTCGCGAAAAAAGACCCCGGCACGTTTAATGTAGCATTTTGACCGAAGACAATTCCCGCCGGATTCATTAAGAATAAATTCGAGTTGCCGCCGCTTACAGAAATCAGGCCGTTAATGACGGAAACATCCCCGCCGGAAATCCGCCCTAAAATATTTTGAATATTGGGATTAGTTAGAAAATTAGCAATTTGACCTTCGCTGAGATTAAATTGGCTGAAGCTGTGAAACAGATTTGCCCCGTTTCCTGACAGTTGTCCGCCACTAATGTCTGTGCGGTTTTGCTCGGAATTAACAACAGTATTAGTACCGTCATTTGCAGGAACGACAGGTTGCGATCGAACTGCTAGCGGTAGCAGCCAAAAACCTAATGTCAAAATTAGAGCATAACGAAAATAGGTCATGGGAGGAAACCATTAGTCATTAGTCATTAGTTATTAGTCATTAGTCATTAGTCATTAGTCATTAGCCGGAAAAAAGAGGGAAGTCAGAAAAGCCAATTCCCGATTACCAATTTAAATCTATTGTAGTTTTGATTTTTTTTTGAGCTGTAATGTTCCGCCCAAGTGCCAATAAACTTAAAAAGGTCGATCGAATACTGCCACCGCCGGGGGTCGATCGACCTTGTACGCACAGGGCATCAGTCGATCGCACTCCAAAACCGCGCGTTGCCAGAATGTCGGAAATACAATGCAGATTTTATATTTCTCTGCAGCCAGTCTCTTGACAAAATGCACCCCGAGTCTTATGATTGGAGCACTGATTGGGTGGGACGGCAAAAACCCACAAAATAACTGGCTCCTCTAATAATGAAGTTAAAAACAAAATATTGATGCTTTTAGAGACCAACCATGCAAACTCCCACTTACTTATTTCTAACTGAACAAATAGTAGAGCGGATATTTTCGTCAGGCGAACTGACTCGCGATGACAGACAGCGAATTCAGTCAATGCTCTTAAATGAGTCGATCGGAGAAAATGAATTGAGCTTAATTGAAAAAGTCATGGAAGGCGTAGTCAAGGGAATACTTGACGTGCTGAATTAGTTTAGAACTGGCGCTCACCTATCTAAATTTAGGATGCCCCACGCGCACCTTACCCTAATTTTAAATAAAATCGAAAATCGAAAGTCGAAAATTCTGTCACCGTTCTAAAAATCATCATCATCGGGGCCCTCATCCGAGCTCTCCTCACGACGCACAAGTTCAGAAGGAGGCCTATCGTTACTCCAGGCCCACCACACGCCGCCGCACTGGCAGCGGTAAAATTCTTGCCACTTGCGGCGGTTGAACTCGGTGTATACTGGCGATCGGCGATTAATCCAGACCTCAGCGGCATCCGTGCAGCTAGCGCCGCACTTGGGACAGCAAAACTCATTAGCGTGAACCGCCGTCGCAGTCCATTCAGGAGGATGTGGAGCAAAAGCTTCCATGTGTTAGAGTTTCTATCTAAACTGCTGGTAATTACGGCAAATCAAGGCTTGCTAAAGATCCGCAGAGTTCGGAATGACCTAAGCAATGACATCAGTACGCTGTTGAGTGCGTAATTTATCTGCCTGTTATTTTTTTTAGCATTTGCCGTCAGATGAATAGTATAACTGATGTGGTGCAAACCGTCGATCGGCATTCTTAAGTATTTCAAGGACTAGGCTCATGTCTATCTACAATCTTATCTCGTTTCTGGGCATCTTTGGCTTGTGTGCGATCGCCTGGGTTTTTTCAGAAAACCGACAGTCCAAGTATATTCCCTGGCGCGTCATCATCTGGGGCATTGGCTTGCAATTAGTCTTAGGATTTTTAGTATTCCTGTTCCCCCCAACTCGCATCGCTTTAGAGGGGTTTACTAGGTTGCTGGATGGAGTATTCACTGCTGCTGACGCTGGAGCTAGATTTGTATTCGGGAGTAATGTTGTACCAATACCTGGTAAAGAGCCGGCAGTTAATTTAGGATATATTTTTGCCTTTAGAGCTTTACCGACAGTCATCTTTTTTTCTGGCCTCATGGCCTTGCTATACAACATCGGCGTGATACAAATTGTCACCGAACTTTTTGCCAAAATCTTTTATACGACCATGCGGTTGAGCGGTGCAGAAGCCCTCAGCGGTGCGGCTAATATTTTCGTAGGCATTGAAGCGGCAATTGTCGTCAAGCCTTATTTGCCGAAAATGACTCGTTCGGAAATTTGTGCAATCCTCTCTTGCTGTTTTGGGACGGCCGCTTCTTCAACTTTAGCAATTTACGTTAGTTTTCTAAAGCCAGTTTTTCCCAATATTTTAGGGCATTTAGTTTCAGCGTCAATTATCGCCATTCCCGCTTGTTTTGTCCTCTCCAAAATCTTAGTACCCGAAACAGGCGTGCCCCTGACAATGGGTGGCATTCCCAAGGAAGAACCGAAGCCTCAAGGCCGCGAGTTTGTGGGCGAAGAAATTTCGGACATGGAGCGCGAAGAATTCAAACAAGAGACAGTTGGGGGAGAACCCATCGAACGAGTCAGCCCTTTGGATGCGGCAATTGTTGGCGCGTTGGACGGTGTAAAAATGGCGGTAGCCATTGCCGCTGTTTTGATTTTAATCTTGGGCTTAGTTTCCTTAATTAATCAATTCTTTGGCTGGCTGGCAATTTTGCCAAGTCCAATTGGTGACTTGTTCAAAGTTGTCACCTTAGCCAACATTATGGGAGTCTTATTTTATCCCCTGACGCTATTAACAGGAGTTCCATTAGAGGACTCTTGGGAAGCATCAGTAATTATCGGTCGCAGGTTGTTAGAAACAGCCATTCCGCCCTATCAAAGTTTAGCAGAAGCGGGCGCAAAAGGACTGGTGAGCCCTCGTACAGTTTTAATTGTCAGTTACGCCCTTTCCGGCTTCGCCCACTTAGCCTCCGTCGGCATATTTGTCGGCGGTACGATCGCCCTAATTCCCTCCCGTCGCAAAGACATTTCCGAGCTCGGTTGGAAAGCATTATTTGTCGGCACTTTAGCGACAATGATGATCGCTTGCATCGCCGGCACCTTTGACACGGGAGACGCCAGCATTTTAGGCGCTCAAACAGCTCCTGCGGCCCCGTTAGCCGCACCAGTTTCTCCGAAACCGCTATCCTCCCCAGCCGCGAATTCAAAGCCGTCAGTTGCTCCAACAATTCCCAGTCCGAAGCCTTCGCCCAACCCCGAAAAAGCGGCTCCGAAAGCTCAACAATCTCCCTCTCCCGCATCCAAGAAAAACCCTTAGTTATTCTATGGAGTTGTAGGGGTTGGTTTTACGAACAATATTTAACTCCCGTCAAAAATCTACATAAACCCGCCCCCACACAACCCATAACCTACATCAACTTTGATTTCGATAAAATCAGTTATGGACGCACTCTGACCCAAGAAACCGGGTTTTTCACCAAATCTGTGGCTGCAACGCATCTTCTCAGCAAAAAACCCGGTTTCTGGCTACCCGTGCATAAGTCCTAAGATTGTCAATTATCGACAAATATTGTATGTAAAACTAGCCCTTGGGTGGCGGCGGGTTTACGATATTGTAGGTTTTAGGCAATTATTGTCGGTAAAACCCGTTCCTACAAGTCGCTGATAGATATTATTGTTTTTTAGGCAGATGCAATCACCAATTACCAATTATCAATTACCCTAAAATTTATGAATCCCGACCCAGAAATTCGCCGCCTGTTAGATGTGATGCCTGCTTCCGGCCGCATGATGTGTAAAATTATTAATAAGCCACAACAATCAACGGTAATTGACTGCGATTTTCCTTTGCCTTGGAATCAATCTCGCCCGATTTATATTAATTTTGATTTGTGGCGGCTGCTATCTAAGCCGCAGCGGGATTTACTGCTATTGCGGAATGTAAGTTTTCTGTGCAGTTTTAAGTGGTTTAAACCGGATATTTATCAAGGGGCGGCTCTGGCGGGAATTGTCGGGACTGTTGTAGAATTGTTGCAGGGAGATGCGATCGGCACTGCGATCGCGGGCGGTTTGACAGGACTCGCCATGACTCGAATTTGGCGCGACAACCGCAGTTCCCAAGTAGAGTTAGAGGCTGACGAAGGGGCGATTAGAGTAGCGGGAAGGCGTGGTTACAACGAAGCGGAAGCGGCCGGACATTTGCTTTCGGCGATCGAGGCTGTGGCGCAGATAGAAAAGCGCAGTTTGGATTTTAATGAGTTGATTCGGTGTCAAAACTTAAAGGCGATATCGGGTATTTCGGCGGTGGGCGTGCCCGATAGTATTAGGCAAGAGTGAAAAAAACGTAGATATAATCAAGACGGAAACTCATAAAATCCACAACTATGCTAATCCTGCCCAAACTAGAAAACCTGCGCGATACTCTACCTATAGAAGGAGCTGTCCGCATTGAATTAGTGGAAGACATACCCATTTTTAAAGCCTCCACCGCTGTCAAAAATCGAATTCAAGAACTGTTGGACAAACAACAAACTTTGCCCCTAAATCCTGACGAAGAACAAGAACTCAATCTTTACGAAGAAATCGACGATTACCTCAGTTTTGTCAATCGGACTGTCCGCAATCTTTTTTTGTGCCAGATTCAGCCTACTGTGTAGAAATGTCGGCTCGCCGTCAAATCCCTGAAAATATCCAAAATCAAGTTCGTCAGAGAGCAAACTGTCTGTGCGAATATTGTCATGCCTCAGAACAATGGCAGTATGTAGAGTTTACTATCGAGCACATCATTCCCTTAACTAAAAGTGGGACTAACGATATTGACAATTTGGCACTAGCTTGCTTTCACTGCAACCGCAAGAAATCTGATAAAACTAGAGCGATAGATGCTCAGTCAGACGTAGCAGTACCGTTGTTTAACCCCAGACAAGATAGTTGGAGCGGACATTTTATTTGGTCTGCGCATGGATTATCAATAGTTGGTTTGACTCCAATTGGACGAGCTACAGTTACAGCATTAGCCTTAAATCGAGAGAGAGAGTCATTAATATTCGGGCCGCTGACAAAGCTATAAAACGACATCCACCTGCCGGCGATTTAATTCAATCAGAAAGTTGAGCATACTGAGAGTTACTCAAACTTTGAGCGGCTACCTCTGCCGCAAAATTTGTACTGAAATGAAAGCTCGATTCCTGCGGAAAGCTTCGCTACGCACTTTTTTTAATTATTTTAATCGAAAGTGCGATCGACCGCTCCATCCCTTAATACTTACCTATGAGCTAGAACAATGATAAACTTGATATTCATACCCATCCACCGCAGGCAACTCGCGCGATTCAACCTGACATTTTTGTGCTTCTAAATTGACAGGTACGCGAAAATTAACCAACCACAAATCAAGCGGACGTTCTAATTGACTGAGTGTATTATAAAGTGTCCCAGCCACTATTTCCGGCGCATCTTTTTTCAGATTAGCTAAAAGAAACAGCGGAGAATCAAAGGCTTTAACTTCTTCTTTCTTCCTAACATCCGTTACATCCGTTACATCCGCTACAAAATCCGTTGCCGAACTTCTTTCCCATTCCCACCCTATCCCCATCAACTCTCCTATTTCTACATGAGTCTTTTGAGTAGTGGCAATTAACACGGGAACTTTCGATAATTCGCGGATAATCGGAATTAAAAGGTCTGGTTTGTAATATTTGCGATAGCCGAGATTGGAATTTACTGTGACACTGCTGACAAAACCCATTGCTAAAATTAGCACCACTGCTTTTTTGCCCGGAACTTCGATCGCCCGTAAATTAAACCATTGACTTTTTGCTGTAGGTGTGTTAAAAATAACCGCCAAGGTTGCTCCTAAAAGCAATATCACCCCCGGAAAGTAGACGAAATTGTATCGTGCGCCGCGAGTTAGGTCAATCCCTAGAATATATGCAAAGCTGAAAAATAGGAAAATTGCTCCTAGCACAAATCCGCCGAAAATAACAGTACCTAAACGAGTATCGGGCGTTGTTAAGGAATTTTTAAAAGCGCTAAACAGGATGGGAAGCACCAATATAAAAAATATTGTCATGGCGATCGCCGAAACAACTACTACTGCCAAATTTTGCGATTCCACCGGCAGCAGAGACATGACAGTGATCCATCCAGCTAAAGCTTGAAAAATCGGCGCGATCCAATCTAAAAATGTGCGATCGCCGCTGACAATCCAATTAGTTAGTTCGCTGCCGTATTTATTTGACAAAAATACCGGCAGCCAAACTAAACCGCCTGCTAAAGTGCCGATCGCTACTGCGAAAAGCCGCCAAAAAATTTGAAATTGCCAAATATTAGGCTGCTGGCTGTTGTCACTTGGCAACCTTCCATTAAAATGCTGCCAGATTACAGCAATTAATGCTATTGCTTCGGCACACAAAGTCAGTGCAAAAAAGTAGTGAACCGCAATCCCTAAACAATTAACAACTACCCAAAGCAGCACCGCCCAAATAGGCAGAGGAGCGCGCTGTTGCAGCTTTTTTGCAGCTAATGTGAGGCAAAAAAGAGAGGCAATAACTAATAAGATTCCTAAAGTGTAATGGCGAGCTTCTTGAGCGAGATAAATGCCGTAGGGAGAAACTGCCATCATCGCGGCAGCACATTGACCGACTAAACGGGAACTAAAAGCAAACTTGCCTAAAAAGTAGATAGCGGGAACTGAAATAACGCCCAATAAAGCAGGGAGCGATCGCCCAATCCAAACTAAACTATCATCTGAAGGCCCAAACAGTCGCATCCACCAGTGGGCGAGCATAAAATACACTGGTGGATGGTTGCTTTCTAGCAGCAAATTGCGGAGCACGTCGGCCGTGTCAGCATCGGGGCGCAATTGTAGCGGTTGTAATAATGTAGAAAGGTCGATCGCGCGATCGATCGGCACACCGCGAAAACTGTTGCCCAAACTAAACACTAGAGTCGAAAACTCGTCTGTCCACAGCGGTTTCGAGTTTAAATTGGCAAATCGCAAAATAAAGGCGATCGCCGTCCACAGCAATAGCAATAACAGTTGTTTGTTCTTAATCATTAATTCAGTAATTCCAAGGCCTAGCGAAGAAGATCCATTAGCCATTAGTTATTAGTCATTAGCCATCACTCATTTTATCAATTACCAATTACCAATTACCAATTACCAATTACGCATTACCTACTTCACGTCCGTCACCCGCCAACTCAGCTTCATATTGAGCCAGAAATTCCACAGAGTCACAGTCGCGATCGCGATTAAATTAGCAAGATATTTATTCATCCCAAAAACCTTAAACAGCAAATTAAACAGCAGCAAATTCAAAATCAAACCCATCAAGCAAATCGTGTTAAATTTCAACAGCCGTTTCAATCGCTGGCGCTTTCTTGGCTGCAGCTTAGAAATGTCCCCAAAAGTCCACAAATCATTCCACAAAAAGTTATTGATAATTGCCAATTCAGCAGCAACGATCAGACTGCCATTCACCTCCAAATTGAGGATATCGGACAGCACGTACAAAACCCCCATATTCACAAACACGCCGCTGAAACCCACAATGCCAAACCGCACAAACTTGCCGATCGGCCACCGGGCAAACCGCAACCGAAGCAAATGTCGCAAATACTCAATATACTGTTTCCATGTAACTTTGCTCTCCCCTTCTTGCCGCTCCTGAAACACGTAACCAACTTCTCCAATCCAGCGGATGTCGCCCCTGCCGAGCACTTCAATCAATATTTTGTAACCTGCAGGATTCATGGTTTTGCCAGCAATGCAACTGCGACGCACCATAAAATAGCCGCTCATCGGATCGGAAACTCGGCCCACCACTCCCGGCAGGATCACCAACCCCACGGTTTGAGCGCCCCGCGATAAAAATCGCCTGACAACGCTCCAGTCGCTCACCCCGCCCTCGGCAACGTGGCGGCTCGCAGTCGCCAAATCGGCTCCCCGCTGAATTTCTGCTAAAAGCTGCAAAAGCGTCTCTGGGGGATGCTGCAAGTCGCCATCGATGACGCCCAAAACCTCGCCCCGAGCGACCTGCCACCCGCGAATTACCGCTGTGGAAAGTCCCCGCTCGTGTTCCCGGCGCATCACCCGCAATTGCGGATATTCCGGTGTCAGGGACATGGCGACTTCCCAGGTGCGATCGGGGCTGTCGTCATCGACTACAATTAGTTCGTAGTTGCCGGGAATATTTCCGTCGAGCAACTGGCTCAGTTTTTCGACAATAGTTTTGACATTCTTGCACTCGTTGTAGGTGGGAATGACGAGGGAAAAATAAATTGGCTGTGTGTCGGCGTCTGTAAAATTGGAACCGAAAGTCTGTACGGCAGGAATGTGCAAAGGCCCAGACGGTACGGGCAAGAGGTGATTTGCTTGGTTGATGCCCATAATTTCAGTTCGCAGAAAATAAAGGATGGTTTTGTAAGACTTGAGATTGTAAAATATCGTTCCTCCATAATTGATTGGTTAAAATATAAAAACGCCTTAATTCTAGTCAGTAATTCTGTAATTGAGTTAAAAAGAAAACTGTGGATGCAATTCTCGATCGAGCTTTACAAGGTTATAATATCTCTTCCGCAGAGGCCTTGGTACTTTTGCAGCAAAGAGATCCCGATGCGCGAGCTTCTATTCAAACAACCGCTGACTTGCTCCGCCGCCAACAATCAGGCGATACTGTCACCTACGTTATCAATCGGAATATTAATTTTACTAACATTTGCGAGCAGCATTGCAGTTTTTGTGCATTCCGCCGCGACGAGGGAGATGAGGGCGCTTTTTGGTTAGACGCCGCCCAAATTCAGGAAAAGGCAAGTGATGCAGTGCAGCGGGGTGCGACGGAAATTTGTATGCAGGGCGGCTTAAATCTTCAAGCTAAGCTCAACGGCGCATCTTTGCCTTATTATCTGCAATTGGTGAAAACTATTAAGGATAAGTTTCCTCAGTTGCACTTGCACGCTTTTTCGCCGCAAGAAATAGAATTTATTGCCAGAAAAGATAATCTTAGTTTCAGCTATGTAATTTCGGCTTTGCGGGATGCGGGAGTTGGTTCGATGCCGGGAACTGCGGCGGAAGTTCTCGACGATTCTGTGCGACGGGTAATTTGCCCGGAAAAACTAAATTCGGCAACTTGGCTGGAAATTGTGGGAACTGCTCACCGTCTGGGTTTGCCGACAACGAGTACAATGCTTTGCGGGCATATTGAGACAGCCGAACAGCAGGTTTTGCATTTAGAAAAAGTGCGATCGCTCCAACAAACTGCGATCGACCAAAACTATCGGGCACGCATTACAGAATTTATTTTACTACCATTTGTCGGACAGGAAGCACCGGCACCTTTGCGGAGTCGAGTCGGCCGCGACCAACCAATTTTAGCAGATACATTGTTACTCACCGCAGTATCGAGAATCTTCTTAGGCAATTTGATTTCCAATCACCAGCCGAGTTGGGTAAAATTAGGTTTAGATGGAGCTACAGAAGCGCTGAAATGGGGCTGCAACGACATCGGCGGCACTTTGATGGAAGAACACATTACGACGATGGCCGGTGCGGTTGGCGGCAGTTGTCAATCTGTCGAAGATTTGCAAAATGCGATTCGTTCTTTGGGGCGGGATTATCAGCAAAGAGATACAATTTATCGACCTTTAGGGGTTGACAATTTGGCAGTAATTGTGTAACTTTTAGGATGCGAAGCGCGAAGTGCGTAACCTATCCTACGAGTTTAGCCGATCGCACTTTCAAATTCTTCTAGCGCTTGCAAATTTCCCACCTGCCAAGCACGTTCCACTGTAGCCGGAATCAGTTGGGCGATCGCGATTTCTGGAAAATTCGGACTAATATCGGATTCTACATACTCTCCATCTTGCAGCAAATAAATGCGAAGTCTGCCGCTGTCGTAAACCCATACTTCTGGAACCCCAATAATTTTATAGGCATCGATCTTAGTTTTAGAAGTAACATCCGTCTCAATTGCCAAATCGGGCGGCGGATCGTCCGGTAAAAGTCGGCGGCGGCCAATCATCCGCTGATAATTTAGAATGTAAAAGCAAGCATCAGGTTCAACTCCTGCTGCACCTTCCCGTTTGAAAGTAGTAGAACCAAAGGGTTCATATCTTCTGCCCGCAGACTTGAGTAAAATTTTTACAATATCGGAAATTAAATCTTTCGGAATTTCCCGATCTAGTAAGGGAAGCATAATTTCTAAGGTACTCTTGCTGTAGGCAATTCTGGTTCTTCGCTTTTCTCCTAATTCCTGCAAAATCGACTCAAATTCCAGCCAACTTACATTTGGAATAGTTACGACACTACCGGGAGAAAGCGTTATTTGGCTAACAGGTTTGAGTACGGGGGTGATAACAATCATAAGCTGAATTGCGAGCTAGTTGTTAAGTTTGTGCCAAGGGCAGGCCGGATGCCTACCCCACAAGAGTTTTTGGATATATCTGTTGAGTTTAGCACGGGCAACGAGAAGAGATTTGCGATCGCACTTTTGACTGAATTTTAGAAAGATCGATCGCACATTTAGACTTCATTGTAATCGGATTAATTTGACCAACAGACTCATGATTTCTCCCTGATCGGGTGTAATAATGATGCGATTGTCGGGAATGGCGATCGGATGAGTCCAACGAACAGCTTCCTCGTAGCGCAATGCGTGCAGTTGGTGGATAGTTCGCCGTACCCCCAGCGGCGAACCGATGATGACGTGACGGACTGCTTCGCGATCGCCCTCAAAGGTTTGGTTGGTTAAAACATTGGGCGATGTTTGGTTCGATGATGAATCTTGCAACATAGCTTTGACTAATAATTTTGGATAGGTTTGATGCTTTGTAACGGTAAAACCGCGTACAATAACAAGTTGAAAAAAAGACAGCAATTCCCCTACAGCACAAGTGGCTTAGCTGGTGCTGTCTGATCTCTATTAGACTAAATCTAAATTAATTTAGGGTAAATGTCAATTATTTTAGGAAAAGCCCAAATAACTTAATATAACTTAACAAATAGCCTATGGAAACCTCAGAAAGAGCCGATCGATCGCCCCTAATGCGACTGAGAGTTCAGCGGTTTATGACTCAAAAGCAGCTAGCAGAAGCACTTGGCGTTACAGAAGCGACGGTAAGCAACTGGGAAGCTGGGCGATCGGTACCGAAGCTAACGCCTGTTCAATACAAGAAGTTGCTAGAGATTCTGCAAATTACCTCTGCTGAATTACCAGACCAATTTGGTTTTCCTAGCGATGCTGATGGATAGAAAATGGAATATTATAATTGAGGCGTTTTATTTAAACGAACTCATACAATGTGTTGAAAAAAAAAGGAATATGAGACTTAACATCGCTACTTTGCTCTGAATAAAATCTCCCAATTTCTAACGATAGTTGCTCTCTAAATACCCAATCTTCGCGGCTAAACTCACCAAATGGCTTAATTTGATGCCAATAATCTTTAGCTTTTTTAATTGTCAGCAAAGCTACTATTAACTCCTGCTTCTGGGTTGCATCAGTCGTATTTTGAAACTGATGTTTCCATGAATCCTGGAATTTGTCTAAGTCTAATTCCGTACAATCCAATCCCGAACAATGATTTATGCGATCGAAGGCTCTCTGTAGGTTGTTCTGTAAATCCAAGTCGCTACAAATTGCATCAGCCATATCCAGATAAATATTTGGGAGTACCGCAGGATTTCCCTGATAAATCGGCTTGTTACAACAATTGTCAAATATTGGTTGAAGTTCAGGTGTCAGAAAATATGCTTCTTTATGAATCAAACCTGTAATCCAGATCCGGTGCTTTGCTGCGTTTTGCTCTTTCACCCGCGATTTTTCGTAAAGATTCCGAAAAATTGCTTCTGTATCTGTAAAAATATAATTGTCGATCGTTTGCAGTTGCAAATCTAAATCTATCATTGCAAAAAGTCGATCGGGATCTAAATATGAATTAGTGGTATCCTTTTCGTGTAATATTGAAAGAGTAGAGTAGGTGTCCAATACATCTTTGCGATCGCCACAGTTGAAAAATTCCGGTCGCTTCTGTCTCCACCATGTTGGAACGCAAGCCTTATAAAAGTTGGCATCAGGCATTTGCTCCATTGCTTTATAAGCTTGAGGTGACTCTCTACCCTGGGTCTCCCGAATATCACCTTCGCATAAGACCACAATTTTGTTTTTAATTCTGCGAGATTGAAGAATTGCCTCACAATGTTTTTTTAGCTGTTCTGGATTAAGACTCATTTGTAATATTAGATTGTTGTTTGAGCAGTTTTGGCTCGATTTCTTTAACGTGAGCTGGTGTCAGAGCTTCACACAATGCGTAGGAGTGAGTTGCCAGAATATATTGATTGCTGGGCCCCCACTCTTGGAGGTCTGATATAATTTGATATTGCCAATCTGGATGAAAAGCAATTTCAACTTCATCCATCAAAACAATAGCATCTTCTATGTTGCGAGACTTGAGCCATATATAAATGCTGAGTCTTTTGAGTTCGCCGTGACTTAAATCTTCTGGATATAGTTCTATAGTTTCACCATTTTTCTCTAATTTTAAAGTTACTGCCGAAAGGTCTTTATCAATATTTATTTTTTTACAGTTTAATAAAAATCTTAATTCATTTACTAAGGTTTGATAGCTGTTACCATATTTACCTGTTTCTATAGCTTCTTTAAAATCTTTATCTCTAGCAGCTTTAAAGGCTTCAATGAGTAAATCTACATCCAGGAAGTCATAAGTAAAAAATCCTTTTAGTTGAGATTTGGCTTTTTGAATTTTATCGAAATAATGCTCATTTGTCTGACTGTGACTTTTAAATAATAGTTCTCTAGTTGATCTATGGAGAAATAGAAAAACTTGTGTGGAGGGAGCTGCTAAAAATATTCTATCTGAAACTATGTTTAAAAAATCGTTGGTTTCTTTCCTATCTATATTATTTAAATGACAGAGTAAAGCTTCATTTTGCTGATTATTTGAGATTTTTTCACTTGAATAGTTACATATATATATTATATTTTTTTCTGTTAAATGTTCAACGATCTTTTGCCAAACTTTATCACAGCTTTTATACGTATTTTTCAAAGTCTCTAGATTATCTTCAACTTCTTCTAGTCTATGTTTGATTTCGTCTTGAAAAGTTTGAATTTCGTTAATAGAAACATTTTTTTTTGAGTTGACAACAGATATTAATGCTGAAACTCTTGAATTTGATACCAATTGTTGAATAACCCTAAATTCTCTTTGAGCCGTGGCAAACCTTTGTTGATTGTCTTCAATGTTTTTGATTGGCTCTAATCGATGACTACTGAGTGTTAAACTGTTATTTACTGATTCTAACTCTGCAATTTGCTTTTCCATTCCTTTAAATTGTGTTACAGGATAAAAAGTGATATCTTCTGTATTTTTGATTTTAACATTTAAAGAGGCGGACTTTTTTAGGAAAGAATCTTTGCACACAAAAAAAATAATTTGAACTATTTTTTCTCCATTCCAAATATCAATAATTGCTAAGTTTTTTTTGTCTTCTCCCTCACCAACTTTAAATCCTTGAATAAAGTTTTGTAAAAATGGTTTTTTATCGTCATCCACAGAACAGTGCAGCAATACAAAAATTAACTGCAACAGCGTACTTTTCCCGCCACCATTTTGACTACCCAGCGGAAAAATTTTAGGAACAAAATCCTTTTCAAAAGTGATGTCAATGTCCTTTAAACCGCGAAAATCAGGAACTTGAACTCGTAGCAAGTGCATAAGAAACTCCTCGTGTTGGGTTGCATTTTTTATTTAAACCCTGAGCCACAATCATTTTAGATTATAACTCACATTTTTTACCATTTTCATGAACAGGCTTTCCGGCCTGTTCCACAACATATTAAATTAATGCTTTTTCGCTGAGTCCGCCAGTCCGCCAAGGGTTGAAACCCCTGTCTCAAAGCTAAAGTCCTCTGAAGAGGACTGAAGAATTCATTAGTCCTCTTCAGAGGACTTTAGCTATTAGCCAGGGAATTCATTCCCTGGCGGGCTGGCGGCCTTTCGGTTTAAGCGGGAGATGAGATTAAACCTTAAACTTCTCCACAATTCGTCTCATCGCTTCTTCCACATTCTCCCGACTATTAAACGCCGAAATGCGGAAATAACCCTCACCCGCCGCACCAAAACCAGAACCCGGAGTTCCCACCACATTGCAAGTTTCCAGCAACTTCTGAAAGAAATCCCAACTCGACAAACCGTGAGGCGTTTTCACCCACACATAAGGTGCATTTTCGCCACCAAAAACCTGGATTCCCGCCGCTGTCAATTTCTCGCGAATAATCGCAGCATTTTCCATGTAAAAATTGACTAAAGCCTGAATCTGTGCCTTGCCAGCCTCTGAATAAACCGCCTCAGCACCGCGCTGCACGATGTAAGAAACACCGTTAAATTTAGTAGATTGGCGGCGGTTCCACAACTTCCAAATTTCGACATCGGAACCATCTGCAGCTTTTCCAGTCAAAGTCTTCGGTACAACTGTTAACGCACAGCGAGTACCCGTAAAACCAGCATTTTTGGAAAAAGAACGAAATTCGATCGCACAATCCCGCGCCCCTTCAATTTCGTAGATAGAATGCGGTAAACTCGGATCGGTAATATACGCTTCGTAAGCCGCATCGAAGAAAATAATCGAACCGTTAGCTTTAGCATAATTTACCCAAGCTTGCAAGTGTTCCTTCGTTGCAGTTGCCCCCGTCGGGTTATTCGGAAAACACAAGTAAATTAAATCGACTTTTTTGTCAGTGGGAATTTCCGCAGTAAAATTGTTTTCCGCTGTAATTGGCAGGTAAACTAAGCCGCCGTATTCGCCATTTTCGTTGGCATCTCCCGTGTGTCCAGCCATCACGTTAGTGTCTACATACACCGGATAAACTGGATCGGTAACTGCGATCGTGTTATTGTTGCCAAAGATATCGAGAATATTGCCACAATCGCACTTAGAACCATCAGAAATAAAGATTTCCGAAGCATCAACATCGCATCCCCGCGACTTAAAATCGTGCTCGGCAATTTTCTCCCGCAGCCACTCATAACCTTGTTCCGGGCCGTATCCTTTAAAGGTATCCCGCGAACCCATTTCTTCCACCGCCGCCACCATCGCCTCCCGACAAGCAGCCGGTAGCGGTTCAGTCACGTCGCCAATCCCCAGCCGAATGATGGGCGCTTCGGGATTCGCCTCTGCAAAGGCTTTCACCCTGCGCCCAATTTCGGGAAACAGGTAGCCGGCTTTGAGTTTGAGGTAGTTGTCGTTGATAGTTGCCATAGTTCGATCGCTACAAATGTCGTAGAATAGCTTACTCCCAATTGTCTCTCTCAAGCAGCAGCAAGTTCGGCAACCAGCAGTGTACGGGATTTAACGGATGTAACGGATGGGTGTTGGGCCAAAAGAAAGATTTTCCCGACTCGAACACTCAAACACTCCGCCAATCCGCCATTACAGGCAATATGCGTAGTTGCTCACCAGCCATTGACCAAAAAATCAAATCTGCTTGTATAATCAGAATAGTATGCAGCGCAGAAGCAATTATGGATGAGATCGAGTACGCCAAACTCTATCAAGAACTGGCGGCAATTCTGGATGAATTTAATTTGGGTTGGGTAGTTCAACAAGTAGCCGATACTGTAGAGATAGGCAAAGTAATTGAAGAGCGATCGCTCAAAAGAAAAACACCCCTGCTCAAGATAGAAGATTATACCGCAAAAGAACAACTTTTGCTGTTAATTGATGCTGTCGAGCAAGCGACTGTGAACACTTCCGAAATGGAAGACGAAATTGCTTATTTCTTGAAAGTAGAATCAGAAACCTCTCCCCTCGGCACAAAAATTACATTTGCGAATTCAGGTGCAGAAACAGCCCAAACAATCGAGTTTACTTCCAGCGTCACAGCCCCCCGCCACAAACAAGCGATCGCCCTCAAGCACTTGCTCGAAAAACTGCCTTCAGGGCCGAGCAACTACGCCATAAATTCCGAAATTAAAAGTAAATTAAAAAACTCGCTCGATCCGGATTTCAACGGAGTGGCAGAACAATCAAGCATTTTTGACGCTTACCTATTCACCATCCTGCTAAAAGCAGTTGCTAATGAAGGGGGTAATATTTATTATAACAATGTTTTAGACGACGAAACACCGAAATATTTAACATTTAGAAAAACAGCGGGAAAAATCCACGGAACTGCACATCCATACACTCATGCTGTTGTGGAATTTCCCGACAAACCAGCCCTGGAAGTTCACCTAGGAGTAAAAGTCCAAGGTAGAGCCGGAGTGCTGCACAACTGTAACGTTTTAATTTTGTACCAAAAAGAAGCGAATATCTGCCGCTTGCTCAACCGCGAACCCCGGCACTCGCAAGTAATTTTAGCAGTAAAATCTCAGCACTGCACATCAGAACTTAAACTAGAAATGGCTGGTGCTTTTATCGGTTTAGCCTCAGACATTCGCTACGAAGGCGGCAGCTATTTTATTTCTAACAGTTACTCCCAACCCGTAGCAAAACTCCTAACTACTGCTCGCAAAAAATGGGAACACAACATCTTTCCCCGATCGACCAACGATGTCCACCGGCTGATGTACTCATTTCAAACTATCTTTAAAGACTTTAAGGCCAGAAATTGATTCAGTTAATACCATTTCACAAAAGTATTGCCACATTTTTTGTGTGGGTTTTCCTTCCACGGACTTATATCGAATCCGGTAGGATCGTTCTGGTAAAGTCTCTTTCAATCTGCCACCAAATATAAGCACAATTTTCATTTTTTCGGTTCACAGTCAACAGTGAACAGTCAACAGCAAACAATCGTTCCGGTGCAACCGTAATCGATATTAACCTACTCTCTGATTCAAGTAAGCACTGTTTTTCAGGTTGTGCTCGCAGGGGTAAATTCGAGTTTCCGAGATTTGCCCGGTTAAATGTATCTGCTAATGTATCTGTTACATGAGCCAAGAAAATAATCTATCATGTTGCGAGCACCCGAACCTTACGAATAATGTTTAAGAAAGATAAATCTTCCCTGCTGTTTACGATCGGAGCCGCCACACTTTTAATCGGTTTAGGCTTTGTCACCTACTACCTCGTCATCTCGCGTGGCCCCGCCAGAGATTTGCCGGCAGGAGCAACCGTTGTCCCGCAAGATACGATGATGGCCCTCTCCATCACCACCGATGAATCGCAGTGGAATAGACTGCGAGAGTTTGGCACCCCGGAGTCAAAAGCTTCGTTTGAGAGGTTTTTAAGCGAAATGCGCGATCGCCTCCTCACAAGCAACGGCTACGCCTACCAGCAAGACATTCAACCCTGGGTGGGTAACACAGCAATGGTAGCCTTTCTCCGCAACAAAATAGCTATACCAGCCCCCCCGCCCGCACCCAATGCGCCCCCGTCTCCGCCTATTCAACAGTCAGTGGCAATTATCCTGCCAATTGCCAACCCGATCAAAGCCAAAGAATTATTAGCAAAACCCAGACCCCTCAGCCAAGGAAAAATAGTTGAGCGTAATTATAAAGGCGTGCAAGTCACAGAAACTAAAGGCGTACCCGATCGCAATTTCTCAGTCGCGGTACTCGGCACAAAATATCTAGCAGTCACCACAGATCCTAGCGCTACAGACAGAATAATCGACACCTACAAAGGCGAACCTTCCCTAGCAAAAACCCCTGGCTATTCAGACGCCATAGAAAAAATAAAAAGTCCGGGCGCCTTCGGTCAACTATACGTCAATATGCCCGTTGCCGCCGCCTATGCCGCCGCCAACTCTGCCCGCGAAATTTCGGCGGAAAACCTCGAAAAACTGCAACAAAATCAGGGATTTGCCACCACAGCGACGCTGGATACAGAAGGAATTGGATTCAAATCAGTCTCTTGGCTAAAACCCGATTCTACCAGAAGGATAGCAGTAGAAAACAATGCTCTAAAAATGGTTAACCGCCTGCCAAACAATACAATAATGATGGTATCCGGCGGCAACTTGCAGCGTTTGTGGCAAGACTACGTATTGGGAGCCGAGGCGAACCCGATTTCCCCGATTAATCCCCAAGTTCTGCGCACAGGTTTAAAATCCACTACGGGCATGGATTTAGATAAAGACTTGATGAACTGGATGGCGGGAGAATTTTCTGTCTCATTAATACCAGCCCCCGCGCAGAATCCCAGAGACAAATTTGCTGCCGGATTTGTATTTATGGTGGAAACAAACAACCGGGGCGCAGCCAACAAATCCCTGAAACAGCTTGATGAAACGATGAAAACTAAAGGGTTTAGAGTTGAGGAAATTCAAGTCGGCGGCAAACCAGCGACTAAATGGACATCGCCGTTTGGAGGGATTACGGTAACTCGCGGCTGGATGAACGATGTAGCGTTTATGACAGTAGGAGCTCCCGTGGTTGAGGCGATCGTTCCGGCACCGAAAAGTCCGCTTTTAAGCAGCGAACTGTTCCAGAAAACTGTACGATCGCAACTTAAACCCCACAACGGCAATTTCTTCATCGACACCGAGAGTGCGTTTAACCCGAAAAACCTAGCTTTGCCGGAGTTTCCTCCCAACCAAAAAATGTGGATAGACGCCACGCGGTCGATCGGCGTTACAGCGGCCGTCGTTGGCGATCGTACCACCCGTTACGACGCTTTTATCGGTCTCAAAAAATCCAACCAATCCACTCCTTCACCAAATCCCTCACCGAACCCTGCTTCACCGCGCCCTGGTTCACCGAGCCCTGCTTCACCGAGCCCTGCTTCACCGAGCCCTGCTTCACCCAGTCCCTCGCCCACCGTCCAAACTTCTCCCAACTAACTCTTAAATCATTCAACAAATCCGCCCGGACACCCCATTAAATAGCAACAGGGCGACTGCTTAAAACCGAAAGACAGCCGCCAGAAGCAACAAGCCAGAAGCCAGGACAGGACTTACGCATACGGACTAAAGAAACCGGGTTTTTTTATCGTTTCTGCAGGCTGCAACGAATTATTTTCGTTAACAAACCCGGTTTCTATGCACCCTGCGTCCAGGACTACCAAAGAAACCGAGTTTTTTAAGCCTTGGACTGCAACTAAGTGTTTTTGTAAAAAAACTCGGTTTCTGCGTCCAGGAATCAAGAAGCAATCGACCATTTCTGACGCACCCTACTCTATGTGCCCGTTGCGTCCAAGACTTCTTATTTTTGTCAGAACTTTAATTGCCGGCAATTGTAGAGTCGGCTTTTTTTGTTTTTTATAAAAGGAAAGGAAAGATTTTTTACCTGAATTTTCCCCGGTCAGTTGTGGGCGCAGAAACCAGTTTTTTTAACCGCCATACTTCGTTCAAACTCTCACTAATATAAAAAAACCGCTTTCTAGGCATCGGAGTGCGTCTAGGAAAGCCAGTTTTTTTATATGTCATGCGGAAGATACAGCTTCTAGGCATGGCGAGTTATACTTACATTGTGCAGAAGATACGCTCGGGGAATTGCAAATGCAGAGGCAAATTTAACAGGGAAATTTTCCTCATTGAGTCTGGAACGCACTTGCAGTCCGAAACCCGGTAGCTTCCTAAATATAGAGTCTTTAACCCTCATTTTTCAGAGAAACCGGGTTTCTTTACCTAATTTCTGTGATTTATAGATTTTACCCATTGAAAACCTATGAAAACCGCCAAAAATCTTCAAATACAGGCGAAATTTATGTCTAAAAAAAGAATAAGCAAACTGGCACTTTCTCTGCCAATTATCTTAATAAATCTTTATTTATTGCAAGCAAAAGCTCAAGGTCAAACCATTGTTCCAGCGACGGAAGGAACGAAAACAACAGTCACTCCGGCACCCAAAAATGGAACTGCTGGGCAGCCCACTCGCTTCGACATTGAAGGCGGACAATTATCGAGCGATCGACAAAATCTTTTCCACAGTTTTACAGAATTCGGCTTGTCGGAAAATCAGATTGCCAACTTTATATCAAACCCCAACATTCGCAACATTTTAGCGGGCATAGGCGGCGGTAAACCCTCGATTATTAACGGCTTAATTCAAGTAACCGGGGGCAATTCAAACTTGTTTCTGATGAATCCATCCGGCATCATATTTGGCAACAGTGCCAGCTTAAACGTGCCGGCTTCTTTCACAGCAACCACCGCCACCGCTATTGGATTTGGTTCTAACTCGTTTAACGCTGTCGGTACTAGCAGCTACACATCTCTGACAGGCGCGCCCAGTTCCTTTGCTTTTGGGGCCGATCGAGCGGGGGCAATTATCAGCACGGCAGACTTAGCAGTCAAGTCAGGGCAGAACTTAACCTTGCTCGGCGGCACAGTTGTCAGCACAGGTAGCCTTTCGGCCCCAGACGGTCAAATTACAGTAGCATCAGTTTTGGGGACAAATTTAGTGCAGATCCGCCAGCGAGGCAATTTGCTGAGTTTGGAAATCGAGCCGCCCTCAGCGACGGGCACCAGAGAAACATCCAGCACAGCTTCGACATTGCCGATCGCATCCTTGCCCGAACTGCTCACAGGCATCGGTGAAACGAACGCTACAGGAATCACCGTCAATGGCAGCGGTGAAGTGGTACTCACGGCGTCTAACCGAGCAGTAGCTGCGGGGGACGTTGCAGTAAAAGATGCAAACGCTAGGGCGATCGCAATTCAAGCAGCCAACAGCATTGCAGCCAGCGGAAACCTGACGAGTTCCCAAGGCGGCGCGATCGCCCTAGAAGCTAGTGGCGACATTAGCACTGCGGATCTCGACTCCCACTCCGACACCACCGCAGGCGGCAACATCACCGTCACCAGCCGTACAGGAAAAGTAGAAACAGGCAATATCAACGCAGAGTCGAGCGACAAAAACAGCAGCGCCGGAGACGTTAGTATTGCAGCACCCTCAAGCAGCATTCAAACAGGGTTTATAGACGCCAACTCCGAAGAAAAACAAGGCGGCGAAGTCACCCTCAACGCCCGCGACGACATCGAAGTAACCCATATCAACACCGAAGGCCTAACAGCCGGAGGAGATATTGACATTACAGCCGGCGGTAATTTCCGAGCTACAGGCACTTTCACAAACGATAACAACTGCTTGTCGCAAGCTTGCAGCATTTCCGCATCCACTACTGGTAGCGCTAATGCTGGAAATATCACCATTCGCTACGGTGCCCAAGCCTCGAACACTCCTTTCGGCGTCGGGCCCGACTATAACACCCGCAACGGTACTGCTGGCAGCATTGCCACTGGGGGTCCAAAGAAGGAAAATGTTATTACACGGGGAAGTTATTTGAGCCCCGACCCTCAGATAGTACAGCCGACGCAAATTAACATTACGGCTTCTTCAGTATCGCCGACACCCACGCCGACACCCACGCCGACACCCACGCCGACACCCACGCCGACACCCACGCCGACACCCACGCCGACACCCACGCCGACACCCACGCCGACACCCGCGCCGACACCCACGCCGACACCCACGCCGACACCCGCGCCAACACCCGGGCCAGCACCAGCGCCGACACCAGCGCCAACACCCGCGCCAGCACCAGCACCGACACCAGCACCAGCACCTGCGCCAGCACCAGCACCAGCACCTGCGCCAGCACCAGCACCAGCACCAGCACCAGCACCAGCGCCAGCACCAGCACCAGCACCAGCACCAGCACCAGCCCCCGCACCAGCACCAGCACCAGCACCAGCACCAGCCCCCGCACCTGCGCCAGCACCTATATTTGCACCTGTACCGCCGCCGACACCAGCGCCGACACCAGCGCCGACACCAGCACCAGCACCCGCACCAGCACCCGCACCTGCACCTGCACCTTTACAAACACTAACGCCAGCACCAGCACCGACACCAGCACCGACACCAGCGCCCGCACCAGCACCAGCGCCCGCACCAGCACCAGCACCAGCGCCCGCACCAGCACCAGTGCCAGCACCAGCACCAGCACCAGCACCAGCGCCCGCACCAGCACCAGCGCCAGCACCAGCGCCCGCACCAGCACCAGCGCCCGCACCAGCACCAGCACCAGCGCCCGCACCAGCACCAGCGCCAGCACCAGCGCCAGCACCAGCGCCAGCACCAGCGCCCGCACCAGCACCAGCGCCCGCACCAGCGCCCGCACCAGCACCAGCGCCCGCACCAGCACCCGCACCAGCCCCCGCACCCGCACCAGCGCCAGCACCAGCGCCAGCACCAGCGCCCGCACCAGCACCAGCGCCCGCACCAGCACCTGCACCAGCGCCGGTATCAAATAATTTGCCGTCGATCGCACCGACAATTACTCCAAATCCAGCGCAGGTATCAAATAATTTGCCGTCGATCGCACCGACAATTACTCAAAATCCAGCGCAGGTATCAAATAATTTGCAGCCGATCGCACCGACAATTACTCAAAATCCAGCGCCGGTATCAAATAATTTGCAGCCGATCGCACCGACAATTACTCAAAATCCAGCGGTTGCGCCTGCTGCTGCGCCAATAAATCTCGCACCGATACCGACACCGGAGCTCGCAGCCAACCAGCCGCCGAACACAAATCCTTTATTTTCCCCGAGCTTACAACAGCAAAACCAGATATCTAATTCCTTGCAACAGCGCATTTCACCTCCCGCGTCCCGGGATATTGACGCTTCCAAGTTGCAAACCGACCTCGGCTCCGTTATTTTTCCCGTAGAAGAGAGATTCACCAGGGAGTTTGTCGATCACCTAAATTTGCCATCAACAACTGCGATCGCCACCCTAGAAGATGCTCAAAATACCCTTCGCGGCGTCCAACAAGCCACAGGCATCAAACCAGCTATCATCTATATCAGCTTCGTACCCAAGGGTTCTACAGTCGCTCGGCCTTACAGCAGTTCGCGCATTTTGCGCGTAGAACAGCAAATTCAAGCCTCTGACGAACTGGAACTGATGGCGATCGCGCCGGAAGGCGTGCCCGTTCGCCAGCGCATCCCTGGAACCTCTCGCGCCCAGGTAATGGAAGCTATGGAGAAATTTCGGGCTGAGCTGACTAATCCGGTAAAGCGCAATACTAAAAGTTATTTGCCCGTGGCTCAGCAGCTATACCAGTGGGTAGTAGCGCCGCTCGAAGCAGAGCTGCAAGCCAAAGGCATTGAGAATTTATCTTTTATCTCAGATATGGGGTTGCGATCGATACCGATGAGCGCCCTGCACGACGGCAAAGGCTTTCTGATAGAGCGTTACAGTGTTGGCTCAATGCCGAGTCTCAGTTTGACAGATCGCAGCCCCGCCAATTTCAAAAATTCCCAAGTTCTGGCAATGGGGGCGTCGCAATTTCCAGATATGAGTCCTTTGCCTGCGGTGGAAATAGAAGTATCGACAATCACCCCGCAGCAGTGGCCGGGCAAGTCTTTCTTGAACGAAACTTTCACCCTGGCCAATTTGAAATCGCAGCGCCAGCAGCAGCCTTTTGGGATGATTCACTTGGCTACTCACGCCGAATTTCGATCGGGAGCTCCCAGCGAATCCTTTATTCAGTTGTGGGATACTAAATTGGGTTTGGATCAGTTGCGGCAAATGGGATGGCACAGCCCGCAAGTTGAAATGTTAGTTTTGAGTGCTTGCAGGACTGCTGTGGGCGATCGAGAGGCCGAGTTGGGCTTTGGCGGGTTAGCCGTGCAAGCCGGGGTTAAATCGGCTTTGGCGACTCTCTGGTATGTCAGCGACGAGGGCAGTTTGGGATTGATGGCCGAGTTTTACGCGCAGTTAAAAACTGCTCCGATTAAAACAGAAGCACTGCGGCAAGCCCAATTAGCGATGTTGCGCCAAGAGGTGCGAATTGAAGGGGGGATGCTGCACACTTCTGGTGGCAATCTGCCACTACCTGCGGAATTGGCAAACACGGCGAGTCAGAATTTATCTCATCCTTATTATTGGTCAGCTTTTAGAATGATTGGCAATCCTTGGTGAAAAGAGAGGACTTACGCAGAACCTCTATTATCTGTAGGGTGTGCAGTGCGCACCTTACAGATAGGCAATCCTTGGTAATAAGATTTGTTTTAGTTGATCGCTGGGAGGAGGCCTAGTTCCTAGGCCTCCTCCCAGCAACAGCCGATGCACCAAATACCGCCCCATAACCCAGGAAGCCGAGGAGGAGAGCGTTTGACGTATTTATTGACCTGTTCGGGTCGATCGCCCGCAGGCACCTCAACAACCGCCAAAAACTCAGAATTGCCACAAAAATTCAAAATCCCAAACCCAAAACTGCCCAACCCCAGTACGATCGATCTAGTTAGCAAAAATAAGTAAAAACACTACCGGAGTAATTTTTATGGATCTGGTCGTACTCCAGAACTGGCTGGACAACATCTCCTTTGCCATTTTGTTCTCAACAATGCTCATTTACTGGGTTGGCGCAGCTTTCCCCGGCATTCCCTACCTGTCAGCCCTAGGAACCGCAGGAATGGCCGTCGCCAACCTCTCCATCGCCGCTTTACTCGGTTCTCGATGGATAGAAGCCGGCTACTTCCCCTTAAGCAATCTCTACGAATCCCTATTTTTTCTAGTTTGGGGAATCACCGCCATCCACCTAGTCGCGGAAAACATGAGTCGTTCCCGTTTAGTAGGAGTAGCGACATCCCCCGTAGCAATGGCAATATCCGCCTTTGCAGCCCTGACTCTGCCCGCAACCATGCAATCGGCAGAGCCCCTAGTACCCGCCCTCAAATCAAACTGGCTGATGATGCACGTTAGCGTCATGATGCTCAGTTACTCAACTTTAATGGTAGGAGCGCTACTGGCGATCGCATTTTTGATCGTCACCCGCGGCCAAAAAATCGAACTCACCGGTAGTTCCTTCGGCACCAACAGCAACCGCAACAGCAACTACCGCCTCCAACGCCCTCAAAACCCCGAACCTCAAATTGCAGAAACCAGCGGCGACAGCGCATTAGTTTTCAGCGAACCCTCTTTCAACTCCAACAATAACGGTTTGGGCACCACCGCAGTCCTCGAATTAGCAACCGTTCAAACCCCATCAACCGCCCCGACTCAAACCGCAGAACTTCTCTCGCCCCAGCGCTTGAATCTAGCAGAAACTCTTGATAACATTAGCTATCGCATCATCGGTTTAGGATTCCCCTTACTGACAGTTGGCATTATTGCCGGTGCCGTTTGGGCTAACGAAGCTTGGGGCTCATACTGGAGTTGGGATCCGAAAGAAACTTGGGCGCTGATTACTTGGTTGGTATTTGCTGCCTACCTGCACGCCCGCATCACTCGCGGCTGGCAGGGAAGACGCCCAGCAATTTTAGCCGCCACAGGTTTTGTGGTAGTTTGGATTTGCTATCTAGGCGTTAATCTGTTAGGCAAAGGTTTACATTCCTACGGTTGGTTTTTCTAATTCCCGATCCACCAATCAGCCACAGAAGAAGAGCATAAGTCAAAGAATAGGGATTAATGTCATCTGCGGTTGTAGGGTGGGCAATTCCCACCTTAATCAACGATCGAGATAATAATTAACTCCCTCTTCCTTCTTCCCTTTTTTAACCCTATCCCGAAGTCGAAGAGCCTTCTTCCCTCTTCCCTCTTCCTTCTTCCCTCTTCCTTCTTCCTTCTTCCCTCTTCCTTCTTCCTTCATTAAAACAAGGACAATTGATATGGACGAATCGCAAATATTTCCCCAAGACGACGATGTTTTGTCTGCCCCGACGAGCGCTTTGATGTATCAATGTACATTCAAAGTCAGCGAATTTATGGCTATTATGCAGTCAAAATTGGTAGAAGAAAAATTATTCTCAGACGGCATGGATTGCGAGCTATTAAGGGCCGGAAAAGACTGGACAAAAGGAAAACTTAGGATGCGTCTGGAGTTCAGCCCGATCGAACCTGAGGTCAAAGAACAAAAAGCCCTTCCTGCCGCCCCGGAAAGATCGGACGCAGTGCAAAACTACGGCGCAAATAGCTCAAATCAAACCGATATAGATGAGCAATTAAATCTATGTGAATCAACACAAATAAGTAATACTTTTCCTATGTCTAGGTATCCAGACCGCGATCCCAAAAGTATAGGAATGTGGAGCTAGGAAGGCAAAGAGTGGGAGATTGAGAGAGGGGGATGCTCCCCTTTCTTTCCTCAAAATCTATCCGTTAAATCCAGTACACTGCTGGTTGTATAACTTCCTTCTTCCTGCTTAATGAAAAACTGCTCTCATGGCTGAATCTTCCAATTGGACGCACCTCCACGCTCAACTGCACCGGACACTGCTGCACCGACAAATATTGCCATCAAATCAGCGATTGTTAGTAGCAGTATCCGGCGGACAAGATTCTCTGTGTTTAATTAAATTACTGCTAGATTTGCAGCCAAAATGGAGGTGGAACCTAGCGATTGCTCACTGCGATCACCGTTGGCGTTCTGACTCGGAAGCCTCTGCCAATCATGTAGAACAATTAGCTAAAAACTGGGGAATATCCTACTATTTGGAAACAGCCTCGGACATCCCCAAAACAGAAGCAGCCGCCAGACATTGGCGATATCAAGCTTTAACCGAAATAGCGATCGCCCACAACTACCCCTACATTGTTACAGGCCACACAGCCAGCGATCGCGCCGAAACACTACTCTACAACCTGATTCGCGGCAGCGGCGCCGACGGACTTTCCGCCCTCACCTGGACGCGGCCCCTGCTCGATTTTCGATTGCCGATTTTACATTTTAGATTGGGGAATTCCGGCGAAAATCCCAACTCCCAAATATCTGCCGATTTTAGATTGGAAAATCAGGATGAAAATTCCCAATCGAAAATCCAAAATCTAAAATCTAAAATCTATTTAGTTCGTCCCTTGCTCGAAATAACTAGGTCGCAAACAGGTCTATTTTGTCAAGAGCAAAAACTACCAATTTGGGAAGATTCCACCAATCAAGACTTGCAATATACCCGCAACCGCATTCGATCGGAATTATTGCCTTATTTGGAAACTCATTTCAACCCAAAAGCCCAACAAGCGCTAGCTCAAACAGCCGAACTCCTCCGCGCCGACGTAGAATATCTCGAATTAACAGCCAGCGACTTGCTACAGCGAGCAATGTCTTCAATTGCAGACAATCCGCAGGTGAATGTTCAACTTCCCGTCAAGTTAAATCGCCGGATTTTGCGCGAAGCACCCCTGGCATTGCAGCGACGGGCAATGCGGCAACTACTGCAACAAATATTGCCCTCAGCACCCAGCTTTGAAAGCGTAGAAAAACTAACCACCTTAATCGTAGCGCCCAACCGATCGCAAACCGATCCATTTCCTGGAGGAGCGATCGGTCGAGTAGAACACCCTTCGATAATTTTAGATCTTAAATTTTAACCTGTTATCAAACCCGAAAGGACTTGCCGCAAATCAGAAACTACCCGATCTTGCTCGTCTCCCGTCTGCTGCACCCGATCGAGTTCCCCACCCACCGCTTCCAGCTTTTGGCGCAGCCCCTTCAAATTGTCCTGCACCGGCTGCAACATTTCTTGATAAACATTCACCCGGCCCCATAGTTCCGCCACTGCACCTTTCTGGTTGAACAAATTCTGCTCGAACTGCTTGAGTTCGTAGCGTTTCGCTTCACTTTCCCCATTTTGGCGGTTGACTTTTGCCTCAATTTGGGATATACCTTCCCGCACTTGCTGAATTTCGTTTTCCAGTCTTTGCAATTCTTCGCTTTGCTGCTGCCGCTGAGTATTGAGCTGTGCGACTATCGGCCCCAAATCAATATCTCCTCGCTCTTGTTTTGGAGCATTAGCAGTACCCAGCCGGCGCCACAGCACCGCCTGATGCTGCTTCAAAACATCTTCCCGTTCCTGCAACCGGAGGCGCTGTCCCACCAGAGTTTCGTTCAACATCTGATAACTTTCGAGTTCATCTGCCATTTCATTTTCCAAAGCCATGCGATCGTACTCGCTAGCAGCTTGAATTTTCCCTTGCAGCTCCTCGATTGTCTCCCGCTGCAGAGTCAACTCCTCCTCTTGATCGTTAACAAACCGGAACACCTTTTCCAAATCCTGTTGCAGGTGTTGCACCAGCCCCTGCAACTCCTCAACCGGCATCTTCTCAAGGGCTGATACATCTACTCTCTGCTCCGTACTTGCTCCACCCGAAGCAGATGCGAGCCTGGAAAGTTGCTGGTACATATCCTCAAGAACCCGCACCTGCAAAGACACCGACTGAGCCTGCTCCTGCTTAGCGCTGAGGGTACTTTGCTGCCCTTTAAGATCCGCCCGAGCCCCGGCCAAAGCATCTTGAGATTGATACCACTCCTGCCAGCGGTTTTGGAGGCTCTGATTTTGTCGGTCCACCTCTTCTTGCTGCTGTTGAGCGTTTGCCCGTTTTTGCTCCAACTGCTGCCAGTGCTGATCCAGAATTGCCTGCTGAGCCCCCACCGCACCAAAAGACTGATTGAGTTGTTCCCGCACCCCTTGGGCCGAAGCAATTGCCCCTCCCAGCTTGTTCATCAACTCCTGAATCCTCTGGGTCTGCTGCTCATCAACCACCGCCCCCTGCGGAACCTGAGACTGCTGCTGGGCCACCCGCTGCTGCTCGCCCCGCAACTGTTCCCAAGCCGTCTCAATTTCTACGCGGCTGCGCTCGACCTCTTCTCGCAGTCGGTTAGCTTCATCTCGAGTATTTTCAATTTCCGATCGCTGAGCCTCCAGCCGCTCCAACTCGTCTTCCATCTGAGCCAACTGCTCTTCGCGGGCTTGCATTTCCATTTCCCGCCGATTGAGTTCCTGACTCGAAAACGTCAGAGAAGCCTTCCACTGTTCAATTTCCTCTTCCTTATCCTTAAACTTGTCCTGCAAGCGCGAGAAATTTTGCAGAATGCTCACCAACTGGCGGGCCGCCTCCTGAATCCGCTGCACTTGCTTGCTAGCGCTCAACTCAACCAGCACCAGCGTGCCGTCATTAAACTTATTAGCTTCCTCAACTGGGATCGCGTCATCGCCTGGTACGGCGCTCCAATTGTGTTCGCCCCGCTGACAAGCTAGCAGTTTCAGTTCAGCCTTACCGCCACCGAGACCAAAGCCGCTTCTCTGTTTTTGTACTTCCGCTAGATACAGCACACTAATAGTCCTCTGCTTCGTAAAACCTATCCCAACTTACTTTAAGTTACTTAAAGGCCTAAAAGATAAGTGGTGTTTACTTCCTACGCTGTTGGGTAGACGGCTAATCCCAACATAAGTAGGCTATCCCCCTTAAGCCAAAGGTTCTCAACTAAAGATAACACTGCGTGCGATCCCGAGTCAACTTACCTAAAGTAAATAAGTATAGGCAAGTAAGGATAACTTTTTGCCACTTAAGTCTTACTCTTTGGTGTCCTTTGCCCAATCCGGGGATAGCATTTTTTCCTAACTATAGCAGCACTCACGCATAGCACTGCCTCACGGGAGAGCGTCCAGAAAGCATGGCCGCCACCCTTCTGGACGAATGAGACAGCAGTATCAATGCCGCTTGATTCAAGACTAGCAAAACTGCGGGGACTGCCATAGCTCAAAGCTGAAAAAGGTCAGTCCGTCAAAAGCTTTCTATTGATTGTACCAGGCTTTAGTCGCGGGTCGATCGTGAGAAAAGCCCTCGCTGCCCCAAGCGGGCGCCATCCTCCGGCGGACTAGGGATTTGAACCGCGCTGCCTTAGAATAGGGTAATGACGCGAGCCTATGACGCTCGCCGCGGGCGAGGAGCAAAAAGGTCGATCGGCAGTAAGGGTTTTCCTGACAATTGCCAACAAAGGTTCATTTTGACGGCATCTGATTTTAGGGCTGTGGCAAACCCAAAAAAAACCTCGATCGCAACTCATCCAACCCAACAGGCTACCCTCAAGTTCCCATCGGGGATCGATCGGCACTTGCTGCTGGTAGCAGCGGTAAAACCAGAGAATCCTCGGTATTTTGAAGTTGACCCACGCAAAGATGTGTTGGATAAACTGACGGCATACTCAGCCAAAAACTTCAAAACTTTGGCTATCGAAGACTTGAACCAGTCGGGAATGCCCGCGTTGCACGCTCGAAGAGCCCGTGCAATTGTGGGAAATGGATTCTACGAGTTTAGGCAACAGTGGGAATACAAGGTGAAACTCTACACTTAGAGAATGCCGCGAGTTTCGCGGTTTCAGCTTGTGGACTGCTAGCGCGGCCGACTTAGGCAGCAAGTATCGCCCTTTCGTCAATTCCCAATTGTGAGATCGGCATAAGCGCGTAAATAGTTGACGGAAACAAAAGTCAATCTTTGCGCCAGCACACAGTCTTTCCGAGCTCAGACGCCAACGGTTTTAAGGAGGACACTTTAGCTGCATGCAGGGAAATTTGAGTGAAATTGACATCCGCAGCATCCTGCAATTGATTGAGTTAGGTCAGCGAACCGGAGAACTGTTCGTAGAGGCCTACACCTCCACCGGCAGCAGCACGGGTACCCAACCTACCCAGCGCTCCCTTGCAGGACAATCCTGGTATGTCTTCTGCTTCAACGGTCAGATTATTTACGCTACCGAGAGTGCGGGCAGTTTGTTTCGCTTGCGCGACTACCTGCGCCGCTACAAAGCAGATACTGCCCTCGACAAAATCCAAGTTCCCTATATGGCATCTACCAATGCCCCAGAATACGGCTACCTGTGGGCCCTGCTAGAAAACCACATCCTCACCCCAGCTCAAGGGCGCAACATCATCCACAGCATGATCCACGAAACCCTATTTGACTTGCTCAGTCTCCACCAGGGTTCCTTCACTTTTGAAATGGGCCCAGCTTTGGCTCCTCAACTGACCAGCTTAGAAATTAGCTCGCTGCTGGCCAAGATTGTCAAACAGGTGCAGCAGTGGAAGCAGTTTCACCCTCACATTCAGTCGCCCAACCAATGCCCGGTGATTTCAGATCCCTCGGAGCTGCGAGTCGCGCTGCCTGTCAATACCTTTAATACTCTCAGACGCTGGGCCGACGGCCACACTTCGATCCGCCAAATGGCGCGCTACCTCAACCGAGACGTGCTGACTGTCGCTAAGGCGATTTACCCCTTCGTGCAGCAAGGATTGGTGCAAGTATTTTACGAGCCCTCTGTAGCCCCGGCCAACAACAAAAAAGAATGGTCTTCCCCAGAAACCAAGGCTCCAAGAGTGGTCTGCATTGACGACGACAAGATTATTCGCAAAACAGTCGAGTCAATTTTAAATGAACACGGTTACGAAGCTACGGCGATCGGCAATCCCCTCCAAGCCCTGAGTTTGGTTTTTCAACTCAAACCCGATTTAATTCTGTGTGACATCGCCATGCCGGAACTCGACGGCTACGAACTTTGCGCTATGCTGCGCAATTCTAGCGCTTTCCGGCAGACGCCGATCGTTATGCTGACGGGCATCGACGGATTTATCGACCGCGTTAAAGCCCGCATGGCCGGAGCTACAGACTTTTACACCAAACCTTTTGGCGAAAGCGAGTTATTAATGCTGGTAGAAAAATATGTGGGCCCGGGCTACCCTCTGGTGAATCAATCGGAAAGATTGTTAGACCGATCGCTAGAAGACGAATTAGAAGAAAAATAAATTTTGCACCTGTGGCATTATTGGAGCTTTCTTGTACCTGGGGTTAGATCGAGTCTCGACCGCCACAAAGAGAAAGCTCGCAGGCACTATTGGCGAGCGCAGCATAAACTAGAATGTATAAATCCGCGCGCTGGCATGAGGGCGTCGGTAAAACTCTGTTCAATTTCTCGACCCAAGTGGGTCTAACACGCTCAAAGTGCAAATATAATATACTTGTTCTCCACTTGCAGCCACTCCGAAAAACCGATGCGCAGAGCTACTCATTGCTAGGTATTTCTGTACAAAGTCGGAGAGTGCATTGTCAGTCTTAAGTGACTCCGTTCATGATTGTCGCGACACCAGCCATGTCAACAAGCCGTCGCTAATCCGAGTACCGGTTTAGCACTCATCGCAAAAATTACCCAGAGTTTTACCAATTTAGTTGGCGGTGGGAGTACAAAGTGAAGCTTTAGGGGTTCCAAATTAATTGTTCGTAGTCGATTTGAGCTAATTTGTAAGCATTGGTCGCGTGAATTATTGATTGCAGTCAATTATTGACGGAGCAAATCTATTGCCAAGCACCTCCGGCAGTCGCGCCATTCACCCCTTGGCTGTGTCAAGCTTGGCTGTGTCAAGTTTCGATCGTCGAAGTTTCGATCGGGTTCTTCTTGGCGAGAAACGTCAACAATTTGCTAGAAAGCAGGTGTCAGAATAATGATTAGCGGCAGCCCAGATTTTATATTACCAGGACTAGGCGTAGATCCGGCTCCGGAATTCCAAGAACTAGAAACTCCCGAAGGCGAGCTGCACCTGCGGTTCTACGTTCCTTCGGGGAACGAGTTCGCACTGCCGGCGACAGGGATTAGAGAGGTACTAGCCCCGTCCCCAGACCGCATGACACCGATCCCCAACGTTTCCTCTTTGCTTTTAGGTACGCTAAATATGAGAGGACGAGTGATTTGGGTGGCAGACCTCGGCCAATTTCTGGGAGACCAAACACCTCTGAACACAGACAGACCCGAAATCCCGATCGTGGCTGTGGAAGACCAAGACACGATTTTGGGGCTGGCAGTCGATCGAATTGTGGGGATGGACTGGCTCGACGTAGAGCAACTGCACTCTCAGAACAATGCACCAGACGGCATGATTCCATTTCTGAGGGGAGAATGGATGTTAGGTGCACCAGCTCAGAAAGTGCTCCGACTGCTAGATCAAGTGAAAATTCTGCGCTCGGCGCGGTGGGCAGCGTGAAATCGATTTTAGATTTGCGATTTGCGATTTTCGATTGAGGTCTAACCATCAACAGTCACACGACTTGAGGCGCGCATCTAAACATTCAATTCAAGATAAAAATCAAAAATCTCAAATCTAAAATCTAAAATCAAAAGAGGGCGGCAAATGGCAACAAGTACCAACTTTCAGCAGGACTACCAACGGGCAGAAGCGGCCTACATGGATGGCAATTATTCAGAAGCCGCAGCCCTAGTTTATCAATTAGTAGAAGATTTTCCCGAAGACCCCAGCGCTCGCCTGCTGTGCGGACACATTTACTGCTATGGACTGCAACAGTATGAGGTGGCGCGGGAACAGTACACGGTTGTGCTAGGCCTGAGTGACGACCAGAGTTTGGTTGAACACGCTCACAGCGGAATTACTTACACAGACCAATTTTTATCCGGAGAACTGCAAACGGAAAATTTCGAGGCTTTGTCTGCTGAAACAGAATTGGAATTCTACCCAGACTTATCTCTCGATGAAGGGTTAGAAGACCCGGATTTGGGACTTTTCCAAGCAAATTCCCCATCCCTTTCCTATAGAAGTCCATCGCCAGACGACATGGAAAACGAGGACTTGGCAGACTTGGGCATGAGCGGCTTAGAGTGGGAAGCAGAAGACGACGATCGCGCCGACCCTGTTCCAGATTTAACCTCACATTCTAACCCCTTTGCTAGCGACAGTAGCGGGATGGCAGCTTATGCTGAGACGTCCGACTCGCTAGACATGGACGAGTTTGCCGACTCGGACTTTGGAGACCCTTTTGCCTTAGATGATGGAGGGTTTGATGTTGCTGACGTGTCTAGCAGCAAAATGTCTGGGAAAAAGGCACCTTACTCAGGAGATTCGTTTTCAGAAGCTCCGACTCAGATGCTCAACGGTCAAAGTTATGCCCCTTCAGAAATCGGGAATTCCTTCGACTCGAACCAACTAGACTCCCCCATCGGGGCCTCCGACAATAATTTTGGCGAAGCTTTTGCTGGGTTCGATTTGCCAGACGAACTCGACGGGAACTCCGACTACGACTACCAAACCCCGCCCCAGAGCCGCCAAAATCACGGTCATAACGCACCTCTGGCAGAAGAAGAAGAAGAAGAAGAAGAGGAAGACCCCTTTGCCGAGGCGATGCCCTCCTCGGGTTTCGGGTCTTCTCGACCTCAAAACAAGCAGCCTAATACGGGCGGGTCCGACTACTCGTCAAACTATTCGCTGGCAGAAGACGAAACGCTGTTGATGGGAGGTGCTGTCCCGAACTCTCAAAGTCAAAGGTCAAGCCGGGGACAATTTAATTCGGTCGATCGATCCTCCGCCAACAGCAACGGTTACAGCGACTCGGAACCCCCGGCATTTGGCTCTATAGACAGCTTTGAGTTAGATGCTTTTGAGGACGATGCTTTTAGCGATTCTTTCTCTTTCGACGAAAACGAACAAGCGACAGCTTTCGGGGCGTCCGACAAGAACAGCAGCGGCTGGTCGTCAAAAGCTGCGAACGCTCAAGAACACAGCGACTTTTTAGACGAATTTGACGAGTTTGACGATTTGGGCAATTTGCCGGACTTTGACATCTCAGAAGATGCCAGCAGTTCGATCCTGACTAGAGGTAACACCAATTTCGGGAACTCAACCAGCGGCATGATGGGAACGACAGGCAGCAGCCTGGACTTTGACAACAGCGATGGCTCAGCAATTCGGGATGACGAGATATTTAGCATAAACGGCCCGGCTGATTCGTCAGTGCCGAGTTTTGCTCCCACAGAAACAGAAGCGCTCGATACTTCGGTGACGGTAGAACAGGGGGGACTGGCTTTCTTGGAAAATGCCCCTTTGTTTACAAAACAGTTGTACACGGCAATCGGGGCGGGACTGGTTTCTCTAGTAGCTGTGGCTTTCGTCACCAACATTGCGTCCTATCAAGCTCTGCGGCAAGAAAAGCCGGAGGCGATCGCTTACCTGCGCCAAACAGGCTGGGTAATGACCGCAGCGGCAGGCTTTACGAGCTTTTTAACTTCTTGGGGCATCGGCCAGTTGATCGCCAAGCAGGTGCGCAAGTCCTCGGACAATTTGCAAGCTCAGTTCGATGCCGTATCTCAAGGAACTTTGGACGCTCGGGCTACGGTTTACTCGGAAGATGAATTTGGCAAAATGGCTGCTAAATTCAACCACATGGCGAAGGTCATCCAAACCACGATTAGCGATACCAGGCGCAAGTCGGACGAGCAGGAACAGGCAAAAGAAGACTTGCAGCGCCAAGTGATTCGCTTGCTAGACGACGTGGAAGGAGCGGCCCGGGGTGACTTGACGGTGACTGCAGAAGTGACTGCTGACGTTTTGGGTGCTGTTGCTGACTCGTTTAACTTGACAATTCAAAATCTGCGCGAAATCGTCCATCAGGTGAAGCAGGCGGCGAGGGAGGTCAGCAAAGGCGCTACGGATAGTGCTAAGTTTGCGGGCGATTTGTCTTCCGACGCGCTGCGACAAGCTGAGGAATTGGCGGCAACGCTGAATTCGGTGCAAGTCCTCACCGACGCGATTCAGCGGGTCGCAGAGAGCGCTAGAGAGGCGGAAGAAGTGGCCAGGGGCGCTGCGGCAACGGCTCTGAAAGGGGGCGAGGCTGTGGAGCGGACGGTGGCCGGGATTTTAGAAATTCGAGAAACAGTAGCAGAAACTACTAGAAAAGTCAAGCGGTTGGCGGAAGCTTCTCAAGAAATTTCTAAGATTGTGGCTTTAATTGCGACGATCGCCTCCCGGACGAATTTGTTGGCCCTCAACGCCAGTATTGAGGCGGCGAGAGCTGGCGAAGCGGGCAGGGGTTTTGCCATCGTTGCAGACGAGGTGCGACAATTAGCAGACCGATCGGCTAAGTCTTTGAAAGAAATCGAACAGATCGTGATGCAGATTCAAAGCGAAACCGGCGCGGTAATGACGGCGATGGAAGAAGGGACGCAGCAGGTTATTGAGGGGACAAGGTTGGCAGAACAGGCGAAGCGATCGCTTGAAGATATCATTCAAGTAACTAACCGAATTGACGTGTTAGTGCGATCGATTACTGCCGACACTGTAGAGCAAAACGAAACAGCTCGCGCGGTAGCTTCTGTTATGCAAGCTGTGGAGCTGACCGCTCAGGAAACCTCCCAAGAAGCGCAGCGAGTTTCCGGTGCTTTGCAAAACTTAGTAGGCGTTGCTCGCGACCTTTTGACCTCGGTAGAAAGATTCCGCGTAGAAACAGCAGAAAGACAATAAGTCTGCGCTCATTAGCTGTTTTTGGTTGGCAATTATAGCGCCATTCAGTGCGGTCAATCATCCGAAGCAAGCAACCTCGCAGTGTTTGGAACACTGCGAGAATGCTCGCAAAAAAGCTAAAATAAAGTTACATTCAAAGATAGAAAAGTAAAAAAAGGTGGGAGATTATCTCCGGTTATATAACCGCTCTGGGGTTCTCCGTCAGGACGCAGAGTTATTATTAACCCCAGAAAGGACGGACATCCTGACAGCAAAAAATTTTTATTAGCTAAAACAAACCGACATGAGAGAAGAACACAAACAATTTAATAAGCCTGAGTGCAAAATAAATGCAGGTAGTCTTGAAAGAACGAGGGCATTTAACAATCAACAAAACCCCCGCGCAGAGCAAATACTTAAAGGGTCAAATAATCAGTTTAGTTTCAAGAACAGACAAATACAATAACGATTAAAATCAGGAATAAAACTATGCTACCGGAGCAACAACAGAGGATAATGGGCTACTTTATTGAGGAGGCAAAAGACCACCTCAATACGATCGAACAAGGCTTGCTGAATCTGCAAACCACGATCGAAGACCCAGAACTGGTAAACGAAGTATTTAGGGCCGCTCACTCTGTCAAAGGAGGAGCAGCAATGCTGGGGCTGACCAGCATCCAGCAAACAGCTCACCGACTAGAAGATAGTTTTAAAGTTTTAAAAGAGTGCAGCGTTAAAGTAGACCAACAGCTAGAGTCCCTTTTCCTGCGAATTTTTGACACATTGCAAGGGCTGTTAGAGCAACTGTCGGGGCCTTTTGGGCTGACAGAGGAATTGGGAGAACAGATGGTTCGAGAATTAGAACCAGTATTTGCAGAACTCAACGGGCATTTGGGGGGACTCGTCGGGTACGGAGAACACGATGCAGACGAAAGCAGCCCGCTGCCAGTCCCCGAAAAAGTTATGGCAGGGATGGCAATCGGGGCGATCGGCTCATCGAGGACTTTTGCGGACTCGGGGTCAGTTTACGCACCTGATGCCAGAGCAACACAAGAAAGCGCCCTGCAGCTAGTATTTGACTCGGACGTGCCGGCGAGGATGCGGGAACTGCTGCAAGAGTTCAAACAGCCCGAGGGGCCAGAAAGCAGGCGGCAGCTCAAGAACATTTGTCGGAACTTGAAAATGGCAGGAGAGGAATTTGAACTGCCCTGCTGGATAGCATTGATCGACGCTGTATCCAAGGCGATCGCCAACCCAGAAAATAGCTACCGCACCTTAGCCCCAACGGTGATCAAAGACATCAAACAAGCCCAAGAACTGGTAGTTTCGGGTCTAGAATCGTCGATCGCACCGAGCGCAAAACTTCTGGCCTTGCAGCCGGCTGTTGTGTTTCCCCAAACGGATTTTGAAGATTTGCTGGCATTTGCTCAACCGAGTACGTCGAGGACAAATGTGGTTTCTGTTGAGGATGCGGCCTGGGATCTGTTGGGATCTGGCGATTCGCTGGCGGGGGAACAATTGCTGCCGACTATTTCTGGGCTGAGCATAGACGAGCTGTTCGACCAACTCGACAGCGGCGAGAGCAACGATTACAGTAGCAGTCGATCGCCCCAGTTCGACGATTCCGTGTTCGCAGAATCGGATGTGGAGACGGGTGCTTTTAGAGGCTCGACCCGCACCGGCCCGGAAGTGGGCGCGGCAGAACTCAACACTTTAGCTGACTTGTTTGACGGCGAGTCCCCGGATCTCGACGGCGCTTGGGAAGAAGAAGAAGACCTCGACTATGCGCAGTCTTCTAGAATATCGGCGGCGGGAATGCTGGGGCTAGACGATGACAATTCTGGCGATTTTACTGATTTGTTGTTTGACGAATACGATTCGGAAAGTTCGGAAACGAACACGGCGCCTCCGATCGACGACCTGACGAGTTTGTTTGGGGAGGATTTGCTGTTTGGAGACGAGAAAGACGGTTCGACGGTAGCCGCCGGTCAGAAAAATGGGGGTTCGAGGCAGTCGCGAATTCGCAAAGAGCTTGAAACGGGTAACGGCAGGGGCGGTTTGGCTCGGCGAGACGAGACGGTTCGCCGAGTCAGGGGAGAAGCTGACGAAGATGCCCTCGGTACGCTTTTGGACGAAGTGGCTGCCCAAACTTCTGCTGTTGTTACGGGCGATGCTGATTTGGATAACTTGTTCGACGATGTAGGCGAAGCTGAGGCAGGGGGTGTGCCGGCAGTCTCTTCGGAGTATGCTTTCAACCCTGACGCTTTCGACGCAGAATCGAACGAGCCTGCAGCAGGCGGCGGCAATTATTCAGCGGATGCCGAAGCGCTCGCTCTGCCTGCAATAGATGATTTCGAGTTGCTCTCTGAGGTTGGCGAGGACTCGGATTTGAGCGAGCTGTTGGGGATTACTTCTGGTTTCCTTTCTTCAGAAGACGAAGGTGGGGACAGCGGGAGCGATCGATATCTAGCTGCTGGCATCGCACACAATGAGGAAATTGGCAGCGTTCTTAACATGACATCAAATTCTGATTTAGATATCTCTGCGGATGGAAATTGGCTAGAAGATGCTTTCGGCCAGGAAGACGAGTCTGTCTCGGCAAACCTGGATCTCGACGATACCGATTTAGATGCGCTGTTTGGGGATATGACCGCAGGTTCGATTGGGGATGAGCAGACTGTGCTGGATCGCCAAGGAGTTGCTACTTCCCGAGAGGCGGCGGATTTGGCTGAGCTGTTCGGTTCTGTACCCACCGGTACTGAGTATGACGGGCAAGCTTCGGGGCAAGCCGATGCGCGTTGGCTGAATTCAGATGGGGGTTCAGAATTGCTGAGTGCGGATGCGGGATTTGATGAGGGCGACTTAGGGAGTTTGTTCTCGGACAATGCTGCGGCTGTTTCCGACGAAGGCTCGGCAAATTCTGCAGCGGTTGAACTTGGGGCTTTGTCCGATCGTCCTGATGCGGAAATTTTAAGTGTCGAGTCTGATGACGGCGCAGCTTTCGATTTGTTGGAGGATATGTTTGGCGAAGGCATGGTGCAGCAGGGCGATGCTGGATCGGCGCCAGATGAGGGCGCGGCTCTTGATGTTGAGGAATTGTCTGGCCAACTTCCCGATGGTTTGTTCGACGAGGTGGGGGCGGGTTTGCTCGATCGACCCGAAACATTGGCCGCTGACGACTCAAGCGGCGAGGATGATTTGTTTGATGCGCTGGAAACGGATTTTTCGAGTGTGGATTTAGAGGCGCTGTCGCCAGAATCTATGGATGGTATGTTTGAGGGCGATGCTGACTTGCTCTCAGCGATGGAAACCGGGGCGACTCTCAACAGCGAAGAGTTGGAGGGTTTTGATGATTTATTGGATTCGATCGATGCTGAGGTTCTGGTGACTTCGGAACTGACGACCGGGTTTTGGGACGCTGACGAGGAGCCGGCCTCGGTCGATGCCTCGGATTTGGAAGATGGGTCGCTGGCAGACTTTTTTGCCGAGGCCGAATCAGGCGCTGAGGATGGCGAAGGCAATTTTGACGATCTAGAAGCACTGTTAATTGCAGGGGGTGCTGGGGCTGTAATAGCAGCTTCTGGCGGGACAAATCAGAGTCCGGTCAATACGGAAGTTTTCTCGGATCTCGAAGAGCTCCTCAGCGAGAGCGCAACTATGCCGGAAATGCCTGCACCGACGACAACTGCCAGTAAAGCTGCGCGCGCTGCTGCCGATGAGAGCGACGACGAATTTGGCGATTTGGAAAAACTGCTGGAAGATCCAAAGGACGGCGGTCGCCAAGGGGAAGGCAATATCGGGCCGTCGGCGATCAACAGACCCAGGCGGAATGCCCGCGCGGGCGGGTTCGGCGACCAGACGATGCGGGTGCCGATCAAGCAACTGGATAACCTCAGCAATTTGATGGGGGAACTGGTGGTGAACCGCAACAGTTTGGAGCAAGACCAAGAACGGATGCGACAGTTTTTGGACAATTTGCTGCACCAGGTGACGCTGCTGAGCGATGTGAGCCAGCGGACTCAGGATTTCTACGAGCGGAGTCTTTTGGAGATTGCTTTGCTGGCAAACCGTCAGGGACACCGATCGGCCTGGCGCTCTGAGGAGTCGGCCCACACCCGGGAAAGTGCCTGGAGACCGGAGGAAATGGACAGGTTTACTCCTTTCCACAGTTTGGCTCAAGAGATTATTGAGCTGATCGTGCGGGTGCGGGAGTCGGCGGCGGACATTGAGTTTTTGGTGGATGAGGCGGATCAGGTGACTCGTCAACTGCGACAAGTCACGACTCAACTGCAAGAAGGTTTGACTCGCGCCCGGATGAAGCCGTTTGCCGAGACGACGGACAGGCTGTTCCGGGCGGTGCGGGAAATTGCGATTAAGTGCGGGAAGCAGGCTCAGTTGCAGGTTGAGGGTAAGGATATTCAGATCGACAAGATGATTGTGGATCAGCTTTATGACCCGATGACTCATTTGGTGAACAATGCGATTACTCACGGGATCGAAGCGCCGGAGGTGCGTCTGGCGGCTGGGAAGCCTGCTGTCGGCAGGATTACCATTCGGGCTTTCCACCAAGGGAATCAAACGGTGGTTTCGGTTTCTGATGACGGGGCCGGAATTGACCCGCAAAAGGTGAAGGCGAAGGCGATTAAGCAGGGTTTGCTGACGGCGGCTCAGGCTCAGAGGATGTCTCGCTCGGAAGTTTACGATTTGCTGTTTATGCCGGGTTTCAGCACTCAGGAACAGGCCACGGAGTATGCCGGCCGGGGAGTCGGTATGAATGTGGTGCAGACTTCGTTGCAGGAGATTCGCGGTACTGTGTCGATTGATTCAACGATCGGCAAGGGGACTGTGTTTACGATCCGTTTGCCTCTGGTGTTGAGCATTTCTAAGGCTCTGACTTGCATTAGCGATCGCGCTCGCATTGCTTTCCCGATGGATGGGGTCGAGGATATGATCGATGTCCCTCGCGATCAGGTGACGACGGGGGCCGACGGTTTGCCTTGCATAGAGTGGCGGGGTCAAAGCTTGCCGTTCCGGCCGCTGCGGGATCTGCTGGCTTACAGCCGCCATTTGGGCCGGGGCAGTGTTTACGGGTTCAATACTGACGATGACATGATTTCGGTGATCGTGCTGCGCTCTGCTGGCAATTTCTTGGCGGTGCAGGTGGATCAGGTTTCAACGGAACAGGAAATTGTGATCAAGCCGTTGGAGGGGCCTGTGCCGAAGCCGATCGGGATTGCTGGGGCCACAGTGCTCGGGGACGGCCGGATCGTGGCCATTGCGGACGTTCTGGAGCTGATCGATTTGGCTACGGGAAGGCTGCGGAAGGACACTGGCGGTACGCTTTGGGATGAGAGCGATCGGGCTGCTGCCGAGGCGGAAATCGAGAAGACTGAGCCTACTGTGCTGATTGTGGATGATTCGATTACGGTGCGATCGCTGTTGTCGATTACTTTCGAGAAGTCTGGCTATCGTGTGGAAGAAGCTCGCGACGGTAAGGAGGCTTGGGAAAAGATGAAATCTGGTCTGCCTTGCGATATCGTTTTCTGCGATATTGAGATGCCGAGAATGGACGGTTTGGAACTACTTTCTCGGATGCAGAAGGATGCGGTTTTGTGTGAATTGCCGATCGCGATGCTAACTTCTCGCGGTGCTGACAGACACCGCCAAATGGCTTACAGTTTGGGCGCCAAAGGCTATTTCACTAAGCCTTATTTGGAGGAGCAATTGCTTGATGCTGCTTCTCGGATGTTGAAAGGTGAGGTTGTCGGTGCTCCGGTTGCTGTGTAATGTGTAAATCTGCCTATATCTGCGGTTGAAAAATGGGAATTTCTTAACCGCAGATGAAAATGGATTCACGCGGATAAACGCAGATAATTTCTAATTTATCTGCGTTAATCTGTGTTTATCTGCCTATATCTGCGGTTAAAAAAGGAAATTTCTTAACCGCAGATGAAAATGGATTGACGCGGATTGACGCAGATAATCTCTAATTCATCTGCGTTAATCTGTGTTTATCTGCCTATATCTGCGGTTAAAAAAGGCGATGTTTAACCGCAGATGAAAATGGATTCACGCAGATTAACGCAGATTTAGATCGCGCGTTGGGTTTTGGTGGTAGGCTGGGAAAGCGGGGTTTAGCGGAAGGGCGATCGGTTATTTATGGATGCTGAAGAACTTTTAAAAAAATATGCAGCAGGACAACGCGACTTTAAGAACGCACAGTTAAGTGGGATAGACCTCAAAGGTGCAGACTTGAGTGGAATAAACCTACTGAATGCAAATTTGTCTGGATCTGAGTTGAGTGAGGCAATCTTTACTGAGGCAAACCTCTATGGAGCAAACTTAAGTAGGGCTTATCTCAGCGGTGCTGATTTGAGTAAGGCAGACCTCAGTAAAGCCAATTTGAGTAATACTAAGCTGGACAATGCAAATCTGAGTGATGCCCAATTAAACTCTGTATCGTTAACTAAAGCCTCCTTGAAGGAAGCAGACTTAAGTAGAGCAAATCTGAGCTATTCAAATTTGACTAAGGCAAACTTGACAGGAGCAGAATTGAGTCAAGTAAAGTTAGAAGGTTCTAGTCTCCAAGATGCCAACTTTCATAGAGCTAAACTCCGAGGCGTTAATCTGTCTGCATTTAACTTATCAGGCGTTAATCTGGCTGAGGCTGATCTTACGGCAGCCGACTTTACAGGGACAAACTTAAAAAAAGCCTGTCTGGCAGGGACAAATCTCGAAAGAGCTGTTCTTGAAAAAGCAAATTTGATGACAGCCAATTTGGAGGGAGCCAACCTTAAAAAAGCAGACTTGACTGATGCTAAAACCTATAGCTGGAATATCAAAAATGCCGACTTCACTGATGCGATAATGCCAGATGGAGAACTCTACCAGCCAGAAACCCCCCATCAAGAAAACTCCAGCCAAGAAACCTGTCAACAAGAATCCCAAAAAGTGACATCTATGACACGCAAAATTATTCGTACTGACAAAGCACCGGCACCCGTGGGCCCATACAATCAAGCCATTGCCGCGACGGGCACTATGCTGTTTGTAGCTGGCCAAATTGCGATCGACATTAGACTAAACGATATTGTCTACACCGACGACGTGGCAAAACAAACCGAACAAGTCATGGCAAATCTCGAAGCCATTCTCACAGAAGCCGGCGCTACTTGGTTGGATGTGGTAAAAACTACGGTTTTCCTTAAAGATATGAATGATTTCGCCGCTGTGAATGCGGTTTATGCGAAATATTTTGATGCGGAAACTGCACCGGCGCGCGCTTGTGTGGAGGTTTCGCGTTTGCCGAAAGATGTGTTAGTTGAAATTGACTGTATTGCGGTTATTTAATTTCATCTTCTTTTAGATGCCCGACTTTTTCAAGAAGTCGGGCATCTGGATATTCTGTTTTTTTAATGTTTTTGCAGTTGGGAAACTTGAATTTTAGGCAGCTTTAGGATATAACCATCCACAACAAGCAACGGAGGACACGGCAATGCCGTTTCCCTACCCCAAAAAATCAATCTTCTTCGATGAAAGATGTAACCATCCCCCGATTAATTGTAGGGAAACGGTACTGCCGTGTCCTGACTAATCCCCATTTAAATTGCACGGTGGAATACAGTTCAACTATTGTGGGGTGGGCATCTTGCCCGCCCGAAATATACAATTTCAATACACAACAGCATACTTTATATTTTCTTGAGTTCCCTTCTGCTGGGACTTCATTTGTGTAGTTGCGGTTTCAACCGCCGAATGATAAAAGAGGTAGCTTTATTTTTTCTTCTGTCTCGCGTTGCGCGGACTTTGCTTGTGTAGCGACAAGTTTCAACCTGTCGAAATCTGTCGAAATCTGTCGCAACCCTAACATCGAGATGATGGAAGTCGAAGGGTAAAGTGCGCGACTGTATAAACTCCCACAGCCGATCGCACAAAGTCGATCTGTCGCTGTCGCGCACCCTACTCCCAAATCAATCTGAAACAATCAGATTTAATCTCAATTAGCAATTAATAATTACTAATCACCAGTTACCAATTAGCAATTAGCAATTACTCTACAAGCAATTACCAATTACCAACCGTAAACTATTTATTCAGCGCTTCGCGGGCGGCTACCGCTTCGTCGGGATGAATATTCAAGCGGGTCAAATTAATTCGACCTTTGTTGTCAATTTCTCGCACTTTGACAATCACTTCATCGTTTACAGCTAACTCGTCTTCCACTTTCCCGACGCGGTAGTCCGCTAACTGGGAAATGTGAATCATGCCTTCTTTTCCTGGCAAAATTTCCACAAAAGCGCCGATCGGAATAATTCGAGTTACGCGGCCGACATACACGTCTCCTGCATTCAACTTGCGCGTCATGCCTTGGACAATGTTGTAAGCCCGCTGAGCTTTTTCGCTGTCGTTGCCAGCAATTGTCACGGTTCCGTCGTCTTCGATGTCAATTTTGACACCGGTTTCTTCGGTGATGGCTTTGATCGTTTTGCCACCAGGCCCAATTACCAAACCGATAAATTCTGGATCGATTTTCAGGGTTAGCAAACGCGGTGCAAACGGCGACATTTCCTTGCGGGGAGTGTCGATGGTTGCCAGCATTCTTTCTAAAATTTGCAGTCTGGCCGGTTTGGCTTGGCGGATGGCATTGGCAATTACATCTAAGGGCAAACCTTTGATTTTCATGTCCATCTGCAAAGCAGTAATCCCGGTGTCGGTACCGGCTACTTTGAAGTCCATGTCGCCTAAAAAGTCTTCAATTGCCTGAATGTCAGTCAAAATTCGGACTTCATCGCCTTCTTTAATTAAGCCCATTGCCGCGCCGCTGACGGGTTGGGAAAGGGGAACGCCTGCATCCATTAATGCTAGCGTTGAGGCGCAAACTGAACCCATTGAGGTCGAACCGTCGGAAGAAAGGACTTCTGAAACTACGCGAATCACGTAGGGGAAATCTTCTTTGGATGGCAAAACCGGCAGCAAAGCGCGTTCTGCGAGGGCTCCGTGACCGATTTCTCGGCGTCCGGGCGATCGCATCGGCTTGGTTTCTCCTACCGAAAACGGCGGGAAATTGTAGTGGTGGAGGTAGCGTTTGTCTTGCTGTGGGTGCAAGTCGTCTCCTAAGTCTTGGGCGTCGCCTGGGGTTCCCAGGGTAGCTGCGGACAAGACTTGAGTCAACCCGCGATTAAACAACCCACTGCCGTGTACTCGCGACGGGAGCACCCCTACGCGACAAGAAACTTGTCGCACCTCGTCTAGCTTGCGGCCGTCTACACGGACGCCATCTTCGACGATTTGCTGGCGCATGATTTTTTTGGTAACGTCTTTGAAAACGTTGCCGATCGCCTTGCTGTTGGCTGTGGCCGCTAGTTTTACCGGGTCCTCTTCCGAGAGTTCGGCGATCGCAGATTCGACTTCATTTGCCTTAACTTCGTCCAAAGCTGCATTCCGCTGGTTTTTGTCTTGTTCAAATTTAGACAAAATGATGCGGATTGGGGCTTCAGCGCGATCGCGAATAAAGTTTTCCAGGGCCGAGTCTAGGGATGGCCGTTCCTCTACCACCAAATCGAGCCCCAATTCCGCCATAATTTCGCGCTGGGCTTGAATCAAGTCACAGGCTGCTTCATAGCCGAAGTCGATCGCCTCGATGATATCCTGTTCTGGCAATTGGTTAGCGCCGGCTTCCACCATGATTACTCCATCAGGAGAACCGGCTACCACCAGATCCAACTCGCCTTCTTTGATTTCGCTGTAGGTGGGGTTGATGATGAAATCGTCCCCTACCAAACCGACTCGCACCGCGGCCATTGGCCCGTAAAACGGCATTTTCGCCAGCAGTATCGCCACCGAAGCCCCCGTCACCGCCAAAACGTCCGGTGGCACTTGTTCGTCCATCGAAACCGTTGTTGCTACAACTTGGATGTCATCTCGCAGCCAGCTTGGAAATAGCGGGCGTAGCGGTCGATCGATCAAACGGCCAGTCAAAGTCACTTTTTCAGGGGGACGCCCTTCCCTGCGCAAAAACCCACCGGGAATTTTACCGCCAGCATAGAGTCTCTCTTCGTAATCCACCAACAGGGGCAGGAAATCAATTCCTTCTCTCCCCTGCGATCGAGTCGCTGTCACTAAAACCGCCGTGTCACCTGACTGAATCAAAACTGCACCGCCTGCTTGAGGCGCTAGTAAACCAATCTTCAGTCTAATATCCCGTCCATCGAAGGATATTGACTTGTCTATCTCTACCATGTAGCACTGCTTCCTTATCTACCACATTCTTTCTCTGTCGGGATCGTAACATTACCACAGGATGTTTGAGAGTCCGACGCCAAAAGACAGGGATAATCGCCCCGCGATCGACTGTCTGTGTCTCGATTGTAAGCATTTATACTGGAAAATTATTTTTTGCAGTCTGGGGTCGATTCTCCGGTCGATCGTCCGCTAAACGCCTGGAATAGATGGTACGATGAATTTTCATTTGGGAATGGGGACGTTGAAGGAAGAAAAAAGAAGGATTTCGTTATCTAGGACACGGAATAAGCGGTAAGGTGCGCGCGGAGCACCTACATATAGAGGTTCTACCTAATTCTTGTCTGGCTCCAAATATCCTCAGTTTGTTTTAAATAAATTTTTCATAAATCCCATATAAATGCTGTAGTTAACCTCGCAATTAAATAAAAATAACAGGATTAAAAAAATGGCACTTTTACACGGCAGTTGGCTAGTAGAAAATGAAAAAAGTTGCTTATTTATTTGGGGAGAAACTTGGCGGAAATTTGGGGCGATTAACACCATAGAAGCGGGGCTAAATTTACATCATCCCTTAGCAATGACCGAAGCTGAATTTAAGAGTTTCCTAAATTCCTTGCAGCAGTCGGGAAAACTCAACTGGCAATTAGCGGAAACCGCAGAAACTCCACCGGAAAAAAGCAAAAAAACTAGGCGATCGCCCAAAACTCAAAACGCAGAAATTCCCGCCCAAGACTCCTCAATTCAAAAGGAAATTCGGGCGATCGCACTTCCCACCCAAATCTCAGAATCGAACGCAAATCTGATGCCGCAGCACTCAGCAGCAGCACTTGAGGAACCGGCCAAAACCGAGGAAATTTACCTTTATCCCTGGCAAGTCGAGGGTTTTTGCCTCAACCCTGAAGCAGCTTTTGTTTTCTTGCAATCACTACCGCTTAACAGCACGGAACCAGACTCTTTTGTCGGCTCAGATTTGCGTTTTTGGTCTCATATTGCTAGGTGGAGTTTGGATTTGTTGGCAAGATGCAAATTTTTGCCTGGATTGGAGAAACAGTCGGACGGTTCTGCTATTGCCAAATGGCAACCGCTGTTAGATAGTTCTACAGATTTACTCCGCCTCGGCACTTTTGTCAAGCAAATGCCGACGGCTTGCCGAACATATCAATCGAAGGAAGAAGGAAGAAGGAAGAAGGAAGAAGGAAGAGGGAAAAAGGAAGAAGAAGGAAGAAGGAAGAAGGAAGAAGGAAGAGGGGAAAAGGAAGAAGAAGGAAGAAGGAAGAAGGAAGAAGGAAGAGGGGAAAAGGAAGAAGAATCCAGTCAATTGCCTTTAGCGGTGGATTTGCCGATGGGGGCGGAGGAATTGGTGTTAGGCTTTTTGAGCAGTATTGTAGATAGTCAAGTGCGATCGGCTGGTAGCTCTACTTTAGATATCAAAGCAGTTTCTCCTGTGCGCGACTGGCTGCAAGCTTTGCAGCAGGAATCTGGGATAGTTCAAGTAGAAACAACAGCATTAGAAAATTTGGCAACCAAGCTGAGTGCTTGGACTGCACCGCTGCAAAACCAATTATCTCAACAAAGTCAATTTCGCACTTGCTTTCAACTCATACCGCCGTCTCCTGGTAAAGCCAACTGGAGTTTAAATTATTGCTTGCAAGCAGCAGATGAAGCCGAATTTTTGGTAGACGCGACAACTATTTGGAACAACTCAGTCGAGCGTTTGGCTTATGCGGGGCGGACAATAGAATTGCCTCAAGAAACTTTGCTCAGCGGCTTGGGCTTAGCCTCGAAACTTTATCCGTTAATTGAACCTAGTTTGCAAGCACAGCGGCCTCAATCTTGCCAATTAAATCCGCTGCAAGCATACGAGTTTATTAAGTCTGTAGCTTGGCGGTTTGCTGATAGCGGGTTGGGCGTAGTTTTGCCGCCGAGTTTGACAAAGACGGATGGTTGGGCGAGTCGTTTGGGTTTGAGCATTCAAGCGGAAACTCCGAAAGTGACTCCGGCGAAAGGCGGGTTGGGATTGCAAAGTCTGCTAAATTTTAAGTGGGAATTGACGATCGGCGGACAGCGCCTTTCTAAGGCTGAGTTTGACAGATTGATTGCGTTGAATTCGCCTTTGGTGGAAATTAACGGCGAGTGGGTGGAGTTGCGCGCGCCGGATGTGAAAGCGGCTCAAACTTTTTTTGCCAGCCGCAAAGAGCAAATGACTCTTTCTTTGGAAGATGCTTTGCGTTTGGCGTCGGGCGATACTCAGATGATCGAGAAATTGCCTGTGGTGAATTTTGAGGCTACGGGTCAACTTCAGGAATTGTTGAATACTTTGAGCGATAATCAAGCGGTAAGTGCGATCGCAACTCCGGCTAGTTTCCGAGGACAATTGCGGCCTTATCAAGCGCTAGGAGCAGGCTGGTTAGCATTCTTAGAACGCTGGGGTTTGGGTGCTTGTCTCGCGGACGATATGGGATTGGGGAAGTGCATTTTACCAGATTCTTTGCTTTTTGTTAATGGTTTTTTACAAAAAGCTGAAAAAATATGGGAAGCTTATGCCGGAAAAACAGAATTCGACGGTGAGGGCTTTTGGTCTGAACCTAACGAGCAATTAGTGGTAAATTCCATAAATCAGGAAACAGGCAAAATTGTACAGGCGACTATTCGACGACTTTACCGCCAGCAAGTGCAAGAAAAGTTGCGAACCCTCAAACTACAAGACGGTAGCAGCATCACAATTACCCGCCGCCACAAATTGTTAGGACGCGATGGCTGGACCAATGAGCTCAAAGTTGGAGATTATGTTTGCGTTCCTGCTAAATTGTATTGGGAAGGAAAGCCGGAAGATCCCGATTTGGTCAAGTTTCTGGCTTGGCAGATTGCTGAGGGATATGAGCAGCGCGATCGAGCAATACTCACAATAACACAGAAAGATGTGGCAGTTATTGAAGAATTGCGTTTCACACTTCACCAATTAAGCAAAAAGTATGGGATAGAAATAAATAATCCTGCTGTTCGTACTCCCGGTAAGCAAAGAGCAGCATATTTAGCTGTGTGTAGTCGATCGTACCAAAGCTTTCTTGAGGCTAAAGGCTACGAGTGGGGGAAGCTGTCAGCCGAGAAAAGCTTCCCGCAATTCATCATGCAAGCCAATCTTGACACCATACGGATTTTTCTCAAAAACTACTTTGATGCTGAAGGTTCTGTCTTTCTTAACACGCGAAATATCGAAATTAGCACCGCTTCGCCTTTAATCATCCAACAACTTTCTACATTGCTGCGACGCTTTGGAATTTGGCTGCGAATCGCCACCAGACAGAAATGCGCCACCAATGGCAGCGGGATTTTTCGCACCTATTATATCGGCACTTTCGGCGGTAACTCAGCGCGCATATTTTTGCAGGAAATTGGCTTCGGTTATCCCGAAAAACAGCGTAAATTAGAGCAGATTTGCGAAGTGAGTGCCAATACAAATGTCGAAGGAATTCCGGTTTCGGATCTTGTTGCGGATGTAGTGGAGATGACCAAGCTGCCGCTACGGCATTTCGGAATGCACAATCCTGTTTATATTAACGGTTCCCAGCAGTTTTCCCGCATCAGCCTAGGAAAGGTGGTAGCAGGTATGGAAAATGTGGTTGGTGGTTCCGCAGAACAGGAGTACCGCCAGCTAAAGCCTTCTAAATGGACGAATCAGACCCTAGAGGCTTATGCAAATCTCAATGTAGCGCAGCTAGATAGTGTCCGAGAAAATTTGCAACTTATACTCGATCGCGAAGTCTTTTATTGCCGGATAGAGGAAATTGAGGATTTTGAGTACAGCGGGTGGGTTTATGATTTTGAGGTGAGCAAGCATCACAATTTTGTTGCCAATAATATCTTGTGCCACAATACTATTCAGCTCATTACTTTTCTCCTGCACTTGCAAGAACAAGATGCCCTAGAAGCGCCAACATTACTGGTTTGTCCGACATCGGTATTGGGCAATTGGGAGCGGGAAGTCAAGAAATTTGGTCCGACGCTGAAAGTGTTAGTTCACCACGGAGACAAACGCGCTAAAGGCAAAGCATTTGCGACTGCAATTAAGGGAAAGGATTTAATAATTACCAGTTACGCGCTGGTGTTTCGCGATGCGAAGGAATTTCAAGGCATTAAATGGCAAGGATTGGTTTTAGATGAAGCGCAAAATATTAAAAATTCCGAGGCGAAGCAGTCGCAAGCGGTGCGGCAAATAGAAGCATCTTTTAAAATTGCGCTGACGGGAACTCCAGTGGAAAATAGACTGCAAGAATTGTGGTCAATTTTGGAGTTTCTCAATCCTGGCTATTTGGGGCCGCGCAATTTCTTTCAGCGCCGATTTGCAATTCCGATCGAGAAATACGGCGATCGAGAATCATTGCAGACTTTGCGATCGCTCGTTCGGCCTTTCATCCTCCGCCGCCTGAAAACAGACAAAGAAATCATCCAAGATTTGCCGGAAAAACAGGAGATGACTGTATTTTGCGGGCTGGCGGCTCAACAGGCGGTATTGTATCAGAAAATAGTCGAAGAGTCAATAGCTGAATTAGACTCAGCCGAAGGCATTCAGCGCCGGGGAATGATTCTGGCTTTGCTGGTAAAACTCAAGCAACTTTGCAACCATCCGTCTCTTGTGAAAGCAGAAGCTAAGCCGAAAGAATTGGAGATTAAGAGTCAGGAATCGGGGAAATTGCAGCGGTTGGTGGAAATGTTAGAAGAGGTGCTCGCTGAGGGCGATCGGGCTTTAATTTTTACTCAATTTGCCGAATGGGGAAAACTCCTGAAACCGCATCTAGAAAAGCATTTAGGGCGAGAAGTTTTGTTCTTGTACGGAGGAATTCGGCAACAGCAGCGGGAAGAAATGATCGATCGCTTCCAGCACGACCCCCAAGGCCCGCCGATTATGATTTTATCTTTAAAAGCTGGCGGCACAGGTTTGAACTTAACCAGAGCAACCCACGTTTTTCACTATGACAGATGGTGGAATCCCGCAGTAGAAAATCAGGCAACCGATCGCGTATTTCGCATCGGTCAAACCCGCAATGTACAAGTTCACAAATTTGTCTGCACAGGTACGTTAGAGGAGAAAATACACGATATGATTGAAAGCAAAAAAGCTCTAGCCGAACAAGTTGTCAGCGCTGGCGAAAACTGGCTCACCGAGCTAGATACAGACCAACTTCGGAATTTACTAATCCTCGATCGCAATGCTATTATAGAAACGGAAGAAGAATAATGTGTTTAATTTTCTCAGGTTTCTCGTGAGGACTTTAGTTATCAAAAATCAGAGGAATTACACACTCTGACCACAGAAACCGGGTTTTCTACCAGAATTAAAAGTTAGAGTCCAGTTTTTCTGTAAAAACCCCGGTTTCTGACTCTCCTAGATAACTAAAGCTTTCTTCCTCCTTCCTTCTTCCTTCTTCCTTCTTCCTGACATCCGTTACATCCGTTACATCCGTTACATCCGTTACAGAATCCGTTGCCGAACTTCCTTCTTCCTTGGGCTTATGATTGACAGAGAATGGTGGACACAACAGTGGTTAGATTTAATCAATACCTACCGCTTCAAAAAGCGCTTAGAACGTGGCTGGCAATACGCGCGCGAAGGTAAAGTTCTCAGCATTCAATTCCCTAACCAAGAAGTAATCGCCTTAGTTCAAGGAACCGATCCCAAACCCTATCAAGTTTCTTTAGGACTCGACACATTGAGCGATGAAGATTGGGATTACGTGATTGAAAATATGTCGCAAAGAGCAGTTTTTTCAGCTAAATTACTAGCAGGAGAAATGCCCCACAATATTGAGGATGTATTTGCGGCCGCAGGCAAAACGCTATTTCCGTTAAGTTTATCTGATATTCGATCGCGCTGTAGCTGTCCTGACCCCAAAAACCCTTGCAAACACATCAGTGCAGTATACTACTTATTGGGCGATCGCTTCAGCGAAGACCCCTTCGTACTCTTTCAACTGCGGGGGAGAACCAAAGAGCAAATCTTGACAGCACTCCGTCAAAGACGAGGTACGCAAGGAGACGAAAATTCCCAACTCAACTCCGGCGAAAATGCCCCCACTACCAATTCTAAATTGCCGAAGATCGATCGCTTTTGGGAATACAACCAGCAGCTAGAATCATCTTTAGTAGTCATTGTACCGCCGCCCAGCAGCGAAACGGTATTAGATATCTTAGGCCCAATTCCCCTCGCAACCGACGGAAAAGGAACAGCTAGCAAATCCTCTCCTGCATCAGACGCCCTCAAGCAGCATTTTAGCAAAATCTACCAAGCAGTTAGCCAGCAAGCAGTTTTAGCAGCACTGAAACGGAGCGAAACAGATTAACAGATTATTCTTTCTTTAGTCCCCCTATCCTAGGACGAAAGTTTTTATAGGATTGGTTTCAACCGCCCACTATTCTATTCGTTTGTGCAAAGGCTAAGAAACCCGGTTTCTTAGCAAATCTGGGAATAAACCGGGTTTCTGGGAATTATACATCACGTTAAAAAACCCGATTTCTTATACCAACTTCAAAAAATAATGCACTACAAACGGATTTGATGGCGGTTATTCAACGGGACATAATATAAGTCCTGGTGGGGTAATTCCATTAAAAATAGCATGACAATTAGTGCCAGGAATTGATAATTTCTATCAATTCCTGGGGGCGTTCAATCAAAAAATTAGGATTTTGTGCAGCCAAAGCTTGCGGAGAATTAAAACCCCAACCTACAGCAATTACCTTAATTCCTGTTTTTTTAGCAGCATCTATATCTCGGATTTCATCTCCCACATAAACCACTTGTTCAGGATTTATATTATCTATTTTTAGCCATTTATTAATAACTTTATGTTTGCCAAAAGTTGAGCCAGAGTAAATAAATGTAAAAGTGTCTTGCAAACCGTTTTTTTCCAGCGCGCCCAAGACATTTTGTCTTGAATTAGAGGTAATAATACCCAGTTGAAAGCCACGTTTTTTCAACTCTAGTAAAACTTCTTTAATTCCCGGAAATAATTGAATATTGGGAACTTCAGTGTGCAACTCTGCTTTCAACCTTCTAATCAACAGCGGGAATTTGAAGAGAGAAATGCCAGAATACTGAAGAATTTGCCAAGAATTTAAATTGCTCAGTTGAGCGAGTTCCTCTTTTGTCGCAGACTTAAAGCCGAATTCTGCTGACAAACGGTTGGTGATTCTCAGAAGAATATCGATTGTATCTGCTAAAGTACCGTCAAAATCAAAAATAATTACTTTGGTCATTGGACAATAGCAAATAAGGAACGGGATCTCATACGATTTTAGATTTTAGATTTTAGATTTTAGATTTTAGATTTTAGATTGGGGAATGACTTACTAGATAATGTATTTGATCTTGGCGATCCGTGCGCACCCTACGGTTATTATGTATAAGGTAAGGCGCGCACGGATTACCCTGGTGCGAAAATCTCAACTTTTAATGGTTGATTTGATTTGCTTTCGCATTTCGGCGCAGCATTTCGGGTTTAATTCGCCGCAGCGCCGAAGCTGTAAATCGGCGGCCCCATTCTTCGTCGGAAATGTCTGCTAATTCTGCAAGTGTCGGCGCTATGTTTTCAGGATACGGCTCAAACTCTGCAACATCAGTTGGTTTAGCAAATCGCTGATTCCAAGGACAAACATCCTGACAAATATCGCAACCTGCTACCCAACCTTGTAAATTAGATGCAATTTCGTCGGGCAATTTTTCGGCTCGATTCTCGATCGTGTGATAGGCTATACATCGATCGGCATTCACCACAAAAGGCTCAGTAATTGCCCCGGTCGGACACGCCTCAATGCAGCGAGTACAAGTACCGCAATGTTCCGTATGGGGAGCATCCGGCGCTAACTCCAAATTAGTCAAGATTTCTCCCAAAAACACCCAAGAACCGTATTCGCGCGAAATTACATTACCATTTTTGGCAATCCAGCCAATCCCGGCACGCTGCGCCCACATTTTATCCTGAATCGGCCCGGTATCAGCATAATACCGCGCTTCAATTCCCTCGCCTTGCGATCGCACCCAACTTGCCAAAACCTTCAGTTTTTTGTGCAGGATTTTGTGATAATCCCTTCCCCAGCCGTAGCGAGAGATTTTGGCATATTCGGAACCGCCCGGGCGTTGGTGAGGCGTGTAGTAATTGATGGCGACACATATTAAGGACTTCACCTCTGGCATTGCAGCGCGAATATCCTGACGTTTCGGGTTAGCCATCCATCCCATATCCGCCTGATAGCCTTTATCCAACCATGCCTGCAACCTTTGTGCCTCCTTGTCAGTGCCCTCGTCTACCAAGGCTATCCCAACCTTGTGAAATCCCAGCTCAAGGGCTTTTTGCTTAACCAAAATGCTGCTAATTGGCGCTTTCATTTGACACCAGGCAAATATTTACCTTTTGTATTGACTCTTTTGATTTTATATGATATGCAAAGCGATTTTAACGATCGGCTTCCTAAATAAACTAATTCGGCGCACAGTCTAGTGACGGCGATCGCAATTTACCAAACTATTGATGATAGTTTGATAACTCAACTATATGTAATTTATATTTGCAAAATTTAACAAAACGTTACATAATTTAATCAAGGGAGCTTGAGGTTTCCTAACTCAAGTACCTGACTAAAACCACAAATCCCAAAGCATACACATGGCAGTTAGTATTCAATCAGCTCAATCTATTTTCTCCAACATCGAGATTGCTAGCGCTGTTCCGGGTACTACGGAATCGTTCTACAAACTCAGCGTTGAAGACCAACTAGCCTTGCTCTGGTATGCCTACACCGAAATGGGTATTTCCATCACCGCAGCAGCTCCGGGAGTAGCCAGCATGGCGCTTGTCGAAGGCATCCTGAGCGAAATTAAGCAAATGTCGCCGGAGGCTCAAAGCAAAACCATGTTTGACCTCGCCAGCAACGCCGACACCACAATCGGCCGGATTTACACCTCCTTGCGCGTCAATACCAAACTCGGTTTCTGGTATGAGTTGGGACAGTTGATGAAACAGGGCGTTGTCGCTCCGATCCCCGCTGGCTATCAAATGTCTCCCGAAGCCACCACAGTTCTCGAAACCATCAAAAAACTCGATCCCGGTCAACAAATTACCGTACTTCGCAACACCGTAGTTCACATGGGCTACGACCCCGATTTCAGCCAAGAGTACGGCAAACGCTCAGCCCCCCGCAGCACTCCCACCGCTCCAGAAGAGCGGGTGAAAACCCCAATTGAGGGTATCAGCGAGCAGACTGTCCTCAACTACATCGACTACATGAACGCCTTCGACTTCACCCCAGCCGTCGGTTTATTTGCTGAAGAAGGTGCCCTGCAACCGCCTTTCCAAAAGCCGATCGTCGGTCGCGAAGCTATCCTCAACTATATGCGGGAAGAGTGCGTCGGACTGAAAATGATGCCCCAGCAAGGCGTATCGGAACCCGCAGAAGATGGCTACCGCCAAGTGAAAGTTACCGGCAAAGTCGAAACTCCTTGGTTCGGATCGAATGTGGGAATGAACATCGCGTGGCGCTTTTTGCTAGATCCCCAAGGTCAAATTTTCTTTGTAGCGATCGACTTGTTGGCATCTCCTAAAGAATTGCTTAATTTGATGCGCAAATAAAATATTCGGGTTCGGTCAGTCAAACAGACTTGCCCAGAAACCCAGATGCCTGCAGGTGTCTGGGTTTATAGCATTAAAGATTAAAGAATTGAATAATTGAATAATTGGGAATGACTGATAACTGCGAGGGGTTGTGGCTTGCCTACAGTTGCATTTTTTTTGAAATTAGTATTGATTTCGGTCGATCGCAGCTTTCAGAGCGATCGACGCTCTCCGGTTCCTCCTTTGTTCGGAGAATTATTTTCCTGGCCCTACTTATATCTTTTGAGGGATTTGCTGCGACAAAGAGAATGATTAGAGTATACTCATTCATCTGAAATCACTTCTTTTATGACCGCAACAGCTCGACCTATTATAACTAGCTCTATAAAGATTGCCGGCATCACAAACCCAACGGTACTGGGATATTTTGAAACTTTAAACGCGGGCGATTTTGACGCTGCGGCTAATTTATTTGCTGATGACGGGGTTCTGCACGCGCCGTTTGAAGAACCAATTATCGGCAGCATCTCGATCGCTACTTATTTAAAAACAGAAGCGCGAGGAATGAAGCTTGAACCCCAGCAAGGTGTCAGCCAAATTTTAGAAGATGGCAATGTTGAAGTTCCGGTCAGCGGCCGGGTGCAAACTTCCGCATTTGGTATTAATGTCGCATGGCTGTTCTTGCTCAATTCTGACCAAAAAATCCTTTCTGTCACCGTCAAGCTGTTAGCTTCTCCCCAAGAATTGCTCAATCTGCGGTCGCATAAGAAATCTGAGGTTTAATAAGCTGTTTCAGATTTAAATTGCCTATTTGGGTTTGACCTGTCGATCGCACGTAATAGCTAAAGTCATGCGATGGACAGGTCGATCGGCTTTTTAGAGCAAGAAGGAGGCAGAAACCGGGTTTTTTATCCAAATCTCTGGTGAAGTGCCGCTAAAGGTATAAATACGCCGTTTATGCAGTAGTTTTGCGATCGGGACTGTACCCCTACAATTTTACAGTCTCAAGCGAGAGGGACGATACTGCACGAAAAAGTGGCTGTCACCGCACCGTGCGACAGACAGCCAAAGCGAGTCAAAAAGTACATTGTCAATCACTAATGACTAATGACTCATGACTAATTAAGATTTTTCCGGCAAACTCGCTTCCAACTTCAGACAGTTGCGACCGTCTATTTGCAAAGTGTAGTCCACCCGATCCATAAGTCTGCTCATAATCAGCCAGCCATAGCCGCTTTCCTGTTTAGCTTCCGGCCTCGGGGGATTGTAAGTATCCATTTCGTAACCTTTACCGTAATCCCAAATTTCTAAACCAATATCCCTATTTTTTAAATTCAAGCGAATTAACACGGGCAAATTGGGTTGATCTTTGTGAGCATGGCGGATCACGTTAGAATACGCTTCTGCTAACACCAAGCGCAAACGATTTGACTGACGCGGCCAATCGACGTGCTCTCCTAGCTCAACTTCCAAACTGCTCAGCAACCAATTTTCAACAATAGTTAAAAACCGCAAGTCGCTTGGCACATGAAGCTCAGTATTCATAAAAAAATCCCGTAAGTTTGAAAACCCTGTGTCTTCAGACCAGGGATGAAAGACGACGCGCCGAATTAATTCGGTCTCAATACTTGTCGCTACTCGGGGGATACCAGCCTTTTCTGTTTAAAAATCAGGCATTCGTCATTCGGTAGAAGGCAGAAGTTAAGAGTATAGTTGAAAACTTTAGTTATGGGTCTAAAGCCCATTAACAATTGATAATTATACCGAGACTGCAAGCAGCGAGGTATAAAAAATCTTTGTTTCAATCCCTGGCTTTTAAGCGTTGGTTTTTTCTGACGAATGCCTTCTACCTTAACCCTTTACAGGTGTTGAATCCCCCAGGAAAGCGATCGCTGGAAACTAGCTGCGCGCGATCGCGGGCTAGGTTTTTTACTGTTGACGTTAACGCAGTCCTTTGCAGGACTACTCTGTGGGCCGTCAACAAGCAGGGCTTGAGTTTTTTCGGCTCTCACCCCCGACTATGCGTCGGGAGTCGCTGACAGATTCAGAGAACCTCCAGAGAGAGTATGGTTTGGTCGTCTTCCTGAACTGGATTGTCGGCTCGGATGTGAGCCAACAAATTGTCCAAGTTGAAGGAACCAGGTTCCTGAATCAAGAGTTGCCAAAGCCCTTCTTGTTGTAGCATAGAACGGGTTGGTTCACCCCCAGGGACCGCTTCAGTGGTCACGCTAGCTTCAGTAATCCCGTCACTCGTCAGCAGAAATACATCTCCTGACTTTAATTCGATCGTACCTGCTTTGCCTCTCCAAACTGGTAGTATCCCCAAGGGAATTCCACGAGCTTTCAGGAAATTCGGCTCGGCTGGCGTTTTACCGCTAGCGGCTTGAGCTTTCACCTCCGAGTGAGACCAAACGATCGGATAAATGTGACCGGCATTAGCAAATGCCAGGTGTCCGGTTGACGGAGTGTAACGAGCTACAACCATTGTAATAAAATGGTTGTTGCCGATCAGGTCGTCAGACATACTGCTATTCATATTGTGCATAACACGATCGGGTTCGGGAGAAACTTCTTGGGAAAGTTCCCGCCGCATCACCGAAATCGCGCTGGCCATGAATAGAGCAGCCGGAACTCCCTTACCCGAAACATCTCCCACCGCTATCCAAATATCCCCTTGGGAGTGGACGTAGACTTCAAAAAAGTCGCCGCCAACTTCCCGCGCGGGATAGCAGCAAGCTTGCACCCTGACAGTTTCAAAATCCGGCCAACTTTGGCGCAACAAGTTTGTTTGGATTTGGCGAGCCACTTCCAACTCGTTTTGCATCTGCTTGGCTAAATCCAGAGTGCGCTGGTAGAGCTTAGCTTGAGACAGGGCGAGAGCAGCTTGAGCTGCTACACCTTCTATTAACTCTATATCTTCTGCCGACCAAGGGTTAGCGCCGCCAATCTGGCACAAAGCCAGTACCGCCAGCAATTCTTGCTGGTAAGTCAGGGGCACGGCAATCTCAACCGAGTTAGCGTCCCCCCCACTGTTTGGGTTCACTTGAGTTTGGCGGCTGGCTACGGCTTGAACCAGCAAATTTTCATCAAAAGAAAAGCTACTGGCTTCAGAGGTTTGGGCTTGGTAGGGGAAGGTACTCGGCAATAGTCGATCGCTCTCTACCGGCCGCAGCATACAATAGTTGGCTTCAAAAGTTTGACCTACGGTTTGAACAATAGTTTGTACCATACTAGAGTAATCTAGCGACCCGCGAATCACGCTCATTACCTCATTGAACAGAGATTCCTTGCGCAAAGCGCGGCGCAATGCAACGCTGCGCTGCTTGTAGTATTTGTAAGTTTCTGAGGCTTGATTGATCACCAATTTGAGTTCTTCTGGATTCCACGGTTTGGTGATGTATTTGAAGACTTGACCTGAGTTGATGGCCTCAACCAAATCTTCAACATCTGTGTATCCCGTTAGCAGAATCCGAATCGTATCGGGAAATCGCTCGACTGTTTTCCCCAAAAACTCGGTGCCATTCATTTCTGGCATCCGCTGGTCAGATATAATCACCGCCATCTCGCCCTGTTCGTCTAGAACTTCCAGGGCGCTGAGGGCGCTATCTGCTTTGTAAACTTGAAAGTCGCGTCGAAACGTCCGGTACAATAAATCCAAGTTGTCGGGTTCGTCATCGACTACCATCAGTTTCAGCTTGCTTCCATCTCCCCGACTCATCTTTCTTCCCCCTTGAAAACCCCCACCATAGCTGTATTCAGCAAGGTGGCGGGAGGAAAAGGGGGGCTGGATATATGCAACATATCAGTTACGTCAAGTTGAGTTAAAGAAACCCGTTTTACCTTAAGGTGAGCATTCCTTTCGCACCATCTGTTCGCACAACAGATGAGAGGCTTTCGATACTGTAACCCGCCTCGGTAGGCCGCTTCAATAGGGAAAAATCCCGAGTCAGCTTTCGTGCTTTGATACCAGCAATGACCGTGTTAGCAGTCGGTACTTTTCTAAACACACCAGCATTCAAAATTGCTAATTAATGCTCTGATTGCAGAGTTCTTAACTAGCTCGGCACTGTCCTCGGTGTGAATTTTAACACTTACTACTAACGCAGGTATTGCTACCTAAGTCTGGTCAACACCGGCTGTATTTCAAGCCCCACTGTACCCGGAGGGTTAGCGGTGGGTTGTTGGCGCTATTCCCTACACCTGTGCCCAATCGCACTTGATTGCTGCATCCAAGTCCCCCTAATCTCTGAACTTTTTGCAGCAAGCATATTACTACTACTGCCGAATCAAGTTAATCTTTCTGCCAGTCTGAGCTTAGCAGAACGAGAGCGGGGATTTCTAGCTACTTCTTCGGATTGCGGCACGATCGGCTTTTTTGTCAGTACCTGCAAACTGGGTGTTCCTCTGAGTTGGTGCTTGACCGGCCGGTCTTCCAGGCTGTGAAATGTAATGATTCCGATTCTCCCACCGGGTTTTAACCACCTTGGGGCTTGGTTGAGGAAAGTTTCTAAAGACGATAGTTCGGAGTTGACGGCTATCCTTAAAGCTTGGAAAGTACGGGTGGCCGGATGGATTCTGCCGTTGCGCTGCTTGGGAGGGAAGCTGGAGGCGATCGCCCCAGCGAGTTCTGTTGTACTTTCAAAAGGACGCCCTTGCACAATCCGCCTCGCGATGCGCCGCGACAGTCGCTCTTCACCGTATTTGTAAATAATATCTGCTAGTTTAACTTCTTCCCAGTGATTGATAATCTCTTCTGCTGTCAAAGATTGCTGCTGGTTCATACGCATATCTAGTTGAGCTGGGTGGCGAAAACTAAATCCTCGTTCCGGTGTATCGAACTGAGCCGAGCTGACGCCCAAGTCTGCTATGATACCATCAAATTCGGCATCTGGGGACTTGTATTCAGCAAAGTTGCCGTGCCAAAACTCAACGGGCGAGTTGGCAAATCGTGCTTGGCAAAAACGGATGGCTTGTTCGTCGCGGTCGATCGCCACCACTGTAACATCAGCCGCCGCCGCTAAAATCAAACTGGTGTGTCCGCCGCCCCCAAGCGTCGCGTCCAAATAGCGGCCGCCGGGACGCACAGCTAAACCGGTAATTAACTCTTGACCCAAAACTGGAACGTGATAGGTGTCAATACTGACATCTGATCCAAGGGTCTCCTTCTCAGAGAGCTCGATATCCTTCATAATCATAAAAGCCAAACAAAAATCAACAATAGCTAGTAATCATTAATTCATTTAATTATGTCAAGAATTGAGACTAGAACCGAACCGATGGTGCTCAACATGGGGCCGCACCACCCATCCATGCACGGGGTACTCCGGCTAATCGTTACCCTAGACGGGGAAGACGTAGTTGACTGCGAGCCTGTTTTGGGCTATCTGCACCGCGGCATGGAAAAAATCGCCGAAAATCGCACCAACGTGATGTACGTGCCCTACGTGAGCCGCTGGGACTATGCGGAGGGGATGTTTAACGAAGCGGTGACAGTAAATGCGCCGGAAAAGTTGGCGAATATTGCTGTCCCCAAACGGGCGAGTTACATTCGGGTAATCATGCTGGAGTTGAACCGGATTGCTAACCATTTGTTGTGGTTGGGGCCGTTTTTGGCGGACGTGGGGGCGCAAACTCCTTTTTTCTATACTATGCGCGATCGCGAGATGATTTTAGATTTGTGGGAAGCAGCCACAGGTTATCGCATGGTGAATAATAACTATTTCCGCATCGGCGGAGTTGCCGCGGATTTGCCTTACGGTTGGGTAGATAAGTGCGAAGATTACTGCGATTATTTGCTTCCCAAAATTGACGAGTACGAACGTTTAATTACCAACAATCCAATCTTCCGCCGCCGGATTGAAGGGCTGGGTACTATTTCTCGCGAAGAAGCGATTAACTGGGGACTGTCCGGCCCCATGTTGCGCGCTTCCGGCGTTAAGTGGGATTTGCGGAAAGTTGACCATTACGAATGTTATGACGACTTCGACTGGGAAGTTTGTACAGAAGCTGCTGGCGATTGTTTGGCCAGGTATTTTGTGCGGATTCGGGAGATGCGCGAGTCGGTTAAGATTATCTATCAAGCCTTGAAAGGACTCCCCGGCGGCCCTTACGAGAATTTGGAAGCGAAGCGACTCGAAAGCGGGCCAAAATCTGAATGGAATGGTTTTGACTATCAGTTTATTGGCAAAAAAGTTGCGCCGACTTTTAAGATTCCCAAGGGCGAACATTATGTCCGCGTTGAAAGCGGCAAGGGAGAGTTGGGGATTTATATTATCGGGGATGATAGTGTGTTTCCTTGGCGCTGGAAGATTCGGACTGGGGATTTTAATAATTTGCAGATTTTGCCTCATATTGTTCGCGGCGTGAAGATTGCGGATTTGGTGGCGATTTTGGGGAGTATCGACATTATTATGGGCTCGGTTGATAGGTAGGTTTGGTCGGTTTTGATCTGAGAATTTAACCCGGTTTTTTTGTGGAAACCGGGTTGAATTTTTTTTAACCGCAGATGAACGCGGATAAACGCGGATGGATATCGATTAATACTGCTATTAACGTCGCTAAAATGTACCTTATTTCTCTCTTCTCTCTTCCTCTGTGCCTTCTGCGCCCTCTGCGGTTAATAAAAAAAAATCGCTCCTTCACAAATGAAATAACATCAACTTTGATTCGATAAATTATGAAATTTCAGCAATCAGATATCAATGACAGCAACTGGGAACTCTGCGCTTTAATCTGCGAAACAATTGCCGCCAGTCCCCAGCAGCGTATTACTTTTGCTGAATATATGAATTTGGCATTATATCATCCGCAGCACGGTTATTACAATAGCGATCGCCGGTCGATAGGCAAACAAGGCGATTTTATCACGTCGTCTCATTGGGGTGCTGATTTTGCGGAGGTTTTGGCAGAGCAGTTTGTGGAAATGTGGGAATTTCTCGATCGCCCTTCCAATTTCGCGATCGTAGAAATGGGCGCTGGGCGGGGAACTTTTGCAGCAAATGTGCTGCAATATCTGCAACGGCAACATCCCGACTTATTTAAAACTTTAACATACATTATTGTTGAAATTTCGCCAATACTTCAAGCGGAACAACGCCAAAGCTTAAGTGATATCAAGTGTGTTAAGTGGTGCAATTGGGATGAGATAGTTAATAATTCGATTGTCGGCTGTTTCTTTTCTAATGAGTTGGTCGATGCTTTGCCAGTGCATCAATTCATTCTGGAAGAAGGGCAAGTTAGGGAGATTTACGTTACCGCAGAAACCCCAAAAAATGAACAAGAAGAGATAAATTTTGTTGAAGTATTTGGCGAAGTTTCTACGCCTAAAATTGCTGAATATTTTGAATTGGTGGGACTAGATTTGTCGGCTAGTGTTTACGGGGATGGTTATCGCAGTGAGGTGAATTTGGCGGCTTTGGACTGGATGAGTACAGTTGCTCAAAAATTGCAGCGGGGATATTTGTTAACTATTGATTACGGTTATCCGGCGCACCGCTATTACAATCCGAGGCGCAGGGAGGGAACGCTACAGTGTTATTATCGCCACCGATATCACAGCAATCCTTATATTAATGTGGGCCGGCAGGATTTAACGGCTCATGTTGATTTTACGGCGTTAGAAAAGCACGGGGAATTGTGCGGTTTGGATGTGGTAGGGTTTACTCAGCAGGCTTTGTTTTTGATGGCGTTGGGTTTGGGCGATCGCATTGCTTCTCTATCAACAAATGATGCGGAAGCATTGGATTTGGCAACGTTTTTGCGGCGCCGGGAGGCTTTGCATCAGTTGATCGATCCGATGGGTTTGGGAGGTTTTGGGGTTTTGGTGCAGTCGAAGGGGTTGAGGGAGGAGGAAAAGGGGAGAATTTTGAAGGGTTTGATGGTGCCTGATTAGTGATTAAAAGTTTAATTTCCACTAATCTCCACCAGTGGTTCACCTGCTTTCAATATCTCCAAAGCTTCAGGTAATGTTGCACTCAAAATCTCTCGCAACCGAGCGTTTGATGTATTGCCGCACGTCAACCAAATAATCTGTGGCGGTGAACCAAGGCGATCGACCAAATCAACAAAGTCACTATCTTTAGTCATTACGATAACTCCCTGCGCTCTCGATGCCTCAAAAATTTCAGGATCTTCGGCATCTCTCAAGCCAATCTCGCGCAAGCCTACTGCTGTGACACCAAATGTGTTTGTAATCCAGGTTGCGATCCCCGGTGACAGATGTGCATCTACCCAAATTCTTGTCATGCAACCAATACCGGATGATTGAGTTTGCGCGAAGCATACAAAAGAGATGCTCTCAGATCGTCTGCTTCAAGATCGGGCATTTCTTCTAGTATTTGTTCCGCACTCAAACCAGCCACAAATAAGTCCAGTACGTCTGATACCCGAATTCTCATGCCGCGAATGCAAGGGCGACCGCCACACTGTCTAGGATTAACCGTGATTCTTGCCAATAGATCTGACATTAAAGTTAGCTCCTACAACGCTTAGTTATAGTATGAATGAGTGCGAGCGTAATTGTCAATAACTGGATTTCCATGATTATTAACTAATTAAGCTGTACCAATTGCTTTGGTCATTAATTGAGCGCACTGGCTCAGTGGCGGAAATTCCCATTTTTCCGAATATAAAGTAGATGGCAGCTTTAAACAATAGGCAGCAGGAATCACCTCGATCAACTACCAATTAAACATATCTCGTCGGGCTTCAGTAAAACCCACATTCCGCACCCCCAACTGGCACATACGCGGATTGAGAGGGTAAAAGTGAATCATCCGAGATAATAGTGAGTAAAAACACCCAAAGAGCTGTGCAATTATCGCATCACC
>JACJNY010000074.1 GCA_014695295.1 Microcoleus sp. FACHB-61 | reverse complement strand
TGTTCATTTAAGGAGTGGATAGGTTTTATTTTTCACCCTTATTCTCTCCCGGCGCGGTGGCTCTAGTTCTTCTTTGGCCACCGTTCTCATCTTTATTTAGTCTAAACTACAGTAACTCAGCTTCGTGAGTTTGAATGACTTCAAGCAAAATCTGGCGCAATTCCTCAGCATTGTCAGCCGTCATTCCAACAATTGACGAGAAAAGCCGTGCTTTGTGCTTGCCATCGTCGTGTGCTGGATTGAGGCAGTAGCCACGCAGTTTACGAATGTCAACGACCGCATTCTCTGCATTAGGAATAAGCATAGAAAAGATGATCGCAAAACTCACTCATCACCTGAAAAATGCGAACCAGAGGCCTGCTGGGCGAGCGCAAAACTGACAGATATCACCGAAACTACGTGCCTCAACCATCGGTGAAATGTAGCCCAACCGAACAATTGAGCGGCTGCAAACAACCTTTACAACACCACCAATATCTATCGGCAGTCAGCTCAGACCGGGTTGTTAGCTAGCTTCGCCACCAACGGATTTATTGGCAATCGAAGTCTTTTTGTATTATCAGTGAATCTTCTCCAGTTCAAATTCTAGTCGAAGCAGTTCTTTTTGATAATCCTTAATAGCTTGACCTACCAAATAGTTTCTATTACTTATTTCCCAGGTTTCTAGCCCTTTCTCAGAAAAAGGCAAGACGATGTTGTGTGCAAAAGCCATCACGCCTTGAAAGCGTTGACTCAAATCACTACATTCAGTTGGGGCTGAACCGATACGATCCACCTGAAGATATAACTTTTCTATCTCTGGATATAGTTGTGACATACGATCTAGATAATTAGCTTCAATTAGCTGCTTCCGATTGAACATATCTGTGAATTCGATCGTTTTATCAACAATAAGTTTTGTGGTACTCAAGATGCAATTCATAGAATCTAGATAGGCTTCCTTCGTTAGTTTAAACGAATCAAAAATAGTCGCAAGCTCTCCATAGCTTTTGTTCCAATCAATAACAATTTCCTCATCAATCTGTTCACCATCTAGCTTTGTAGGTGAAAATTTGGTCGATAAATTTTTACTAATCCACTCAGTTCTACAAATCCAGTTTGCAGAACTCACATCATCTAGAGAAAGATACAAGAATAGCCAAATTACTTGAGCTTCTTTTCCTTCCCAGAGTTGTTTTACCTCGTTGTTTTTATAATATTCTCTAGATTTTAGTTCAGCAGTAATTTTTCTGGCAATTTCTATCATATCGGGTTTTGCATATTCCTTGCTTAGAAGAATGTTGGCAGAATATCTTTTTGCCCCACCATGACTAACATCCTGAAATGAAAGAATTGTGTAACCATTAGTCGCAGTCAGCTTTCTACTAAACTCTTGAATTTTTTTAAGCGATAGAATATTGATCTGCTGTTCAAAAGGGATAATAAGTTTCCATGCCTTATTGGTCTTCTGGACATTACTGCTATTAACGGCCTGCCAATAAGCAATTTTTTTCTCATCATCATATAAAACAACCATGACAGGTAATGAGTGTTTCTGCCAGTATTCTAGATGCTCTGTCTTGCCACGAAAAACAAAGCCATCAGTGGTTTTCTCCTTAAACCAACTTTTCCCAGATTTGATCTGAAGTGCAATTAATTTACCTGTTGCTGTATTACTCTCAACCACTTCAACGTGAGCATCGATACCATAGTCTTCTGTAGGTTGCTCACGAAAGATCCAACCTAATCTCTCAAAGAGTAAGGCGGTTCCGACAACACCAATTCTTCCAGTACGAGATTTTGAATCAGCTTTCATAATTGTATCGCAGATCCGGTATAATACTTTGTTTAACCTAAAAATACCGCCGATTCCTCATCTATGTCAACCTTCTTACTCCCCGTGGGAATCTCCTTTTCTGGATCAACTTCGGCGCACCATCCCACTCAAACACATGAGTCGTGGCACTCAAAAAAGTTACTTATATTACATATTATGCGTCGTAAGGTGCGTCAGAAACTAGATTTTTGAGTTGACTCAACTATCTGGCTGACGCACCTTACCGAATACTAAACATCGCGTTCTGTCCGTACCCATTTGGTTTGCCGCTTCAGGATAAAACCCAGATACAAAGGGATTTTCCAAAGGATGTAAAAAGGTACGGATAAAAGGGTTGAACCGGAAATGTCGGCACGCCCGAATTTTGCCCAAGCGCTGACAATTGAAACTAAAATTAGCAGTCCTTGTACTCCCAACAAGACAGCGGGAAGCGAGGATGTTCCGAAGGTTGCTGCTAATAATGAGGCTGCAAAAGTGGCTAGCCAAATAGCGACTAAAAGCGATAGGGGAGGGACTGACAAGTCGAGGGCGATCGCCAATAAGTCAAAACGTTTTTGCTGTAAAGAAGCTGCTGTCAGGCGGGGAGTTTGAGTTAACAATGTCTGTATGTGACCGTGTTCCCATCTGGTTCTTTGACTTGTGGCTGCTTGCTGCTGCTGCGGCAAACACCCTGTGACTTTGGCTTCGGGGCAGAATACTGTTGGGTGTCCGGCGATCGCCAAATCCAAACTCATCTGCATATCTTCCACAATATTGCCGCTAGCTAGGGAAACCGATCTAATTATCGACCACGGAAAAGCCATGCCCGTACCTGTTAGTAATGATGGGAATCCTAACTGTTTTAATCCGCTCGGCCGGACTAAGTTTTTCACGAGAAATGCTAAAGCCGAAATAGAGTCTTTGGGGGTAGGATTGGGTGGCTGTTCCATTAAATAAGTCGCTTGTACCGGCCTTTGTTCGGCCATTGCCACCCGGGCTAATTTTTCTATAGAGTCTGGCTGACAGATGCAGTCTGCGTCAACCATGATTACTACTTCTGGGGGGTCTGATTCGATCGACTGCAAGCCGAAATCCAGTGCGTATCCTTTGCCCTTGCGTTGTGTGTCTTGGCGTTCGATGGCACTTGCACCGCAGTTGCGGGCGATTTCTGCCGTGGCGTCCGTGCAGTTGTCAGCAATCACTAACAGGCGGTCTTGAGGTGTTAGCTGCGGCAATATGGTGGAGATGGTGGCGGCAATTCCGGCTGCTTCGTTGTAAGCGGGAATTAAAACTGCTACTTTGGGGCGGGCCGCTTTAGTTTCCGCTTTGGAGCCCAGGCCGGACAAGAAAGCTGCACTGCATTCTAGAAATAGAACTGCAACGGGAATTAGAAGGATCAGGGCGATCGCCAATAGCACAACATCAATCAATAGGAACAATAGCTGATTAATTTCCACAATTCTAGTACCTTAATTTTATTTTATTTTATTGGTTGCGTTCATTGAGCTCATTTAATCTAATTGCACCTTTGTTAACTCAGTGCACAACGCTATCTAAAGAATCATCATATCATGCCGGGGAAAATAACCCTTATAACGTTTGTAGTGATGACTTAAGTCCTCATAAAACTACTAGGACTGGCCTCGTCACTACTAAATAATTTGATTGCAGTTGTGCGATCGCAAGTAATAGCATATCATGTCGATTCTGACTATGTTAAGTAAATCAATTTAATTAAACCTCAAACAGACCCAGAATTGAGAAACCCGGTTTCTTTTAGAAACCGGGTTTCTCAATTCTGTTTTTAACATAACTTACCCAAAAAATGGTTGAACCCGGTACTTATACCGGTAAGGTGCGCACTGCGCACCTTACATATAGAGGTTCTGCGTCCAGGATTGCTTCATCAACTGACAACTTAGTCGATGTTTAGCTCATTCACCCCCTGTGGGTTGTCACTCAGGAAGCAATCTCCAAACTCAAAACTCTTTTCAAGCTACGCTGCATCGCGGACAGCAACAGGTTGAGATTTTTTGGTGCTGAAATGTGCGGGGGGTACCAATTCTCTGAGATATCTCGACACCGATCGCAAATATCCCACTTCTGCTTGAATAGAATCGAGCGTAGAAAGACTCTCAACTAAGTCATCAAATTCATTAGCAGTAACTCCAGCACTGTCCAAGACTTCTTGGTTAAGGCGGCCGTAGATTCCTTGCAAGAGGAGTTCGATAATCTCGCTGTAGTCACCGATTTCCGTTCCGTAACCTTGCAATTTCTTCGGATTGATCCCCCACTGCAAAATTTTCAACAAGTCTTCGGGGGAACTCCACGCAAAAGAGGAAGCAATCACTTCTTTTTCCGCTGCCACAAGAGCGTGCTTGATTTGCACTTCCGGGAAATCTGGATCGATGATTAAGCTTTCCAGCTTCGACACTTGTTTATCTAACACGCGCAAAGAAAAAGGAGCTAATTCTACACTCACCATGTCGCCAGTATCGTTAACACTTCTAAAAGGATCTTCCAAAACATTAATTAGGAGGTGAATGTCTGTAGGTTTTTTCCAGTCAAACTGTCCAAGAAAAAACGGTTCTTCGTATCCCGGCAAAAGTCCTTGAAAATAAATCGGCAGATTTTTGCCTGATTCAAGAATTTTATAAAGAGCTACTTCCAAAGTTTCTGTCGGCCACCCGAGATTACTCACGGCGACCAATTTCAGTTTTCCGGGGACGGAAACAACCAGCGAATTCAGCAATAAATGTACGGCTTCGACCACATTTTGAGCGGTTACGTAGCGGTGCGGAGCGTGAACGTTGACAGTTTTACCTTGCTGTACTTTGTTGGACATTTGCTCGCAGAACAAGCTATTTTCCAACATATGAGTAAAGCGAACCATCCCGTAAGTGACATCTCCTTCTTGAGCTGCTTTGGCAAATTGCCATTCGGCAAATTTTTTGGAGGCGGCGTAAACTTCGGTTGTAAAATATCGAGATGTTTTGCCTGTGGAAGAGAAGATGCAGCTTTCTACGCCGTATTCTTCGCACAGTTGGATGACGTGTTTACATCCCAACAGGCTGGTTGTAACTGTTTCTCGGATTTTGATTTCAGCTAGCCCGGGTTGGCGTTGGGCTGCTAGGTGAAAAACAATTTCTGGTTTTTCTACCTCAAATATGTGTTTCAGCGCCTCGTAGTTGCGAATGTCGGCGGCATAGAATGTTACTGCACCTTCTGTGTTAAAAAGCGGGAGATTTTCTTCGGGGTTGTGACATCGGGCGTTGTCTGCGGAAATGATTTTTGTTGCGCCTAATCCGAGGAGTTTTTCGATTAAGAAACTGCCGACACATCCTTCTCCACCGGTGATGAGGATGGTTTTTCCTTTGATTTTGCTGCTGACTGCGGATGCGTATAGGTGAATGGTGCGACCCCGCACGTCGCTAAATGGTTCGCTTTCTAATTGTCCGTCGGCTTGATAGGCTGCGATTAGCTGTGCGGTGAGAGTTTGTAAGGCCGCTAGGATTTCAGGATCTTGCGGTTCCGGGGAACCTGGGGGAACTAGCTGCTGGATGCGATCGATGATTTCCGCTTTGCTGGCACCTTCAAACACTTCTGAGGGGTTAAATGCACTCTTCACTTTTTGATCTCCTTTAATTTCTAGAAATACGGTTGGTGATAAGCGAGTTGTTAAACAGATTTTCCAGGGACAGAATCTTTAAAATTCTGCTTGGTTTTAGGATGTTTTAGACTGAAAGCCACTTAATAATCGGAAAAACACGCGATAGGCTCTGCTACTAATGGCTTGTATTAAGCCTACTTGTAGTTGTATTAAGCGGTTTTTTAACTTGCTTACTTTTGCGATCGGCAAAGTCGGAACCTTCTCTGCCCAAAATTTGTCTCTACAACTATATACTGAAGTTCCTTACTGTTGGCAATACTCAGAACATATCTTTACTATTTCTTTGTAATCACCTGCGAGTTTTCACCCAATTTTAAAGTTTATGTAAAGTAGCGGCGGTGTTAAAAAAACTTAACAATATATTTGACATTGATTATCTCTCATTTTACTACTTAAGTAAAATTTAAGTAAAATGTATTTCTGGCTACTAAATATAGTTAAAATTTAAGTAAAGATACGCACAACCGCGCCAAGTATTTCGGTTTGCTGAAAAGATTACTACCCGATGGGTGGGGTAGTCCTGCGGTGCCTACCCCTGTATGTGTGCTGCTACCGGGCGCGAACGGTGCGTTCTTTTTTGCTGCCTTCAAAGTCGCGAGACGACGCAGGATCGTAACCTCCGGTGCGCAAACGGCGGTCTAAATCGCTGGCTTCGGGAGAAGTTTTTGCCGCTTCTTCGATCGTCACTCTGCCTTCAAGCACCAGTTTGTAAAGAGCCTGGTTGATAATCTGCATTCCTTCGTAAGTATCATGTTCCATCAACCGGGAAGCTTCGTCATCAGCACCTTTCATCAAGTAATCGTGCATAGCCGGTGTATTCACCAAAATATCGTGAACTGCTACCCGACGGTTGTCAACTGTTGGCAGCAAAAGTTGGGCAATTACCGCTACTAAAGAATCGCAAATTTGAATCCGCATCGCCTGTTGTTCTTCGGGCGGGTAGAGGTTCAACAATCGGTTAATAGCGTTAATGGCGCTGCGAGTGTGGAGAGTTCCCAATACTAAGTGACCAGTTTGAGCTGCTTGCAACGCTGTATTGATGGTAACGCGATCGCGCATTTCCCCGATCAGAATTACATCCGGATCTTCCCGCAAAACAGCCCGCAAAGCCTGTTGAAACTCGTGGGTGTGCAAGCCGACTTCCCGCTGGCTGACCAAGCATTTTTTAGAAGGGTGAATGAATTCGATCGGGTCTTCAATTGTAACTACGTGCTTTTGCTCCATCTGGTTGAGGTGGTCGATCATCGCAGCTACTGTGGTCGATTTCCCCGAACCGGTAGGCCCCGTAACCAATATTAATCCCTGCGATCGCAAAATGATATTTTTGAAAACTTCTGGCAACCTCAAGGAATCGATAGTAGGTATTTCCAAACTGATCAACCGCAATACCATCGCACCGCCGCTGAGGGAATCAAAACAGTTTAGCCGACACCGCACGAAGCCCGGGTAAAAAATTGCTGAATCTAATTCCTTGGTAGTTGCAAATTGTTTTCGCTGTTCGGGGGTGAGTATTTCGGCTAGGTAATTTTCAAAAATTTCTGGGGTTACTTTGGGGTGGGTAGTTGCTACTTGCATCGCGCCCCGAATCCGAAATCGAGGTACTTGGCCGACTCGAATGTGAATGTCGGAAGCCGAGGCGCTATGGGCATCTCTGACCATTTGTTCGATCGTGCTGACGGGTGTCTCGACAGACCGCTGCCGCGCAGGGGGGGGCGCACTCGGCGCGGGTGCAGGAGGCGCGGGTGTTGCAGCCAAGGGCGGGGGCGGGGGCGGCGAGCGGCGGGCTTGAGCGTCTGGTCTAAGGGGTGTAGGATTGTTTAATGGGTTCATTTTTTTGTTTCCAGTCAATGTAGATTTATTGCGAAAAAATGCCCGATTTCTAATCTAATGGCTCGCAGCTAATTCGGTGCTAAATGCTGAGAATATTTTACAATTAGGCTTGATAGGGCGATCGAGTAATTAACAATTTCAACTCCTATGAACATCGGTCACAAAATTGCCGACTGGCTCGAAAATCGCGCTGTCGCCCCCGCCTACGCGGGTTGGCTGCTATCGGGGATGACGGTTTTCTTTTTTGGGTCTGCAACTAATACAATGTCTGGGTGGCTGTACGCGCTCAGCGGTGGGGGTTTGGCGCTATTGGGAGTAGCGGCGGTTTTGCCGGGCAAATCGCTCCGTTCCTTAGAAGTCCGTCGCCTCCCGATCGAACCGGTGAGTGCGGGCGATCAAATCACCGTCGAACTAGAAATTGAAAATCGCGCCCGCGAACCTAAGACTCTGTTGCAAGTGGTAGACATCTTGCCGTTTGTATTGGGACAACCGATCGTCCGCCCGATAGAAGTCATAGACCCTAACAGTATATACAGGGATACATACTATCTAGAAGTCCGGCAGCGCGGCGTCTATCGGTGGCAAGAGGTAAACTTGAGGACTGCCGCGCCTTTAGGGTTGTTTTGGTGCCGGCGCAGCCGCCCCGTCAAAGCAGTGGCCGTTGTCTATCCACAGGTTTTGCCGTTGAGCACTTGTCCTTTGATCGATCGCATCGGTCAAGAAGACAGCCCGCAATTTTACAATCGCAGCCGGTCGCAAGCTGCTACCGAAGGTCTCACCCGCAACCTGAGACCTTACCGCCACGGAGACCCGACCCGCCTGATTCACTGGCGCACCAGCGCCCGCTACGGAGAACTGCGGGTGAGAGAGTTAGAAGTTGCAGCCGGCGGTCAAGAAATTATTATTGCTCTCGACAGCGCTGCGGCGTGGCAGCCAGAAGAATTTGAACGAGCCGTGACAGTAGCTGCGTCTCTTTACTTCTATGCTAGCAAGCGCCTGTTAAACGTCAAACTTTGGACGGCCGGGACTGGACTCGTTTCGGGAAACCGGGTAGTTTTGGAAACTTTAGCGGCGGTTAAGGGTCGGGAAGATGCGATCGATAATCGGCCGAAACTGCCGATAATTTGGCTGACTCAAAACTCTGCAAGTTTAAGCACTCTTTCCCCTGGCAGCCGCTGGGTACTCTGGCCGTTGGCAACTGCTGAAACAGGCGAAAAAATGTTAGTCAAACACGATTTACCTGGTTTGAAAATTCGCTCTGATCGACCGTTAGAACTTCAGTTACAAGATACTCTGGAAAGAGCAATTAGTTATTAAGATAGTCCGGGACGCAAGCTCCTCTGGAAAGAGCGATTGGTTATGAAGATTAACTTCATTACTTTTCAGGTATCACAAGCTTTTCCCCTTTTTAATCACATATTTGGAACCGGCTAAGAGTGCCCGCCCCACGACATTTTAATTGTATAGAGATAGTTTAATTTAAATGCCGATCGGCTCGAATCGAACTCGTTGTCTGAAATAAAAATGTCAATCCCTATCCCTCTCTAGTGTCGGGGAGAATTTCGACTACATACTCCGGTACATATTCGGGTCGATTCTCGGGCCGATTCTCGGGCAAATTCTTGGGCAAATTCTCCGGTGGATGTTCGAGCCTGACTCGCCGGATCGGGAGATTTGCAATTAGTGCTGTGGCCCGCTGGTCGCTCTCCAGCGAGAACTCAGACCCGGTGGTATCGATTTCCACGTAGCGAGATACCACCTCTAGAATTTCTCGGCGCATCGACTCAACCATTTCTGGGCTGAGTTCTGAACGATCGTGGGCTAGAACCAGTTTGAGGCGACGTTTTACCTCGTCGCGGCTGTTGTCAGGGGTGCGCGGGAAAAGTCGTTCGAGAAGTGTGTATATCATGGGTCGGGCGGGTTTGTCAAGGGTTAGGCATAGAAAAGGTCATACCATTTTCGATTTTCGATTTTCGATTTTCGATTGGGGAATCACTCATTCCCTAAGGGTTTGGAGTTGACATACAGTTTCATTTTTTTGGGGAACTGGTATCACTGGAGGAAAATCTCGGCTAGTTTCTGTGATGCAGTGGCTGCTGTTTAAGACGGATCGCCAATATTGCGGCACATCACATAATTTTAGTGTTTAAGAACTTGCGGAGGCGAGTGAAGAAGTTTTCCCGACGGGGATTGAGATCTAGAAATTCAACTTTTTCGCCTTCTAAGCGGCGGGCAATATTGTCGAAGGCACTTCCAGCTAAAGAGGCTGTTTCCGACAATACTAATGGTTCGCCTCGGTTGGTGGAAACGATGACGCGCTCGTCGTCGGGAACGACCCCTAACAGCGGAATCGCGAGGATTTCCCGCACGTCTTGCACCGACATCATATCATTTGCCAGCACCATTGCGGGTCTGATCCGGTTGACGATCAGGTTGATTTTCTTGACGTTGTTGGCTTCCAGCAGGCCGATGACTCGATCGGCATCGCGGACAGCAGCGATTTCTGGAGTGGTGACAATGATGCCTTCTTGGGCCGGGGCGATCGCATTTTGAAAACCTTGTTCAATTCCAGCAGGAGAGTCGATCAAAATATAGTCGTATTTTGCTCCCAACATCCCCACAAGCTGCTTCATCTGCTCGGCGCTGATGGCATCTTTCATCCGAGTTTGGGCAGCAGGCAACAGCACCAAGCGCGGCTGCCGCTTGTCTTTCACCAAAGCTTGCTCTAACCGGCACTCTCCTGCGAGAACTTCTAATGCCGTGTAAACAATCCGATTTTCTAAGCCCAGCAGCAAGTCTAAATTTCTGAGACCGAAATCGGCATCAATTACGGCAACGTTGCGTCCCCGCTTAGCTAAAGCCATCCCGAGATTGGCTGTGGAGGTGGTTTTTCCTACCCCACCTTTGCCTGATGTAACAACAATAATGCGAGCCATAAGCGAATTTAGATTTATTGGGAATTGGTGATTGGTGATTGGTAATCGCTAACTGGTAATTGGTAATTGGTAATTTGTAATTTGTCTTATTTTTGGTTGATACTTAGCAATTATTCTTTGGTAATGTGGCAGCAATCTGTTATTCAGTGAATTAACTTAACACTCAAAACTCTTCTTGTTCTACTAATTCTCTATAAATTTGCACTTATTTTTTAAATCGTCCTTTAGTGACTGATTTAGCGCAGGCAAAAATTATTAAGTGCAGGCTTAAAGAGAAATAGTATTAACAATTACCCATTACCAATTCCCAATTCCTAATTACCAATTCACAATTACCAATTATCGATTACTCATTACCCCCGACTAACTGCGATTTGTCAAAATCACAGGCTCTACCGATCCGAATCCCTTGAGGCGTCACATAGGCGACTTCCGGGAAAAACTGAGCGGGTGAGGTTTCTGGGCCTCTGGCAACATACTTAGCAATCCTAATCACCATCGGTTCCATCTGCAAGGTCATAATCACGCTTTTGGTGTTGCCACCAGCACCGGCGTGCACGACTCCCCGCAAACGGCCCCAAACTAGGATATCGCCTCCGGCGATGACTGATCCGCCTGGATTTACGTCTCCCAAAAGTACGATCGTGCCTGGATGGCGAATTTCTACGCCCGATCGCACTGTCATCTGCAAATATAAAGGTTCCGCCAGCGATTGCGGTTTTTCGGCAGTAGCTTTATTCAGGGAAGAAACCGGAGGCTGTTGTTCTACACAATAGCCTGCCGTAGCTGCGGCAACGGCGGTTTGGCGGCGACTGGTGTGGACTCGTTTGAGTTGCAGTTCCACTTCGGAGAGGGCATCAGCGATCTCTTGCAGTTGGCGGATATCTAAAAGTCGATCGTTCCCCATCAATTGTACTTCTGCGTTTGGCTGCCAAAAGCGTTCTCCCGCATTCAGCCTGACTTTTAGCTGCTGCCAAAGTTCAGTCCAAGTCGAGGCCGCGGCTGTTGCGGGTTCGCTATTGGTTTCTGGGGGGAGTAGCAACAGTAGCTGTCCATCTTCGGTTTTGAGTCGGACTTGCAGCTCTAAGCTGACTTCGGGTGTTGATTGAGTGGCGGCAGCAGCGGCTCCGGGGGAGGCATCGGGTGTCATGGGACAGTTTGATATCGGGTAGGGACAGGTTAACATCAATATTAGCCTGAGTCGTCTTTTGCCTCAGCATTTGGGGGGGAAAGTCTTGTTTTTTTATTTTTAACGGCCGTTAGGGCAATTCTATTTCGTTTGTGAACAAGATTTTGTTTTAATGAACCACAGAGGGCGCTCTTGACACAGAGAAAGAGAATTAAGAGATCAGAAGAGAGAATGAGAGAAGTTCACAAATTTGGTATCGATTGTGGACGATATTTTGTTTTAATGAACCGCAGAGGGCGCTCTTGACACAGAGAAAGAAATTTAAGAGAAGAGATAAAGAGAGAACTTGACAAGTTGGGCATTGATTGTTATACACGCAGATCGGATGCAGATAGAAATGATTTTGAACTCAATAGCGCTTACTAATTATTAATTTTCAATTACGTTATGCAACAAATAGAACGTTATTGTGGCAGTCTTCTCGGTTTAGCAGTTGGCGATGCTCTCGGAACAACTTTAGAGTTCCATCGCCCCGGAACCTTTGCGCCTATTAACGATATGGTGGGCGGCGGCCCATTTCGACTGCAACCGGGCGAGTGGACGGACGATACTTCGATGGCACTTTGTTTGGCCCAAAGTTTGATTGAGAAACAAGGTTTCGATCCAGTCCATCAATTAGAAACTTATTTGCGGTGGTGGCGAGACGGACATTTGAGCAGCACTGGTGAATGTTTTGATATTGGCAATACGGTTCAACAAGCACTTTGGAAATTTGAAGATACCAGAAAACCTTACTGTGGTTCTACCGATGCTGGGACTGCTGGAAACGGTTCGATTATGCGTTTGGCTCCCGTGCCTTTGTTTTATGCTAAAAATCCTTTAGAAGTAATAGAAAAATCTGGAGAAAGTTCTCGAACTACTCACGGTGCTGCTACTTGTGTGGATGCTTGCCGTTATTTGGGTGCTTTAATTGCGGGGGCTGTGAATAAAGTTGCTAAAGATGTGTTGCTTTCGGAAAGATATTGTCCGATTTCTGGATATTGGGCAGCAAATCCGCTGGTAGCAGAGATTGATGAGATTGCGGCGGGTTCTTTTAAGCGGCGACAACCTCCTGAAATTAAAGGTACTGGTTATGTTGTCAAGTCTTTGGAGGCGGCACTTTGGGCGTTTTACAACAGTTCTTCTTTTGCCGAAGGCTGTTTGTTGGCTGTAAATTTGGGCGACGACGCGGATACAACTGGTGCGGTTTACGGACAGTTGGCGGGGGCTTTTTACGGAGAGGGGGGAATACCGGAAAAATGGCGATCGCAATTGGCGTATCGTACTTTAATTGCATCTTTCGCCGAACAACTCTTGACTTTATCTCGATCGATCTGAATGTTTACCACAGTTGGCCACTGCATGACAACAGGGTAAGCGGTCATCGGTAATTGTCAACCACTAACCAGCAATTAATGACTAAATAACTGAAAAAATTCTTGACTTTTGCAGCAAATTGTGTGTAGCTGATGTACTCCGCATATCGGTAAAAAAAAGATTAATTTACAAATCTTAATTTTTGATTAAATTTAGTATTATAATCTTGGTAACTTCCAACTAAGTATTTTTTCTCACTATCATGATAGCGGATCAATTTCCTTGGCTGACCGCAATTGTCATCCTACCCCTCCTAGCTTCCCTCGCCATCCCTTTTCTGCCCGATACAGGCGGCAAAACCGTGCGCTGGTATGCCCTAGGCGTAGGTATTGCAGATTTTGTATTAATGTGCTGGGTGTTTTGGACTCATTACGATCCAAGCATCTCTACTTTCCAAATCGTCGAGCAATATCCCTGGATACCTTCTTTAGGCCTCAACTGGTCTGTTTCCGTTGACGGGCTCTCTGTCCCATTGGTGCTGTTGGCGGGATTGGTGACGACGCTATCAATCTTTGCAGCTTGGGAGGTCGATCGCAAGCCGAAACTCTTCTACTTCCTGATGCTGGTGATGTACTCCGCACAAATAGGAGTGTTCGTCGCCCAAGACATCATGCTGCTGTTCATTGTCTGGGAACTAGAACTAATTCCGGTGTACCTGCTAATCTCGATTTGGGGCGGACAAAACCGTCGCTACGCAGCTACCAAATTCTTGATTTACACAGCGGGCGCTTCCATCTTTATTTTGATAGCTGCCTTAGCAATGGCATTCTACGGCGGAGGAACCCCCACCTTCGACATGGTAGAACTTGGCTTGAAGGACTACCCCCTAGGTTTAGAATTACTGCTTTATGCGGGATTGTTAATTGCCTTCGGCGTGAAACTGGCGATTTTCCCCTTCCACACATGGCTACCTGACGCCCACGGCGAAGCATCTTCTCCGGTATCGATGATTCTGGCCGGCGTATTGCTGAAAATGGGCGGATACGGACTGATTCGCCTGAATTTAGAACTTCTTCCCAAAGCACACGTTTACTTTGCACCGATTATGGCGGTGCTCGGCGTGGTCAATATTATCTACGGCGCGCTGAATTCCTTCGGCCAAACGAACATGAAGCGCCGCTTAGCGAATTCGTCGATTTCTCACATGGGATTCGTGTTGTTGGGTATTGCTTCCTTCACGGATTTGGGAATCAACGGGGCGCTGTTGCAAATGATTTCCCACGGTTTAATCGCCTCAGTATTGTTTTTCCTGGCTGGCGTTACTTACGATCGCACCCATACAATGATCATGGACGAGATGGGCGAGATTGGGAAAGTCATGCCGAAAGTGTTTGCGTTGTTTACCGCAGGCGCGATGGCATCTTTGGCACTCCCCGGCATGAGCGGTTTTGCTAGCGAACTCTCAGTGTTTGTGGGCGTGGCAACTAGCGATATGTACAGCAGTTCTTTCCGCGCGGTGACAGTGTTCCTGGCGGCAGTGGGACTGATTTTGACGCCGATTTATTTGCTCTCGATGCTGCGGCAGTTATTTTACAACTGTGGGACACTAGCGGCTTGCGACCTTGAAGATCTAAATTTGCAGAATCAGAGAAACAATCTGGATGAAGCGGTTTGTTTTGGTAATAGTTGCGTTTTGCCGGGTGATGCACCGTTTATTGATGCTAAACCTCGGGAAGTGGCGATCGCATTTTGCTTTTTGATACCGATTGTCGGCATTGGTTTTTATCCCAACATGGCGATGCAAGTCTACGACGCGAAGACTGTGGCGGTGAACGCAGAAGTCCGCCAATCTTACATCCAAATCGCTCAAGACAATCCTGAGATTTATGCGAAGGGATTTTTGGTTCCCAAAATTGCCCAAGCTCAAAAAGCGCCTGCTTTGGATAAAATTACAGGCTCTGAATCTGCATCGGTTTTTGGCCTTGTCAAATAATTTTCTCGAATTCTGTTTGTGTTGAAAATCGGGCGATCGCTTTTGTGAATGGGGCGATCGCTTTTTTGTTAGCAGTGAATTTCTGCAATAATCTGCGCCAGATTTTCCCTAGCATATCCCACATCAAGAATCGATTTATCCTCCAGATCGGAGGCAACTTTGGTCAGGATATTTAGCGGTTCTTCACAGCCTGTAGTTTTTGCAAACAAAACTTGCAGCCGATTTTTAACTAATTCTAAAATAGAGCGGCTTCGCTCCTCTTTACCCCCTTTTCCGTTAGCAATACTGATGCTCAAGCTGTGAGTTTTCAACAGTCGCATTCTTTCTCTTCCTTGCGTCTTAACTGTCTCCAAAACCTCCGCTCGAATCTGCTCCACTAATCTCTCGCTCACATATTGCACGATCAAAGGCTGAAGCATAAAAACAGTTTCTGTGCCATCATTTATTTTTTCAATCAGCGAGCGACGACCCAGAGAATCGAGATTTTTCAGCAAATCCGAAAGCGATGAATTGACCAACATCTGCTCTCGCAAGGTGGCCAGGGAAACCGGGCTTTGAGCAATAGCAATCCAGTAGGCAATCTCTTGTTCAGAACTCGACATTCGATCGAACTGCTGGGCGAGCAAATTGCTGATATGTTCTTCAATAAATAACGCCGTTGCTTCCAAAAACTTTAAAACGTTCCCCTCGAAAAATTCGTGAATCGTTATCGCCACAATCTTCAGCGCTAACAGATTGCCTCCGTACCTGGATAACAAGATTTCCCACTCTCGCTCTTGAGCAGATAAACCTTTTTCTTGGAAAATCTCCCGCGCAATTTCCTCGGAAATAGCAGGTTTTAAAGACCGCACTTTTTCTCCCGCCAGCAAAGCCTGTTCCGTAGGTTCTTCTGAGCTAACTAGCACTAAACAGCTATTGTGATTGACCTCACAAAGCCGCACAATTAAATCTCGATATCCTTCGTAGCCTTCGCGGTAGTGTCCCGCTAATTCTTCGGGTCTGAGAACCGCTTCAAAATCGTCTAAAATTACCAGACAGCGGTGCTTCCGCAGCTCCTCGACCAGGCGCGAAATTTTCCCGTTGAGGTCGATCGGCAGATCGGACTTTTGTGAGTTAGAAAAAAGTTCAATTAAGTTAGTTAGGAAGTCGGATGGTGCTGGTGCCGATCGCAGCGATCGCCAAATCACAAAATCAAACTCATTCTGTACCTGTTTTGCCAACTGCACCGACAGAGTTGTTTTGCCACTACCAGCCAAACCCAGCAGCGCTACCAGCCGACAATTATCTGATACTATCCACTGCTTTAAAGTAGTTAATTCTTCAGTGCGTCCGTAAAAAACCGAAACATCCGGTGCTTGGCCCCAATCTTCCTGTCGGTGCCCGATCGTCATCTTCAATAGAGATCCTTTACCTCGGGGATTAAAATCTTTCGTTCCCTGCTCAGTGTGGTATGAAAACAGCAACTGATGCCTCAATTCCGACAGCTTTCCAGGGCCGTTCCCCCCGATCTGAAACTTTTTGTAAACTTCGCCGAGTCTTTTGCGAACGGCGATGTCGCTAATGCCAAGCTTGGTTGCGATCGTAGCCGTAGATTGACCGTCGAGAGCCATAAACACAGTTTCTAACTCGGCATCTGTGACGCCACGCTGTTTGGCGATCGTTTGCACAAAGTTTTGAGGAATCGGAGTAGTCAAGGTAGGAATCTCGCCTATACTAAAAAAAATCTATCTTCTATTATATTGTGTGAGTTCTCGCGGGCGAGCAATTGAATCGAATTTGCAAACGTTCAGCTTGCTTTTTGCTGTTTTAGCAGTTTTAGATATTTATACTCAATTATAGATTGTGATACCAGTTTAAACAAAGAATGCAACTGTAGGCCGATGCTCGAAACCGATACAGAACCAGTTATTCCCAATCCTTCAATTCTTTAATTCTTTAATGTCCAATAGTATGAGGAACCGGGAATCGATCGGCATTAATTGTTGCTGTGCCCCTACCCGTAGAACTTATTTTCGGGTGGGTGGAGGCGCGGTGATTAATCTGTAGAACCAAACGATACATCTCCAACCGCACCGCCACCCACCGCGAACCAACAACCGGGTAAATTCACAATTCCTGAAAGCAGCGCTGTATCAGCCAAAAACCTTCGCACTAGCGCGGTATTCTTCCGTCGAAACCAGCCGCCAACTGCCATCGCCCAAAAGTTCCAAAACCTGCTGGTGATATTGCAACAAACTCATTCTGTGGCCGACACTCACAAAAGTAGTTTTAGTGGCTTGCAACTGCTCGTATAAATGTTGCTCGTTTTTCAAATCCAAAGCACTTGTCGCCTCATCCAAAATAGCGTATCGCGGTTCCGTCAACAACAATCTAGCAAAAGCTAAACGCTGCTGTTCTCCCAGCGACAAAATCTCCGCCCAATCTAAATCCGCATCAAAACCGCCCAATCTTTCCGGCAAATCTGCTAAGTTTACTGATGCCAAAACGCGGCGCAATTTTTCCTCATCTACGTCGCTGCTGCTGTTGGGATAGAGAAGTTGCGATCGCAAACTGCCCAAAATCATATAAGGACGCTGCGGCAAAAACAGCATTTCGCCGAGTTCCGGCCGCGCCAAACGACCGGTTCCCGAGTCCCACAAACCCGCAATTGCCCGCAGCAAAGAACTCTTCCCAGCACCGCTTTGCCCGACAATTAACAGTCCTTCCCCTGGCGACACGGCTACCGACAAATCCCTAATTAAAGTCTTTTGATGCTTCGGAGTATCTAAAGTAACGTGTTCCAGCGTCAACTGAGAATCAACTACTACATCTATAGCAGTCCCTCCGGCACGAGATACCGCCCTTTCTGCTTCCAAAGTATCTGTAAATACAGCCAAACGATTGATACTAGCTGCAAAAGAACTCAGCGGCTCAATCTGAGTTACAATCACTGAAAAAGCGCCTAAAACCTGACTAAAAGCAAAACCTGCTTGAGTGATATCTCCGAACTGGATTTTGTCGGCAAAGTAAGCAGGAGCTAGAAACAAAGCCGGAATAATCACAACAGCATATCCGTATCCCGTGGTAAAATAATCTACATTTCGCTGCCAGCCAATTAGTAAATTAAAATTGCGGAATACTTCAACGAACCGCTGCTTTATTTGCGTCGATTCCTGCTCCTCCCCTCGGTAAAAAGCAATAGATTCAGCGTTGTCGCGAATGTGAACCAGTCCGTAGCGGAAATTTGCTTCTTTTTTAAGCTGCTCGAAATTCAGAGGTACTAATTTTTGACCAAAAATCAGAGTGGCGACCGTCCCCAAAATAGCATAGACAATCAGGAAGATTGAAAGTTCTTTTGAGATAGACCACAGGATACCTGTGAAAGATATAACATCAACTATTGAACCCAGAATAATGAGCAAAAACGTCAAACTTGTCTGTGTAAATGATTTGACATCTTCAGAAATTCGCTGGTCGGGATTGTCGATTTCCTTTTGTGAATTTATGTCGTAATAAGCCCGGTTCTCAAAATACTTATCCAGGAACTTATTAGTCATCCACTCTCGCCAGTAGAGACTCAATTTATCTCGGATATAGCGGTAAATTACCACAATGGGAGTGCCGACTACAAAAACCCCTGCATACACAAACAGATACTTCCAGTAATTGAGCTGGTCTTTCTTTGCTAGTGCTGTGTTAAAAAAGTTACCGACGTAACTAATTATTACATTCATACCGCTGACTGACAGCGATAAAAACAGCAGCAAAGTCAATAAAGCCCAGGGCTGCCAGTGCGCAGTCAATCTGTCTTTGAACCAGACAAAAGCACTAAAAGGAATAATTAGCATGAAAGCCACGATCGCAATTGCTGGCGAATTAATAATTCCTTTCAACAAAGTAACTAAGCCCGCCGCAATACTATTGACAAAATCCGGAAAAAGAGCACCCCCCCCCAAACACAAAGCGCTGAGAAGTACAAACATAGCCGCGAAGAGAAATATCAACAACAGCGCGACTAATCCTAAAAAAATTCGGCTGCCTCCTGCCTCTAAAGGATAAAAGTAAGGCTGAGCGATCGCAATAAATCTCTCCCACAACTGACGGTCAAATCGATTCATCTTTGCTTTTTACAAAACTACTTCGGCTGTTCTAACATATCAAGTTTTATTACGCATTGCAGCAGTAATTTATTCAACAGTTTAGGTAAAAAATTGGTATTACCGAAAGACTGATATGGCATTAGTCTTTCGGCAGTCGGATCTGAAGGCACTTATGCGCAAGACAATAAAAGCAAGAGTTTCCACAATTAAAAACGTTCTTATCGTCAGACTCGTGGCTACACTTGCAGAGAAATTAAACCTGGAGATAAAAAAATTGGACGTTAGTTGTGGAGCAAATCTCAAATCTGAAATCTCAAATCGATCTAGCTGGAAGAAGAAGTCGCGCTGTCGCTGGCCAACTCCGACTGCGATTGGCTCCCGTAAAACCGCTGGCTAATCCCTAAAATTACTTGTTTCATTACCCAATACAAAACAGCAATTACTACAAAAGTTACAACCATTACTAAAACCGGACGCTTGCCAATCAAATCGTTCATTACGGTGTTAACCAGCGCATCGGGGTTAGTCAGAATGTCCCAAGTGTTGAAGCGTATAAATCGCCCTAAATAAATCCCGATCGCCGAAAGCGCGTGTATAGTTATCTCCGTTGCCAGGATAAATTTACTCCAACCCTGTTGCTTCAAATAGTAACCCAAATTCATCACCGACAGCACGTAAGCCCCAAACCCGACCAGCATAAACGCGAGATATTGGGGAATCAAAGCCAGAGTCACAGTCCACACCGAGTTCCCCTCTTTAATCTGCTCGATCAGGTGAATTATATCCGTTAAAACGTAGGGCGCATTAGGCAAAAATGCGATAAACCAGAAAAAACCGCCCCACCAGCGGAGAGAGCGAACTCCGCGCTGCCGCAGTACCCAGATGTCTAAAGCCATCAGTGCCAGTGTAATCGCGATCGCCCCCAAAACGTAAGTTTTGCCCACATCTTGCACAATGTGCTTCAGATAGCCCAAAACAGAGCGCGTACTGGGTAAAAAAGTAGCGCCGAGGAGAATGCCCGTACCCCACAGCAGCCAGCGCGATCGAGGTTTGCGGAACAACCAAAAACTCAGCGCCAGCGGTACTAAAGCCAAAAACGAATTCCAAGACATCCAGCGGACATTGTGTCCCATTGCTTTCAGGGCTTCCAGGATTAATCCCATCATGTCAATTTTTATACAATTAAAGGTTTGATGCAGCACCGCTTCCTTAGCAGCTTCAATCTATCTTAGTCGTTAATTTGTAGGGTGCGTCAGCTTATGGCTTCTGGCTCAGCGCCTGAAAATCACGATCTGCGGACGCACCGTACCACTGTGGAGTCAATTCTAAAATCTAAAATCTAAAATCTAAAATCTAAAATTGACTGACGCACCCTACCACTGTGGAGCCAATCTAAAATCTAAAATCTAAAATCTAAAATCGACAGACGCATCCTACCACTGTGGAGTCAATTCTAAAATCTAAAATCTAAAATCTAAAATCGACAGACGCACCCTAATACTTATACACTTGGCCGATCGGGATCTCAATCTGAAAAGTCGTTCCGCATCCTATGGACGAAATACAGTCAATCTTGCCCTTGTGCTTTTCCACCACAATCGAGTGCGCGATAGACATTCCCAACCCCGTACCTTTCCCCACAGCTTTTGTAGTAAAAAACGGGTTAAAAATTCGATCGAGTATTTCCTCGGGAATGCCCATACCGTTGTCTGAAATTTCCACCCTCACGGTGTTCTGGGGGGTTACACCAGTGCAAATAGCAATCCTGCCACTCGTATCTGCTTCCCGAACGGATAACTTTTGATATCGTTCTTCAATAGCATCAATTCCATTAGCAATAATATTCATAAACACCTGATTTAGTTGGCTCGGATAGCACTCCACCAGCGGCAGTTTCCCGAACTCCTTAATTACTTCAATTTCCGGGCGACTGTCCCGACTCTTCAAGCGGTGCTGCAAAATTAACAAAGTGCTTTCAATCCCCGCGTGAATATCGACCGGCTTCATTGCCGATTCGTCCAGCCGCGAGAAATTGCGGAGGGACAACACAATTTGCCGGATGCGCTCGGTTCCTAATTGCATCGAACCCACAACTTTTCTTAAGTCCTCAGCCATGAAATCCAAATCTATCTCTTGAATGCGATCGACAATTGTTAAATTTGGTTCGGGATACTCCTGTTCGTAAAGAGTCACCAGATCCAGCAACTCTTTTGTATACTGGTTGAGATAATCAATGTTAGCGTGAATGAAGTTAACGGGATTATTAATTTCGTGAGCGATACCGGCCACTAATTGCCCCAAAGAAGACATTTTTTCAGTTTGAATGAGCTGAGTTTGAGTAGAGCGCAATTCCAGCAGCGCTGACTCTAAATCTCGAGCTTTTTCTCTTTCTCGTCCCTCACTTTGCCGCAGTGCTTCCTCTGCTTGCTTGCGAGTCGTAATATCCTGGGAAACTCCAATTATTACCTTAGCCTGACCGTCTGCATTCCTACTAAAAATAGTATCCCGACTTTGCAGCCACAAAAATTGACTGTCTGCTGCCCGTATCCGGTACTCAATTTCCCTAGTTTCGCCATCTTTAATTCCTCCAAAGCTCGCGAAATGTTTCATGATTTTATGCAAATCTTCGGGGTGTATTAACTGAGGCATGAATGACGAATCCATCGCTGTAATTTCGTCGCTGGTATAGCCCAAAAGCGCGAACATTGAAGTATTAGTGTAGATATTTCGCTGTTCTTCCAAGTCGTAGAGATACAAAATACCGGGAGTAGCATCGGCTACTTTTTGAATAAACTGCTGGCTTTCTTGCAAAGCTAATTCAGCTTGTTTGCGATCGGTAACATCAACGGCGATGCCGTCCCAAAGAATATCGCCGTTTTCTTTAGCTTCAGGACGCGAATTTATCTGAAACCAACGAATGTTGCCGGAAGGTAGCACCATCCGTCCTTCCCACTGCCAAGGTTGCAGAATTAGGGCTGAAATAGCACCAGATTCCTCATAATTTTGGCTGTCTTCGGGATGAATCAAATCTGTTACCAAAGTCGCTTTTTTCAGAACCTCTTCTGGTTCTAACTCAAAAAGTTCTCGGCAAGCAGCACTTATGTAAGGAAAACTGAAAGAGCCATCTGGACACAACAAAAATTGATAAATGATTCCCGGCAAATTAGCAGACAGCTTTTGGAATCTTGCCTCGCTTTCCCGCAGTGCTTCCTCTGCTTGTTTGCGCTCCGTAATGTCAGTAATTGAACCAACCATGCGCACTGCTTTTCCAGATGCGTCCCACAAAGCTTGTCCCCGACTCAATATCCATTTGTAGGCGCTATTGTAGCACCAGCAGCGGTATTCGATGATGTAATGCGGCGTTTTCTTGTTTAAATGGTCTTGGAGAGCTTGCATTACTAAGGCTAAATCGTCGGGATGCGTGCCCTTGTTCAATTCGTCAAAGTAATCGAGAATGGGGCTGTGTTCGTCGTATCCGGTGATTTCCTTAAATCTATCGGACAGGAATAGTTCGCCTGTTTGCAAGTTCCAGTCCCAAATGCCGTCGTTGTTGCCTTTGAGTGCTAACTGCCAGCGTTCTTCAGTTTGCATCAATTGAGCAGTTCTCTCTTTGACTCTATTTTCTAGTTCTTGATTGAGCTGTTTGAGACTTTCTTCTGCCTGGTTGCGTTCGATCGCAATTCCTGCTAAGTTCATCGCCGCTTCTATCAATTCCATATCAAAAATTTTGGGGGGGCGCGGTTGGGAATAATACATTCCAAAAGTTCCCAAAACTTGACCCTGAGATGAGAAAATAGGAGTAGACAAGCAAGATCTCAGTCCAAAACTCAAGGCTAAATCTCGATAATTTTCCCACAAAGGATCGCTGGCAATATCTGTAACGATCACCTGTTGGCGGGTAAAGGCAGCAGTGCCGCAGGAACCTACATCCGGGCCGATGGCTCTGCCATGAATAGCAGCATTGTAACTGTCGGGCAAACTGGGCGCGGCTCCGTGTAGTAAATGTTCGCCATCTGGAGCTAGAAGCAATATCGAACCGATGACATCTCTAGATTGCTGCTCGATAATTTCAACTAAAGTATTTAAAGTATCGCCCAGAGGAGCGCCCTTAGCAATCATTTCTAAAATTTGTTTTTGACCGGTCAACCAACTTTCAGCTTGCTTGCGCTCCGTAATGTCGCGGGCTACCCACAGAACCGTGTTTGTTTTCATTGGCGAAATGGTAGCGGCAAACCACTTTTGTAAGCTGGCAATTTCCAGGTTATATTCAAAAGTACAGGTTTGATTTGTAGCGAGGGCGGTGCGAATTTGCTCCAGAAATAATTCTGCCATTTCTGGATAGAATAAATCGTTGATTTTTTTACCGGCATATTCCGCCGTCGGCTTGTACAATAATTGGGGATTGGTCGGGGCAACTTTCAGGAACCGTCCCTCAAGATCGACCTCGAAAATTACGTCGTTCATGGCAGCGAACAAAGCTCGAAGTTCCGATTCAGAAGCTTGCAGGGCGATTTCAGCTTGTTTGCGATCGCTAATGTCGCGCCCCACTCCTTGACACTCAATCAAGCTGCCCGTACTGTCAAAAATCCCCCGATTCGTCCACTGGTGCCAGCGAGTTTCCCCTGTTTCGAGAACGACGCGGTGTTCACAGGTAACGACGGGGTTTTCTAGGCTTAGAGAACTGAAACTGCGGCTGAGAATTTCTTGGTCTTCGGCCGGCATTAAGGGCATAAAAGTATGGCCCTCCAAATCCGATCGCGATTTATTGAAATAGCGGCAGTAGGCATCGTTGACAAAAGTCAAAACTCCGCTCGTCAAGAAACGGCAAATCAGTTCGGTTTGGTCTTCAATAATTGCCCGATAGCGAGATTCGCTCTCAAGCAGCGCGGCTTCTGCTAAGACGCGATCGCTAATATCCGTCCCGATACAAAGCAGCCCTGCCAAATTTCCCTTCGCATCTAGTAAAGGTTTATTTGTCCACGCTATCCACACCCTTTCCCCATTGCTGCGGATGTTTTCATTTTCGTTTTGGAAGTATTTTTCCGGCTGTGTCAAACAGTCTCGAATCATGGCCGCCAGGTCACTTTCGGATAAATCTGTTTTCGGTATAATTGTGCCGATCGCACTTTTGCCGATGATTTCTGCTTCTGAATACCCGAAAAAAGCTTCAGCAAACTCGTTAAAAAAAGTAATCTTGCCTTCACTGTCTAACTGCACAATAATGCTGTTAGCATTCTCAACCAATTGTCGGTACTTAGCTTCGCTGGAACGCAGCTTCGCAGGGCCATACACCCAGCTAAAAACCGCCACCCCGCTGAAAACAGCCAGCAAGCCGCCTCCAAAGAGCAGCCACCCCCGAAATGGCGAATTCGCAGGCCATCCCCCTGCCGGAATTGCTGCCAACTGCCAGGAACCGTTGGGCAAAGTGACTTCCAGCAGCACGGGATTGTTCTGAAAAATTGACCCGTCACCGAAAAACACTCCGCCGGATGCTCCCCTCCCGTCTTTGCCGCGCACAGCGTATTGCAGCTTGGCCCAGGAGTCGTTGAGTCCCGCTTCCTCAATTACGGTATTTTTGTCGATAATCAGGCCTGTCAAGCCCCAGTAAACTGCTGTTTCGCGATCGGCGCCGGAGGGTGTGAGAAAAATGGGCGATCGGCTGATGAACGTCATGTCCCCCTCCAATAATTTCACCGGTCCTGCAAGCAAACTTTTTTTGGTGTCGATGACATCTTTGACCATTTGTCGGTGTTCGGGTAGCGCGGTCAAGTCAACCCCGAGCACCCCTTCATTTCCGTCCCGCGGATAAATGTAAGCAACTGTCGTGCCTTTAACTAAAGTTATGGCGCGAATGCCGGTTTGCTGTGCCACCAGAATTCTCGCCGTCGCTGCAAACTCGGCTTCGGTGATGTTTGGGTTGTTGGAAATGTAAGCCACCAAACCCCGGATCAGAAATAGCCGCGAATTTAAGGAGCTTTCGAGCTTGGAACGGACTGTACTGAGCCGATCGAGCGTGGTAGCGCGGTTGTACTGCAAAAATCGCTGTTGTTCCGATCGATCTAAAATGCCAACTCCGACCAAAATTGCTACTGATGCCGAAATTGCTGCTAAATACGGTGAAATTTGGAATTTTTTAACCTTAAAGTATTCCATCTGCCGGCAGTTAAGGTATGTTTTTACGTCTTTAGATAGATTTAGTTTAGTTCGATTTCTCTAAGCAAATGCAAGATTTCGGGGATACCGGACTTTTCGCAAGCGAGCGCGAGTTTTTTGTGTTCTAGGAGGCCCGCCGAATGTCGGCGATCGGCAAGCTTCTAATCATCAGTTGTGTGGACAAAGTTTTAAATCTCAAATCGACTGACCGAAAGTAATGTGGTCATAAGCCCCCGGATTCATTCCTTGGCAGGCTCAGGACGGATCAATCTAAAATCTAAAATCTAAAATCTAAAATTGGTTGACTCGCCATTTATCGGGTAGGGTGCGCGCTGCCGCACCACAGCGGTGCGGGAACGCGCACCCGAAAGACGGGAGTTATTAGCTAAAATAAGGTTAGCAATAATTTTTTTCAGCGCTACGCCGAATCATTCATAGGGGCAATTTGATGCAAGAACAGTTGATGGAAGCGATCGCACCTTACCGCGATCGCGTAGATTATCTAGAAGTTCGCCTCGAACAAAGCGAGTCAACTGCGATTAGTTTTCGCGGCCCTCAGTTAGATGCTGTCAACCGCAGTTTTAGTCTTGCCGGCGGCATCCGCGCCTGTCACAAAGGCGGCTGGAGTTTTGTAACTTTTAACGGTTTAGCTGAGTTAAAAGACCGCATTGAAGAAGCGGTAGTGCAGTCTCGTTTGGTTGGCAGCGAAAAAACTCTACTAGCAGATGTCACCCCGATTCAAGATTATGTAGCGGTGGAATTGGGCCGCGATCCGCGCTCTATTACTCTAGCCGAAAAGCGAAAATTGCTCGAATCTTACAACCAGTTGCTGTTAGATTACGACCCGCGAATTCAGACGACAATGGCTGGTTACAGCGACAGATTCGGGATTACTTATTTTGTGAATTCTCAAGGCACTTGCATCGCTCAAGAGCGCTTGGACGTGACCGGGCGTTTCGGAGCGATCGCCCGAGGGGAGGGCGGTGTCGTCCGCCAAGGGTTTGAGTCGATTCACTCGCGATCGGATTACGCTGTCTTGACAAATATTGAAGATCGTGTTAAGAGTGCGGCCGTTCGAGCTGTAGGCCAATTAGAGGCAAAATCGGTGAAAGGCGGTCAGTATCCGGTGATTTTAGACCCTTATTTGTCGGGGGTTTTTATTCACGAAGCTTTCGGTCATTTGTCGGAAGCAGACGGCATTTACGAAAACCCGAAAATGCAGGAATTGCTGACTTTGGGCAAGCCTGTGGCGATCGAACAATTGAATGTAATTGACGACGCAACTGTGCCGGGATTGCCGGGAACTTTGAAATACGACGACGAAGGTGTCCCCGCTCAGTGCAAGCATTTAATTAAAAATGGAGTTTTAACGGCTCGGATGCACAATCGCGAGACTGCGGGCAAAATGGGCGAAAGTCCGACAGGAAATGCCCGGGCTCTGAGCGCTACTTTTATGCCTTTGGTGCGGATGACTAATACTGCGATCGAGTCTGGCGAACATTCTTTTGACGAAATGGTTGCCGACATTGACGAAGGAGTATATGCAGTTCGGATGTTGGGAGGACAAACCAACGGCGAAATGTTTACCTTTGCGGCGGCTCAAGGGTTTATGATTCGCGACGGTAAATTGGCTGAACCGGTAAGCGATGTCACTTTAAGCGGCAATGTATTTCAGACGTTAAAAGATATTGAGTCTATAGGAAACGATTCGGTTTATGCCTACGGCGGTTGCGGTAAAGGCGGCCAGAGCGGTTTGCCCGTAAGCGTCGGCGGCCCCCATTTGCGGATTAAAAATGTTGTAGTGGGAGGAAGGTAATCATTAGTCATTAGTCATTAATTATTAGTTCAAAACTTACGCAACTGGCACATGGTGAAGGCGTGTGCGCGCCCTCACGCCTCACCTTAACCAGTCCGGGACACTGACAAGTTGACAAACCACTCAAAATCTACCTACTATTGAGGGCTTCAGCTAGGTCGTTCGGTGTTTGGGAGGCTTCAGAAATTACAGAGAAATTGGGGAAGTGCGATCGCCCTATTAGATTTTACCAGGCTTTACCCTGATTTTTATTTAATTCCCCTTAACTCGCCTTCATCTGTACCCGAGCGCTCTGCTTAATGGGAATCTCAATCACAAATTCTGCACCTTGATCTGGCTGCGAAAAACACTTCAAATCTCCGCCGTGCTTCTCCACCACAATCTGATAGCTGATCGATAATCCCAAGCCAGTGCCATCACCCACAGGTTTAGTTGTGAAGAAAGGATTAAACAGCCGATTTCTTACATCGCTTGTCATCCCCGGCCCATTATCTTTAAAACTGATTCTTACCCACTCGCGATTCAGCATAGAAGTAGCAATCGTAATCGTCCTAGGCTCGTTTTTTATTTGCTCCGGGCTGCCTTTTTTATCATAGTGATTCAAGGCATAAATGCCATTGCTCAGGAGGTTCATAAATACCTGATTCAACTGACAGGCATAACATTCTATTTGTGGCAAATCTCCGTATTCTTGAATAACTTGAATAGCCGAAGAATTCGGCTTAGCCTTGAGCTGACCATGCAAAATTACTAGAGAGCTGTCGATTCCCTCGTGAATATTAACGGGTTTCATCTCAGCTTCGTCTAGGCGCGAGAAGTTCCGCAACGTCAGCACAATCTGACGGATACGTTCTGCCCCCAATTTCATCGAAGACAGCATTTTAGGCATATCCTCTTTGATAAATTCCAGCTCTATTTTCTCAATTAAAGCTTCGATTTCAGGGTATTTATGGGCATCGTGATCCTGGTAAAGCGTGATTAAACTCAATAGCTGATGAGTGTAATCATTGACATAACTTAAGTTGCCATAGATGAAGTTAACAGGATTATTAATTTCGTGGGCAATCCCGGAAATTAGTTGTCCTAAGCTAGACATTTTCTCAGTCTGAATAAGCTGAGATTGGGTGCGCTGTAAATTTTGCAGTGCCAGTTCTAGTTGGATGGCTTTTTCTCGCTCTCGCGCTTCCGATTGCCGCAATTTCTCCTCTCTTTCTTGGCGGGAGCGCTCGTTTTCCTTTAGCTGTTGCACATGACATAAAGTTTTGTTAATGGTAATTTCTAAATCCTGAAAATTTATAGGCTTAATCAAAAAGTCAAAGGCCCCGCCATTCATCGCCTTTCTGATATTCCCCAAGTCGCCATAAGCAGATATAACTACTGTTTTGACCATAATAGTAACGAGCTCGTTAAGTTTCGCTAGCAAAGCCATACCATCCATGACTGGCATATTAATGTCTGTGAGGATAATATCTATATCTGGCTGCTCTCGCAACGTTGAAAGCGCTTCTACGCCATTGTGTGCAAAAAAAACTTGGTATTCTCCGGTGCGGATCTTTTGTCTAAATTTCTGGCAAATTAAAGATTCTAAATCAGGCTCGTCATCCACAAATAATATTTTGGCTGGCATATTGCGAGCCAGTGCGGTCGTAGGCGACATTTCTTGAACTCCTGGAATTCATTAACTTATCCGACGAGTAATTTTTATCTACTTTACGTCCTATTATAGATTATTTCAGTAGTAATGAAAAGGCTGGTTTCTGCAATGGCAAACCGGATGGCTGGAATAGGCTCTGAGTTTGGTAGAAGTCGATTGATTAGCTAAGGTCGAGTACCCCCCTAGTTTGTCTGATTGGAATTTCAATCCAGAACTCCGCTCCCTGCCCCTCCTCTGAAAAACACTTCAATGCGCCCCCATGCTTCTCCAGTACAATTTGGTAGCTGATATAGAGACCCAAACCAGTACCCTCACCTACAGGCTTAGTAGTAAAAAATGGTTCAAAAATACGGTCTTTCACATCTGCGGTCATTCCCAGCCCATTGTCCCGAATTTGAATGACGACACGGGAGTTTTCCTCTAGCAGAAAAGTGCGAATAGTAATGGCGAGCGGGCAAGCGAGGATGTTATCTAGTGACCGTTGCGTGTTGTACTCACTCAAAGCATCAATCGCATTAGAAAGGATGTTGATAAACACCTGGTTGAGTTCTCCAGCATAGCATTCGACTAAAGGCAGAGCGCTGTACTCCTCGATCACTTGAATCTCTGGACGCGCGGCCCTTGTTTGAAGTCGATTATGCAAAATCATCAGGCTGCTTTTTATCCCCTCGTGAATGTCAACAGGCTTTATGTTAGCTTCATCCAACCTTGAGAAGTTACGCAAAGATAAAACAATCTTCTGAATGCGGTCAACACCCCCTTTCATCGAAACCAGAATTTGGGGTAAATCTGCTATCAGAAATTCCAAATCTATGGCTTCGATTTCAGCTTGAATCTCAGAACAGGGAGGAGTGTACTGCTGCTGATAGAGATGCAGCAGGTGGAGTAGGTCTTGGATATAATCACTGACGTGGCTGATATTGCCGTAGATAAAGTTGACGGGGTTGTTGATTTCATGGGCAATGCCCGCAACCACTTGACCCAAAGAAGACATTTTTGCGGTCTGAATAAGTTGAGCTTGGGTCTTTTTTAGGTCTTGCAGACAGTGCTGTAAATGCTGAGCTTGTTCTCTCGCCCAAGCTTCTGATTGCCGCAAATGCTGGTTTTCTTTTAACTGTTGCACCTCGCGCAGCGTTTTGTTGAGGGTAATTTCTAGATCCTGAAAATCTATCGGCTTGGTTAGAAAGTCGAAAGCACCGAAGTTCATCGCATTTCTTATATTTTTCATGTCGCCATAGGCGGATATAACTATTGTTTTGAAGGGGAGGTTTATCTGATTAAGTTTAGAGAGTAAAGTCATGCCATCCATTTCAGGCATATTAAGATCGGTCACTACTATATCTATATCCGGGCGTTCTTTCAATTTTTCCAGCGCTTGTACGCCATTATGGGCAAAAAATAGTTGCCATTCTTCCGCGCGGATTTTTTTTCTAAATTTCTGGGAAATCAGAGATTCTAAATCTGTTTCATCATCAACAAACAGTATTCTTGCTGACATATTAATTTTTTAGTTGCTATTAAAAGTCATAAAAATTTCGCGCTCTAGCTAGAAGGACAGAAGGAAAATGCAATCGAGCTGTTTTTAATCGAGTGAGGGACTGCTTTCAATTAGCAATTAGCAATTACTAATTACCAAATATATTTCTTGGTGAATTTACTCCAAGTTGATTATTTTATTTTTGAGTGTATCAAAATTAACAGGCTTAGTAATATAGTCATCAGCTCCATAAGCTATAGCGGTTTGGTAGTTTTTCTCATCTCCATAAGCCGTAATCATAAAAACTTTTAGAGTTGGAAACTTTTCTTTGAGAATCCTGAGCAGTTCTAGCCCATTCATTCCTGGCATATTAATATCTGATAAAATCAAGACAATAGATGCTTCTTCCTGGTTTTCTAAGTAGTTCAAAGCTGCCTCTGCTGACAGGCAAAATTGAAATTTAATTTGCTCTGCTTTGATTTCTTTCCTAAATTTCTGCTTGAACAGTGACTGAATATCTTCCTCGTCGTCTACAACCATTACTTTCATTTTTTTAACTCCTTAATTTCAGCTACTTTTATGGGCAAGGTGATGATAAACTCTGTGTATTTTCCTACTTCTGTTTCGACTTTTAGTTCTCCTCGATGTTGCTGGACGATAACATCTTGACTGATAGAAAGACCTAGACCAGTACCTTCGGCTGGTGGCTTTGTAGTAAAAAATGGATTGAAAATTTTATCGAGGACCTCTGGTTTTATACCTGAGCCATTATCGCGAATGCGGATTTCAATCGCATCACCAAGATTTCGAGTTCTCACGTCAAGCAGCGGTGAAAATGCTGAACCCATTTCTTGTTTCTTTTTATAGGCTGCATAGCAAGCATTGCTAATAATGTTAAGAAAAACCCTGCCGATGTCTTGTGGCACGACTTCTATTTCGCCAACATCATTGTCGTAGTCGGTTTCTATGGTAATGTTAAAAGCAGATTCCTTGGCTCGCATCCCGTGATAGGCTAGATTGATATATTCAGCCAATAAACTATTTATATCTGTGGCTTCCCAGTGGCCGCTTTGTCCCCTCGAATGCAAAAGCATATTGCCAACGATTTTGTCGGCTCTTTGACCGTGTTGATTGATTTTTTTAAGGTTTTCTTTGAGATCGGTTAACAGCTCGGCAATATATTCATTTGTTTCGGGAGTTAACCGTTCTCCTTGATTTCCCAATTCTTCAAACAGTTCTTGGGTTAATTCAGCAGAAAGTTCTGAGAAATTGTTGACAAAGTTTAATGGGTTTCTGATTTCGTGGGCAATGCCCGCGGTTAAACTCCCCAGAGAAGCTAGTTTTTCTTGGACAACAATTTGATTTTGCATAGCTCTGAGATTTGTTTCTATCCGCTGGCGCTCTTCAATCTCATTCTGCAATTGCTGCACAGTATGGGTGAGTTCAGATGTACGATTCTCAACTTTGATTTCTAGTTCCTCATTGGCCTTTTCTAGGGATTCTTGGGCTTGCTTGCGATCGCTGATATCGCGCAGAATCACCACATATTCTTGCATACCTTGATTTGAAAGCGAAGCATTTTGAGAAAATCGGTCGGAGATGGCAACTTCCAGAATACGCGAGTCGCGATTGGGTAGGTTAAGAGCTTGTTCGCTGCGGCCCGGCCACCGTTCTGGCTCAAAAGCTAATCCCGGCAGTAGTTTGTTCAGGTGATGCCCTATGATCCCAGTGGTGTCGATTCCGAAAACGCTTTCAGCAGCCGGATTAGCCTGACGAATCACTCCGGTTTCATCCAGCACCACGATCGCATCTAGGGCAATGGTAAAGAGTTGTTCTGCTCCCTCTCGTGCTTCATTCATGGAGACGACCTGGGGTAAGCTCGTCCAGCAGGCAACGGCCACTCCGACAAAGCCTACGGTTATTACCAGAACAATCAAAAGATTATTGGCAGCATCGGCTGGAAGTCCGTCTAACGTGGCTCTAATCACCCAGGCGATCGCGGCAGTGCTACAGATCAAAAAGATCAGGATGCCTACCTGAAGCGCCACAAAATCCTTGCTTATCCTGTAGGACTGACCCCGATAAAGCTTAATCCACCACGCAGGATGGAAGGGGGGAAATGCAATGTGACGTATGGCAGCATCCACTCCCAAAATAGCGATCGGCAAAAGCAGTCCGATCAGCAGGTCTTGCCAGTCCCAAGCCAAGCCCCCAACGATCAAGACAACTGTTTCTACCAGAAAAAAGCCTCCAGACCACCAAGGCCATAGCACTTCTGGCCTATCCCGACCCAGCCATAGGCCCAAATGGACTGTCATATAGGCGGTTACGAAGGCAGTAGAGGACACCATTACTAAACGCGCTATATCTCCCCAAGCTAGACAGATGAGACTGAGCAAGAACGTCAGCAAAAGGGCTGGGCCGAGGACGCCCCGTGGGGAGACAACTGCGAATACTGGCGATATGTGTCCGTCCAAGGCAAGTTGGTACAAAACGCGGGGAGAGTTGGAAACCGCTGTGGCAGAACTTAGGAGGCAGCCGGCGACGATCAAAAGCGTCACCATAAATGAAGCCCCTGGCCCCCAGAAGAGTTTAGCGGAGGCTAATAGGTTTAAGAATGTGTCGTCTTTTAACCCGGGCTCTGTTGCCAAGCGCATCAGTACCCAGGAACCCCCCAGATAGGCAATAGGAATCAGCCAAGCTGCGAAGCTAAGAAACTGCAAAGTCTCCCTAGGTCGTTTGCTATCAGCCACAAATGAGGCAGCACTTTCACAGGCGTAAGCAGCGTAGACGGCGAAAAAGTACCATTTGGCCCATTCAACAAAGGAAAAGCTAGGCCAACTGCTGGGGAAAAAGCCGGGGCTAGCTGGAGATAGTAATAACCAGCCGATGCCTTGAGTGCAAAAAACAAACAGGAATCCGGCAGCGGGTATAACGAAACATAGATGCAGGATACTTAAGGCGCGGGTGCCACTAAACGCCACAATAAAGGCGATCGCCGTAAAGCCAATTTTTAGGACCAGATCAGGACATGAAATCCCTAAGGGTGTCAGGTTGGCTTCGATCAGGGCTGTGACGATCAGGGCGTTGATTGTTGTCACCGCTAACCAACTAAAAAAGTATCCCAGCGCCCCATACCTACCCAACCAAGGATAGTTGTTCAGCAGTCGCGCCGTGTAGTTGGGCGTTCCCCCTGCCATCTCTGGCCACTGAGAGCCCAAGCTTTGCATCTGAAAGTTCAGCATGATGGCGACAATTGTTGCTGGCAACCAGACGAAGATAGCTTGAGGCCCAAGAGCAGCGTGTATGGCCGGTGCAGCGCTAATCCATAGTAGATGACCCGTAAGGCCGAACCCCCAAGTTTCCAGTGTCGTTAGGGTGGGCTGGAGGCGCATGGGCGATCGCCTATTAAGATTTTCTGTTGGGGAAGGCTGAGTTGGTTCTGAATGGTAGCCGTTTGCTGGCTGGTGTCGGATGTCTGTAGTCATCAATTTTACCTAATTACATTTTATTTCTGACTTCTGACTTAAGCTAATTTCGCGTTTTTTAGCCATATTCAATTTTCCCTGCTTTGATTTCTTGCCTAAATTTCTGCTTGAACAGTGACTGAATATCTTCCTCGTCGTCTATCACCATTACTTTCATTTTTTTAACTCCTTATTTCTGCTACTTTTTTGGGCAAGGTGATGATAAACTCTGTGTAATCTCCTACTTCTGTTTCGACTTTTAGTTCTCCTCGATGTTGTTGGACGATAACATCTTGACTGATAGAAAGACCTAGACCAGTACCTTCGGCTGGTGGCTTTGTAGTAAAAAACGGATTGAAAATTTTATCGAGGACCTCTGGTTTTATACCTGAGCCATTATCGCGAATGCGGATTTCAATCGCGTCACCAAGATTTCGAGTTCTCACGTCAAGCAGCGGTGAAAATACTTCTCCCATTTCTTGTTTCTTTTTATAGGCTGCATAGCAAGCATTGCTAATAATGTTAAGAAAAACCCTGCCGATGTCTTGTGGCACGACTTCTATTTCGCCTATGTCATTGTCGTAGTCGGTTTCTATGGTAATGTTAAAAGCAGGTTCCTTGGCTCGCATCCCGTGATAGGCTAAATTGATATATTCAGCCAATAAACTATTTATATCTGTAGCTTCCCACTGGCCGCTTTGTCCCCGGGAATGCAAAAGCATATTGCCAACGATTTTGTCGGCTCTTTGACCGTGTTGATTAATTTTTTTAAGATTAGCTGTGAGGTCGGTTAATAGCTCGGCAATATCCTGACTGGTTTCGGGATCTAAACGTTCTGCTTGATTTTCAATTTTTTCAAACAGTTCTTCGGTTAATTCAGCAGAAAGTTCTGAGAAATTGTTGACAAAGTTTAAGGGGTTTCTGATTTCGTGGGCAATCCCTGCTGTTAAACTGCCCAGAGAAGCTAGTTTTTCTTGCACGACAATTTGATTTTGCATAGCTCTGAGATTTGCTTCTATCCGCTGGCGCTCTTCAATCTCATTCTGCAATTGCTGCACAGTATGGGTGAGTTCAGATGTACGCTCCTCAACTTTGATTTCTAGTTCCTCATTAGCTTTTTGTAGAGATTCTTGGGCTTGCTTGCGATCGGTGATATCGCGCACGATCGCCACATATTCTTGGAGATCCTGATTGGAAAGAGAAGCTTGTTGAGAGAATCGGTTTGAGATAGCAACTTCCAGGATGCGCGAGTTTCCATCAGGTAAGTTGAGGGTGTGTTCGCTGCGACTAAGCCACTGCTCTGGCTGAGTCCCTAATCCGGGTAGTAATTTGTTCAGATAAGACCCAATTAGCCTAGTAATATCTATTCCGAAGACGCTTTCAGCAGCGGGATTAGTCTGACGAATTACACCTTTTTCATCGAGCACTACAATAGCATCTAGGGCAATGGTAAAAAGCTGTTCCGCCGCCTCTCGTGCCTCGTCCATTGAGACGACTTGGGGTAAGCTCGTCCAGCAGGCAACAGCCACCCCGACAAAAGTGACTGTCAAGATCAGCACTGCCAAAAGATTAGAGCCAACACTAGAGTTGGCTTCTAATTTGGATCTAAAAACCCAGCCAATACTGACGGCGCTACATACTAGCAAAATCAGAACTATAACCTGAAACGCCACAAAATCTACGATCTGGCTCTGGCGCCGGGTTCTGTAATGCCGAATCCACCAGGCTCGATGGAACGGCGCAAAGGAAATGCGACGGACAGTGGCATCCAGTGCCAAAATAGCCACAGGCAACAGCAAGCCCATCGTCACGTCTTGCCAACTCCAGTTCAAGCCTCCGACCACCAGAACAATTGCAACTAAAAAGAAGAAGCCTGCCCCCCACCAAGGCCATCGCACTTCTGGCGATCCTCGCCGCAGCCACAGTCCCAGATACAGTGCCATTATGGTAATCAGGTAACTAGCACTACCGACCACCGAGATCCTGGTTACATCTCCCCAAAGCAGAGCGATTAAACTGATTAAAAGGGAAACTACCAGGGCCGGTTCCAGAACGCCCCGTCGGGAAATGAAAGCGAAGACGGGTGAAATGTGTCCGTCGAGAGCGAGTTGGTACAAAATGCGGGGAGCGTTGGAAACGCCAGTGGCGGAAGCGAGAAGAGCGCTTGAGGCCAGCAGGAGTGTGACGATTAATGAAGCTGACTGACCCCAAAATGGTGATGCCGCAGCTAATAGGTTCTTAAACGAGTCCTCGCCCAGTTCTGGGGAGGTTGCTAAGCGCATCAGTACCCAGGCACTCCCCAGATACACGGGTGGCATCAGCCAAGCAACTAAGTTCAGAACCCGCAAAGTTTCTGTAGGACGGCGGCTGTCGGCGACAAACGAGGAAGCCGTTTCACAGGCGCAAGTAATGTAGATTCCTAAGAATGACCATTTGGCCCAGTCAACAAAGGTTAAAGTTGGCCAACTGGTGGGGAAAAATCCGGGGCTATCTGGGGAGAAGGCTAACCATCCCACGCCTTGAATGCTAAACACCAGTAGGAATCCCACTGCCGGGAACATGAAAAATGAGTGCAGTATTCCCAAGGCGCGGGTGCCGCTAAACGCCACTATATAAGCGATTATTGTGAATCCAATTCTTAGCACCGTTACTGGACAGGCAATGCCCAAGGGTTCTAGGTTAGCTTTGATTAGCGCCGTAATTATGATCGCGTTTACTGACGGAAATATTGCCCAACTGGAGAAGTAGCCGATCGCCGCATAGCTGCCCAGAAGCGGATAGTTGCTCAGTAGCCTGGTGATATAGTTGGGCGTTCCCCCTGACATTTCTGGCCAGTGTTCCCCTAAGCGTTTCACTTGCAGGTTAAGCATCACCCCCATCAATACGGTGGGCAGCCAGACGAAAATGGCATTTGGCCCGAGCGCCACGTGCATTGCCGGTGCAACGCCAACGGCTGCGATAAGACCAGTCATCCCGAAGCCCCACGTTTCAAGGGGACTCAGGGTTCTCGGCAGGCGCATGAGCGATCGCCTATTGAGATTTTCTGTTGGGGAAGGCTGAGTTGGTTCTGAGTGGTAGCCGTTTTCCGGCTGGTGTAGGATGTCTGTCGCCATCTGTTTTACCTATATATTTTTTGGATGTTGCAGTCGCTACCCGATGTTCAGCTTTATAAATCTAAAATTTTTTTTGTTAAGTATTGTTCATAGTCTTAAATTTTGGCCAAGCTGCCTTTCCCAGTCAACCCTGAAAATCTATCTCAATCCATCTTCAATATTATATTATTACCTTTTATTTCTAAATTCTGGCTTTGGCTAATTTCGCGTTCTTTTAGCCATGCCGTTGATGGCTTCGCCTAAGTCGTTGGGTGTTTAGGGACTTCAGGCATTACATAGAAATTGGGCAGGATTTACGCAACTGTCACACCTTTGTGTACCAGCACCAAAAAATTAAACAATAAATATCAGAACGTCGGCAAGTTTTAGTTGCTCAATTAAATAATTTGATACCAGTCCGTGTTTAATTTGATATATGGTTTTACCAGTTTGATCGGCTAAACTTTTGAACGCCTACCCCACACAAGTTCATGGCAAGCAATATGACTTCTTTGAATTCTAGCTTGACCGCACTGCCAATATTCTCTCCCGGTTAGTTGCTTAATTTCCCTAGGAAATTGCTCAATTTTCCAACGAATAGCACACATATGAGTGTACGTCCTTCGTGCTGGCTTGACTTTAGTCGTTAGTCGCGACTGTCAACTTTTCAGTGTCCCGGACTGGTTAAGGTGATGGGTGAGGGCGTGAGCACGCCCTCACCATGTGCCAGTTTCGTTAGTTATTAGTAGGGTGCGCCTCGGCGCACTTTACTACTACAGATAGTGTAAAAATAACAGGAATGCAGCGTAAGTCCTGTTCTTCCTTCTTCTCTCTTCCTTCTGACTTCATAACTTACTCAAAAAATGGTTTAATCTGCTATTGGTAGAGTCTCTGTGCGCCGAGGCGCACCCTACAGATAGACTTTGTGCGTTTAGGACTGTTCCCTCTTCCTTCTTTCTTCTTCCTTCTCAATAAAAAACCCCGGTTTCTTGAAGAAACCGGGGTTTTTTGTACCAACTAAGAGAGGAGTCAAAAGTTAACAGGTAGCGGTTGGCGGAATTCTGCATTTCTCGCACAACCCTCTAAACCAAACTACGGGCAAATTCTAGTTGCAGCTTCTTTAAAGCTGTCTCATTTCCTCTTCAAGCACCCGAACCAAATCTTGGTTCCCACTGGATCTCGCTACTTCTATGCGGTGTATCAGTTGCTTGTGAATGTTAGCGCGGTGGGTTTCTGCTACTTTTTTTACGCTTTGACGATTTGTGTTCATGGTGGACGTTCCTTATATAAAATTTGGTGTACCTGCTACTTCTCTAATATAGCGCTAAATTTCAAAAAGTATCTAAATTTACAAAAAATTTACAGTTATTGACCGATCGCCCAAACTACTGTATAAGATTGGCCATAAGTCAATAGCGATATCTTGACAATCAAAAAAAAGGCAGAAGCCTAGAGCTGCAGAAGGCAGAAAGCTAGAGCTGCAGAAGGCTATAGCTGCAGAAGGCTGAAGGCAGAAGTAGGAATTCTCCCCGTCTCACAACATTTACTCAAAGGGGAAGGTACTTATGGCGCACCCAACATTTACTCAAAACTTAAAACTTGCAGCAGCGCCTCTACCAACTGCTGAAGGTGTGCGAGCTCGTGAGTTGCCATCAGCGAAATCCGAATTCGACTCACGCTTACAGTCGGAGGCCGAATCGCCGGAGCAAAAATACCCATCTCCTTGAGTTTGCTGCCCACTGTTAAAGCGGAGGCTGCATCTTTTAACGGAAGACTGAAAATAGGGGAGAGGGAATTGCTAATTGGTAATTGGTGATTGGTAATCGCGCAATATTTGAAAGTTTCGATATTTTGTCGCAACCGAACTCGGCGTTCTGGTTCTTGCTGTACAATTCTCACAGCTTCCAAAGCAGCCGCCGCGTCAGCAGGCGTCAATGCCGTAGTATAAATCCAACTCGGAGCTCGATTACGCAGAAAATCCATTAAAGCAGCAGAGCCGGCAACGTAACCGCCCAAACTTCCCAAAGCTTTGCTGAGTGTCCCCACTTGAATCAGCGGTGTTCCCGTACACCCGAAATGTTCTGCACAACCGGCACCGCTAGCACCGAAAACTCCTGTAGCGTGAGCTTCATCTACTAATACCATGCAGTTAAATTTTCCGGCCAAAGCCAACAACTGCGGCAGCGGACACAAGTCCCCATCCATGCTAAAGACGCTATCGGTAATAATTAAACACTTGCGGTATCTCGCGCGATTTTGCTCTAACTTGACCGTTAAATCCTCAAGATTGCAGTGACTGTACTCTAGGGCAGTTGCACCGCTGAGTGCGGCTCCGTTTTTCAGGCTCGAATGGTTGTACTTGTCAGATAATATTAAATCGCGCTTGCCGACAACGGATGCGATCGCCCCTAAATTCGCCAAATATCCCGAACTGAATACTAAAGCATCTTCAGTTTGTTTTAAATTAGCAATAGCTTGTTCTAGCTGCCGATGCAAATCGCGGTGTCCGCTTAGCAATCTCGAACCCGTCGCACCCGTACCAAATTCCTTAGTTGCAGCCATAGCCGCTTGAATTAACCTGTTATCGCCAGCAAGTCCGAGATAATCGTTGCTGGCAAAGTTAATCAGCCGACGGCCTGCTAACTTTACCACAGCCCCGGGGGAGCTTTCGATCGATTCTGGCGATCGATACCAATGGGCGCGGCGAATAGTGTCGAGGGACTTCTCTATCCAAGCGTAAGGGTCAGGGTTCATATTGGAAAGCGATCGGGTAATAAGTTATATTGTCTTATAATCATTCCCTCCCTATCACAGAAGCATATGCCACTCACTAAAAAATACAGATTAGTCACCCGCAGCGATTTTGACGGTCTTGTCTGTGCCGTTTTGCTCAAAGAACTCGATCTGATCGACGAGATTAAATTCGTGCATCCTAAAGATATGCAGGATGGAAAAATCGAAATAACAAATAACGATATTAGCACCAATTTACCCTATGTTGATGGAGTTCATCTAGCTTTCGATCACCATTTCAGCGAAACTCTCAGACACGAAAAAATCAAAATCAACCACATCATCGACCCCTATGCAGCTTCCGCAGCTAGGGTGTTGTACAAATATTATGGAGGCAAAGCAAAGTTTCCTGATATTTCTGAGGCGATGATGGCGGCAGTTGACAAATCTGATTCCGCTCAATTTGCCCAAGAAGAGGTTCTGCATCCGGAAGAATGGGTGCTGTTAAACTTCATAATGGACGCTCGAACAGGGTTGGGAAGGTTTAAAGATTTTACGGTTTCCAATTATCAGTTAATGATGCAGTTAATCGATTACTGCAAAAATCATACCATTGATGAAATTTTGGAGCTTCCTGATGTGAAAGAAAGAGTAGACCTCTACTTCGATCAAGAAGAAAAATTTAAAGAGCAAATAAAGCGCTGCGCCCAAGTTTATAATAATTTAGTTGTTTTGGATTTGCGCAACGAAGATGTGATTTATGCGGGGAATCGTTTTGTAATTTACGCTTTGTTCCCCGAGTGCAATATATCGATTCACGTACTTTGGGGGCTGAAACAACAAAATACTGTTTTCGCAGTTGGTAAGTCAATCTTTAACAAAACTTCTAAAACTAATATTGGGGAGTTAATGTTAAGATATGGTGGCGGCGGACACCAGAATGCCGGAACTTGTCAGATTGAGAATGATAAAGCTAGTAAAGTTTTGACAGAGTTAATTGCCCAGATAGAGCAAAATGGTTAAATTGGCTTTATCTTTTTTGCAGTCAGGACTTGAGTCTGTGATTATTTTATTTTTCAGGCCTGAAGTCCTTACTACAAACGGAGATTTTCAGGACTGAAGTCCTTACTGCAAACGGGAGTTTAGTCCTCAAGGTTTTGAGCTGGTGGGTCCTGGGCATTGAGATTTTCTGAACTCTTGCCTTTGACTGGTGGCAAATGGTCTACCAAACCCATATCAAAAGCGATATCTGGCAACTCATCAGCGTTATATTTTCCTGGCTCAAACAATCGCCCTGGAGTAAAACAAGGCTGTTTCAATCGTACCACTTCTCCGGGTGAAAACATTCCCCTAAACATTTTGCGTTCGAGTCCCATAATTTCCGCTCCTAAAACAATTCTCGCATTAATCTTAGCAATTTTTGAGCCGCAGCTTCCCAATTAAATAAATCCGCCGTCTCTCTAGCTTTTTGAGCTACCTGAAAACGCATCGGATCTTCAACAATTTTTCGCAACTGTTGGCGAACAGACTGAACATTTGGTTCTGCCCAATGAGGAGCATTTCTGATTTTTAGATACTGAGTATCGTAACACTTTCCTACAGGAATTAGATCGTAAGCAATGGGATAGCAGTTATCAGCATTGGCGTACTCCGTGGGACCGCCGTACATAGTCATAGCGACGGGCAAACCTGCAGCAAAGGCATCCAAAATTTTAATCGCAAAACCCTCGCCGCGAAACGGAGCTAAAAAAGCATCGGCTGACAAATATAAATCAGCTAATTCTGCTTTATTATAAAATTTAGGGATTATCAAAATTTTTGACTTGAACTTGCCGAGGTGCTTTTCGATATTGACGAGATGTTCCACTATTACATCGGGATTTTTGCCACCATCTTTGATAATTAACTGTACTTTGGAATCATCTTTAAACTCTTCACAGAAAGCTTGAATGGCGAGATCCGTGCCAAATCTATACAAATCAAAAGAATTGGTCATGTGCAGAATATGTTTTACATCTTTTTGGTTTTTTTGCGGTCTGGGGAAATAGAGTTGCGAGATTAAAGGATTGAAACCTAGAGGCATGACTGATACTTTGTCCGCCGGACATCCAGCATTAATTAAAACGTTTTTAGAATATTGGCTGACGGCTAGTTTGTGGGATAAATTGTTGACAGCATCGTAAATCCAGTAATCATAATCATCAGTGTTTTTTGCGAATTCGTAATTGATAGCAAAAAGTTCTAAGTTGAGATGTCCGTTGAGTTCTTTTAAAAAATAAGGTTTCCAGTAATGAGACCATTTGATATGAAATAAATCTGAGGGTGCGGTCTTCATCCACTTCTCTAGCAAATCGTTTTCTTCTGCTGTGGAATGGCGGGTGAGGTGAGAGGCAATTGTCGAAGGTTCGACAGAAATAGGAATTCCCATTTTGTCTAAAGTTTTCGCCAGGGAGAGCGTAATATCCGCGAAGGAGTTAAGGTGTTGAAAGGCAACGTTAAAGTGAACCATAGTTATTGGTTATTAGTTATTAGTTATTGGTTATTAGTTATTGGTTATTGATTATTGGAGGCAGATCCTCCGGGTATGTATTCCCAGGCAGAGCCTGGGAACAAGACTGGAAGACTAAAATACCAACAAATAACAACTAACTAATGACTAATTGGCCGATCGCACTAAAATGACTGTACAGTCGCACCCGCGCGCCACAGCTTCCGGAATGTTCCCCTGAATCACCTGCTTCAGCAGCCCTTCGCGACTCGCTCCCAGGACGATCGCATCGCACTGATCGTTCTGAGCCAAATCAATTAAAGCATCAGAAACTGATTTAGCGCAAACCGAGGTCGCTATTATCGAACAGCTAACCCGGCGCTGGATAAACTCCGCCGCTTGCTTTAATTCGCGGCGATCGGGTTCTGCAACAGAAGGCTGGTGAACCTGACACAATTTAATCTCCGGTACAGCACTCGCAGCCACCAAAGCAGGTAGCAGCCGCAAAGCGGCAGCTTGCTTGTAACTGCCGCGAATAGGCACCAACCAGCGGTGCAAACCCATCAGCGTGTGCAGTCCCAATTCTGGGCCTGGAATGTCTGAATTCGGCGGGGAAAATTCAGTGTCAGGAGTCGCTGATGAATCTGAGGATCTCGCCAATGTGGGATTATCTGTGCCCTCAACTCCTTCGGGTTTTAACTCCCATTCTATAGACGCATATTTCCGCCCGCTGAAAGTCGGAGAAAATTCTTTTTTCTTACGTGTTGCTAATAGTTTTTCGCTCCACTTCACCAAAATAACCTCGCAGCCGGCTTGCCGAATTACGGTATCCACAACATCGCCAAAAATGCGTCCTTTTGTGGAAAATTCGCCTTGCCAGCCCATCAAAATTGAATCGATATGTCGTTCCCTAATTGTCTCCAAAATCGCGTTAGGCACGTCGTGAGCTACCCGTATTTGGGTGTGTACCGGCAAGTTCCAATTGCGAACAATGCGCTCGGCTTGTTGTAGCAGGCGGCGGCTTTTGGTTGTCCGCACTGCGCTTTCTGAGGGGGAACTGTTGCGCGGTACTAAGATGATTTGCAGGCATTCTAATTCGTAATTGCGATCGCGCGCAATCGCCGCCGCCAGCCGCAACAAAGCGGGTGCTGTTTGGGGGTTGGAAAGCGGCACTAATAACCTGCCGTTTCCGACTTGCGGAGCCCTGGTTTGATAGACAACATAGGAAGGTTCTGGATGCGGGCCCTGGGTTGTTTCTCCGCTGAGGCGATCGGATTCCACTCGGATAATATCGCTGCGGGTAATAATTCCCACCAAACGGCGGCCTTCTATGACTGGCAAACGGCTGATATTGTAGTTGTTGAGCCTGTACAATACCTCGCTTAAAGTATCCTTTGCTTTGACTGCGATCGGGTGTAGAGTCATAAATTCTTTGAGCAGCGAGCTTCCGGACAAATTGCGCTCGCTGGCATTTGCCAAATCGGTTTGACTGACAATTCCGACTAATTTGCCATCTTCAACTACTGGAAATCCTCGGTGGTGCGATCGCGAAAATGCCTGCATCACTTCATCGAAAGTCAGCAGACTCGAAAGAGTTTCAACTCGGCGCTGCATCACGTCCTCTGCGTACAAGTCGCTCAAAGTATTGCTGGCAGCTTTGGCCTTTGTCAGTTGAATGCCGTTAAACTCCAAAAGGTGATTGTAGAGCGAGCCGCTCTCTACCTTTTCTGCCATTAAATAAGCAACTACAGAACAGATCATCAAAGGCAGCACTAATTTGAAATCCGCCGTAATTTCAAACACAATTACTACCGAAGTAATCGGCGCTCTAGTAACCGCGCAAAAAAACGCTCCCATTCCCGCCAAAGCGTAAGTTACTGGCGAACCAACGCCTAGGAAATCTGCCTGCACAATGCCCACCATGTGACCGAGTGCAGAACCCATAACTAGGGAAGGGGAGAACAATCCTCCCGGAGCTCCAGAAGCAGCGGAAATAATTGTTAGAAAAAAGTGAGCTACAAAAGCAATTAAACTCGTTAGGCCGCTTGCTTCACCGGTCAGCAGAAACTCCCGCAAACCCGTATTGTTGCGGAAAGTTTCTGGGAGAAAAGCTATTACTGAACCGCAGATTATGCCAGCTAGAGCCACTCGCGCTGGCAAAGCTAATTTGAGCGATCGCCTGTTAAAATGTAAGCTAGCAATAATCCCTTTCGTGAACAAAGCTCCCAGCAATCCCGCTAAAACTCCTAACAGTATGTAGAAGGGAATTTCCTGAGCCTCAAAACTGCTTTGGTACTCCCGAAGGTTCAAATTCAAGCTATCGCCGCCCAAAAGCTGCGAGACAACTGCACCGATAAATGAAGCGATAATTGCAGTCCCTAAAGTCAATCCCGAAACGTCGTGCAGCAGTTCTTCAACTACAAACAAAACTCCTGCAATGGGAGTATTGAAACCAGCAGCCAATCCTGCAGCAGCACCGCAAGCAATCAATTGTCGGCGGTAGTCTGGAGAAGTAGGCATCAAGTGACCGATCCAGCCGGCCAAAGATGCTCCTATTTGCACAGTCGGGCCTTGCCTTCCTAAAGTTAAACCGGAACCAACTGCTAAAATAGTGGTCAGAAGTTTGGCGACAGCTACTCGCAAATCTAAGGAAAGATTGACTCCGCCGAGAGCAGCTTTGACGTGAGGAATGCCGCTGCCTGCTGTTTCGGGAGCAAAACGCTCAACCAAGAAACCTGTCAGCAACCCGCCCAATAAACCGACGCTGGGCAGTAATATCCAAGCTGGAATTACTGTCGAGGTAGCAACTCGCCAACTGCCCAGCCATCCGACTCCTGATTTGAGCAAAACCCCAGCGAGTCCTGAAATTAAACCGATCAGACAAGCTTCAAAAATAGCGAGGCGTTTCGGCCGTAAAAACAGTTGAGATTCGATGACCCTGGAAGGTTCCCTAAGTTGTTTAGGGATAGTAATGTACGGCATAAATAGCGTAGATGACCTGAGAATTTTCTGCTCAATCGCACTTTAGCAAAAAATCCTTCGATACTTAGCTGAAATCTGCTGTAATTCCGCTGCTACCGGATTTGATGTCAATCTGCGATTTTTTTACCCTATAGCCTCCACCAATGTTTTCAAATCGGGCACTTCCAAGTCTGGCTGGCCGCTGGCCGGTAGTGTCGCCCCAAATCCTGTTTTATCGTGTCTGCGATTTACCCAAACCGTTGAGATTCCCATTGATGCGGCCGGTACAATGTCGTGATATACACTCTGAGCAACGTGCAGCAGTTTTTCCGGTGCTATTCCCATTGTTGCTAGGGCGATTTCAAAGTTGCGAGTTGACGGTTTGTACGATCGCACTTGTTCTGCAGTAATCAACCAGTCGAATTCAACTTTTAAATGTTTAGCCGTATCGGCAAACAAATCGTCGTCAATGTTGGAAATTACCGCCAGTTTGTATTTTTGCTTGAGTGCTGCCAAAGCTGCGACTGTATCCGGGAATGGCTGCCAATTTTTGATGGACTCAATCAAACACTTTAGTTCTGTTTCTGTTGGTTCAAAATTAAATCTTTTACCAAATTTTTGCACTATTTGTTGCAAAATTTCCCTATATTTGATATAATTATGCTCGGAGTTTTCTAATTCGGATTCAAATTCAGCAAACAGCTCTAAAGTTCCGTCATCGCTCAAATCTATCTCCCGACTTGACAGCAATTGTCTCAAGACTGGCAGTATTCCCCTTTCCCAATCTATGAGAGTGCCGTAGCAGTCAAAACTTACAACTTCAAATTGATTAAAATCTAACATCTGTCATTGCTCCTATTCTACGGTTGATATTCAGCAAATATTTCAATCTTTCCGATAATATTGCGATTAAATTCTGCCAAATCTTCTGCCGGAATCCAATATTCTTTGTGGATCGAACTGCCGACAGTTTGAACGGAATATTTTTTTAAGAATTCAGCCAAAACTCGAAATTGGGTTACATAGCCAAAATATCCCGATGCTGCATCTTTTGTATTCCAATCTCGCGCAATTTTTATGGCGTATGCTTTGTAGAGTACGGGATAAAAAATAGGCTGAAAAGGCAGCCGCGGCGGAAAGGCCATGAAATCGCTTTCTTTAATCAATTCCATTTCTTTTTGGCCTACAGCTCGGAAGAGGGTAACAGTCTTTTTCTCCGATCTATTGATATTTTTAAACCAAGCTTGCCAACCGTCCCAATTGTGAACTATTTTAGCCAATTCAGTATAACCCACGGCACGGGGATGGGAACCGTCATTTTCGGTAAGCTCTTTCAGCCAAACTTCTGATTTTTGCAGAGGAGTGCAAATATCTAAATAAGGCACGTTTAACTCGCTGCAAACTTGCGAAAAATGTTCGGATAAATTGGCTATTCTGATTGTGCGAGCGGCATCACTAACTGGCGGTGGGCCTACCATTAAAACGGGTACTCTTTCTTGGGCAGACTTGAGAATATAGCGGACGTTTTCAATTGATTTTTCAAGGGCGACGCGAGTTTTTCCATTTTCTAGGTAAGTGTCGTTGACGCCAAAGGAAAATACTATTCTGCCGTCGCTGTAGTGAGGCAAGCGGCAAGAAATTTCGTTGAACCACCGAGTTTCTATATCGGCACTCGTTTCTCCCCGCACTCCTAAATTATAATGGGTAATATCCTGTCTTTGCCCGCCGCAAGCGGCCGCGCAAATTCGTCCTGTCCAACCAAGATATGTTGGATCGCCCGTACCGTTTACGAAAGAATCGCCGATAAAACAAATACGCATAATTATTTGAGATTTGAGATTGGGAATTTATGTGTAGGGTGCGTAATGGCTCAAATTATCTCGATGAATAGAGGTTTTGGCTCTAAAAGAATACCAGGCATTTTTGCTGGTAATTGATCGTTGGGAATTGGGAATTGGCTAGTAAGTTTAAGTTCTAATTGTTAAGTTTTGCAGGTAAAATTTTTGAACTTAAGATTCCAAATTTAAAACTCAAAAGTTTATTACCAATTACCGATTCCCGGTTACCAATTATCCATTAGTTTTTGCCGATGACGGACAATCCTTCTACAATTAGAGATGGTGTGTGACAAGAACCGTTCCACTCGGAGTCTCCTCCCAATTCTACTAATTGCTTGAGGACGCTGTAGACGTTGCCTGCTACCATTGTGTCTTTGATTCTGCCGACTATTTGACCTTTTTTGACTCGGTAGCCGAGATCGACGTTAATCGAAAAATCACCGGAAATTCCGGCACTGCCGCCAAGCATTTGATCGACTACAATTCCGTCGTCTAATTGAGCGATTAAATCGATTAGCGAAAGCGAACCTGGTTGAATCAAAACATTGAATAAACTCGGCGTGGGATAGCTGCCCAAACCCGGGCGAAATCCGTTGCCCGTGGTGCCGCTGCCCAAGGCTCGACCGGTGGTGCGATCGGTATAAAATAGCTGCAAGACTCCTTTGTTGATAAAGACGATCGCCCGAGTGGGAGTGCCTTCGTCGTCAAAAGGACAGCTATAGGGCCCGATATCCGGCTGCTGCGAGAGGGTGACAAGCGGCGATGTCACTTGCGATCCCAATCGATCGTTCCAAGGCGAAGCGCCTTCGAGTACCTGTTTGCCGTTCAACGCCGCACAGACAGTCCCCCAAAGCAAATCGGCGGCTTTGGCTGTAAACAGCACCGGCACGCGGCCCGTGGCGGGGGCTACATTGTCTTTCGCCCATTCCAAACGTTGCAAAACTCGCCTGGCGCTGGTGTTTAAGTCGAGGGTGCCGCGTTCGGTTTCGCCTTCCCAAATGTTGAGGAAATCTTCTCCCCGCACTAATTCTGCTGACAAGTAACCGCTGAGAGTGGTGTCGGTGTGACTTGAATCCAAGCCTCTGGTGTTCAGCAAGCGGGTGCTTTCGATTTCGCAGTCGAGTTCGGCGGTGCAGAGGCTTTCGGGATAGGCTTCGCGGACGATCGCGATCGCCTCTTTTCCCCAGTTTACTAGCTGTTCGGCCGGCACCGACACTCCGCGATCGGGATAAACAACTTTCTCGCCGGTGCCGAGTTCGATGGTTTCCGGTTCGTTGAGTTGCGAAAGCGCGATCGCCCTGTCCACCAAAATTTGCGGTTCCACGGGCCCGTAGGCCACCGCCAAACCCGGCCGCCCATCCCGCCACAGCCGTAGGGCAAGGCCTTCTGCTTGAGCGGTTTCTAGCTGTTTGAGGCGATTTGCTTCAAAAAAGACCGGCCGCGAGAGCGATTGCGATTCCAATACCTCAGCAGCTTCGGCCCCTGCTTTGGTGGCTAATTCTAGCAGTTGTTCTGCTGATTGGTTATTGGTCATTGTTGTCGGTGGTTGGTAATGGGCGATTCGATTTTCGATTTCCGATTTTCGATTTTCGATTAAAGAATTGGCAATAACTTACTGGATATGGGTTGGGAGCACGCGGCTACATTTAGATTCTTTTGGGAAACTGCTGGAATGGGCGATAACAAGATTGTACGCATTTGTGATTGTTTCCATCTTGCCAATCGCGTCAGTCGATTTTAGCTTTTAGATTTTAGGTTTTAGATTTACTTCACAGATGAATCTGGGAGCTTGAACTAGAATCTAAAATTTTTATCTCTACACGACAGGAGTACGTGGCACGGTATCCGTTTTTGGGCGGGGTCAGAAACTAGCTTTCTTGCTGCACGTCAAATCTCAAGCCCGAGATTTTTTGTCAAAAAAACTGGTGGGTTAAATCTAATTGAGAATGCTGCCAGAGAGCAGTTATTGCCAAGGGAGCGACTAAATAGTGAGTTCGTGCAGCAGCCAAAATCCTGCGAAAGATTCCGATTCGGGATTGGACTGAATTGCTAAGAAATGTACTTTTTTTGCTTGGTTTTTCGCGGCTTCAAATCCTTTCGCTTCTCTCTCAGTTGCTGCGTCTCTGACATTAGCTAAAATCCAGCGATCGTTAGCCCCCGTATCTAATACCAGCCTAGCGGGCGGGCCGCTCTCAAATTTGAGAAAAGCCAACTCCAAACCCGACATCCAACCTGCCAGAGCTGCTGCTCTTGACGAATAGATAATCAGTCCCGGAATTTGCGTTTCCGGGCCCAGGCCTGTCATCGGCAGCCCGAAAGCTTCGCCAAATCCGATATCCCACTCGGACATTTCGTCAAAAGCGGCGATCGGCAAACTCACAAACGTCCATTTTTCGCCGATTAAAGCATCCGGCAGCGCAACTGGCGTTTCGGGTACAAATTGAACGCTCGGGTTCACAACCGGTTGATAGCCCGGTTCGGCGGGATAAACGTCTTGCATCCGTTCTTCCAGCCACAGGCTGAGGGCGAGGGTGCGGCGGCTGCAAGCGGCGGGAATGTCCAACTCGTCGCAGGCTTTGGTAATCATGTTCGCCATTTGGCGGCGAAAAAAGCGGATTTTTTCGGGCCGTTTCGGTGCTGCGGCGATCGCATCTTTAATGGCGCCAGCCAGCCACAGGGAATTCACGGTTGAACTAGAGCAGAATTGCGAGTAGCGAAACAGAGATTCAGCCTTGTCGCTTACATTCAGCGGGCTTTCGCAGATCAGCAATTCCCATTTTTTTTTCTCTCGCTCGTCTATGATTGGACGGCTGTAAAAGTCGAGTTCCCAAATAATAGCCATGCCGCGCTGTTAAAAATTAATCCTTTCTCATATTACCGGACAGCGGGCAAGTTTCTGATTCTGACAATTTAAGGCTGATTTTCACTCGCGGGCGATCGCACTTTCCCAAAGATTGCCGCTCTCCCTTGCAGCTTCCCGTGTAATTTTTGGCAGCAGTGCACAACCGGACGCATTAGCAATTCCTCGGAGAACAGTCGCGGAGCAATCTCAACCCGCGATCGTTTGTTAAACTTGTGCAAGCCAGGGAAAACAAACAGTATAGCTTGATTCCATGAGACAAATCATTCTCGAAAAGATTGTTTCAACCTTACAACCTTTAGATTTTGTTCTCGCTTTGTGGCAAGGAGGTTCAGCAGCCCACGGATACACCGACGAGTTGTCAGACCTCGATATTGCGGTTGTGGTTGAAGATAACTGCGTGCAACAAACCTTTGATATTGTTGAAAAAGCCCTCGCAGAAATTGGCGAAATCGAACTCAAATATCGAGTTCCCGAACCCGCTTGGCACGGGCAGTCGCAGTGCTTCTGGCGGCTCAAAGAAACCCCGCCGTTTTTGCTAATTGATTTTGCTGTTTTCCGGCGCAGCAGCAATAACGAATTTTTAGAAATAGAACGGCACGGCAATGTACCGATCGCCTTTGACAAAGCTAATCTAATTGTACCGCCGCATTTGGATCAAAGCAAACATTTATCCACAATGCACTCTAGATTCAACGAAATTAAAATTCGTTTTGAATTGCTGCAACCTCTGGTAAAGAAAGAGATTTATCGCGGACATTTAGTAGATGCACTCGGCAACTATCACAATTGGACGCTTCTACCCTTAGTCGAACTGTTGGGCATGATTTACCGTCCACACAGATACGACTTTGAACTCAAATATTTTACCCGAGATTTTCCGCCAGAAATAGTCGCTCGCGTCGCACCACTTTTCTGCATTGCCAATCTTGAAGATTTGGCAGGAAAACATAAAAGAGCAGAGGCTTTTTTTGCAGAGAGCTTACCGCTGGCTGAAGCTAAATTCGACTCTAATACCAAGTATTAAAACCCTATCTGTAGGGAAACGGCAAGGCCGTGTCCGGCGCGGGAAGGATGGACACGGCAATGCCGTTTCTCTACGAGGATGAGGGACACGGCAATGCCGTTTTCATACCGAAATAAGGGACATGGCAAGGCATTTTCCCTACAAGAATGCTCGACAAAGCAAAGCCGTTATCCTACGGAGAGCTTCTATTTTTAATAATTAATATAAGAGAAAAATGTAGCAAGAGTTTGGGGAATTGGCATAAGAATGCCCTCACACTACCGCAATAGGCTCAAAGTTTCGTCCCAAAAACGATTAATATAGTAGCATCAACCTTAAAGATTAACATCCCATGACTAAACTCAGCGTTAACATCAACAGAATCGCCCTCCTCAGAAACTCTCGAAACATCGGTATCCCCAGCGTTACGGAAGCCGCCAAAACAGTAATTGCTGCCGGAGCTCACGGCGTTACAGTCCATCCGCGCCCCGACGAAAGGCACATCAAAGCTGCCGATGTTTACGAATTAGCCAAAATGCTAACCGTCGAGTTCAACATCGAAGGAAACCCGTTTCAGCCGCCCTTTATGGATATAGTTTGCGACGTAAAACCGGCTCAGTGTACCTTGGTGCCGGACGCTCCCGACGTGCTAACATCGGATAGCGGTTGGAATATTCCCGAAAATCGCGACCGGCTCTTACCCATCATTCAAAAATTAAAAGACAACGGCATCAGAGTCAGCCTGTTTATGGATGCAGATGCTGCTCTCATGCCGCTAGCAAAAGAAGTTGGAGCAGACAGAGTAGAACTGTACACGGAACCCTACGCAACTGCTTTTCGCGAAGGTAGAGTAGAATCTGTTTTTCAACAATATGTCTTAGCAGCTCAAGCCGCTCAATCAGCAGGTTTGGGAGTGAATGCCGGACATGATTTAAATTTGCAAAACTTAGCTAAATTTTGCTCGATTCCTGATATCCTAGAAGTATCGATCGGTCATGCTTTAATTGCAGAAGCGCTAGAAATGGGCTTGTTCAACACAGTACAAGCTTACCTGAAAATTCTGTCTGGTTCGTAGTACAAATTAACCTCGTGTGGGAGGGCGGGTTTTGCAGAGGTAAACTCGTTTATAATATCAGAGATACTAACTAAATCCGCCCCTACAAACCCTACAATAATATCAAAATTTACGCAAAAACTGGTTTGACACGCTACGAATATGGTAAGGTGCGGTGTGTATTGCCCTACAGAATCAGCCGATCGTCCAAAACTAAGTAACAGTAGGGGTCGTCACCCCGTGCGGGTGCTAGCCGTTTTCTAGTAGCAACGCTCCTCCCAGAGCCAAGACACCGCGTTTTTTGGGTGTGGGCATTTTTTTTAGCAAGCTCCTCGGAAGAAGCTTTAATTTTCTTCGACCAAATTACTAATATTCTCTGATGATATTATGGGTAGGGAGTATCATGGAAATGTCCCGACCAACTGAGGCTACTACTTAGCTTCCGCACTGCCAATCTGCTACCAGCAGGTTTTGTGCAAGTACGGGATATTTATGTGTATCCTCCATACTGCTGTAGCCGCCAGATTTAATCCGGTGAAAACAGGCAAACACAAGTAACCATATACAACTCATTACCAATCGGAAGTGCGACATGAAAAAACTAATTTTACTGACTGGAATGCTAGTCATGATGACGGCAAAATCAGTATTTGCCGGCCCTGTAGCCCCAAAATTTGCACCGAGCGAGCTGATGGCTGCCTCGGAAATTACAGAAACCGTTAACAAACCCGCTACATCTGAATCAGTTCCCAACCTCGAACCGATCAAGCGAATGTCAACCTCGGAAATTCGAGAAACCATCAACCAACCCACCACCTATATTTTTGAAGGCGTCAAAGGGCGGGAACTCACTCTATCCCTGTGGGCGGGACAACTGACAGCGGAACTGTACAGTCCCAATGGTGAAAATATGGGGGTTATTGAAAAAACAGACAATCAGTGGGTGGGTCAGTTGCCAGAGTCTGGCATCTACCGCGTGCGAGTTACCCCGAAAGGTGAGACCAGCAGCTTCGTACTCGGACGCGACTTTAACGCCAAGTGGACTTATCGGCCCGATCGCGCAATTCCCATAGCATTCAAGGAAAAAGAAGCCACAGTCAAACTCAAAATGTCCGGTTACCAAATCCAGCCCATCACGGTTCAAGGCAAACAGGGACAGACAATCAGGGTAACTGCTAGCAAGAAAAATGTAGATCTGGCGATCGAATCTCCGTCGGGACAACTCCTGGATCAAGGCGAAGGTCAAACTTTTGCTCAACTCCCCGAGTCTGGCATCTACCGGGTGATCGTAGTTGCCAAGAGGCCGGTCAAGCCCTCCATCAAAGTTTATGTGCGATAGCTAAAGATGGCAAAAATACTGTCGCGCGATCGAATTTGCGCCGCGCAATTATAACAGCTCGCCCGATCGGCGAGCTGTTTTTTGCGTAAAATCAACCTTGGATCAGCGCTTCAAAACGTTCTTGTTTCCAAATGCAGCTTAAATCAGAGTCAGCTAAAGCTAGTTCTCGGTATAAATTAGGGATATACTCCACAGCCCGCTGCAAATTGTCAAGGGCCAAATCAGCAAATCCCAGTAGCGCATAACAGCAAGCTTTATTGTAAAAAGCATTAGCAAAATCAGGATTTATTTCTAAAGCAGTTTCGTAGCAAGCAATCGCCTCCGAGTAGCAGCCTTTTCGCGCCAATTCCACACCCCGGTTGTACCACACCAAATAATCTTCAAGGGAACACTCAGAGGTGGGAGTGAACTTGGCATTTTTCTGATTTAAACCTACTAATTTGCCCAAAGCAACTCTCCGTTCGCCCACAGCTTCGGCTCTGCCCGGTTTCAGAGCGAGCGATCGACTAAAACTAGCCACTGCTTGCTTGTAAAGTCCCATTGAGTTCGCAGCGATACCGCGATTGTACCAAGCCTTCGCGTCGTCTGGGTTAAACTCGATCGCCCTGTCAAAACTGTTGAGCGCCAAATAGTAAAGCTTGAGTTCCAACAGAGCATTACCTCGGTTGTACCACGCCCAAGCAGCCTCCGGGAGCAAATTTAAAGAGCGATCGAAACTCATAACCGCCTTATCGTAAAGCCCCATATCGATCAGCGTCAGTGCCCGGTTGTGCCAAATACTCGCCGCGTAGGGGTTGAACTCCAGAGCTCTGTCAAAACTGTTGAGAGCCTCCAAGTGCTGACCCAACTTTGCTAAAGCAATAGCCCGGTTGTGCCAGCCAAAGCTCGCATTCGGCTGCACCGCCAAGGCCTCATCAAAACTATTCAGCGCCTCTAAGTGCCGTTCTAAGTTCCCCAAAGCCATGCCTCGCCCGAACCAAGCCTTATAATGATCGGATTGCAACTTCACAGCTCTGTTAAAGTTCGCCAGGGCACCATGATCGTCGTTAGCTTCGAGGTGGCGCGAACCCAGATGGTAATACCAAGCCGCTTCCAAGTTTTGAATTAAGTTCATAATATTTTGTATCTATCTTAGGGATGATTCTACATGAAATCCTACGTGGAGTAAAACTGTAATTCCACTAAAAATCTGAAAAATTTGATACAGGGCGATCGCCCGTACACACTACCCGTAACAACCTCAACAATTTGCGGTCGAAACTAACTATTTTCTTCGGGTAAAATGCTCTTTTATCTAACCGCACTCATCGTTTTTTAGAGCTGCTGCGAATCTTAACTCTGCGTGAATTACGCAACTCTTACCGCATCCCGAATTAGGTTTGCAGTTACACAAAGAGTCCTAGGGCGCCCCAAGTCTAACTGCAAATCTCATAGTGCTAATAGCTCCTACTTCTGCTTGCCCAATTCAAGCAACCACAACCGCTGTTTTAGCATTCTCACTCAACAGCAACTGGCCTGTTGCATCAATACTAAAATCTTTGCCCAGCACAAAACCCTTGCCCATCAACCGCTGGCAAACAACCAGCGCAGTAATCCGGCGAATTTCTTCCATCACGTCAGCAGGAATCAAATAACTCAAACTCCAGATCACGGACTCGCTGTCATACCAAATCAAACGCTCAATACTGACAATCATCAAAGCAGCTACACTGTCAACAGACAGTCGCCCTCTGAGATCCGTAATCAAATCTTTACCAATTAAGCTATTGCGAGTCATCATCGCTCTAGCCATCTTCCCTATTTCTTGTTCGAGTTCTAAATGATTCATGCTTGGCACTGGCTTTTATGTTTTTAAAGCACTACTAAAAGTAAAAACAGTAGCCGCTACCAGGCTCTGCCCTAGCGTAGCTGACGCAGGCTCTACCGTAAGTCCTTTCAACAAAGTATACCTAAAGAAGGATTAAAAATATCTCTTTAGGGAGATACCAAAATATTTTTTTAGCATAAATAAATGAACCAATCTCCACAAGAGTTTTTCCGAGCAGTAAATTGAGTATTTGTGCTCGCTCAGGCGCGGAGTAAAGTCAATCGATTTGAGATTTGAGATTTGACTTTTTAGATTGAAGAATGGGAGAAAGCTACCTCACGGATGAATCCGGGGGGGTTGTACCCTAGCTGCTTTCGGTCGAAGATTGGTAAATTCGCTACATAATAAGGAAGTAGTTACCTCAGAGAGAAAAAAATAATGGCTGCACACCAGGCAGACATCGATATTGCCCCCTTGATCGACTACGGCCTGATTGACCCCACCGCCACGCCAGAGCAAGTAGAAAACTGCTGCCAACAAGCAGAGAGATTTGGCTTTGTCACAGTTTGCGTGTATCCCGCCTATGTCCGACAAGCAGTTGAGCTGCTGCACGGCAAGCGCCCGAAAGTCTGTACTGTCATAGGTTTTCCCACCGGTGCTTCGACTTCAACTGCGAAGATCTACGAAGCCCTCGAAGCAGCAGATAATGGAGCGGTAGAGTTAGATGTCTCGGTTAATTTAGGATTGCTGAAAGCGGGCAAAATCGACGAATTCCACCGGGAATTAGCCCAAATTTGCGAAGAAACCAATCTCACAATCAAAGCAATTATCGAAAGTTCGCTGCTTTCGGATGCCGAAAAACAATTAGCGGCTGAGATTTGCATGGAGGCCGGTGCCGCGTACATTAAAACCAACACTGGCTTTTTTGGCGCGGCGACAGTTGATGATGTGCGACTGCTGAAGGAAGTTACTAAGGGCAGGATCGGGATTAAAGCCGCCGGCGGAATTCGCACTCACGAACAAGCTCTAGATTTGGTAATAGCTGGTGCAACTCGTTTGGGGACTTCCCGCGGCCCGGAATTAATTCGCCAGCGAGATAATTTAGACAAGAGTTAATAGTTATTGCTTATTGGTTAGTTGTTATTGGAGGTAGAGGCTCCGGGTATGTATTCCCAGGATCTGCCTCCGAACAAGGCTAAGATTGTCCCAATTGTTGGCCGTCAACAGTTCGTGGAGTGGCTGAATCAGACTTAATAACTTTCGTTACAAGTATTAGGGTATACATTTATGGCTATTAAATGGCGATCCGAATTTGTTTCTGCCTTTAACATTTTTCGTTGTCTTATTTTACTATCTCTACTGTTATTCAACAGTAGTTGTTCATTTGGATCTATTGAACGTAAAGGAGATCGAGGAGATTGCTCCGATATTACAGATGGGGTTTCCGATAAGGAATTCCGTTCTTTAAAGTTGGAAGACGAAAGAAATGTCGATGAGTTAAAAGCTGCTCTAAAGAGTTGGGATGGTACAACTCGTTATAAAGCCCTTTGGCTTCTGATTTCTAAAGCAAAGCCACATACAATATTGACTGCTCTCATGACAATGGTTCAAGATGAAGATCCGAGGGTACGAGAAACCAGTATCGAAGGACTGGCTATGGCAGCCACATCTCAAGAAACACTAATTTCTCAAATTCTTCCCATCTTAACTCAATCAATGCAGGATAAAGATCCAGGAGTACGTGTAGCTAGTGCTGGTGGACTAACTCAAATTACCCGACATCAAAAGACATTAATTCCTCAAGTCTTCCCTTTGCTCAAGAATGGATTGAAGGATCGAAGCGCTTGCGTCCGTGCCAGATATGCAGGGTTTCTCGAAAGTCTTATAAGCGAGTCAAAAGCTTACACGAACGAGGTAAAATTAGTTATTCCTGATTTGATTGTAGTGGCAACCAGAGATTCAAGTGCTTGGGCTCGTTCACATGCTCTGTTTGCTTTGGGCGCAGCAAATGTAGCTTCAGAAGAAATAGTTCCTGTACTAGTTAGGGTTTTGAAGCACGATCCAGATGCACGTAGGCGTAGTGTAGCTGTCGCGGCATTGAGTAACCACGCAACGCCAGAGTCTACTAAAGCACTAATTGAAGCCATTAGCGACCCAGACGAGAGAGTTCGTACTCAAGCAGTATATAATGTGGTACGAATAGAACCAAGCTCATTAATAAACCAAAGTAATTTGAAGAAGTTATCTGACCAAGGATTAAAAACGGCTATCTGGATGCTGGAGAGCCCAACAGAAGAGCCAGGTTGGGTGGGGGCAAAAAACTATATTCCATCCATCCTTAAGGCCCTAATAGCTGAGAGAAATTCACGCTTACAAAAATAATTGATGCCACCGCTCGATTGGAATTGGATCTCAATTACTCATCACATTTCTTTTTATATTCCTATTGCCAAACTCACTACTAACTTACATTGAAGATTGGTCAATAAGCTCTCTGTACCTTCCCCAACCAAGAACTAGGAGGGCTAACGGCAAAGTTTAGCGGCGACGAGGGGACTAAAACGCTTAGTACGATCGCTTTGGAATGACCGCTCCAACGCCGTGTTAGGCGGAGCCAGTCGGTTCAGCGATTCTAGGATGAAAATTGCCAAGTGCGCTTTCATGGTGGTGCCGGCGGGAACTTACCCAAATAGCACATCAAGGACAACAGTCAACTGTCAACCGTCAACTAACAAATGACTCGAACTTACAAAGCAACTGGAATCAATCTCAAGAGTGCGCCGATCGGCGAATCCGATCGAGTGCTGACAGTTTTGACGCGGGAATTCGGCTTAATTCGAGCCGTAGCACCGGGTGTTCGCAAACACCGATCGACCATTGGCGGAAGAAGCGAATTATTTGTCGTCAACGAATTGCTAATTGCCAAAGGCCGATCGCTCGACAAAATTACCCAAGCCAGCACCGTAGAATCCCATCCAGGTTTGAGCCGCAACCTCGGGAAGCTCGCAGCCGCGCAATATCTGGCCGAATTGGCGATCGCCAGTGCCCTTTCCGACGAGCCCCAAGAAGAACTCTTTTGGTTGCTGGGCGAACATTTGAGCCGTTTGGAGCGTTTGTCCGATCGCACAGAAATCCAATCCGCCGCCGTGCTGATTGCTCACCTCGCCCACGGCATTTTTCACTTGCTAGCCTTAGCCGGCCTGGCGCCCCAAGTCCAAGTCTGCTGCGCCACCAGACACCCGCTCATCCCCAATTTCACCGATCCGAACTGGCAAACCGGCTTTAGTATACCCTCTGGGGGAACCTTCAGCTTGTCCGAACTAGCTAATCTAGAGGCAGAACTCTCTTCCGAAACCGGTAGCTTGTACAAATCCGCCTCCCGTTCCCGGCAAACGAATGGCAGCAAACACTTGACAAACTTCCAGGTTAATGCTAAAGAATTAGCAGCGCTGCAAGAGTTGGCTAGTCCAGAACTAGGAGAGGGGATTGCCGATCGAACAACTTGGGTATCAGTAGAAAATATTTTGCGACAATATGCCCAGTATCATTTAGGTTGCACGATTAGATCGGGAAGCTCGATCGATACCTACTTAGAGAGTTTTGAGTTTTAAATTTTGAGTGTTTAGTTAAATAGGCGAACGGGTGATGGTACATCGCACCCCCAGCCTGGGGGATACCCGAACCTACCGGCAATTTCAGGTAAATTCTCAAGGTTGTTGCGACATCAGATAATAGATAGAGATAAAGTTACGAGATTATTAATAAACTTAGGGGTTAACACCTCAATTTGAAATTTTCATCCCCCCAACCTCAACCATCCCAGGCGATCCCCCCCAAATCCTATGATCCGACTGTCCGATTCTGATTTAAGCATATCTGTGTTAGCTGTGACCCACCACAAAATGGAAGAACGAGAAAATTTTCCCGATTTTCGCTCCGAGCCAGTCTTGGCCGATCGACAATGGAGCAACGTCCAAGACCCAGAAATGGATAAATATCCCAAAACTCCAGAAACAGAGTCAAGCAACGGCAAAAGCCAACAAACCGAAGCAATCCCCCCGCTGGCAACAGCAGGCGCAGCAGAAGAACTCTCGGAAGCAGTAGCCGAAACTCCAGAACAAGAAAGAGGATTTCTGCCAGTTCTGAAAAACCGAAATTTTCTAGCATTGTGGAGCGGGCAAGTTTTCTCTCAACTAGCAGATAAAGTTTATCTCGTACTGACGATCGCCCTCGTAGCCAGCCGCTTTCAAGCGCCAGATCAAACCATCAGCAGGTGGGTATCGGCAATCATGATCGCCTTTACCATTCCCGCAGTGCTGTTTGGGGCCGCTGCGGGCGTGTATGTCGATCGCTGGTCGAAAAAAGCAGTGCTCGTCGCCACAAACCTGCTGCGGGGAGCCTTCGTTTTAACATTGCCCGTGCTGCTGTGGCTCTCTGACGGGTGGGAACTCGGTCAACTGCCGCTCGGATTCTGCTTGCTGCTGCTAGTGACATTCCTCGTCTCGACTCTAACTCAATTTTTCGCCCCAGCAGAACAGTCAGTGATTCCCCTAATTGTGGAACGCCGCCACCTGCTCTCGGCAAACTCCCTATACACCACAACCATGATGGGTTCGGTGATTATTGGCTTCGCAGTCGGAGAACCCTTACTAGCTTTAGCCGACACCCTATTTACCAACCTCGGCGGCGGAATCGGAATCGGCAAAGAATTAGTAGTAGGCGGAAGTTACGCCTTCGCCGGAGTGCTGTTGCTGTCGATGAAAACAGGCGAAAAAAACGATGCCGAACACGAACCGCCACACCCCCTAGCAGATTTGCGAGATGGCCTGCGTTACATCAACGATCAACCGAAAGTCCGCAATGCTTTAATTCAACTAATTATTCTCTTTTCCATTTTTGCAGCCTTGGCAGTTCTAGCGGTGCGGCTGGCAGAAATCCTCCCGGGTATGAAAGCGTCGCAATTTGGATTTTTGCTGGCTGCGGTGGGCGTCGGCATGGCTGCTGGGGCGGCGACAGTCGGCTATCTCGGCCACAAATTTTCTCACTCCCAACTGAGTTTAATCGGATCGATCGGCATGGCATTTGCTCTGATGGGCCTTTCTGCATTTACACAGCATTTGTGGCTCTCGGTGCTGTTCATTACCCTGTTGGGTTTATTTGCCTCATTGGTGGGAGTGCCGATGCAGACTACAATTCAAGCAGAAACCCCAGAAGAAATGCGGGGAAAAGTCTTCGGGCTGCAAAACAATGCGACTAATATCGCTTTGAGTTTACCGTTGGCTTTGGCCGGAGTAGCCGAAACATTTCTGGGTTTGCCGACAGTATTTTTGGGTTTAGCAGGATTAGCGATCGCGGGCGGTGTCTTAACCTGGTATATTTCCCGTAGCAGAAATAGCAAAGTCGATCGAATCTAAATAAATAACAAACTCTGATTTACTGGAATGCACATCGCTTGGCTAGGAAAAAAATCACCTTTTTGCGGTAACGTCACTTACTCCAGGGAAGTCACCAACGCACTGTTAGACCGGGGATACCAGGTCAGTTTCCTGCACTTTGCCCAAGAAGCGGGCCCACTGGACAGGAACAATACGGCGTGGAGCATGGCAAATGGTTCATGGGGAAAAGCAATTGCTCAAACCTCATATACCAATTCGCTCTCGCCCGCGAGTTGCAACGAAGTCTCTTTACCCTGTCACTACAAATCGCAAATTTATACGATTCCCACTCTCAAGTCGCGCACAGTGCTGATGAAATCTCTGCGGCGGCTGAAACCCGATGTGGTTCACGCTTCCCTGACGCTTTCGCCTCTAGACTTTTTGCTGCCGGAAATTTGTCAAGAATTGAAGCTGCCCCTGGTGGCGACTTTTCACCCGCCGTTCGATCGCAAATTACGCAATTTGACATCGGGAACCCAACACCTGATGTATCAACTTTATGCTCCGTTTTTGGCGAACTACGACTCGACGATCGTATTTTCTTACATTCAGCGGGATATTTTGGTGAAGTTGGGAGTGCCAGAAGAACGGGTGGCGGTGATTCCCAACGGAGTAGACGCGGTTAAGTATTCCCCCGGGCCTTCGGGGTTGAAGTCGCGATTAAAAGCAGATCGAATTTTTGTTTACCAAGGCCGCATTGCCCCGGAGAAAAATGTCGAGGCGCTGCTCAAGGCCTGGAAACAGTGCAATTTTGGCCGGGGGAACGTGTTGGCGATCGTAGGCGACGGGCCCCTAGCCGCCTCGCTGCAACTGTCTTACGGCGAAGAGGATGGCATTGTGTGGCTCGGATTTGTTGCCGAGGAGGAACGGCGGATCGAAATTCTGCGGGGTGCAGACGTATTTATTTTGCCTTCTTTGGTGGAGGGACTGTCCCTGTCGCTGCTGGAAGCGATGGCCTGCGGTTTGGCTTGTTTGGCCACCGATGCCGGTGCTGACGGCGAGGCCTTGGAGGAAGGCGCGGGGATAGTTTTGAACACTCAGCGGGTGCGGAGTCAGTTGCAAACCTTGCTGCCGCTGTTTTGCGACCATCCTGAGTTCGGAATGCTGCTTGGTCAAAAAGCACGCCAACGGGCGATCGAGCGCTACACTCTCAGTCAGAATATTACTGAGTTGGAAAAGCTGTATGCAGAGGTTTTGCAAAACCAGCGCGTACCAGTTCGCGGTTTAGCATGATTCAGCAGGAAGAAGGAACTCCGAACCAGTTGAAATTAATCCGTGTATCCGTGTCAAAATTCGTGTCGTGCCTTCCTTCTTCCTTTGGATATGACTTATAGAAATCCCGCTCCTACTGTTGATATTATCATCGAATTAGCCGATCGCCCCCATCGGCCGATCATACTCATCGAACGCCGCAATATTCCCTACGGCTGGGCACTTCCCGGCGGTTTTGTCGATTACGGGGAATCGGTAGAAACGGCGGCAAAACGCGAAGCTTTAGAAGAAACGAGTTTGAATGTAGAATTAATTGAGCAATTTTACGTTTATTCTGACCCAAATCGCGACGCCCGCAAACACACTATCAGTATTGTATTCTTGGCTTCGGCAACGGGCGAACCTCAAGCCGCCGACGATGCTAAAAATTTACAAATTTTTGAACCTTGGCAGATTCCTCGTGAATTGTGTTTCGATCACGATCGCATTTTACGAGATTATTGGCGTTACCGTCATTATGGATTGCGGCCGCGTTTGTAGGGTGAGGATTTGTTAACCGCAGATGTACGCGGATTAACGCAGATTAATTGCTATGATTTATCGGTGATTTATCTGTGTTAATCTGCGGTTAAATTCATCAAACTAAATTCTATGCCAAGCTTGACAATATTAGGCGGAGGTGCTTGGGGTTCTGCCTTGGCAAATCTGGGAGACAAAAAAGGATCTCGAGTTAATTTGTGGTCGCGCAGCAGTTCTTTTAATCTAGAATCAGTTATAACAGGTGCGGATGTTGTTGTTTCCGCAGTTTCGATGAAAGGAGTTGGAGCAACGGTCGATCGGCTTTTGGCTTTACAGTTAAGTCCCAGTACAATTATAGTTACTGTCACCAAAGGTTTAGACCCCGCCACTACGCGCACTCCGTCTCAAATTTGGCAAAATGCGTTTCCTAATAATTCAATTGTGGTACTTTCCGGCCCAAATCTTTCGGAAGAAATTCAGCAGGGCTTGCCGGCCGCTACGGTTGCGGCGAGTTGGGATTTAGCGGCGGCCAAGCAAGTGCAAAATATTTACAGTTCCGATATTTTTCGGGTTTATGTGAATGAAGACCCGCTGGGGACTGAGTTAGGTGGAACTTTGAAAAATGTATTTGCGATCGCCGCTGGTGTTTGCGACGGTTTACAATTAGGAACTAATGCTAAATCTGCTTTGCTGACTCGCGCTTTGCCGGAAATGATTCGGGTGGGAGTTCGTTTGGGAGCTCGTGCGGAAACTTTTTACGGTTTGTCTGGTTTGGGAGATTTGCTCGCTACTTGCAACAGTCCTTTATCGCGCAATTATCGGGTTGGTTTCGGATTAGCTAAAGGCAAATCTTTAGAGCAAATTTTGCAGGAATTGCAGAGCACTGCTGAGGGAGTCAATACTACTAATGTGTTGATTGATTTGGCTAATCAACGCGGCATTGAAGTTCCTGTTTCTCGTCAAGTTTATCGCTTATTAAATGGTGAAATTACTGCCGAGCAAGCAGTTTTATCCCTGATGGAACGAGCTTTGAAACCGGAGATTTTATAACCTGTACAACTAGATAAGTAAGGACTTAAGCAAAGCCTAAGTCCCTACTCGTAGCTGAAGTTTCAAGGATTTGCCTCACGAGTTGCTAGTTATGAATTAAGAGTTCTAAGCGACATTGGTTGAGCGGTCAGATTGATGTTTTGATCGCTCGGTAGAAAAAGAGTTTAAGGAATTGAAGATGAGTTGTGAATCCAAAACTCTTTAACTCATAGGTGCTACTACTTAACTCATAACTCATAACTCATAACTTGCAGAGCGAGTTGCACCAGCTTTACATCTTGCCTTGCTGCATTACCTGTTGAAGGTGCTGCCGAATTTCCTGCGCGTGCTCCATGTCAGCTTGCTGCAATTTTTGAAACAGTTCAGCACAAGGCTGAGAACCCATTTCCTGAGCATCTTTCATGTAAGTATCGTAGGCTTTCAAAGCTTCAGACTTGTTTTGCAAAACTGTTAACAAATCATACTCGAGGTTGCTGATGACGCTATTTCCGTTAGTGCTCATAAACTCACCATCTGCTAGGATTTGTCCCAAGTTTGACCGATCCGGGGATGACTGTTCATCTGTCTAGAAGGGTAGATAATTTCTACTTTCCACCGTAATAAAACGCAACTTCTTTATCTTTCAGCGGTGCGAAGTCAGCAGCAACTAGCATTTTATCGAGCTCGTTTTGAGGCAGATGTTTGACACCGATTCGGACAATGCGCGATCGCATTGTATTCGACACGCCACTGCGCTGTCTGCCGGCTTCTAATCCCATCACTTGCTGGTAGAGGTCTAATTTTGCTTGCGGAATCGGAGTACCGTCAAAGTCGATTCCCGAGGCGATCGCAACATCGATCGCATCTGCACCAGTTGTAGATTGAGCCGCTGAGTTTGTTTCTGAAGACATTGTGCAAATTAAATAAAAAGGACGATCGTCATAAAAAGTAGTTTAGTCCTAAAAGTGCCACAGTTGAGCACCAAACTCTAGTACAGCTCAAAATAACGTAAACTCGTGAAACAAGCTAAACAGTCCGCCCGACTGTGTTCGATTAGTGTTCGATTAAGGACTGTTTGGCACAAGGGCGAGATCATTGAGCATTTCTTCAAACAACGGATTGCCAAAACTCATCAATTGCAGTGAAGCATTTTCGTCAAAGATGTCCGGGTAAAATGTCATAGGATAAATGCAACCTTGATAGTTAAGATGCCAAGTGCTAAAATAATTGCAGAATTTTTTACCATAAGACCAATGTCCTCGCAGTCCCAGAAGTTGCAATAAATCGAAAACTTCGATCGTGTTAATCTGCATCGGCGTGGCGGATAATAATAAGAGCGATCAGCTTTTTTCTTTCAATTGCTGCATTAACTGTAGCAACCGATTAGGAGTTTTCTTGCGGTTTTGCGGGGTTTGGCGGCGGGCGTGATGCGCTTCATCCAGAATCACCAAATCCCACGGTTGCGCGTCTAAAAGCTGTTTTGTGCGATCGCTCCGACGGACTAAATGAGATGATGCTAAAATGAGATTTTGGGAATTCCAAATATTCTCTTCCCCTGACTGACTCCTCTCCCCATACGCATTTTTTAATTCACCTTTGCTATAACTCCAAAAATGCAGATTAAATTTTTCGCGCAATTCTTCGTGCCATTGCGGCTGAATGCTGGCTGGTGCTAAAATTAACACAGGTTGGGCTTTTTGGCTGATGAGTAAGTAACGCAGAATCAATCCGGTATCGATGGTTTTTCCCAATCCAACTTCATCCGCAATTAAGAAACTTTTCGGGAAATTTGCCGCAACACCGAAGCGCGAGAAAACCATAAAGGTTTGCGCGAATACCAGCGATGCAATCTTTAAATAGATTGCCGCCGTGTTCGTAATAAACCTGCTCGTTTAGCAGATTTACGGGCATGATTTTCTCGATGAATAGTTTGGGGGTTTTTTGATACACTCACTCCTTTTACTTCCATCCAGAGACGCGAATATTATTGAAATTAATCGTATCAATTTCATTTTTTTGAAGGTAATTAGTTAATTTGAAGTCATCAGTCAGTACGAGATACTTATTTTTTGCAAGAGTGGCTATTCCACAATCCGTTAAGCCAAATTTAGTAAAACTGTCTGTCCTAACAACCTCCGTACTTTCCAGATAGGATTCCTTTAATCTGGGCACTCCTTCAGCAAATACAGACAAACATTGAGAACGTTCGGGTTCTCCAAGCTGATTCGCTAAACTGTTAACTTCTGTCAGGATGTTTGGAGTTGTAACTATTTTGTTAAAATAAGACAAAATTTGCAGCAAAGAATCGTAATCTTCAGGCACAAATTTTTCGGTGCGATTAAATTTTGAAATTCGCTCCCGGTTAACCGTACCAACAAACCATAGCAAAAGGATATTTGTATCAATTAAAATTCCTTTTTGTTTGTATTTCTGAAATAAAGAACGAACAAAATCTTTCATGCTTCGCGAATTTTCATAGACTGCACTTCCCCTGTTGTGGCATCGATTTTAAATACTTTATACTCTCGTTCATAATTGGGATTTTCCATAAAATTAGCAAGGGGATTGCTTGTTTTATCCACTGGTCGGATAAACCCCAATGTAATAAACCAGTGTTTTTTATCCTCTGAGAGTTCTGCTTCTTCCAGCCTCCAATCTTCGGTAGGATAACCTATCATATCTTGCAGAGAAGCAAAATATTGTTGAGCAGCACCTACTGCCTTTCGCACATCAATAGTCATAATAAATTCACCTCTTCAATAATTTACTTGTTACCGGACTCTGCCTGGTAAAGCCGCTCCCGAAGCAAAGCCTCGCTTACATCGGTTCCCAGGCAGAGCCTTAGAACCAGTTAAAAGCAGGGGGCTTGGTTATCCCAAAAATTCTTAGATCAACCTTCAAATACCTCTGCTTTTTCAATGATAAACCATTCGTGGTACAATACTGCCAAGAAAAACTCTTCTCCTTTTGGTCGATCGCACACAGCCATATATCCAGATACAAACATATCATCGTCAAAAGTTGTATCCTTAAGAAACAGAGTCAGCGAGTTGCCATCCGCGCTCCAAATTGTCCGCAAAATCGTCATATTTTGGTGACGAGATGCTTCCACGGGCAATAACACCCACCGCCCCTCAATTTCGATAAATTCTGGTTCGCCGTATCTAAACTCCGACTCCCATCTTGCGGGTCCTTCATGCTTTTCAATAATCCGATCCCACCGCACTGTTTTAATCTTGGCTAAAGTTTCGTTTGACAAATCAGCTACTTTCATCTGATTAATTTGCTAATAAAATTAACTGGTTCCAAAGAAGAGCCTTGGAACCGATGTAAGCGAGGATCTTCCTCGTTTGTGGCTTGGAAAAATTGGACGCCGAACCTCCTGATATGCGTTACCAGGCAGAGCCTGGGAACGAGTAGATACGTCAAATCCGCTACTTTCATAATTTCAATCTCCTAATAAGATTCGTAAGGCTTTGAAAGCATTTGAACGATTGCCATTGGCAATTTTACCAAACCAATAATGTGCCTCTTCATTACTCATCGCCATAATTCCCTCGGCCATATTAGCAATTCCTTCGGTTTTCGATATCAAGCGGCTGAAAACTTCCCGGATTAGGGTTTTAATGCCATCAGTTGCGAAGGGATTGGCAAATAATTTATTGGCATCTCGATCAACTTGAGGTGCAGTTCGTTCGACTACCACCCGCAATTTTGCTGCAAATAAATCTAGAGACAAGTCTCCCGATAAAATCTCATATCTGGACACGCAGGTATCAAAGATTAATGGCAGCATCTCAAAGCTCCTTAACTAATAATATCAATTCCGCTCTTCATCAAAATTATTCATCTCTCTCTTGTCTCCCTCTGTGCTCTCTGCGTTCTCTGCGGTTAAATCATTCCGATATCCAATAACTAATGACTAAAATCGACATTTCCCCCGCTGACAATTACCCCAACTCTCGCATTTTCAGCTTTCACAACACCTGAAAGCAAAGCTGCTGACCCCAGCACTCCAGTCGGTTCAACAACTATCTTCATCCGTTCCCACATAAAAAACATTGTGGTGCGAATTGCGTCTTCTGAAACTGTTGCCATATCGTCCACATAATGCAGCACCAAAGGAAAGGTTAATTTGCCCAAAGATGGCGTGCGCGCACCGTCAGCAATCGTATCCGGGTTAGTAACAGTTTGCAGCGTTTTCGTGCGGAACGATCGCGCCGCATCGTCTGCTTGCTCCGGTTCTACCCCGATTACTTTACACTGCGGAGACAAAGTTTTTGTCGCGATCGCGCATCCCGACAGCAAACCCCCGCCACCGCAACAAACTAACAGGAAATCCAACTCCCCAACTTGTGCGATTAATTCCAGCGCCGCCGTACCTTGTCCCGCAATCACCCGCCGATGATCGTAAGGAGGAATAATTGTCAAGTGCCGTTCTGCGCCAATTTTAGCGGCTAATTCTTCGCGGGAAACTTGAGTGCGATCGTACAAAATAATCTCTGCACCGTAGCCGCGAGTCGCCTCTTGCTTGACTTTGGGCGCATCTGCCGGCATGACAACAGTAGCAGGAATTTCTAGCAACCGTGCGGCAAGGGCGATCGCCTGCGCGTGATTTCCCGAAGAAAAAGTCAGCACTCCCCGCTGTTTTTCAGCTTCAGATAGCTGCATTAAAGCATTGCAAGCACCCCGAAATTTAAACGAACCCGTGCGCTGAAAGTTCTCGCACTTGAAAAATACCTGAGAATTCGTCTGTTTGTTGAAAGTTTCCGAAGTCAGCACCGGCGTCTTGAAAGCTGTGCCCTGCAAGCGATTTGCCGCCGCCTCCACATCCGCGAAACTGACTGACAAGGGATTTTCAGTACAGAAGTCGGCACTCATAGATTTTAGATTTGGGCGATCGAGGACTCTATTTGTAGGCGGGGGATTGCCCGCTTCACTCGTACCATTAAACTATAAATTTTTATCATTAGCTGTTGCGCTTAATTGTTAAAAAAGCTGTTGACTAAAATTCAAGCTATGACAATTTACTATAGCGGTTCTCAGATTAATGAGGTATACAGAAACCCTGTAGTGTCAAGCTTTCCAGGCCAAATTTCGTACCTCACCTTTTTGAAAAAGGCTATATCAAAAAGTAAAGGGCCGTTTGTACTTGCACAGGAGAGGGATTAATGAATACAAATTTAACAACCGCCCGATTAATTGTAGGGAAACGGCACGGCGCAGTGTGCTGATTTCGGATAATATCAAATCCGTTGGCATCGGAATTATTCATCTCTCTCTTCCCTTTCTCTGTACCCTCTGTGTCCTCTGCGGTTTAATCCTTCCGATACAACCGGAATCGATATAACGGGTAAAATAAACCGGATTGGAGGGTGAAATTGCCCTCGCGAGTGCGATCGACTCTAACCCTGGACAACAACGCAAAAGAGGACTTGGCAATGCCATTTCCCTACCCAAAAAATAGCGACTAAATTGTTTAGCAATTACAAAAAAAAGGACACAGTATTACTATGTCCTTAACTCTGTATTGTAGGGACACAGCATTGCTGTGTCCCTAACCGTACCGATATCCCGATTAGGATTCTTGCCGTTTAGAACAAGAACAATTCAGTATTACCGGTCGGTCCCAAATTGACATCGACAGTGGCAAACAAACTGTTACCACCAACCGTAGAACCGTTGCTATCGTAATACAGTTTAGTAGACAAACCGTCGTAGATAGCCATGATGGACGGCCCGGTTAAAGTTGCTTCCAGCGCAGTTACACCACCTGTACTCGTGTAAGCGTAGAAACTCGAAGCCAAAGACCCTCCGGTGGTAAACGCTGCAAAACCAGTTTTGTCGAGGTTAATTACATCATCAGCAACGCTGTAATTGGTAATGAAATCCCCGCCGTCAGCAGTAGTTCCGCTGAACACAAACACATCCAAACCAGCACCGCCGTTGAGAACATTGGTTCCCACACCACCGATTAAAGTGTCATTCCCGATGCCGCCGTTGAGAGTATCGCTACCGCCACCGCCGAAGAGGCTGTCATTACCATCGTCGCCGGAAATGCTGTCGTTACCCAAACCGCCGTCGAAAATGTCGGCACCAGAACCGCCGCTGAAGATGTCAGCAAATTCAGTACCAGTGACGCTGTTAGCACTCGCATCTCCGGTAAACAAGACAGGAGTGGTGAAGTTGTAACCGCCAGCACCGGAACCGAAATTGTTAAAGGCGACGGGGAAAGTATTCCCAGCAGCAGTTAAATCAGCAACGCTGCCTGAGTTGGTAGTAGTACCATTGGCAGAAGGTGCGATCGTACCTGTAAATACAAAGTCCGCCGTTCCCAGATTGCTAGCAGCAGTACCCAGATTCGCAATCAAGGTAGAACCACCCGCTGCGGTACCGTTGGCGTCAAAATACAACACCGTTTCGTTCGAGGCATTCGTAAATGCGAAGAAACCAGCAGTTGTAGAATTGCCCAAGGCCTTAGCTTGTGCAGCTTCCACAGTGGCATAAGTTCCGCCTGTGAAAATCACTAACTCTTTGCCAGTAATGTCAGGTGTTGAACCGCTAACACCGTCAAAGTTAGTCGTAGTCAAATTGCCGAAAGCGCTCGCGCTAAACTCGAATTTGTCTACCCCAGAGGTAAAGTCAGTAATCGTATCACCGCCTTCGCCTGTTGCTTTGTAAACAAAGATATCCGCACCAGCAGCGCCAGTCAGAAGATCTGCACCAGCAGCGCCAGTCAGAAGATCTGCACCGCTGCCGCCGCTGAAGATGTCAGCAAACTCAGTACCAGTGACGCTGTTAGCACTCGCATCTCCGGTAAATAACACAGGAGAGGTGAAGTTGTAACCGCCAGCACCTGAACCGAAATTGTTAAAGGCGACGGGGAAAGTGTTCCCAGCAGCAGTTAAATCAGCAACGCTGCCTGAGTTGGTAGTAGTACCATTGGCAGAAGGTGCGATCGTACCTGTAAATACAAAGTCCGCCGTTCCCAGATTGCTAGCAGCAGTACCCAGATTCGCAATCAAGGTAGAACCACCCGCTGCGGTACCGTTGGCGTCAAAATACAACACCGTTTCGTTCGAGGCATTCGTAAATGCGAAGAAACCAGCAGTTGTAGAATTGCCCAAGGCTTTAGCTTGTGCCGCTTCCAAAGAGGCATAACTGCCGCCTGTGAAAATCACTAACTCTTTGCCAGTAATGTCAGGATTTGAACCGCTTACAGCGTCAAAGTTAGTCGTCGTCAAATTGCCGAAAGCGCTCGCGGTAAACTGGAATTTGTCACTTCCAGAGGTAAAGTCAGTAATCGTATCGCCGCCTTCGCCTGTGGCTTTGTAAACAAAGACATCCGCACCAGCACCGCCAGTCAGAATATCTGCACCGCTGCCGCCGCTGAAGATGTCAGCAAACTCAGTACCAGTGACGCTGTTAGCACTCGCATCTCCGGTAAATAACACAGGAGAGGTGAAGTTGTAACCGCCAGCACCTGAACCGAAATTGTTAAAGGCGACGGGGAAAGTGTTCCCAGCAGCAGTTAAATCAGCAACGCTGCCTGAGTTGGTAGTAGTACCATTGGCAGAAGGTGCGATCGTACCTGTAAATACAAAGTCCGCCGTTCCCAGATTGCTAGCAGCAGTACCCAGATTCGCAATCAAGGTAGAACCACCCGCTGCGGTACCGTTGGCGTCAAAATACAACACAGTCTCGTTCGAGGCATTCGTAAATGCGAAGAAACCAGCAGTTGTAGAATTGCCCAGGGCTTTAGCTTGTGCAGCTTCCAAAGAGGCATAACTTCCGCCTGTGAAAATCACTAACTCTTTGCCAGTAATGTCAGGATTTGAACCACTTACAGCGTCAAAGTTAGTCGTAGTCAAATTACCGAAAGCACCGCTGACAAACTGGAATTTGTCTACCCCAACAGTAAAGTCGGTAATTGTATCGCCGCCTTCGCCTGCTGCTTTGTAAACAAACAGATCCGCACCGGAACCGCCAGTCAGAACATCTGCACCGCTGCCGCCGCTGAAGATGTCAGCAAACTGAGTACCAGTGACGCTGTTAGCCTTCGCATCTCCGGTAAACAAGACAGGAGTGGTGAAGTTGTAACCGCCTGCACCTGAACCGAAATTGTTAAAGGCGATGGGGAAAGTGTTCCCAGCAGCAGTTAAATCGGCAACGCTACCTGAGTTGGTAGTAGTACCAGTGACAGAAGTGCCTGTATCAGAAGAAGCGATCGTACCTGTAAATACAAAGTCCGCCGTTCCCAGATTGGTAGCAGCCGTGCCCAGATTCGCAATCAAGGTAGAACCAGCCGCTGCGGTACCGTTCGAGTCAAAATACAACACCGTTTCGTTCGACGCATTCGTAAAGGCGAAGAAACCAGCAGTTGTAGAATTACCCACGGCTGTAGCTTGTGCATCTTCCAAAGAGGCATAACTGCCGCCTGTGAAAATCACGAACTCTTTGCCAGTAATGTCAGGAGTTGAACCGCTAACACCGTCAAAGTTAGTAGTCGTCAAATTGCCGAAAGCGCTCGCGCTAAACTCGAATTTGTCTACCCCAACAGTAAAGTCGGTAATTGTATCGCCGCCTTCGCCTGTTGCTTTGTAGACAAAGATATCCGCACCAGCACCGCCAGTCAGAACATCTGCACCGCTGCCGCCGCTGAGGATGTCAGCAAACTCAGTACCTGTGACGCTGTTAGCATTAGCATCTCCGGTAAACAAGACAGGAGTGGTGAAGTTGTAACCGCCTGCACCTGAACCGAAATTGTTAAAGTCGCTTGGGTAAGTGTTCCCAGCCGCAGTTAAATCGACAATGCTGCCTGAGTTGGTAGTAGTACCAGTCGCAGGAGATGCGATCGTACCTGTAAATACAAAGTCCGCCGTTCCTAGATTGCTAGCAGCCGTACCCAAGGAAGCAATAAGCGTCGAACCACCTGCCACCGTACCGTTCGAGTCAAAATACAACACAGTCTCGTTCGACGCATTAGTAAATGCGAAGAAACCAGCAGTTGTAGAATTGCCCACCGCTTTAGCTTGTGCAGCTTCCAAAGAGGCATAACTTCCGCCGGTGAAAATCACTAACTCTTTGCCAGTAATGTCAGGAGAAACCCCGCTAACACCGTCAAAGTTAGTCGTAGTCAAATTGCCGAAAGCGCTCGCGCTAAACTCGAATTTGTCTACCCCAACAGTAAAGTCGGAAATTTTATCGCCGCCTTCTTTAGTTGTCCTGTAAACAAACAGATCCGAACCAGTGCCGCCGCTTATGACATCCAAACCGAGGCCGCCGGTGATGGTATCGTTGCCGTCGCCGCCCTTGAGGCTATCGTTAAAATTGCTGCCGACAATCTTGTCATCGCCTGCTAAACCATCGTAATTAACTGGGGCCGGAGAAGTGGTGAAATCCACATTGTCAGCACCAGCAGTACCGACAGGAATATTTAGTGGCGGGCCCGTGAAGACAAAGTTACTGACTTGCAGGCGAACGTTCACCGAGAAACTGGCCACAATTTCAAAGCGCGCCCCAACACCATATACCAGCACAGAACGGCCGGTCTCGGCATCTATAAACTGACAGAAAATAGGCACGTCTGGGTTGCCGCCCAACTGTGCAAACCGCGCTTGCAAAGTCGCGATGCTGCGAACAGTGATATCCGTGGTGAAGTCGAGAAAATTCGCGCTGCCGATCGACCCAACAGTAGAAGTAGCAGTAATGTCCACTTTGGTCAAGATAGAAGCGCTGAGACTAAAAGCTGCGTTAGAAAACTCTAAAACATCGTCAGTGACATTAAAGTCAGTAATGAAGTCAGCTTCTACAACTGTTTGAATCTCTTGGCGGGAAGTGCGGTAAATAAAGCGATCCTGTCCAAGACCCCCAGTCAGATTATTGGTTCCTGTGCCGCCTTCGATCGTGTCATTGCCCTCATTTCCTGTTAATACGTCATTCCCAGCACCGCCTATTACTGTGTCATCGCCGCCGCCAGCTTCGATATTGTCATCATCATCGCCGCCGTCGATATCGTCAGCGTCATTGCCGCCTTTAACTTTGTCGTTGCCTTTGCCTGCTTTTATTTTGTTTTTGCCTAGGCTAACTTCGATATCATCATCGTCATCGCCGCTGTCGATATCGTCATCGCCATCGCCGCCTTTAATTGTGTCCTTGCCTTTGCCGCCGATGATTTTGTCTTTGCCTTTGCCGGCTGTAATGTTATCGTCACCATCGCCGCCTTCGATGTCGTTATCCAGCGTCGCAGAACCCACAATAACTTGAGGTTCTGTAGTGCCAGCAAACTTAAAGACATTTCGCTCGACGTTCAAGCTAAAACGCTGGCCGGTGAGAACGTTTCTGCCGTTGCTAACTTCAAAAGCAAAACCAGCCGCACCGATAAAACCTGTTGCCGCTTTGAAACTTAACAAGCCTGCGTTAATGTCTGCTTGAGTGAAGGTAAAACCGACTTGTGTTACGGCGGCTCCCTTAAAGAATAGTTGGCCGGTTGTAGCAGCGGGTAGCTCGGTTAGCTTGAAGACTGTCTTGCTAGGATCTCCCGAGGCCTCATCGACAAACCGCAACAACTCAGAAGTAATAGTTTGCTCGGTGCCGCTGGAACCAGCAGTCAGGCTGTTATTAACTTCCGCTCGCGGAGGGTTAAAAATCGGGTTCGGAGTTTGAGTTGGAGTTGGAGTTTGAGTTGGAGTTGGAGTTTGAGTTGGAGTTTGAGTTGGAGTTTGACCATTAACTCCCAAAAAGTCGCCAGCATCGAGAAGCGTTGCGTTGACATTCAACAATAGCGTCAGCGCGAAGTTATTGACCCGAATTTCGGTATTGCCACCGACTTGTACAAAGGTCAAGCTGCTAAAGTTTAAATCACCAAACAGCAGGAACTTGTCCACGTTGTCTTCGAAGTCAGTGATGACTGAACTTGCCCCTGAGGTACTGTTACTCATGACATAAACGTCAGATCCAGCACCGCCGACACAGGTATGGTTGCCAGTACCGCCCATCAGCGTATCGTTACCAGTACCGCCCATCAGCGTATCGTTGCCGCCGCCGCCGCCGCTAACGCTGTCGTCGCCGTCGCCGCCGTCTGCCATGTCATTGCCGTCGCCAGTAACGAGGGTATCGTTGCCAGCACCGCCCATCACGCTGTCGTCGCCTGCACCGCCGCTAACGCTGTCGTCGCCGTCGTCGCCTCCACAGTTGTCGTTGCCGTCGCCGCCGCTCACGGTATCGTTGCCGATGCCGCCGCTAACGCTGTCGTCGCCCTCGTCGCCTGCACAGGTGTCGCTGCCGCCACCGCCGATCACGGTATCGTTACCGGTGCCGCCGCTAACGCTGTCGTCGCCGTCGTCGCCTGCACAGTTGTCGCTGTCGGCACCGCCGTTAACGGTATCGTTACCGGTGCCGCCGCTAACGTTGTCGTTGCCGTCGTCGCCTCCACAGTTGTCGCTGCCGGCACCGCCGCTAACGGTATCGTTATCTTTGCCGCCGTTAACGGTATCGTTGCCGTCGCCGCCCTTAACGTTGTCGTTACCCCGATCGCCCCTGACGTTATCGTTGCCTTCGCCGCCCTCGCAATCGTCGTCGTCTTTGCCGCCGTAAAGGGTATCGTTGCCGGCGCCGCCCTTAACGTCATCCTCTCCTTCGTTGCCGTGGGCCCAGTCATCGCCGTCATCGCCTTCGCAGGTGTCGTTGCCGGTACCGCCCATCACGGTATCGTTATCTTTACCGCCGTTAACCTTGTCGTTGCCTTGGCCGCCCTTAACGTTGTCTTTATCGCGATCGCCTCTTATTTCATCGTCGTCATCGCCGCCCTCGCAATCGTCGTCATCTTTACCGCCGTAGATTTTATTTTTTCTGCCACGGTTTCCTTTGATTTTGTCCTTGCCTTTCTTGCCGAATATCTCCTCCTGATTGCCGGTGGCGACAATTACGTCATCGTCATCGCTACCGACGACGGTTCGGCGGCGATCATCGATGCCGCTGTCATCATCGTCGCCCGCACCTTCTTCGGGTACGCCGCTGCCACTGTTTTGTGTGATCGCTTCGTTAACTATCTCTTCGGCAGTTTTAGGGGTGTTGGTGGCGAAAGCCACGGACGGATCATTGAGATTGTCTGTTTCACTTTGAAAGGCAAAAAGTGATCCCGATCCTTCTTCTAACCCTTCTAAAAACGTTACGTTTCGTTCTTCCATCGTTGATATTTCCCAAAAAATGGTAAGCTTCTTAGAATCAATTTATCAGCAAACAGGAGGCTGCAGAAGAAAACAATCTAACTTCATACTTTCGCCTGCTAGATGAGCTCGTGTCCCCACCTTTCTATTTATAGATGCCATTTAAACTGCAAGGTTTTTTTTCTCAGTTGCGAGTTTTATCTTCTGCTATTGCGCACCAAAATTAATTGATCCGCCACCTACACCGTAAGTGCTGCGCCGAAGCGCCGAGCATTTGATATCTTCTCCGTAATTTCTACAGTAAGCTGCGCCGAAGTGCGCTTGATTGTAGATTTTCTACGTAATTCCTACAGTTAATTAGCTGAATTTAAACTCGCAACTTACAACTCCCAAATAACTCCCCAAAACCTTTATCCCCCAAATTTTACCCTTGCTTTTCTTGCGATTGAGCCTGGGTGCATTGAAGTTTTGTAACACTCCCAGCTCTGACAAATCCTTCCCTGACTTAGGATTTGAGCTTCTTGACTAAACGACTGCACCCTCGGAATTTTAGTTCCCGATGATTAATTAGAAATTTAGATAGTTCGCCAGGACAAATATTTGTTTTTATTTTCGGTCGCATAATTTTGTCTCGATTTGACCGAGCCGAGCAAACTGCAAAATCCTTTATTTTTAAACAAAAAAATTGCGCTGCAAAAATCTATTTATCTCAAGAGAGATTGTAAAAATCAGAAACGAACAAGAATCAACGCAGGAGTTACTTTTCGTTAAAGTTGTAAGCTCGATCGGCATTTTCAGCGGGAATGACCCACAGCGGGGCTGAAAAACCCAGTTGTTTTGTAGAGGCTTCGCTGCCAAGTCCAATATTTCTCGGAGAAACCAGTTTGATGAGCCTTAGTCCTCTAGACGATAAAAATGATTCTTGCTTGAGAGGACGGGAATAATTTGATGGCCGTTGTATCCTTGAGAATTCTTGGCCCCTTAACTTTATTTTTCCTGCTTAACTTTAATTAGATTAAAATAGTTGAATTTAAAAAATCTCAATAACATGAAAGTGGTAAATTAGCAATAATCGATTAGCAATGATCGATGGTCAACTATCGATTAGCGATCGCCACTGAGGTCTTACGGATGAGGGCGGAGGGCTTACGGATGAGGAACTAGGGCTGACCAATTAATTAATTGACACAAAATCAAGATTTCAGATGGGGGGTTCGTGGTAGAGGATAAGGGGTAAGGGCCGATCGACAGATCGCCACGAAAAAAAAAATACTCAACTTTGCCTCCGATATTGCCCTGAAACCGGTTGGCGAGAGCCGAAGTAATTTTAATAAGAACTAGAGATCCGCCTGGTAAAGTGCCTCCAACTTAACTTTACTCAGCAATGAGAAACTCAAGTTCGCGACGAATCTAAAGGGGTCTGCGGTAGAGGTGCAAAATGTTAAAGATAATAAGATTGGAGAAAATTCGGCTTTCAGCGAGCCACAGGGCAATCAAAACTAATAAACTGTTATTAAAGTACAACTTTTATAGCCTCAAAGTGTTTGAACAAATATATTTGACCCCAGCGCTCGCCCGATCGGGGGAAGCGCATTCAGAAACTTTGATTGAAAGAGTAAAAATTATTTTGCCGATCGCTATTGCTAGTCGCAAAAACGCAGGCAAATTCAGAATTAAGGCGGGAGGGCGCTAAATCCGTGAGCCAGGAATTTCAACTCTCAGTCACCCCAGTTGGGGACGACGAATATCTAGTGCGGACAGAAAGGGTTGCACCCGGTGTACCCCTAGCAGAAGAACAAGTCCGCTGGCCGATCGACGAATGGCTTGCACTGTCTGCTCAACTGATGAACGACCCGCTGGTGGGCTTGCTCCAGGGAAAAGCAGTACAGGGAACCAGTTTGGCGGGTCGCGGAATTTCCCGTTCGGGAAACTACTCAGCTCCGAATTTAGTAGCGCTCGGACAACAATTATATAGCGGGCTGTTTCAAGGAAACTTGCGCGATAGCTGGACTTGCGCTCAAGGCATCGCCCAGCACCGCCGAGAAGTGCTGCAACTGCGGCTCGGGCTCAAAGGCCGGCGCTTGCCGCGGCTGCCGTGGGAAGTTCTGCACGCGGGCGATCGCCCTTTGGCAACCGGCACCGATGTCGTGTTTTCCCGCTACCAACCAGGTACAAGTTTGTTCAAACAAACCCGGATACTGCCTAGCAGCGGGCCTCTAAAAATTTTAATGGCGATCGCATCTCCGAGCGATCGAGACAGCTTGCAGCTCAAGCGAGAAGTGCTCCACCTGCAACAAGAACTCCAAAACCGTACCGCTAACCCTCTCAAAAACAGCCCCCATTCCCCGGAAATTCAACTGACTATTCTCGAACAGCCCGATCGAGAACAACTTACCCAAGCCCTAGAACAAGGAGACTACCAAGTCCTGCACTACGCAGGCCACAGCAACTTAGGTTCCAGAGGTGGCGAACTCTACCTAGTCAGCAGCCGCACCGGCTTAACCGAAACCTTGAGTGGCGACGACTTAGCTGGATTGCTTGTTAATAACGGTATTCAGATGGCCGTGTTCAACTCCTGCCGCGGCGCCTATGGCGACCCCTCAGACCTCGCGGACGACAGCCCGGAACGCAACTTAACCGAAGCTTTAGTCAAGCGGGGCATTCCGGCAGTGCTAGCAATGGCAGAAAGCATCCCCGACGATGTAGCCCTAACTCTCACGCGGCTGTTTTACCGCAACCTGAATCAAGGCTATCCAGTCGATCTCAGCCTGAGTAGAGCTAGAGCCGGGCTAATTTCTGCCTACGGTTCTCACCAGTTATACTGGGCTTTGCCCATTCTCTACCAGCACCCGGACTTTGACGGCTATCTGATCGGCGCCCCAGCCCCAAGCGCGACATCCGGGTCTCTGGTGCAAATAATCGCGTCGGGAACGCAGCCGGCTCTGGCGGGTACAGAATGGAATGCGCCACCTCCGCTCTCGGCGATCGCCCAATACCCGCCAATGCCAGCCAATCGATCGCATGAGTCAGACAATTCTGACGGCGAAGTCTGGGAATATTTTCCTGACCAATTAAACGATCGCAGGGATTGGGTTCACCAGAACGATCGACCCGAGGCTGCTAATTCACCGAACTCACCGACGGCTTCCCCGTCCTCTATCCTTAATCCTGAGTCTTCGGTTATCCAAGCAATTTCCGCCGCAGCACCGGCTCAGAAACCGTTAAAAAAACCCGGAGTGAAAAAATCTGTGGCCCTGATGCTTTGCTTGTTGCCCCTTGCTTTGAGTGCTGGCTTTTTTGGGTGGCGGTACTCGCACCAGCGAGACCCGAAGCCCGAAGAGTTACTGCCGGCGGTACGGACTCCCCTGTCGCAAAATTACCTGCAACAACGCCACTAAAAGCACCAACCTCGGCCAGTGCTGAATTTGGGCCCGCTTGCCATGACTCCAAACTGGCGGAGGTTGTTGCGGGCAATTGGCGATCGGCTGTCGCTGAAAAAGTTATCAAAAGTATGGTGCTCGATCGAATCTCGGACTTACGCTCATCAAACTGGTTTCTACCCAAAATCAGAAGCTAAGCAACCTGCACATCTAGGAAGAAACCTGGTTTCTCATCGAGAGAGTAAGTTCGGGACTGCTTAATATAGAATTCGTCAGTCGATTTGAGATTTTAGACTTGGATCTGAGCGCTCAGTCGAACGATTTGACATTTTAGATTTACTGCACAGATGAATCTGGGAGCTTGAACAAGACTCTAAAATTTTGAGATCTCCACGACAGGAGTCGGTGGCTTGTATCCGTTTTTGGGCGGGCTGATTCGGCACCCGGAGCATTCGTCATTCGGCAGAAGACAATAAAAGCAAGAGCTGCAACAATTAATAACGTGCTTACCGTCAGGGTGGTTGCTATATTTCACAATAAGTAGTTGTGGAAGCGGCGGTTAGTTTGACGTGACCCTACAGCTTGCGAATCAATTTTGAGAGTCTGGCAGTTTGCCGGCTACGAGTGGAAACCACTACATTTGCACCAAAACTCCATGCCGCGAACGGCTGATAATTTGTAGTGCATCAAACATTTAAGCTGTTGTGCATTTAACTCGGTCTTTTTCAATTCCCCTGTGGGAAGAACCTCAAATTCTCTGGCTTGGAGCCGGAGCAGGAAGATTTTCGCGAGTTGCCCCGATAAATCTACTGATTCGCGACGAAGCGTTAAGAGTTGCGAAGCAATCTCGCCCGATCGAAACTATTCCCCTCCTGGTGGCTGCCCGATGTTTCTGCTGCCGCGCCCATTGAGTCGGGTTTTAGCTTAAACTCGTTCAACGAACAGGTAAAATTTCCTTCAATTTGTGCCGGATTGCCTTCCCCAGGCTGCGTTCTGTGCAAGTTATATGCCGAACACCTTAATAGAAGATTGCTTGTTGGTATTTGGGGTTTTGAGGGGATTTCCAGCCCGAAAAACAGGGTTTATACCCTTTTAGATTTTAGATTTTAGATTTTAGATTGAAGAATTGGGAATGACTTATTCCATAAGGGTTTGGAGCTTGCCTACAGTTGGATTCTTTTTGTAAACTGGTTTTGCAAGTAGCTGGCAGCGGCATCTAGAACAAGTGCGGCCTCACCTTGTTGAGGTAAAAGTTAACCCCGCACCGGTAACTGCTGGCGGCAGATTTGCAGCGGCCGCGCTCTAGGTATTTCGATTCATGGCTGTCTTGTTTTTACCTTGACCGCAGACACGATCGAGGATTGGTGAATGCAGGGAACAGACTTTACTGTAAAAAAGTAAAGCATTTAATTTACGACAAGAATTCCCCGCGCGATCGCTCCGAGGCTTACGCAAGCATTTGGGCCGCGAGCAGCAAATTGATCGCCCTTCGAGCATCCTTACTTGCACGCCCGGTCTTGAGGCCGCAGAAATTTATCCAGAATCTTAAATATTCAGAATTCTTAGTATTGACAGTGAAACAAAGTTAATCTAATGTGTTGTAATTGATATAAGTAAAGTCCAATAAGCGAGGTACGGTCAATGGCAGAAACAGCTACAGCACCCTTAACAGGAAAAAGTCTGCTTCAAAAAATCAAAGGCAGCGATTTGCCACGCAGAGAACTTGCAAAGCTTTGCGGCTACTTCACGGTCAGCAAAAGTGGAGAAACCCGGATTAATCTGGCTGAGTTTTACGATGCAGTGTTAGCTGCTAAGGGCATTGAGCTAGAGAAGTCGAAAGCAGACGGACGCGGGCGAGAAGCGAGTTATCGAGCTAGCGTTCACAAGAATGGCTCGATCGTGATCGGGGCAAATTATACCCAAGAAATGGGATTAAAGCCGGGAGACGAGTTTGAAATTAAGCTCGGATACAAGCACATTCGCTTAATTCAGATCGATGTGGACAGACCGGATGTGGAATTGGATGATGAAGAGGAGGATACAGAAGAATAGATGCGATCGCGATGCAGTCAGCCGATAGCAAGGCGACTGGATTTGGCATTCGCTACACGAGTATTTGCGCGCCACCCTTCGATTTAACTGATGAGCTGTCTTGACTATTTCTATTTTCTCTTGTCCCGCAAAGACTACAGTGCCTCTGAACTTCGCAAAAAGGGGCAAGAGAAAGGTTTTGGCAATGAGGAAATATTGGAGGCGATCGCGCAAATTCAAGACCGGGGGTATCAGTCCGACACTCGCTTGGTGGCAAACTCGATCGCCTCTGCTGCAGGCAAATACGGAAAGTCCGCCATCAAGCGCAAGTGCCTGCAAAAAGGAATTACCAACGATTTGTTCGAGCAAGTCTGGGAAGAAGAAATTGCCGAAAATCAGGACTCCGAAGCAGAAAAACTGGCCGAATTAAAATCCAAAGTCATGCGGAAATACAAGATCGATACTTTGGGAAAAGCAGATCCGAAAACCAAGGGCAAAGTCTTGAATTACCTGCAATACAGGGGCTTTAATGGCTTTGAAATTTGGCGGCAGTGGCAAACGGAAGAAGAAGATGAGTAAAGAGTAGGGCCACGCAAATAAGTTGGGCCCAGATAGTCAAGCACAACTGCAGTGTGGCCTGGCGCTAAACTGTGAGTTCTGAGTTTTTGTAAATGTATGTCAATCCTCAGCGTTGACTAAATAAGATTCGTACATCTGCCGGTGTCTGGCTAAAAGCTGGAGATATTTCTCGTTGCTTTTGGCCAGCATCCATTTTTCAAGAAAAATGGCGGCGGATTCTGCTTTCACTGGATCTGTTTCTAGCGGCAAAATATCTTTTCGAGCTGCGGTTTGCTCAGCAACAGACTTCAGCTTTTGAGGGTTTTGCTGGTATTTTCTGCCGCTTTTGTGGTTGGCGTAGCGACGCGATCGAGTGTAGCCCATCTGCAAGAACTTGCGGGCCATGTCGGCTCCAACAAAATCTTCGCGATCGAGATACTCTAAAAACAAGGAGTAAATTTTGCTGCTGGACTCCCTGGCAATTTCAGGAGTCTTAAATCTCCAGAAAGGCAGAATTTCTCCTTTGTAGGGTTCCACCAACAGCACTCCCTGTTCTCCTTTCCCTACCCGATAAAGTTCCGGGTGCTGTCGAAAGTCGATGTTCTTAAAATCCAAAGAGTAGTCGAACTGCTTCATTGGGCGTTTTCTGTTCTATCTGGAACTATAGAAGCCCGCGGTTTACCTTCGTCTGGTTGGGTATAAACCCAGGCCCAAGCAATGAAGACAGCTTGAAAAGGCAGCCTCAACCAATACAGTAATTGGTTGTGGGGAATCCCTTCTATCGGAATGTTGTTGACGGCTTGATTGATATTAGCTGGAAACACGGCAATAAACAGGGCAATTAATCCCCACGCCGCCGCCCTGCTGACAGGAGGAACTAACAATCCAATTGCGCCCAAAATCTCGAAAAAACCGCTGATATAAACCAATGCTTCCGGGTAAGGAAGCTGGGGCGGCACAATTCTGATAAAAGGTTCGGGTACTGCAAAGTGCAGCACGCCTACAATACTGAGAGCTACTGCGAGGATAACTCGCCAAATTTCTTTTTGACTTTTCATGGGCAATCGGTAATTAATAATTGTTAAGTTGCTGCGAGAATGCTTGCACAAAATCGCTATGTGCGATCGAGCTGACAAGAAAAGTGAGACACAAAAATTCCAGCTTTCCGGGTTTGTCTACTATTTCTGGTGGCTGAAACGATCTTCTTTAGTAGAAAAACCTGGTTTCTGGGTAAGTCCCAGACAAGTTTCCGCAGCCCCAAACTTGAGGAAGCCAGAACTCGAATTGAAGGCCTGCGCGTTGACTGCCGAAAACAGATAGCGCGCATTTTGATACCAAGATTTTAATGTCTAGTTCCCTGTTGCTGTCTCTATCTTCGGGTAGTAAAACCTGATTTTTGGTTCCGGCTCGGGCTGCGTCAGCCGCCAAACCAGGAGGGATTTTCTCGCTCGACAAATGCCCCTGAGCTTAACATTAAATCATCCAGGGAATTGATGAGTGCGATTGCTGCTAATTTTGACACCAGTTTAAAAAAAAGAATGCAACTGTAGGCCCGTGCTCCAAACCCATACAGAATAAGTCATCCCCAATTCTTTAATTCTTTAATCTCAAATCCTATGACCTTGACTCGCAGGCGATTCCCTTCGGGATAGCTTCGCTCGCGCGTACCTTAATTTGAAGTATTAATGCGAGGATTTTGTCAAGGACTTTTAGAATAATTTAATTTTTCGCTTTAATAATAATTATGGGTAGAGGCAATTCGGGAAGGCTCTGTAATTTTAATTACCGTCTAAATTTTTTGTTTTGTCAACTTCCCAAAAAGGTTACAAGTGATAAAATTAGAAAATTTGCTAAAAAGTCGATCGCCATAGCAACTCCCAAATTATCCTGCTGGAATTTAAGATTGTTACCAAAGGCAGGAACTTTTTTGCCACTACATTATTCTCAAAGATTGAGCCTCCCAGCGCTGTGTCATTTTTATCTACACGCAACAATTACCGACGACCATGAACACCTCACTGAACACCTCTAAATTTGGATTTAACCGGATGCTGCGGCAATCGCTGTTTGCAGGCATCATTTCCGCAGCAGCTTTGGCCTTCGGAGGGGCGCCCGGTTTGTACGGACAATCCCCAAGCCTTGTTTTCGGAGCAGCAGCCCAAGCTCAAGAGATTAGCAGCCAGGAAATTACTAGCTACGCTCGCGCTGTGTTGGCAATAGAACCCAGACGGGTGGAAGCTTATAACGAAATTAAAGGAATGGCTGGAGGCTCAGTCCCCAGAGTAGTGTGCAACGAAACTAAGGAAATTAATAGGTTGTCTGGAGGTGTTCGCGGCATCGCTGTGAATTATTGCCAACAAGCAAAAAAAGTTATCGAAACCAATGGTTTGACAGTTAATCGCTTCAACCAGATCACTTTGCTCCAGCAAGCCGATCCGGCAGTAAAACAGCGAATTCAAGCCGAGCTGCTGCGACTGCAACAAGCGGGGAATCAATAATATCCAGGGTTTGAGTCTTTCTTCCTCTCCCGTTCTATTACACTTCTCCAGAAAAGCTCGTCTTGGGCCTGCAGGATGCCTAACCCCTACTCGCCACAACAATTATTGGAGATGTCAATTGTTCGAGTTACTAGACGGTATGCAAAATTTTTTGAAAAAATGGCGAGTGTCTGCGATAGGGTGCTTGACAAAATGACATAAATTTGGTATATGAAGCAGAACGGGAGCGGTTCAGAGAGATGAATATTTTTCAACTTAGTGTAAATCGCAATGAGATATAGTGCCAAGACGATTAAGACGTTTTTAATTGCTGAAACATGAGCTGAAGATTGCAACTTCAATTTTAGGTGTTCGGTCTTCCTTATTCCTTCGGCTATAAAAAAGATATTCCTCAAAAACTCAATGTCAAGTGAATTGCTGTGAGGAAGAGAATATAAAAATGCTAACTTTCACAAAACATTTGCCTGCAAATCCCGATGCTGTTGTCAGCTTCACTTTACCGATGACAGCGGACGATCGCACTCGCAGCCGCCACCGATTCGAGACAGAGACGGGGGAAAAGTTGCACCTGAGTTTGCCCAGAGGTACGGTACTGCGCGATCGGGATTTATTGCAGTCGGAAGACGGTAGCTGTTTGGTACTGGTAAGTGCAAAACCCGAATCGGTGCTGACAGCGCGGGCCTCAACTGCGCTGCTACTGATGCGGGCGGCTTATCATTTAGGAAACCGTCACGTAGCTTTAGAAGTTGCCGATAATTATTTAAGGCTTTCTCCTGACTCTGTGTTGCAGAGAATGCTCGAAAAAATGGGTTTGGAAGTAACAGAGGAAATTGTGCCGTTTCAGCCGGAAATGGGCGCTTACGGACACAGCCATTAGATTTTAGATTTTAGATTTTAGATTTTAGATTTACTCCCACCAATGAATCCGAGGGCTTGTGACCAAATTGGTTTCGGCCATTCAAGAAGCAAGAAGTCAACAGTCAACAGTCAACAGTCAACAGTGAACAATCAACTTTTATCTTTGTTGCAGTTAGCTTTTGCACCTGTGGGAGCTTATAGTTATTCTGAGGGAATCGAAAGTCTGGTAGAAACCGGTGCGATCGACAGCGAGATTACTTTAAGGAATTGGTTAGAAAATTCGCTGCACTTCGGGGCTGTTCGAGTAGAAGCTGCTGTGTTGGTACGGGCTTTGAGGGCGGCCCAGATTGGGGATTTGACGGCTTTGAATTACTGGAATGCTTGGGCGAGTGCTGCTAAGGAAACTGAAGAGTTGCGCTTGCAAAGTTGGCAAATGGGGCGGACTTTGGTCAGGTTGCTGCTGGATTTGCGTGAAGCGAAGCTATCCCGCAGGGAATCGCCCGTTTCTTCTGGGTTAACAACAAGTGTAAAAGATTTGGTGGAATCTGGCGGCAATCCGTGCAATTTTGCGATCGGCTTTGGCATTGCCGCCGCAAGCTGGCAGATTGAAGAGGAAGCGGCCGTATTAGGATATTTGTACAGTTGGGCTGCAAATTTGGCGAGTGCGGGCGTTAAACTGATTCCCCTGGGTCAAACAGCCGGTCAGCAGTTGCTGTTAGATTTGCAGTCTCAAATTAGCTGCACGGCGCGAGAAGTTTTACAATTAGAAGATGATGACCTTGGTAGTTGCAGTTGGGGATTGGGACTGGCTAGCATGGCGCACGAAACTCAGTACACTCGGTTGTTTCGGAGCTGAAAAGCAGAAAATCTAAAATCTAAAATCTAAAATCGATATGAGTGCTTTTCGTGTAGGAATTGCGGGCCCGGTTGGTTCAGGAAAAACTGCTTTACTTGATGCTTTGTGCAAGTCGCTGCGGCAGCAGTACCAGATTGCTGTTGTTACTAATGATATCTATACTCAGGAAGATGCACAGTTTTTGGTTCGGAGTCAAGCTTTGGAGAGCGATCGCATTTTGGGCGTAGAAACCGGAGGCTGTCCCCACACTGCTATTCGCGAGGATGCTTCGATCAACTTAGTAGCTATAGAAGAGTTAGAACACAAATTCGCTGATTTAGATTTAGTCTTTGTAGAAAGCGGCGGCGACAATTTGGCTGCAACTTTTAGCCCGGAGTTAGTAGACTTGACAATTTACGTGATCGATGTCGGTGCGGGCGATAAAATTCCGCGCAAAGGAGGGCCAGGAATTACTAAATCAGATTTATTAGTAATTAATAAAATAGACCTTGCCTCTTTGGTGGGGGCAGATTTGGGCGTGATGGAACGGGACGCTAAAAAAATGCGAGGCGAGAAACCTTTTGTTTTTACTAACTTGAAGACTAAAGAAGGATTAGAATCGGTAGTTAATTTCATCCGCTCCCATATCGTGTAAAACATCAGTCTTCATCTGCGTTCATCTGCGTTCATCTGCCTTTATCTGCGGTTAAAACCCCTAAAAACTATCACCTCACCACCAATTCTTTGACCAAATTTGCCAAACGTTCTGTACTGTCTCTCACTGCTAATTCAGAAGCTGCTTGAGACATTTTTGCCAAATATTCGGAATCTCTTAACAAATACAACACTTTGCTTTGCAATACCTCTGCTGTTAATTCGCTTTGACGGAATACCACAGCGGCGCCAGATGCGGCAAATACTTCCGCATTAAATCTTTGGTGGTCGTCAGCGGCGTGAGGAAAAGGAATTAAAATAGAAGGTACTCCCGTCACTGCTAATTCTGTCAGAGCACTGGCGCCCGATCGACTAATTGCTAAATTTGCTCGCTGCAACAAACTCGCCACATTGTCGTAAAATGGCATTGACAAATATTGCTCGTGTTTCAAACTCTCAGCATCGGGGTCATTATTTCCGGTGAGGTGAACCACCCAAGCACCCGCATCAAACCAAGCCGGAGCACACTCGCGCACTAACTTATTGACTGCGACAGCACCTTGAGAGCCGCCCATGACTAAAATTACAGGTACGTTGTCAGGAATTGGCAAATTTAGAGGTTGGCGGGTGAGGAATTGCGATCGCACCGGCGTACCAGCAACCACGGTTTTCGCGCGGGGTAAATGCTCGGCTGCTGCTTCAAATCCGATCGCCACAGCAGTGCACAAAGGACTAAACCAGCGCGTCACCTTCCCGGGAATTGCATTAGATTCATGGAGAATCACCGGCAAACCCAAAGAGCGGGCCGCCAGAATTGCCGGTGCTGCGATGTAACCGCCGGTAGTAAACACTCCCTGAAAATTTCCCGCTTTGAGCAACTTCCGCACCTGAAGGATCGAGCCGGCGAGTCCGCCCAAAATTCGCACGGTACCGAGTCCCAATCGCTCCTGAAAGCCTTCGACGGCGATCGTGTGGAGGGGGTAAAGGGATGAAACTAACTGGGTTTCCATGCGGTCTGGGACTCCCAGCCATTCGATCTGACAGTCGTTCAACTGACTAGCGGTGGCGATCGCAGGAAATAAATGTCCACCAGTGCCGCTAGCTGCAACCAACAACCGAAGGGGGGCTTTTGTCAAGGTATTTGTTTCTTTTACAAGTACAAGTTCCACAGGTCAATCGATTTTATATTTGAGGTTTTAGATTATTATGCTTATTATTCCGGGAGTTTCAGCCAATTTTCAATCAGCAATCTAAAATTAGATTGTGCCGTGTCCCTGCTTCTGTTGTCAGTTTTGGTTGCAGGCGAACAGTTGCCCGCGCCACGACTCCTGACAAATAACCAAATTATCATCTAATGCGTAATTTTTTGAATTTAGTGCCAAGTGTATCTCAGTATTTTTCTAGCCGTCGGGACGAAAAAGCCGATCCGGCGATCGTTTTTGGCTTTAACTGCGGGCAGTCGATCGCTCAAATGTTGTTATGTTTAACAGTGGTAAGTGGTGGCGTGCTGCATCCTAGTGCGGTAAGAGCGATCGGTGCGATCGCGGCGACTCCCCAAACGATCGCCCAAACCCCTGCAAATGCGCCCGCCCCGCTCACAAAAGTGCTAAGAGAAATTGACGCAGCAGCCAACCGACGCGATGTCAAAGCAGTCATGGCATTTTACAGCCCGAATTTCACTCATTCTGACGGCTTAAACAGCCAAAGCATGGAAAAAGCCCTCACCCAACTCTGGGATCGGTATCCGAGTTTGAATTACCGCACCGAGATCAAATCTTGGAAAACCGAAGGTAGCGCGATTGTCGCTGAAACCGTAACTACAATTGCCGGCACTCACAAAAAGGATGGCAGAGAATCAACTCTCAAAGCTACCATCCGTTCTCAGCAGCGCTTTGAAGGTGAAAAAATAGTTAACCAAGAGATTTTAGCAGAACAAACTCAGCTTAGTTCTGGCAATAATCCTCCCACAATTCAAGTGAATGTGCCGGAGCAAGTTAAGGTGGGCGAAGAGTACCATTTTGATGCCATTGTTCGAGAGCCGATCGGCGATGATATTTTAATAGGGACTGTTTTGGAGGAACCCATTACCGAAAAAACATTTTTTGATCCCTCAGAAATCGAGCTGGAGTTGCTAAATTCCGGGGGAATTTTTAAAGTAGGTAAAGCTCCGGCTACGCCTGAAAATCGGTGGGTTTCAGCAGTTTTGATGCGACAAGGCGGAATTGCAATGGTTAGTGTGCGATTGCGGGTTGTCAAGTAATAAAATAGGTGTTATTGGTTATTTGAGTAATTTCTGTAGTGGCGGGTTAAGTAAAATCTCTAATACAAATGAGAGAACCGGGTAAACCTGCCCCTACAAGAATTATGGTTAATTGACCAGACTTGATTTTATACCAACTAAAAACTAAGTTTTTCCCTCTTCCTCCCTCTTTCTGCGCCCTCTGCAGTTAATACATCTTCTTTCTTATTAAAAATGATTTCTCTCCAAAATCAAATTGTTTTCATTACAGGTGCGAGTAGCGGTATCGGAGCAGCCTGTGCCAAGATATTCGCCAAAGGTGGAGCCAAATTAATTTTAGCAGCCCGCCGCCTTGAAAAACTCGATCGACTGGCAAACGAACTTGTAGAAACAAAATTGATTGCATCGGCGAACGAGATTTATTTGCTAGAATTGGACGTGCGCGATCGCCTAAAAGTCGAATCGGCGATAACTGCGCTTCCCGATGCCTGGAAAAGCATCGATATTCTGATTAACAATGCCGGATTGAGCCGCGGTTTAGACAAACTGCACGAAGGCAACTTTCAAGATTGGGAAGAAATGATTGATACCAATGTTAAAGGCTTGCTTTACATGACTCGCTCGATCGTGCCGGGAATGGTAAGCCGAAACCGCGGCCACGTAGTGAATATCGGCTCAATAGCAGGCCGCCAAGCTTATCCGAAAGGTAATGTTTATTGCGCTTCCAAAGCAGCAGTGAGAGCTCTTTCCGAAGGGTTAAAACAAGACCTTTTGGGAACACCAGTGCGGGTGACGGAAATAGAACCCGGTTTGGTGGAAACAGAATTTAGCAATGTCCGGTTTCACGGCGATGCAGAAAAAGCAAAAAATGTCTATCAAGGATTGACACCGCTGACTGCTGACGATGTAGCCGATGTCGTCTATTTTTGCGCAACGCGATCGCCCCACGTCAATATTAGCGAAATTTTGTTAGTTCCGACAGACCAAGCTAGTGCAACTCTGGTTCACCGAAAAGAGTTTTGAGTTTTTAGTGGTAAGTGTCCGGATTGGACTCGAATTCTCAGGAAGCTTAATTGGTAGATGCACCCTGATTAATTAACTCCCGACCAATTATGGCCGGGTTTTTTTTTGCGGTATCGAGGCTGATGCGGAAAAAGTTTGAGGTTCTCCGGATGGCGCTCGAATTCTCAGGAATCTTAATTGGTAGATGCACCCTGATTAATTAACTCCCCACCACTTTTGGTTTGGGGTTTTTTTTTGTCGATCGCAGAAACCGGGTTTTTTTAGGAAAATATTAGCATTGGAGCCTTTTACCTAATGAAAAACCCGGTTTATTTTGCCTCAATGCGTCCAGAACTAAATTATCCGCGTTAATCTGCGTCATCTGCGGTTAAAAATCCAAACTGTCCTGAAACAAGTGTTATCCAACCGGAGACTAAATCAGTAGATGCACCCTGATTAATTAACTCCCGACCAATTTTGGCCGGGTTTTTTTTGGCGATCGCACACCTTCGCCACAAATTCTCCTAAATTCTGCCAAAGTGTCCTGAAAGAGGTGCTGTCGGGCGGGAGATTAAATTAGTAGATGCACCCTGATTAATTAACTCCCGACCACTTTTGGTTTGGGGTTTTTTTTTGTCGATCGCACGCCCTCGCCACAAATTCTCGCAAATTCTGCCAAAGTGCCCTGAAAGAGGTGCTGTGAGGGCGTCCATTAAATTAGTAGATGCACCCTGATTAATTAACTCCCGACCAATTTTGGTTTGGGGTTTTTTTTGTCGATCGCACGCCGTCGCCACAAATTCTCGCAAATTCTGCCAAAGTGCCCTGAAAGAGGTGCTGTGAGGGCGTCCATTAAATTAGTAGATGCACCCTGATTAATTAACTCCCGACCACTTTTGGTTTGGGGTTTTTTTTGTCGATCGCACGCCTTCGCCACAAATTCTCGCAAATTCTGCCAAAGTGTCCTGAAAGAGGTGCTGTGAGCGGGGAGATTAAATTGGTAGATGCACCCTGATTAATTAACTCCCGACCAATTTTGGTTTGGGGTTTTTTTTTGCGGTATCGAGGCTGATGCTGAAAAAGTTTGAGGTTGTCCGGATTGCGCTCGAATTCTCAGGAAGCTTAATTAGTAGATGCACCCTGATTAATTAACTCCCGACCAATTTTGGCCGGGTTTTTTTTGTCGATCGCACGCCGTCGCCGCAAATTCTCGCAAATTCTGCCAAAGTGTCCTGAAAGAGGTGCTCTCGGGCGGGAGACTAAATTAGTAGATGCACCCTGATTAATTAACTCCCGACCACTTTTGGTTTGGGTTTTTTTTTTGCTATCGCACCCCCTAACCGCAAATTCTCCAAATTCTGCCAAAGTGTCCTGAAAGAGGTGCTCTCGGGCGGGAGATTAAATTAGTAGATGCACCCTGATTAATTAACTCCCGACCACTTTTGGTTTGGGGTTTTTTTTTGCTATCGCACCCCCTAACCGCAAATTCTCCAAATTCTGCCAAAGTATCCTGAAAGAGGTACTCTCGGGCGGGACATTAAATTAGTAGATGCACCCTGATTAATAAACCCCAGCCAATTAAGGCCGGGGTTTTTTTTGCTCGAAAGCTGGATTAGTCGATCGACCTACAACACATCAAAAGACTGCACCTCAAGAACCGGGCCAATCATAGCAAAAGTCATCACATCCTTGCGGACTTCACCTTTAACACTGACTTTCAAACCAGCTTTTTTCAACTCAGAAGAAGCATCCTTAAGTTCATAAGTTTCGCCATCTTCGCCCACCAAAGCCCAAGTGCCCGGGCCAAATCCTTTGCGTTCAATTACACCCTTGACAGTAATACTCATGCCGATCGCACCTCTGTTTTAATTGCTAAACGCGCCAGTCCGAAACACAGAAAAGCATTGACTATCAAAAATGTTTGTGATACCAAACCTGTGCCCAATCCCCAGACTGCGGGAGACACAAAAGCATTCACCGCTAAACTGCTGGCAAAACCGATCGAAATTGCGATCGCGATCCACTTCCACTGTTGATGTCCCAACAGCAAAGCAATCAAAATCCCAGGAATCAAAACGCTAGCAAAAAAGGGATTCAGCATACTGCTGCCATTAATTGCACCGCCGAGTTCGGGAATAGAACTGCCCATCACCCGCATCGGCCACTGCGGCAAGTCAAATACAAACAAATTGCGTAGGAAAAAGAACCCAGAACTCCCAGCCATCAAGCCGCCGGAAAAGCCCCAAGTCCACTGGAACGGAAAATAATTGCGCATAAAGAAAGCCAGCAGGTAAGAACCGAGCACCATTGCAATCTTAGGCAACAGGGCGACTGCACCGCCGTCAATCCAAAAGCGGGGGTTGAGATAGCCGTTGTCGCGCAGCCAGCGGAAGAAATCGCGGAAGTTGATTTGTCCGCGCTGGGCTAGTTGAACTGCTGCGGCTGCGTCTAGGTGTCCTGAACCAAAATGGTTTAACGGATCTTCAGTGACACTTCGCGAGGACTGCAAGAGTACGCTGCGAATTTCGTCTGGTTCTGTGATGCCGGAGGCCTTGACAAGGGCTGCAACGGCTGCAACGTGGGGAGAAGCCATGCTAGTGCCTTGGTAGCCTTCAAAGACTTCGGCGCCGGTTTCCGGGTCGATCGTACTTTGCAGGATCTTGCCCATTTCAGAACCGCCGGGGGCTGCAATGTCAACCCCTGCGCCGAAATTGGAGTAAGAGGCTTTTTCGTCGTCGGGGCCGAGGGCGGAAACGCCGATGACGTGGGGATAGCGGGCGGGATAGGAAGCGGAACTGTCGCCGGAGTTGCCGGCGGCTGCGATGACGACAACGCCTTTAGAGTGCGCGTAGTCGATCGCCTCTTCCATTAACTGACTTTCGCCACCGCCGCCGAGACTCATGTTAATCACGTCGGCGCCGTTGTCAGCAGCAAATTTGATCGCTTCGGCAATGTCGGAAACCGTGCCGCCACCGCTGCCGCTTAACACTTTCAGCGGCATTAAAGCTGCTTCGTAGGCGATGCCCGCAACGCCGTAATTGTTGTTAGTTGATTGGGCGACTGTACCGGCGACGTGAGTGCCGTGGCCGTTGTCGTCGTAGGCTTCGGCGCGATTGTTTACAAAGTCGTAGCCCGGTACAAATTTGGTTTCTTTTAAGTCAGCGACTGGAGTAATACCCGTGTCAATTATCGCTACTGTTGTGCCGCTGCCTTTGGTTTCGTTCCAGGCAGATTCTACGTTGATGCTGCGGAGATTCCACTGCTTGGTATACATGGGGTCGTTGGGAATCTCGAAAGCGCTGTAGACGTAGTTTGGTTCAATGTATTCGGTATCTTTAGCCAAATTTGATTTTCTCAGGGCGTTTAGCAAAGTGCGATCGCCCTTAACTACATATACATTGTCGCCCGCTGAGAATTCGCTGTTGAGTTGCGGTGCGACTTGGTACTGTTGGGCGATCGCATTTACTTCTTTTGCAATCTCAGCAGCGCCCAAATCTTCGCGGAAATCCAGCACAATCGAGTCGTAAGTGCCTTGAGTAGCAAGTCCTGGGAAATTAGAAATCGCCCAGCCGAGCCCGATTAAAAATAAGCACAGAAGGAAAAATTTTTTCATGGCCGATCGTCCGTTTAGGGAAGGCTTGTTCACCACAATAACCCAATTTTCACCGCCCGCGCCAGTTTTCCTTGCTCCGGGTTGTGGATATCTCGCACGCGGGCGTTTGGTAATTTTCGGAGGTGGCTGTTGCTCAATCAAAAATTGCTCTAATTTCTAGTTTAAATTCCCGAGCAAGTTTGAGGGGTTCAATAAATTGTATGATTAAAGAAGATGAGAAACAGAACAAGCGAGTATTTTTAACAAGGGTATTGCATGGAAAGAGGTTTAATGTGGCTACCGCTGCTGGTAATGTTTATCGGGCTGGCTTGGGCTGGATGGAACGAGTATCAAAAGTTGGAAGCGTATCGCGTCTGGGCAGAACAATTCGCTAAAGCCAAGTACGATATTTATGCTGTACTCGGTCAGCAAGAAGACTGTTTAACTTGGGGGAAACCTACTCGCAGCGGGCCTGTGAATTTGCAAACTTTTTCTTTAAAAGACGTGCAGTCGCTGCGGTTGTTAGTCAACTCTCAGGCAGTTGATTTAGAGTCGCCGCCAAATTCTGGAAGTCCAATCGCCCTCGAATTTTTGTTGAAAGATGCTGCTGCGGTGCAGGTTCCTTTTACAGAAATTCCTCTAGCGACTAAATGGGGAAAGCACTTGCAGCAAGAATTGCAGCGCTTTAGGTAAAAGCACTCTCCGCCGGGGCAGCGTATCAGATATGAACTCTGCTACTTTAAGTTACAAAAGTCTGTAAAGCTGGTAGTAGAAATAGAACTTACGCAACAAATCCTTTGAACCGCCATCTAAGGGGTAAAGTGCGCACGGATCACCCGGAGGACGTGAGTTCTTGCAGTAAGTAGTAGAAGTAGTGTCCCCGTGCCTAGCCCGGTAGTGCTCCGTGCGCACCTTAGAGTTAAAGTTCTTTGCCAGCGCGTCCTAAAACAGCTAAATTGCTAGCCCCCAAACCAGCGGAATGCAAACACAAGAATTTTTACAGCGCTATCAACAGGGAGAGCGCAACTTTAGTCACATTGACCTCAGTGGCGCTAGTTTAAGCGGTGTCAACCTGCGAGAAATAGACCTCACTGGTGCTAACTTGACCGGTGCTAATTTGAGCTGGTCTTTTTTGAGCAATGCCAAGTTGATAGGGGCTTGTTTGCGCCGCACAGATCTCCGCAGTGCGGTACTCTCAGGGGCGAATCTCGGTCAGTCAAATTTGAGCGGGGCAAATCTTGCTAAAGCGGATTTGCGCCTTGCTTCTTTGGAAGCAGCAGAGCTAAATTGGGCCACATTGCCTGAAGCGGATTTGGGCGGTGCTAATCTTCAAGGAGTTAAATCTGACCAAATTAATTTGGCTGGGGCTAAACTCGACGGCGCGAAGTTGATGGCGGCGGAATTGATGGAGGCGAATCTCAACCACGCCAGTCTTGTTGGTGCTAATTTAACGGGTGCTAATTTGCGGGAAGCGCATTTGGTGGAAGCAAATTTGCGATCGGCAATTTTGAGGGGTGTAAATTTGATTGAAGCTGACCTCAACGGCGCTCAAATGCGATCGGCAAATCTGACAGGCGCTGACTTGCACCGAGCTGTGCTGGCGGGGGCGGATTTGACTGAGGCGGTGCTGGATAACGCTGATTTGAGTCGAGCTAATCTGGCGGGTTCTTATTTATTGAAAGCGAGTTTTAAGAAAGCGCTTTTGCTGCGAGCTAACCTGCAAGGAGTGTATTTGCTACGGGCGGATTTGAGCGAAGCTAATTTGCGCAGTGCTGATTTGCGGAAAGCTGATTTGAGCGGCGCTTATTTGATGGATGCGATTTTGGGTGAGGCAGATTTAAGAGAAGCTTGTTTGATTGAGTGCCGTTTGATTCGGACGAATTTGGAGGGGGCGCAGCTTACGGGTTGCTGCATTCAAAATTGGCAAGTTCAAGATGTCGATCTGTCGAGAGTTGACTGCAGCTATGTTTTTACTCAGTTTGATTATACTGCGAAAGTTGCGGCAAATCGCTTTCCGGTCGATCGCGATTTTGAGTCGGGAGAATTGGGGCGGCAGCATCAAGAGGACAGTTCTATTGTCAAGGTGTTTTTTGAGGAAGCTCCTAATTGGGAGGCTTTGGTTTTTACGCTGCGTCGGGTGGAGTTGGAAAGCCGGGAACTCAAATTGAACGTTCAATTTTTTGAGTCTGCGGGAGAACAAAATTTACTGAGGCTGAGCGCGAACCGTTTGGTGAACGGCAAGATTTTGGGCGATCGTATTTTGGAGCTTTATCCAGATATGTTGGAAAAGGTTTTAGCCAAGGGCGCTGAAATTTTGAGTTTGCTCGACTTGGGTGTTCCTAGTAACAATGCGGAGCCGAGTCACAAGGAGGCGTTGCTCAGAAGACAGGAAATCTACCAGCGAATGGTGCGCCAAATTTCGTTTATTTTGATGTCTCAGACGCCGGATAAATTCTCCGAAAGCGTGCAGCGGCTGTTGGATTATTTGAAGCAGCAAGGTATCCCGACAGAGCAGATTCAAAAGAAAGTCATCAGTCAGGCGATCGTGCAGCGCGCCAAGCAAGACCCAGTTTTTCGGGAACAGTTGCTCACGTGGGAGAAAACGGCGTCCGATCGCGTTCGCTGTTCGATGATGGGGGAAGCGGTGCGGTATGCCATCACGCTTTTGATCGATTATTAACAGTTAATTGTTAACACTTCAAGCCAGCGACCGGCTAAAGCCCGCACTTGCTCTTCTGCGTCGGAAACTGCAAGCATCGTGCAGCGGGCCAAGCAATACCAAGCTTTTCGGGAACAGTTGCTCACGTGGGAGAAAACGGCTTCGGATTGCGATCGATCGCTGTTCGGTAATGGGGGAAGCGGTGCGGTTTGCGATCGCCCTTTTGTGGGAATAAATTGACATAGAATTGAAAAGCCAGTATCACAGTGTATACTTTTTATTTTTGAGATAAAAGTTTAGGAAGATTAGTTATAATTCCGAAATTGATGCTCTCTACATTAAATATATCTTTTACCGTAGCTTAAATGTAGCTTTTGCACCATCATTAAAATCTCGATACTGTTCGCTGCAACACGGTTGTTAGGCTGCGTGCTTTACCGTTTTGGCTGTCATTAATCCCCAAAACCAATTTATTTTATAGCGTTCTATATACACATCATTGTACCCAGCATCTTCTAGGATTCGCCTGCACTCTTGTTCGCCATACGTCTTGAAGTGGGCGCGATCGAATCGACGGAGAAATATATCGAAAATACGGCACGTCCAATAGTCGTCACACCAATCTGTAATGACCAACTCCCCACCTGAACGAAGAACGCGGCGCATTTCTTGAAGTGCAGTCATAGGCTGATGAATGTAGTGAAACATATTGCATGAAATCACGACATCAAACTGTTCATCCTCGAAAGGGAGCTTTTGGGCCCATCCCTCAGACAATTCAATGGTTGCCGGAAGTCTCTGTCGAGCAACTTGCAACATCTCTGGCACTGGATCGACACCAAACAATCGAGATTGTGGGTAAGTCAATGCAAGCTGCTGAAGAAGTATACCTGTACCGCAACCGACATCTAGCACCCGATCGGTCGGTTGTAGTTTAAATCGGTTGAGTGTTTCTTGGGTCGTCGCTTGAATGTAGAACGACCATTTGACATCATAATCAGAAGCTAAACGCGAGTATTCTTGAACTACTGGATGGTTCTTGTGCAGATGGTTATCAGACATAGTATTGAGTTATTTGGCCACTATTAGCTGTTAGGTTCAAATGACTGACTGTATCATTGTTTCAATTAATTTTAACTTCTATGTCTAATGGATTAGTTCTGTTTACCAGTCTTGGCTCCTGAGTCGGCGATCGGCTAAGGCGCGGATTTGCTCGTCGGCGTCGGAAACTGCAAGCGATCGCAACATTGGCACAACTCCCGAATTTTCGGGAACAGTTGCTCAAGTGGGAGAAAACGGCTTCGGATTGCGATCGCTGTTCGATGATGGGGGAAGCGGTGCGGTTTGCGATCGGCCTTTTATCGGAATAAATCGATATGTGCGATCGGTACTGGGAAATGTTGGCACGCTTTCTGGTAGTTGCTGATTTACGGTATGAAATGCTAAATAGGCAACTCATATAAACCATTACACACAAAGCTTAGGGATTTTTCATTTATTTTTTTCATACCTTGATTAAGCAGCGCGTTTGTGTTAGCTCCTATACATTTTGTTGTATTGACAACATATTCCCTAGTTCAGAAATCACCAGGCTGGCGATCGCAAGCTCGATCGAGCCAGGAAGAGGAACATAATCTTCTTTGACTATTGCAGGACTGAGGCGATTATCATAATTAGTAAGATGCCTCAGATATCGCAACCCTCAATAACCGTTCCAGCAATTCATCTGACCAACTCTAAAATTTGATTTTAGTGTGCCAGTTGCGTAAGTTCTGTATTGTTAAAAAAAGTTGCAATTTCATGAGGGATTTTTTTTGAGTATTAAAATATATTTGTCTATCTGACCAGGAGCATCTGATTATGAATGGTTCCAGCAATGATGGTAATTTTTTCGATCTAACTCCCAATTCTGATTTCTTCAGGCTAACCCCAGGACTTTTAAATCGCTTCACCAGAGGACTGCGGGCTTTAGAAGGTAATGATACTATGATAGGTTCTGTCTATCCAGAATTGATCGATGGCGGTGGCGGTCAGAATTTCCTGTTAGGAGGTAGCGGTAACGATTCCCTATTGGGCGGGAACTTTGATGACTTCATCTCTGGCAACTTTGGGAACAATACCCTCGTTGGAGGTCAAGGAACAGACTCGCTGCACGGTAGTCAAGGCAGCGACATACTTACAGGTTCTGATGGCCAAGACAGTTCGGTTAGCAATTTGGGTGGAGACACGCTAATTGGTGGTAGCGGTAATGACGGATTTGTACCCCAAACCGAACGAAAAGCAGCAGCAGTAGGATCAACAGACCTCGGTACCCTGAAAAATTCAATTAGGCTGAATGGCTTCGTAGATGAAAACAACTTCAGACATATTTACACTTTCACCACTGAAACACTCAGCAGTCTCACATTGGGACTCAATGGTTTAAGTGCGGACGCTGATTTATGGTTTGCGAGGGATGCTAATGGCGATGGTAGGCTGAGTCGAGAGGAATTCTTTGCCTCCCGAAATTTTGGAACTCAGTCAGAAGTAATTGAAAGTCGCTTTTTTGTACCCAGCAAATACTTTGTCTACGTTGAACAGGGTGTAGCGGGCGCTAACACCAGCTACAACCTGGATATAACTGTCAATCCAATCTTACTAAACCAAGCTATTCCTCAACTTGTTGGTCCAGTCAGTAGCGGAGTCAAGCGTTCGTTAGACGGCTTGGTTAATGAAAACCAACCTGTGCAACTCTACAAATTTGAGCTCCTACAGCCCAGCAACCTTCAAGTCAACTTGCGGGGAATGTATCCAGGTACAGATGCGGATTTAGTGCTGTTTCAGGATGTCAACAAAGACAACAAGGTTGATTTTGGTGAAATTGTTGGCGCTCCTCAACAGCAACGCAACAATCCAGAGGAAATTTCCTTTAAAGGTTTGTCAGCAGGTACTTATTTTCTCGGAGTCAATCGTTTTGTAGGCGACACGCCCTACAACCTCAGTATCTTAGCTACAACACCGACGGATAAGTTCAACAGCTTGTTTGGCTACGGGCTGGTGGATGCAGCAGCGGCCGTTGCGGCTGCCACTGATAAACAGCAGTTGGATGCTGCTGACCCGCTCACCAGTGCAGCTAAGTTTAATAATATAGGGGACTTAAACCTGCTAAATGTTGCCCCAGCCTGGAAAGCAGGATACACGGGTAAAGGTGTTGTGGTTGCGGTACTTGATAGTGGCGTTGACTTAGGTCATCCCGATTTACAGAGCAATATCTGGCGGAATCCTAAAGAAATTCCGGGGAATGGTATTGATGACGATCGCAACGGAGTTCGTGATGATGTAAATGGGTGGGATTTTGTAGATGGCGATGCCAATCCCTCCCCAGATTTAAGAGATTCGCGTGGGTTTCACGGAACTGAAGTAGCAGGAATCATTGGGGCGAAAAGAAATGGAATTGACATCAATCTTCCCAATAATACCCTGGAAATGAATGGGGTTGCTTATGATGCTCAGATTATGCCGATTAGGGTGGGAGATTTGACAGTATCTAATGCAAATCTCGTTGACGGCATTCTCTATGCGGTTAACAATGGCGCCAATGTGATTAACATGAGTTTGGGCGGACTAAAGTTTCTTGCTCCAAATGTACGGAAAGCCCTAGAATATGCCAAGCAACGCGGAGTTTTTGTAGTGATGGCAGCGGGAAATGACAGGGATAAACTCAACCCAAGCGAACCAAGTTTTCCAGCATTTTATGCTTTCGATAATTTGGGAATAGCTGTCGGAGCAGTAACAACTCCAGGCAAACAGGTGACAACTTTTTCCAATCCTGCTGGTTCGATACCAATAAATTTTGTGGTTGCTCCAGGTCATGAAGGCTTATCTACGGTTCCGGGAGGTTATAACCCTAAATTTGGGGGAACGTCTATGGCTGCTCCCTATGTTGCGGGTGTAGTTGCTCTCATGGTTCAGGCGAATCCAAACTTAACTCCTGACCAAATTTTGGCCATTCTGACTAAAACAGCAAAACCTGAAGGAATTACCTCGGAAGTTAATTAGACATAATTAACAACTATTGGGAAATTTCTCGAACCCCTGTTTCTCTCCAAGAAACCCGGGTTTTGTTTCCGTCTACCATTCTTCGCTTTTGAGCCGGCGGCCCGCTAAGGCCCGGATTTGCTCGTCGGCGTCGGAAACTGCAAGCGATCGCAACAACGGCACAACTCCCGGATTTTCGGGATAATGTTCGATAATCGCTTCGAGCGCTGTAAACCTGGGATTGTAAGCAAAAGAACCGTTTTGATTGTCAACATCGCTCAAAGCTCGATCGCGCAAAAACTCAAACATTCCCGGCTCGTCTTTCCATCCCCGCATTAACTCTACCAGGGCGATCGCCCGCACCTGCGAATCTTCATCCTTTTGAGCTCTACTTTTGAGCCACTCGAAAGTTTGAGACTGATTTGTCCACCCACGCGCTAACTTTTGCAAAGCGATTTGTCTCACAGCCGGACTATCATCGCCCTCTGCTTTAGCCTCCAGCAGCATCCAAGTTTCAGGATTGTCCGGCCAGTTGTAAGCGAGTTCAAGCACCGCCGCTGGGCGAACAAGCGCATCGCTAGAATCGAGCTGAATTTTCAGCCAAGGCAAGGTTTCCGGGTCGTCGGGCCACCCCCGCACGATCGATCGCACCAGCACGCTCAGCAGGTGAGAATCCTGCTCCGACTCGACCAGGCTTTTGAGGAAAGGCAGCGTCTCCCCCCGGTGAGACCAGCGTCTTGCTATCTCTTCCACCGCAGTTTCTCGGACGTTCAGGTGTCTGTCTGACTCCGCGAGATTTTGCAACCAGCCAAAGACTTCGAGACTGGCTGACGGCAGCGCGGCGACAGCTTCCACTACTACTTGCCGCACAGTCCAGTAATCCTCGGAATCAGCTATTTTTTGCAGCAGGGGCAGGGTTTCTGGGTGGTCGGGCCAACCTGCTGCTATCTGTTTTAGGGCTATTTCTCGCAGGTCGGCGTCGCGATCGCTCAATGCTATATTTTTCAAAAAAGTCAGAGTTTCCGGGTTCCCGGGCCAGCCAGAGGCAATTGCTTGCACTGCTGAGCGCCGGACGCTCGCACTCGCGTCGGACTCGGCTTTAGTCTTCAGCAGCGGGTAAATGTCTGGTTCGTCGGGCCAGTGCGAGGCCAATTCTTCTAAGGCTGCTGTCCGCACTTCTTTGCTGCTGTCGGATTCGGCTAGGGTTTTCAGCAGCAGGCAAACGTCGGCTGCAGCAGGCCAGCCCGCTGCCAACTCCCGCACCGCTACTGTTCGCAGGATAGAACTTCCTGTCTGGGCCAGGTTTTTGAGCAGGGACGCCGTGCCTAAAACGCTGTGCCAACCTCTGGCTATTTCTTGCCACGCTGCGACTCGCACTCCCAAATTTTCGTCGGATTCGGCGGCGGTTCTCAGCAGCAGCAAGGTATCTGTGCGATCGGGCCAATTAGAGGCTAACTCTTCCAGTGCTGCGGTGCGGACTGCGGGACTTTGATCGAACTGAGCCAGGGCAGCCAGCAGCGGCAAGGTATCGCTAGTGTCTGGCCAACCAGAAGCCATTTCTCGGACACAGGTCGATCGCACTGCCCAGCTTCGATCGGATGTGGCGAGGTTTTTGAGCATCAGGTAAATTTCTGGCTTGTCCGGCCAACCGCGGGCTATTGCTTTGACTGCTGTGGCCCGGACTTCGCCACAGTCGCTGGAGTGAGCGAGTATTTTCAGCCAGGGCAGGGTTTGCGGGTCGTTTTTCCAAGTTTGGGCGATCGCAGCGATCGATTGATTGCGAATTTGATAAGTTTCCTGCAATTCTTGAGCGCTTTGATAAAGAATCAGGAAACCCGTGCCGTATTGCGATAACTTTTTTAAAGCGTTTAACAGTTTTTTTTCTGTTGTTTCCTTGACGCCTTTTCTAACTTTTAACAAGCATTGCGCTGCTAAAAACAAATTAATAAATTTTTCTTCTTGACCGTTTTGAGCTGTCAGATATTCTATAATTTCGCTTGCTGTTTCTTTGTCGAGCTTGGCTGCTATTTCTCTAAGGACTTCGTGCAGAGATTCGTCCCGCCAGTGCTGGCAGAAAACTTGTGTGTTGAGTTCGCCCCCAGTCAGTTGACCGATTTTCAGTTGTGCGTGGATTAACTCTGCCACTGTCTGGGGATTATTTTCGGAAACAAGCTTTTTTAACAACATACGGATATCCTGCCCCCTGGAGTTTGTTTGCATTGAAAATCCTCGCATCAGCTCGGGTATTAGTTTAGACTTTTTTGAGCCAGCTTGGAGTATGGAGCCGATCGACTCTATTTTATACGAAAAATACTGAGTCGGGAGCCTCCTAATGCAAAATCCGCCATCACCCACAGAAATGTTAGGTATTGGCGGATGGCGATCGAACAATTAAACAGCGCAATCTAGCTAACAGCTACTTGGACGCGATCGGCTGCAACCCGAACCGTAAAAGTCGGAATTTTTACCGTTTCATCGTCCAAACACTGGCCCGTAGCCAAGCTAAAATTTTGCTTGTAAATCGGAGAAGCAACTTTCAAAGTACCGCTGCGATCGCCCACAAGTCCCCGCGACAACACAAAAGCTTTGCTAAACGGATCGTAATTGCTAAGGGCATAAACTTCATCCCCGTTTCCCACTCGGAAAACTGCCACTTGTTCCCCTGCAACTAAAGCGCACACTCCCGTATTCGGGGCGATCGCATCCAGAGAACACACATCTACCCAAGTAGTCACACTATCCGAAACTTGTAATGATTGAACCATCTTCTTTTCCTGTTAATTTACTTTAATCTCGTTCCTTGGCTAGGCCTCGGAACGTAGGTTTCGAGGCCTAGCCTCCGGGAATTCATTCCCAGGCACAGCCTGAAAGACCAAATCTTGCTCCCTCCCCTTAGCAAGGGGAGGGCTGGGGAGGGGTTATCTTGCTCCCTCCCCTTAGCAAGGGGAGGGCTGGGGAGGGGTTATCTTGCTCCCTCCCCTTAGCAAGGGAAGGGCTGGGGAGGGGTTATCTTGCTCCCTCCCCTTAGCAAGGGAAGAGGTTATTCCGAAACTCCAGCCAGAGCCTTTTCATATTCGTAAGGAGGCCGCGTTTGTCCCCGTTCCGCAACACGAACAATACTCGGATCGGGTAAATCGGAATTCACAAAATGCTGGAAGCGCTGCACTTTTTGTGGGTCTTCAATCGTCGTTTTCCACTCGCATTGATAAGTATTCACTAGATGTTCCATCTGGGCTTCCAGCTCAGCACAAATACCCAGAGAATCCTCAATTATTACCTGTTTCAAGTATTCAATTCCGCCCTCAAGCTTGTTAAACCAAGTAGCAGTGCGTTCCAATCTGTCGGCCGTGCGGATGTAGAAAACCAAAAAGCGATCGATATACTTAATTAAAGTTTCCTTATCGATATCCGTAGCCAGCAAAACCGCGTGCTGCGGCTTAATTCCCCCGTTGCCGCACACGTACAAATTCCAGCCGTTTTCCGTAGCAATTATCCCAAAATCTTTGCTTTGAGCTTCCGCGCATTCGCGAGTGCAGCCAGAGACAGCAGATTTGAGCTTGTGGGGCGATCGCAAACCGCGATACCGCAATTCAACTTCGATCGCCAAACTCGTTGAATCCTGCACCCCAAAGCGGCACCAAGTGCTGCCAACACAAGATTTTACAGTACGCAGAGCCTTACCGTAAGCGTGTCCCGACTCAAATCCCGCATCAATCAACCGACGCCAAATATGCGGCAATTGATCCACGCGAGCTCCAAACAAATCAATCCGTTGCCCGCCAGTAATCTTAGTATAAAGCCCAAAATCCCTGGCAACTTCCCCCAAAACAATCAACTTATCCGGCGTGATTTCTCCCCCCGGTATTCGCGGCACCACCGAATAAGTACCATCGCGCTGAATGTTTGCCAAAAAGTAATCGTTCGTATCTTGCAAACCGACGTGAGACTTCTCTAAAATATGGTCATTCCAAGTAGAAGCCAGCATCGAACCAACAGCAGGCTTGCAAATTTCGCAGCCCTTACCTTTGCCGTGTCTTTCAATCAACTCCTCAAAGGTTTTAATCTCTTGAGAGCGCACTAAATGGTACAATTCTTGACGGGAATATTCAAAATGTTCGCAGAGATTATTTTTGACTGCGAACCCAGCTTTCTTCATCTCCGACTTGAAGATATCTGTCACCAAAGGCACGCAGCCGCCGCAGCCCGTACCAGCTTGAGTGCATTTCTTGACGCTGGGGACATCGGTTAAATTGCGATCGCGAATCGCTTCACAAATCTGCCCTTTACTGACATTATTGCAAGAACAAATTTGAGCCGAATCCGGCAAACTGTCCACACCCAAGCCAGCAGCAGATCCCCCCGATCGCGGTGGCATTAACAAATCTTCAGGATGCGGCGGCAGAGCAATTTCATTTTGCATGAATTGCAGCAAAGTGCCGTAAGCAGAAGCATCCCCAACGAGAATCCCGCCTAAAATCCGGCTGCCGTCTTGATTTAAAACTAATTTTTTGTAGATGCCTTGGAAGGTGTCAGCAACAGCAATTTCTTTAGCCTCGGGAGACTTGGCAAAAGCATCACCAAAACTAGCAACATCCACTCCCAAAAGTTTGAGCTTCGAGGACATATCCGCACCTGTAAAAGTGCTAGTGCAGGCATCTTGCCTGTCATCCGCTGCACTGCTCAAAATATCTGCGGCTACGCTTGCCATTGTATACCCAGGCGCAACTAAGCCGTAGATGCGACTTTGATAAAGCGCGCATTCTCCGATCGCATAAATGTCAGGATCGGAGGTTTGGCAGCTATCATTAATTACAATGCCGCCGCGTTCTCCTACTTCTATACCGCAACTTCTGGCAATTTCGTCGCGGGGGCGAATGCCAGCAGAAAAGACAATCATATCTGTTGCCAATTCCGAACCGTCAGCAAACAGCATTTTAGTAACTTTGCCATCTTCGCTAACAATTTCTGTTGTAGATTTGCTGGTGTGAACCGAAACCCCCAACTCTTCTATTTTGCTGCGGAGAATTGCACCGCCAATTTCGTCAACTTGCACGGGCATCAGCCGCGACGCAAACTCAACTACGTGAGTTTTTAAGCCCATATTTTGGAGCGCGTTAGCACATTCTAGACCTAACAAACCGCCACCAATTACTACGCCAACTCGGCAATTTTTAGCGTAATCTGACATCGCCTCCAGGTCGTCAATTGTCCGGTAAACAAAAGTTCCTGTTGTGTCTTTGCCTTTAATTGGTGGCACAAATGGATAGGAACCGGTGGCCAGAACAATTTTGTCGTAGGGAACTTCTAAACCGTTGGCTGAAGAGACTATCTTGTGTTCCCGATTGATGGCGACTGCTTTGTCGCCAATGTGAATTTCGATGCCGTTTTCGTGATAAAATCCCGGTGCAACTAAAGATAAATCTCCCGCTGTTTTGCCAGAAAAAAATCCGCTGAGGTTTACGCGATCGTAAGCAACGCGGGGTTCTTCACAAAAAGTAATTAAATTCCAGTGTTTGGCAGCATCCGAGCTTACCATTAACTCTAGGAACTTGTGACCTACCATGCCATTGCCGATTACAATGAGGTTTTTTTTTGCTGTCATTAGAATCTCTTTTATCCCGTTTATCAGTCGTTGGGTTTATTAATATAAGACTTTATTGTAAAAGTTTGTACCTATAGATACAAAAAATGGAGGTTTATGCAATTGTGGAATACTCCCGATTGCATTTTTGCATGATGTTGCGATCGACTTAAGTACGTACGTCAGTCGATTTTAGATTTTAGATTTTAGATTTTATATTTTATATTTACTCGACAGTTAAGTAGAGTGCGTCACGTAAGTCTTTTTGAGAAAACGATTAACATTTTTACTGTGACGCAGCTTACAGTTTTTTAATTTTTAATTATTATTTAAGCTCCCATGCCCGAATACTGCTTCAAACCCTGCCGCCAAAGCCAGCGATTCCACACAAAAAACACTGCACCCCAAGCCAGCATCACGAACAAACCGCGGCCTACATCTACGGGCAATCCTATTAAGATTGAAGCCGGAAAATGAATCAAATAAGGAAACGGCGTCCACAAAACTACTTCGCGCACGGGTGCGGGAAACACTTCTAGCGGCGCGACAAGCCCCGATAAAAATAGGTAAATTAAAAACCAGAATTGTTCGATCGCACTTGCCCTCTCCAGCCAAAAAGCAAACAGCGCAAAGGTATACTGGATCAAGAACCGCAAGCAAAAAGCCAAGACGACAACCAACAAAAACAGCAAAAACCTGCCCAAACTCGGCACCCAAAAAGACTGCGGGTAAAGTGCAAAAAACAGCAGCGCTAATCCGCAGACAAACGGCAGCCTCGCAAACCTTTCGGAAACATGAGATGCGAAATGATGCCATACAGGATCGAGAGGCTGCAACAATCTATTAGATAGCGTGCCTTGCACTACTTCCTTTTCAAACTCCCAAATCACCCAAACTACATTTGTTTGCCTCACAATGAAAGCCGCTAAAAAATAACGGGCAAAGTCGATCGACTTCAGCCCAAATTGACCAGTTTCGGCCGCCTGCATCCAGACGCCCATCAAGATAAACGGCAAAGCTCCCGACAGCGCCCACAAAAACAATTCCGCCCGGTATTCGAGCATATAAGCGTAGTAGGTAACTAGCAAAGTTTTACTAATTCTCAAAAATTTGTTCATATAGCATCTCAATAAATTTTGTAGATTTATAGTTATATCGTGTCCGGTGAATTGCCTGCGATCGAATTCTGTCGCGTGGTGGGAGCGGGTTTATGTAGATTGTTAGTCTGCATGATAGATGGTTGGTTAAACCCGCCCCTACAAGTATTGTGGTTAATTAAATCGCACAAAACCAAATTTATCGGCGCAGAAACTTAAATTTCTCCCGTGCGAAAAACTCGACCTATTACCTCTTCAATTGGCGGATCAGTAACTGTCAAATCTATCACTTCTAAGTCCGCCAAAATCTTTGCCACGCTCACCGTCAGCTCCTCCCTTTTGACCAAAAACCGCACTGAATTTCCTTCAATTGATTCTACCTCTCCGTAAGCAAAAGCGCTATCTTTTGCCAGCGGATGGGCTAATTTTACCTGCACTTCGCGATAAGGTGCAAACCTGTCGAGCAATCCGTCCAAACTGCCATCATAAACTAATTGCCCTTGATGGATCAATAAAACGCGCTTGCACAAAGCAGTAATGTCAGCCATGTAGTGGCTCGTCAACAGCACCGTTGCTTGATAGCGCTCGTTATATTCCCGCAGAAATTGCCTGACGCTAAACTGTGCGTTTATATCCAAACCTAAAGTCGGTTCATCTAAAAATAATACCTCCGGCTGGTGCAGCAGTGCTGCCATCAATTCAGCTTTCATTCGTTCGCCCAAAGAAAGCTTGCGCACCGCCTGATTTAACTTGCCTCCTAGTGACAGCATTTCTGTCAATTCTCCGACTCGCCGCCGATAATCTGTATCGGGAATGCCGTAGACAGCGGCATTGATTCGCAGAGAGTCAAGCACGGGCAAATCCCAGATTAACTGCTGTTTTTGTCCCATGACTAACGTAATTTTTTGCAGGAAATCTGCTTCGCGGCGAAAAGGAGTGCGATCGCACACTCTCACAGTACCAGCAGACGGATAAATCAAACCAGTCAGCATTTTTAGCGTAGTAGTTTTGCCCGCACCGTTAGCGCCGAGAAACCCCACAACTTCCCCAGGTTCAATACTGAAAGAAACGCCCTCAACTGCTTTGACATTGCGGTACGTGCGGCTGAAAAAGTGTCGCACTGTTCCTTTAAGTCCCGGTTCTTTAATCGCTACTGGATAAACTTTGCTCAAGTCTTCAACTAAGATAATTGGCATCGGCTCAAATTTTAACTTTTATTTTAATCTAGGATACTTCCATCAGGCTTGTGCCAAGATAGAGCTGTCTCGTAGGGTGCGCCATCGATTGCTCGATCGCGACCGAGAAAGTAACTGTGTTCTGGCGCACCCTACTAAGCTGTAGAATATTGCAAAATATCCATGCTCACATCGCACAAAGTTTACAACTATGGTACTGACGCCAGATAATTCAGGCATCTCTCGTTTGGTAGGAGATAATTCTCCTGAAAATATTACACTTGCACCAGGACAACTTGCTAGTTTTCCTGGGGGAATTTGGATGGTGGGCGGCAATGATACTGTCAGGGGCGCGTCAGATGCAGAAAGGATTTTCGGCAACGATGGTAAAGACAGTCTGTTAGGCGGTGTCGGCAGTGATTCTATTTACGGTGGCAAAGATGATGACGATGTTTTGGGAGAAATTGGCGAGGATTTCTTGACAGGAGATAGAAATAGCGATTTCCTTGATGGAGGTGCGGGAAATGATTTGCTGCGCGGAGGACAAGGTGTTGATTTATTAGTTGGCGGTGACGGCAACGATACTTTAATTGGCGACAGAGATGTGGATATTTACAAAGGTGGTGGGGGGAGCGATGTCTTTGTTTTTCGAGTCGATCAAGCGGGACTCCGAGTAGTTGGCGTTGAAATTCCTGACGCGGTAATTGTGGATTTTGATAAGGCTAACGATTCGATTGGAATTAGTGTGCCATTTACCAGCAGCAATATCTCCTTGGAGCAGGTAAATTATAGCTTAAATGATCCGAGACTGCTGCTGATCGATCCTGCAACTATAGCGGGGGGAACGAGTTTGTTAGCCAAGGGCGGCATCTCGCAGCAAAGTCTCGATCCCGATGGCAACGGCCGTGTGGAAGCTACTAATATTAGATTCGGTTTTACTAATGCTTTGTTGGGTACTGTGTTGAACGTGACTCCAGCCGATTTAAACGGCCGTTTTATTAGTGCTAATTCTCTGCTTTAATTCGTTGCTTATATATCTTTAGTAGGGTGCCCTGTTCGCACCTTACTAAAAACTCATGACTAATGACTCATAACCAATTAGTCTCACAACTTGCCCTTTTCCATTGCCCACTGCATCAAACCGGGGAATAACCGATAAGCTTCCGATGCCAAAAAAGCAGGGCCGACGGTAACTTCTGCACGCTGATTTTTCACAGCATCCCAGATAGCTTTAGCAATATCTTCCGGCTGAGTTGCCCAGTCAGATTTCAGCATTTCGGTCATTTGCTGGCGGCGCAATTCGACTGCGGGCTCGTCTTGAGCGCGAAATTGAGCTCTTTCTAAAAAATCGCTGTTAATCAGGCCCGGATGCACGGCGCAAACGTGAATGCCTTGAGGCGCTAATTCCAATCGCAAAGTTTCTGTTAAACCGGTTACTGCATATTTGCTGGCGCAATAAGCAGTCATTTGAGGCAAAGGCATTTTGCCGCCAATGGAACCAACATTGACTATTGTCCCAGTTTTTCGTTGCAGAAAATGTGGCAAAAATTCTTGAATTGTGTTAACGCAGCCCCAAAAATTGGTATTCATTAATTGCTGCCAGTCTTCGGAGGTAGTTTGTTCGATCGCCCCCGTGAGACAAATGCCGGCATTGTTAACCAAAACATCGATGTTGCCGCAGGCATCTAGGGCTTTTTGGACGATCGCGCGCACTTGTTGAATGTCGCCAACATCCCCCGGAATTGCTACAGCGGAAGTGCCTTCTCGCTGCACTTGAGCCGCTGCTGCTGCCAATCTCTCTGGCTGGCGAGCTACCATCACTACATCGTAACCTTTACTTGCAAATAAAATTGCTGTTGCTTTGCCGCTTCCTTGAGAAGCGCCTGTAATCAAAACTGTAGGAGCCATAGATAGCTATAAATTGTAAGTGGGGAAATCGTTTCCTGCTGTATTGGAACTATAACAGAAGGAAGAAGGAAGAAGGAAGAAGCAGTAACAGCAATGGTTTCAGCGATTAAGAATGTCCTAACCGCCAAGGCGGTTGCTATATCAGGGTAAGCTCATCTAATTTGGTATAAATTGTACTTGACAAAAAACCGCCAATAGACTTTATATCTGTGAAGCGAACTCAAACCTATAATCAAGTTTGAATCTTAACAAAGT
>JACJNY010000073.1 GCA_014695295.1 Microcoleus sp. FACHB-61 | reverse complement strand
CTTTGTTAAGATTCAAACTTGATTATAGGTTTGAGTTCGCTTCACAGATATAAAGTCTATTGGCGGTTTTTTGTCAAGTACAATTTATACCAAATTAGATGAGCTTACCCTGCTTTTTACACGCTAGTCTGTTTAGGATAGACTGTGTTTTGTTTCGGCGAAATTGTTTCTAAGTTAACACTAATTCTATAGTCAGCACCATTCTGCATCATCCAATAGTTAATAGTTTACTGACGTTATAGGTTTTGTTTCGCTCGCTTCAATACAGCCATTCATTATTATCTAGGCAAGGGCGCGATCGAGTCTTGCTTGGGTAAATTCTCCAGCCAAGCTTCTAAATGTGCGTGAGCCTTCTTTCTAGAGAATGAGGACTAACATCTTCAGCCTTCGATGGCTTTAAAACTCGCAGCATTGTCTGCGCAGCATCAAACGCATCATAGGGCGACCAAACCTCACACACCACAACAGCCCAGATGCGCTCGCATCCTGTTCTCGACTCTGCAGACATCCTATGAGTATTTGCAACGTCACTTACTCCACAGAAAGACCGCGCCATTCAGCAGACTATAAAAGAGACTGCTCCAATTCAGGTGATAGATTCAGCGCCAAACTTATAAACCGCTCCTGTTTGTTGGTAATTCCTGCGTTAGCTTATATAAAGCTAACCTCAATGTTTCAGAAAGCTATGAAATATTTGATTGCTGCGATCGTCCTCGGAATGTTAATTTGGGCTGGGTTCGAGATTGTCCAAACAATCCGCAATTGGGAAACGAATCCCGAAGAAACCACCAGAAAAATTCAAGCTGATATGGTCAAAGAAACATATCGCGATCAATTTGGTGCCGATGCGCTGGAGGGAGGGAGTCAGGCTGTCGGAAACGCACTCCACGCCGGCCACTGCGCCGCCGAAGCTGCGACTTGCGAATCTGCTCCAAGTGCGATCGGTCATGTGGTAGAAGGTTTGTTGCACGTGCTACACCATTAATATCGTGTCTGCTAGCGTAATTTGTGCAAGTGTTTTTGATGCTGTAGGGGCGGCTTTTACCAATAATCTTTGACGCACACAAACAATCTCATAAACCCGCCCCCCCACAACTAATAACCTATATCAACCTTGACTTTTATCAAATGGAAAAAATGTACATTGAGGTTTACCGTTGAGAGGGGGCGGGTTTATGGGATTATTAGTTTTTGGCGTAGATGGTTGATAAAACCAGCCCCTAGGAGAGCGCACATTATACAAAAACGAACCAACCGGACATGATATAACAACATAAAATGAATGGAAAATGTAACTGCAAATTTTCCATTCATTCTCAATTTTTACGCTTTCGGCTCAACCCAAACCGTCATCCCCTCAACCCTCAAACCTTTGCCGCGAGTGCCGCAATATTGACCGTTAGCAGTAACAGGAGTATCGCCCACATTCTGAATGTGAGCCGTATAAAATACGTCGTACTTATCAGCTTGCGGCCCAGTCAGCCGCGCGGCAAATCCCTCAATGCGCTTGGCTTTGCCCCGGAAACCGGCTAGCTCCCCTTCCGATATCCAAGCAGTATCGCCAACTCCTTCAACGTGAGCCATGTACTGCAAATTTAAACCGGGAACGGGAGGCTCTATTTTAATTTGAAATCCTTCCACGCGGCGGCCTTGAGCTTTAGTACCCGCGTATTCTCGATCGCTAAAAGTTCGATCGCCAACTCCTTGAATGTGCGCCAACACTTTTAAACCCACAGGCGCCACTGCTTGGGAACTCGCAGACGGCGCGATCCAAACTTTGATACCCTCTATTCTCAAAGCTTTGCCGCGAGTACCGCAATATTCGCCGTTGGAGGAAACGTCGGTGTCGCCGATATTCTGAATGTGAGCGCTATAAAATACGTCGTATTTATCAGCTTGCGGCCCGCTCAACCGCACTGCAAATCCTTCAATTCGTTTCGCTTGACCCCGAAAACCCGCCAATTCTCCCTCGCTGAGCCAAGGAGTATCGCCAACACCTTCGACGTGAGCCATGTACTCGACATTTAAGCCGGGAATTGGCGGATCGATATTAATTTGAAATCCTTCGACGCGCCGCCCTTGACCCTTAGAACCCGCGTATTCTTGAGAACCGAAAGTTCGATCGCCAATTCCCTGAATGTGCACCAAAACTTTGATTCCCAAAGCGCCCTCTACTGCCACCGCTTGTTGAACGTTGCGAGGTGCCCCAAAAACAATGTTCCCGGAGCCGGTTGTCTGCAGGGACTGAGGTACTTCTACGCTGGGAACGATAATCACCTCGTGCATGGGGGCGGAAGGTGCAGGGGATTCCAAAATCTGGATTTGTGGCGCCACTGCAACTTGTTTCGGCGCGACGTTTCCCGACGGGATGATAATCACTTCCGGCAAGGGTTGGGCGCTGATTTTTGGTTCGGGCGCTGGTTGAAATGCGGGTTCGACTTTAGCAGGTGCTGCTTTTACCATCTCAGTAATGGTTAATTTGCCTCTGGAAATGGCGACAGCTATTTGTTTGCCAAAAGCGGCGCTGACTGTTTCTTCGAGGATGACCCACTGTTCGTCGTCTAATTTGTCTTGCTGTTCCACCAGGGCCAGCACTGCTGACACTGGGTGTTTGCCGCTGACTAAGGATTCTGCGTCGGAATGCAGTTGAGTTGGGGTTGATTCGGAAATCGCGCGCTGCAGTTCGCGGGCTCTGGCATGAACTGATTGTAAGGGCGCGAAGTCGCTTTGTTCGCGGTGGGCGATCGCCAATACTCGATCGATCACTTTCAAAGCTGCGTCGCGAAGTTCTGCTTTACCTTCGGAAGCTGCTGCTGTCTCGACTAAGTTTTGAATGTCTTTGAGGGAAGTAATTTCCCCTGGGGCGATCGCGGATTTGTTCAGTTCGAGAGCTTGTTTTTGTACAGCGGCAAAGTTGCGGCTGTAGGTGGCGATTTCTTGTAGCAAGCTCTCGGAGAGAGGAAGGCCGGAGTCTTGCAGTTGTTTGGCTGCTTGGGACAGGCGATCGGCCAAATTAGCATAAGTTTCCGATAGTCGGGCTATTTGTTGTAGCAAATCTTTATGAGCTGGTTCCATATGTCTTGCCGTAAATATTTAACTTGCTGATTATAGACGTTGAGCGTCTTCTGAAGGTAGAAGGTAGAAGGCAGCAGTCATTAGTCATTAGTCATTAGTCATTAGTCATTAGTTCGAGGGAAGAAGAAAAATGCTCCCCCTCCGAGACTCCCCCACTCGGACACTCTCCGACTCCCCCACCCGCACACCCGGACACTCTCCGACTCCCCCCTGGCCCACTCCTCCTCTCCCATCTCCCGCGTGATCGCTGTCACACCCGTGCAAATACTTAGTCACACTCTGCGACTCCGGCTGTCACCGCTGGCCCGTAACAATGTCACACCTATCGAGCAATAGCCGTCACTGCTGATTCTGTGAAAACAGTTGATACTGAGGCTTGAACCAATAAAATTCCGAAGTGTTATGGTACTAATTCGCGACCTCGCCCAACAAGCTCTGGCTCTAGGCTATCTAACGATTGAAGCCGAAAATCAACTGCGGCGGATGTTAACTACCACCCAGTATGAGTTGGAAGACTTAAATGCTTTTATGACTTTGCAACTAGCAGCTATGTCCGGAAGAGTGAAACAAGAGTCTCGCGAGCTGAAACAATTTGAAATTTTTGGCGAGACGGCCTCCGAAACTTCCTGTTAGTAATTAGTTGGCTTTTTATCGGTTAAAATTTAGTAAAGGACATTTCGATCGTGCAGATTCGTGAAGTTGTAAAACAAGCTATTGCCGTTGGATATCTGAGTTTGGAAGCGGAAAATGAAATGCAGCAAAGTTTTTCCTCAGCTCAGTGTGATTTGGAAGATTTGAATGCTTTTATGAGCTTGCAGTTAGCTGCGATGGCGGGTCGCGTGAGGCAAGAGTCTTTGGAATCGATAAAAGTGCAAAATTTTCAGGAAAGAAATTAATCAGCTTTATTCACTCCTCTGGATAGACAAATATTTATTTATATCACTAAAAAATACTTATATGATAATTTAATTTTGCTATTTTCTATACTCAACTAATTAATAAAAAAAATATTGCTATGTGGGTTCGATCGGTATTGAGCGAAATCCACTCAAATTTAAATAAATATTTAAGTGTTTAGTGAAGACTGAAGTCTTCAAAGGCAACCCTTGCATGACCAGACCTGTTTGTAGTCAACGTGTTTGCGTCATCACCAACCGTTGAGCATTATTCTTGAGATATTATTTATTGTTCATTGTTTATCAAATGAAGAAGATTTATCGATCGCCCGCAACAGGGGTTTCAAGCGTTTGAGCCACTATTTCACGACCTTGACAGGTCGAGCTTGGATGACTGTAGTTTAGACTAAATAAAGATGAGAACGGTGGCCAAAGAAGAACTAGAGCCACCGCGCCGGGAGAGAATAAGGGTGAAAAATAAAACCTATCCACTCCTTAAATGAACA
>JACJNY010000072.1 GCA_014695295.1 Microcoleus sp. FACHB-61 | reverse complement strand
ATCCATAAATAAGCTTGGGCTTCATTGATTCTTCGTTGTGAACCGCCAACCTTATTCAGATTTTCAATCAGATGATACCAGTCAAGGATTTCTCGGCGTTGTCGATTTGGGGCGACTAAAGCGATAATATTCCAAATTCCATCATGTCCATCTCCCAGACAGGTAACAATCTTAGCGATGGGTTGACTGTTGACCCAATATAGCCGCCCAATATTATCTTGATAACCCGCGAGCAACCCACTGTTAGTCTGGATTGCTTTATAGTCTTTATAGATGCATTCTAGTCCTGGTGCAGTTCTTAATCTAACTTTTCCTCCATTTACCGATAATTCTTCAATTAGTGCTGTTACAGGAGGCAACTGAAACTGTTGCCGATGGACTAATCTCTGCTGTGACATGGCATTGGTTTGGACACCGGTGATGTATTCTAAATCTACTGCCGTTTGCTCGTATGACATATTGGCACTCAATCTCAGACAACATTGTTCCAAATGTGGACTAATTCTTGTGCAGGGCTTAACTCCGAGTAGTTTAGCTTGTTTCTCACTGATTTTGAGTATTCCTAATGTACTGGTAAGTTGTCTGGTTCTACCTGCCGTAGTTCCTGTTGATTGCTTAAAAAAAAAGCAGCAATTTCGGGACTGCCATACGGCTGTTGCTGTGTCTGAATAGTTTTTTCTATACTTCCTTTGCGTGAACTGTTGTTCAGATTCAGCTTCTGTATATAAAATCTCCGCAATTGCTCTGGTATATTCTTGCAGCTTTCTTTGTTTCTCGGGATTCATAATTTTTCAAGAGTGGTAAACATATTTAATTATGGACTAATGAGGGGCATGGTATTTCTGAGTATTTGTACTCATTGCATAAGTGTTATGCTCCCGGTGCCGTCACCTGTCGCGCTAAGCCAAAATCAATCAAAACGGCTTCAAAACCCCGCTTTCTGAGCATAGTATTTTGGGGTTTAACATCGAGGTGAGTAAATCCTTGCTGGTGAACAAAACTCAGCGCGCTTCCGACTTGTTGAATAATTGGCAAAGCTTTTTCTTCGGACAAAATGCCGTTATCTTCGAGATGGCTAGCTAAATCAATTCCGTCGATTAATTCCATCACCATGCACCACAATTCGATATTTCCTACCATTTCGGGAAACACTTCGCAAACTTGGACAACGTGGGGATGGCTGCACCGCGCTAAAGATAAGGCTTCGTTGACAAATTTGGTTTGCAAGTCGCGAAAGTTTGGTTTACCTTGAACGTTGGCATTTAGAGTTTTGATGGCGACTAATTTGCCTTCTTTGCGGTTTTGGGCGCGGTAGGTGACACCGAATCCGCCGCTGCCGAGGATGGCTTCGATTAGGTATTTGCCTTGGTGTAGTTGTTGTCCAGGGGGCCAGTGCCTCATGGGGGGTATGTGAGGATGGAGAGGATGGTTTTGATTATAGCTGAGATGGGGGAATTTCGTTGAGTTTTTTCTTCCTTGTACAGTCTTTTCGATCGCCCCTAGCCCCCCTTAATAAGGGGAGGACAAGAGTTTGTAAGGTGCGTCAGTGCGGAGATTCTCAATTTTTGAGCAGATAACCCATGCTGACGCACCCTACAATTTAAGGTGACGATTTATGGTTGAATGAAAATACCGATCGCATTATGAACTCTCGCAGCAGTTGACGGAGGTCGATCGAGCAAACTACCTCCCAAATACAAACTCGTCGAACTTCCCCCATCCAAATTTAAAGCCTCCACAGCACCCATTTGCTGCAATATCTGCGCCAGTTCTGCGAAATTTGGCCCCGCCCCGCCCGCGCGATTGTGCACCGCTACAATCAGCAAATTCCCCGCAGCATTTCGCCCGATCGCACTTCTAATTGCTGTCTGTCTAACATACGCATCGCTAAACCCTTCCGCCTTAGCATCCAGCACAACTCGGCTGTTTTGTACCAACACCGGCCCGCCGCCGAGAATGTACGGAAAACGGTTGAAATCAGCCGGAAAAGTGTTAGTTTCCAAACGCAATAAAGTGCCGACGGAGAGTTCAGATGCAGGGAAAAAATCGGAACGCAAAACCAAAATATAACCCTTAGCTGGAATGGAAAAAGTTGTGGTTCCCGCCGCACCTCCGGGGGATTGGCTGACAACTCGATCGTCCGCAACTGTCACAACTATTTCATTGCCAGACAACGGAGTATAAGTTGTTCCCCAATCAGGATTGTAGCGACCGATTCCCGATTGCACGTAGGCACTATTGAGATGAGAAACAGGCAAAAGTTGATTGGCCGGAGTTATCACAGTTTCTTGCAAAGTCAAACGATCGATCGCAAATTCTCCCCGATCGTTCCAGGCGATCGCCCCCCGGTTCAATATCGGCCCGGAAAGCCATTTATTGTCACGCCGAATTGCCCCTAAAGCTAAGCGATTAATTCGATTGAAAAAACCTGCATTAATCGACGCAGCCGCTCCCGAAATTTCTGCTGTTTGCAATAAAGGTGCAGTGCCTTGATCGGCAGGCGGATTGCTGAGAATTGGTCTAATTTTTACACCAGCTTGACGGGGATTAACTTCTAACCAAACTACCGGAAAACGAGCAGTTCCTAAATTTTGATACTGCTGCCGCCACTGCACACCCTGCGCCCAAACAATGTTTTTTTCTACTAACGAATCTGGCCGAATGTCGATTACTAATCGATTGGGATTTCCCAGGCTGAAAACTTGCGGCCGCCAACCTAAAGGAATCTTCACTTTGACTCGGGTTTGAACGCCGTCAGGTTCGACTTTTAGTGATAGCAATTGTTGGCTGGTTGAGAAAGTCTGCTGAATTATGGCGGGTGCGACTTTGGCATCGATCGCGATCAACCATTCTTGACCTGCGATCGGCGCTGCGGGCGTTATTGGCAGCGGGAGGGCGGGTTTGGTCGGGTCGTCAGGTGTTTCGAGGTTTGGCGCTGCGCGGAGGTTTTGCAGTGGGATAGCGGGCTTTGTGGGGTCGTCCGGGGGGTTGGGTGTGGGTGTCGGCGACGGGCTCGGCGTATTGACAAAGTTGACTTGCCAAGGGGCGGGGCGATCGAGATCTACAACAATGCGATCGCCCGATTCTATTTCTGCTTGCCGAATTCCGGTAACACTTGCAGTTTGAGAAGTAATTTTTAGAATATTCCCATCAGCAGATATCTCCCAGCCCGCAAGTCTAGCAAAATCGGTAACATCTAAGTAACGATACGGGCCTGTTGCCCGCGCTGCTAAGCTTTGAGCGCCGGTTAAAGATACTGAAAACCACTGCACGGGTTGTTTAGCACTGTCGGCGCTGCTAAGCAAATCCACTCCCGCACTTTGCATCAATCCAACGTCAGCAATCCAAGTTCGGAAATCCGCAGAAGTGCTGTTTGCCGGCTGCTGAGTCCAAGTTAGGGGGAGAATGCGGCCGTTTAGAGATACTTGGCGGCCTTGTCTAATTCTCGAAGAGGGCGGTACAGATTGAGCCAAAAACCTATAGTCCGACAGGGAATGAATTCCCTGTCTCATAGCTGAAGTTCTCTCAAGAAAACTATCGGTCAATATTTCAGTCGGTTTTAACCGACTTTCGCTATCAGCCAGGGAATGAATTCCCTGGCGGGATCTCGAAGCATGAATCAGCCCAGCCCTCTCGCCCTCTTGTGTTCTTCCGGGTTGATTCCAGAGCAAAGAGGGGGCGATCGCCAGTACGGGTAAAATCGAAACAGACAATATTGGACGCCAATAGGACAAATTACATTTCACAGCTTACAACTCACAATTTCACTTCTAAACGCATGGGTCTCTAGAAACCCGGAATATCCGTATGTTTCTTCCTACTAAACCCGATATTTTTGACGATGACTACGATCGGCATGAAGCTCTCGATTCAGTCTAGGTTAGCCGATGGCGCTAATTGCGCTAAAGACCTACTACGAACTGCTCACCCCGGAATACAAATAACAAACTCCGAACCCTGTCCAAGGGAGGAATTCACTGTTAACGTACCTCCATGTTTTTCCACAACAATTTGGTGGGCGATCGACAATCCTAATCCGGTTCCTTGACCCACGGACTTGGTTGTGAATAAGTGGTTAAAGATGTTTTCCTTGACTTCGTTAGACATCCCCACTCCATTATCCTTAATCCGAATCAAAACCTGATTTTGGTCTTCGCTCAGAACAGTTTGAACCGTTATTTGATTAGCTAGGGCTTTAATTTCACTAAAACCGAGCCCCTTATTTGACTCCTCCAGAGCGTCAATGGCATTAGCCAGTACATTCATAAATACCTGGTTTAACTGTCCGGGAAAGCATTTCACTAGGGGCAACTTACCATACTCTTTCACAACTTCAATGGCAGGGCGGAACTCGCTTGCTTTTAAACGGTGCTTGAGAATCAGCAGAGTGCTTTCGAGTCCATCATGAATATTGAAAGCAACTGGTCGATCGCTATCTGCCCTCGAAAACGTTCTCAAACTTGTACTGATATTGCGAATGCGATCGACTCCCTCCTGCATCGAGCCAATCAATTTGGGCAAATCTTCTCGCAAATACTCCAAGTCTATGGCTTCGATTTTTTCTTCAACTTTAGCTCCTGGCTTGGGAAAACTATCTTGATATACATCGATTAGCTCGAACAAATCTTGTAAGTATTCTTGAGCCGGTTGCAAGTTGCCGGCGATAAAGCCTACGGGATTGTTAATTTCGTGGGCTACCCCTGCGACTAAATTTCCGAGAGCAGACATCTTCTCATTCTGTACCAGTTGCAGTTGCATCTGTTTGAGATCGTTGAGATAAAGCTCTAGTTTTTGGGCATACTCCTGGGATTGCTGATACAGTCGGGCGTTCTGTAAGGAAATTGCTGCTTGCGAGCACAGGATGTTGAGGATGGCGACGCGATCGCCCGTGAATACCCCTGTTGCTAAATTATTTTCCAAATACAAAATCCCGATCATTTTCCCTCGCTCGATGATCGGAGTGCAAAGCAGGCTCTGAGGTTGCTGTTGGATAATGTAGGGGTCAGATGCAAATCTTGGTTGATTGCTAGCATCATCAAAAATCAGGGTTTCTTTTGTACGTTTGACGTAGTTGATTATGGTTAGAGGAATTACTTCGCTCTCCTCAACGGGCATTGATTGCAGAAGGCAGTCTTGACGGTTTGTGCAGTGAACATTTATGCTCCAGTTGCCCTCTTCATTCAAAATTAATGCTCCGGTTTGTGCTCCGGCATTCTTCACCACCACTTGCATGAGGGTAGTCAGCAATTGATCGAGTTTAATTTCGCTAGATAGAGTTTGAGAAGCTTTGATAACTGTCGGCAAATCTACTAACCCCCAACTGCTTGTGCTACCGATAATTGTTCTACTCGTGTTAGATAGGGAGGATTCACTGCTGGAGGTGTGAGTTGTTTCGCTCGGATTCTGGCAAGTTCGCTCCTGTTGCAGGATCTGAGCAAGTAATTGGGGATAGCCCTGTTCTAGATGGTCAATCTTTGCTTTTGCTCCCCAACGAGCGTAAGCATAGTAAGCATCAATTAAATAGGGTCGTGCCAGTTTTTCTTTACCCCATTCCAAATAGAATTTGGCGGCGAGTTCGTGAGCAAGTGCTTCTTCGTTGATGTACTCGTTTTCTTTAGCAACATTGATCGCTTTGTCGTACATCTCGATTGCTTCTATTTTTTGGTTTAAAACTCGATACCGTTCTGCCTCCACTAGATAGAATTTGTGCAGATGATTCATGGGGGCATGATGCGCCCATTTTTGCATTTTTTCTTGATTAGCTTGTACTCGGTCAAGAATGCCCTGTTGCTCTGACTGTGGAGTATCCGAATACACCGCCAACCTCACTAGAGAATCGTAGAAATAGAAGATAGGAACAGGAGGTAATCCTATCACTGCGTCTAAATACTTCTCTGCTAAAGCAATATTTTCCATCGCTTCTGAGTAATTTTCAAACCAATAACAAAGTAAAAGTTTGTTCCAATATATGTAGGCAATACCCAACCTGTCGTTTGCTTGCTGGTGCAATGGTAACGTAATCTGCTCATCGCAGGCTTCACCCTTGAGAATGCAGGAACTTTCACTTTTTCCGAGCAGATTTAATGTAGCCTGCCAATAGGTTTCTATATAATGAAGCGATGTTTTTTGCTTGATTTTATGAACAGCTTCTCTGTAAGTTGCCATCTCTCTTTCAAGGACAGTCAGTTCTTTGCCGCTAAAGTAACTGAAACACGAGTACATTAGTAGACCATAGGCAGCAAACTCTAAATCACCTGTCTCCAGTCCGCTAGAGTAAACTGACACTAAAGGTTCTAAGGTTTCTCTCAGATGATCTTTCCAAGGTCGGATAAATATATTTACTATGAGGAGTGTCTTGGCTTTAATTTCTTGAGCATTTAACTTTGACACTAGAGTTAAAGCCAATTGACCGAACTGATAACCTGAATCAATATCTCCCACCACTCCGCAAAGCAGAAGACCATAATTGGCATAAGCGAAGGGAGACACGGAAGCATTACCATATTGAACGGATAAATCTACTTGTTTGCACACCGTCAAGGGCACCAGTTCTGGGGCTGCTATATATGCAGGAGCAAAGATAATTGATAAAAGCCTTATGGCTGCTAGTTTATAGGGATCGCTCATTTGAGGCAAGTCAATTAAATCCTCAATTCGCTTCCCGTTCAAAATTGATGCAGTTTCCCCTAGTGCCTGCCCAATATCTGACGGGTTCACTTTAGAAGGAAATACTACTCCCAACAGCTTTAAGACGTGTAGCGCCGTATTAACTGCTTCTAGTATGTTGTTCTGAGCTATATAAGCTTGAATTTGGACTTCGTACACTTTTACTTTGTCCAGTAGCGTTTTGGCGCTGTTTTCCACGACAGATGCTAATTTTTCCATCCGGTCAAAGTCACCGCTTAGATATGCCGCCTCTGCTGCTTCGGTATGCAGCGCTAATGTTAGTTCGTATTGATTCTCCCAACTATTTACTGTCAGTAATTCTCTGCCAACTTTGAAATATTCAACTGCAGCAGCATAAGCGGTAGCAGCTTTGGCTTTCTTTCCAGCAACCAGATTCAAGCGTGCTAATGTCTCCCGTTCTGCCTCCTGAGTAATTAACTCAACTCCCACATTTAAGTGGTTGACAATATCAAAAATTCTTTCTTCTCGATCGACTTCGGGTGTATTGTTTAATAACAGTTGACCGATTTTTAAGTGAGTCGATCGCTTTTGGTCTTCAGGAATGAGGGAATAGGCTGCTTGTTGGACGCGATCGTGTAAAAACTTATATTTGGGCAATTGGTCATGGGTAATTGGTAATTGCTCAGATTGCTTGCCTTTACCCATTACCGATTCGGTATTCCCCTCTGCTTGATAAAACTTATAAACTTCGCTAATGGGTAAAATTAGCCCGTCTTGTAATGCCCTCCATAAAGCGGATGCGGTTTCTACGGCAACTTTTTCACTGACAATTGCCAGGGTCGCCAAATCGAACTGATTGCCAATACAGGCTGCAAGCTTCAAAACTTCTTGGGTTTGAGTTGGCAACTTTTGCAACTGAATCGCCACAAATTCAACCACATCATCGGTGATGGCTAGCGATCGCACTCGTGCAATATCGCACTGCCAATAGCGGGTATCTAAGTTAAATGCGATCGATCCATCTTCGTGTAAAGACTTGAGGAATTGAGTTCCAAAAAATGGATTACCTTTAGTTTTTTGATAAACCAATTCTGTCAAGGGTTCCGCTAACGGTTTAGAACAAGCTAGAGTATCGGCAACTAAACAATTTACGCCCGCGCAATCGAGCGGCGCTAAGGTAATAGTGTTCACCTTTGCTTGAGTTTTTTGAATCTCTGCTAACGTTAGCATCAATGGATGTGCTGGAAAAACTTCGTTATCCCGATAAGCTCCTATTAATAAGAGATAGCAGTTATCAGTCGCACTTATCAGCAGTTGAATTAATTTTAACGATGCTGAGTCTGCCCATTGCAAATCGTCTAAGAAAATCACTAAAGGATGTTCTTTTCTTGCAAACACTTGAATAAATTTATCAAACAATAAATTAAATCGATTTTGAGCGGCGCTGCCCGAAAGTTCTGGGACTGGCGGTTGCTGTCCGATAATACGTTCTAGTTCGGGAATGACTTCAATGATCGCCCCAGCGCTATCGCCCAAAGCTGCCAAAATTTCCAACTTGCATTGTTCAACTTTAGCATCTGTTTCCGATAGCATTTGTCCCATTAAATCGCGAAAAGCTTGGACAAATGCTGAAAAGGGAAGGTTGCGTTGGAATTGGTCAAATTTGCCTTTAATAAAGTAGCCGCGCTGCCGGACAATGGGTTTGTGAACTTCGTTGACAACAGCGGTTTTACCAATGCCGGAGAAACCTGCAACAAGCATCATTTCGGCGCTACCTGCACTCACGCGGTCAAACGCCGCTAGCAGGGAGAATACTTCGCTTTCCCGACCGTACAATTTTTCCGGGATAGAGAAGCGATCGCACAAATCTCGCTCCCCTATTTTAAAGTTAGTGAGCGCCCCTGTCTCTTGCCACTGGAATAAACAAGTTTCTAAGTCGTACTTGAGTCCTAGGGCGCTTTGATAGCGATCTTCAGCATTCTTTGCCATCAGTTTGCTAACAATTTCAGACAGCACCAATGGAACGCTTTTGTTGAGGTGATGGACTGGGATAGGCTGCTGGGCAAGGTGGCAGTGTACTAACTCTATCGGATCGTTGGTTTGGAAAGGCAACTGTCTCGCGAGCAGTTCGTAGAATGTGACTCCCAGAGAGTAGAAATCTGTGCGGTAGTCAATACCTCGGTTCATTCGCCCAGTTTGTTCGGGAGATATGTAAGGTAAGGTGCCTTCGAGGATGTTGGGATTGTGAATTTCTTGGGTTTCGCGCGGTAGCAGGGAAGCGATGCTGAAGTCAATCAGCTTCACTTCTTTGCTGGTGGGGTTAATGAGAATGTTGGCGGGTTTGAGGTCTTTATGGATGACGTGGTGGCGATAAAGTCCGTCGAGCGAGTTGGCAATTTGAATCGCAATGGGAAGAAACTCATTAACGGGCAAGCCTTCTAGGGGCTCCTTGCTAGCTTCTGCTAGACGAGCGAGGTAGCTACTTAAGGAAATTCCCCCAAAGTCTTCCATCACCAGAGCATAGTGGTTATGGTAGTTTTCCAGGCTGTATGCCTTAACACTGCCGGGGATCTCTAAGTTTTTAGCAATCACGTACTGGTTGCGGAAGTGAACCAGTTCGTTGAACTTGGGAAAGTCATTTCGCAGTAGTTTGATCACGACAGGCTCCCCATTTGAAGTGCGAAGACCGCGATAAACTAGAGTGCGATTACCTACGTATATTTGCTCGTTAATGTGATATCCTAGAAAAAGATTTGTTATGCTAGCCATATCTACGTATTCCTACTGCTTCTTTCAAGTCTGAAGATTATTAGAGCTGATATCTACTATTTTCGCTCTATCTGCTGTGCTATTCATTAATTACATTTTTCTTAATATATTTTGAAAAACAAATTATGAAAGAGCGATTTTAAGAGCAAGACTTAATATTTTATGTAAGAAATGTTGAGACTGGAGTTGAGACTAAGTAGAAAATGACTCCGCGAACGCTGATGGAACGACAGCAGTTCATTGAGGAGGAACTTAAGAAGCTAATTAATAGGGGTGGCATCATCATTATGGGATGATTTTGGGCACTCTGGGCCCTAAAGAAACTGAGATTCTTGATTCAAAGAGGCGGCTTGCTGAGACAGGATTTCTCCAGCCTCAGTAGAGGTCATCTATCCACAAGCGTTTAGGGTGGGACCCCAAGTTCCCATATGCCCTACGCTACGCCTCTTCTAGGAGAGGATATTTCTAACTGCATTATTACGCGATCGCGAGCCAAAACACTATGTCCGTAAAGCTTCATTAACAACACTAAACTGTTGTTGCTTACCGTAATTTGTGAATTTTATATAACTACCATTAATTCGATTAATTACGATAAATTTATCGTAACATACAAATTATAAAGATTGTGCAATTAATCTCAATATCTTATAAAGATTCACTCTTGAGTGAATTACCCCGTGCGAGGCCCGATCGCGTAGCCGAAGGTTCCTGGCATCAAGCAGACTGAAGTCTCGCTCGTTTTCCGCTTACCGACCTTCTTTTATAGAAGATAGAAAGGAAATGTCCCAAATGCCAATCCACTCAAAGCCGTAAGAACTGCCACTGTTGAGCTAAACAAAATTACTACTGCCAAGTTTGTGGGCGTCAGTCGATTTGAGATTTGAGATTTACTGCACAAATGAATCTGGGAGATTGAACAAGAGTCTAAAATTTTTGCCTCTCCACGACTCGTGTCAGCAAGTAAGTATCTGTTTTTGGGCTCGGTAAAAAAGGCTGCGCTGGCTCTACCAGATGCTCCCAAGGTGTCAGAAATCCTTGAAATAGGCTTCGTTGATGAGTTACAAAAGTTTGTGGCTAAAAAAATACAAATTAGGGTTATGCACAACTGTCAATCTTTTTCGGCCAGGCATCTTAGCGTGAGTTCTGGACGATCGCTTACAAGACTTGCGCGCAAACTCTGACTGTAATCGGTGAAATTTTATCAATTTCTTGATACAATTGATGTTCGCGGTTCGAGAGTTGAGTGCACGATAAGACAGGTTTCACGAGTTGTGAACCGCGCTGCTACATGGCACCTACCGACTGAGCGGGCAGGTGGCTTTTGTGTCTGCGGGCGCTGACGAAAGCAACTCAACAGCGCAGCAAGCAAAATAAAGCTAAAGTTACCAAAAAAATTGGGTCTAAAGCCCCGTCCTTCTAGGACGGCTTTAATTTCCACTGTTAAAGTCTAAAGAATCATAAAGTAAGCACATCTTATAGGCATAGTTATTTATGAATGTGATACCATAATTGCATGATTATATTAGAGTTCAAGTTGAAAGGCAAAGCGCAGCAATACCGAGTCATTGACGACATGATTCGGACGGCTCAATTTGTCAGAAACAAAACTCTTAGATACTGGATCGATAATCAAGGGGTTAAGCTGGTTGACCTGTACAAGCAGTGTGCCATTATGGCTAAGGAGTTTGAATGGGCAGGCAAACTTAACTCAATGGCGCGTCAAGCTTCTGCTGAACGTGCCATTTTTGCTATTCAACGTTTTTTTGCTAATTGCCAAGCCAAGAAACCAGGGAAAAAGGGATACCCGCAGTTCAAAAAACATACTCGTTCCGTCGAATACAAGACATCTGGGTGGGCGCTTTCTGCTGATAAAAGATGTTTAACGTTTAAGGACGGTTTTGCTGCTGGGAAGTTTAAGTTGATCGGTAGTAGGGACTTGCATTTCTATGCACCCGACGAGATTAAACGAGTTAGGGTTGTGCGTCGTGCCGATGGCTACTATGCTCAGTTTTGTATCAATATTGAACGAACAGAGGAATCTATTTCCACTGGTAAACTCATTGGAATAGATGTAGGATTAAACCATTTCTATACCGATAGTAATGGTGAGACAGTCCCCAACCCTCGCTATCTTCGCAAAAGTGAAAAAGCTTTGAAGAGATTGCAAAAGCGAGTTTCTCGAAAAAAGAAAGGTTCCAGCAATCGGAAAAAAGCGATCAATAAGTTAGGAAGAAAACACCTTCATGTCAGCAGGCAGCGTAAAGACTACGCCGTTAAGACGGCGTTGTGCGTTGTAAAATCTAGCGATTTTGTAGCCTACGAAGAACTTCAGGTGAAGAATATGGTTAAGAATCACAAGCTTGCTAAATCAATTAGCGATGCAGCGTGGTCACAGTTTGCTCAGTGGTTGCAATACTTTGGAAAAATGTACGGTAAAACAGTAATTGCTGTTGGGCCTCAGTATACTTCCCAAGATTGTTCAGCCTGTGGCAATACTGTCAAAAAAACGCTATCAACTAGAACCCATATTTGTGGTTGTGGTGCGATATTAGATCGCGATCGCAACGCCGCGAAGAACATTTTGGCAAAAGGATTGAAGCAAGCAGGAATCAATTCAAATACGGTGGGGCACACCGAAATTAACGCTTGGGGACAGAACGATCTCTACTCTTTGGTGGTGACATCAACGAGCAAATCGACTGGTTGAACCAAGAATCCCCGTGCGTTCACGCGCCCGGAGTGTCAATATCTACCTGTGTTCGCTGCAAGGCTACCCTTGCGGACTAAGGAAAAAAACAGACAAAAAACTCGTGAAGCGCAGCTATCCCGTAGGGAATCGCCTGCAATGTATCTAGTCTCCGGGCGGCGATCGCCTGCAGAATCACTGCCTTTTAACAGCAGGGTATTCTAGGAGACATCTCCGAGACGATGCGAGCGAGATAATTTAAAATCTGCAAACAGGGTTTCAGTGCTAAGTAGAGGCAGCAGCGACGTAAATTTTTATCAAATCAGCTTCCAATATGCTGTTTTAAAGTTTACTAGGCTCCCACCGCTCGGCAGCCTTCTCTCTCCGAGCTATAAAAACGCATCAACCACACAATCACGGAAATAACTTTCAATCAACATGGGTAACACGATCGATCCAAACAGAAACAGAAACGTGCATCAGACTGAGCGAGGAACTCCATTCGCCGGCCAAAGCTGGTTAGTGGAAGAAAGAGATGCCTGCGGTGTGGGGTTTATTGCCAACCAAAGCGGCGAAGCTACGCACTCGATTATTCAAAAAGCGCTGCCAGCTTTAACTTGTCTGGAACATCGCGGCGGTTGCAGCGCCGACCAAGATTCGGGCGACGGTGCGGGTTTGATGACCGCGATTCCTTGGGAATTGCTGGATGCTTGGTTTGCCGAACAGGGAATTGTGCCTCCGGCGCGGGAAAACTGCGGCGTGGGAATGCTGTTTCTGTCTCAAGATAAATTTCAAGCGACTATAGCGCGGCAGGTGGTTGAGCAAGTTCTGACCGATCGCGGGCTGAAACTTTTGGGATGGCGCCAAGTTCCCATTGTACCGTCGGTTTTGGGCGAACAAGCGCTAGAAAATCAACCTCAAATCGAACAAGTAATTGTCAGTTCACCGCACTTAGCGGGAGACGAACTCGACAGACACCTATTTCTGGCGCGCCGCACGATCGGACACGAGCTGTCAAAGCGCCCCAACTTCACCCGCGAAGACTTTTATACTTGCTCTTTCTCCTGCCGCACGATCGTCTATAAAGGCATGGTGCGATCGGCCGTACTGCCAGAATTTTACCCCGACCTGAAAAATCCCGCTTATAAAAGCTCCTTTGCCGTCTATCACCGGCGCTTCAGCACCAACACCCTGCCCCGCTGGCGCTTAGCCCAGCCGATGCGCTTGCTGGGACACAACGGGGAAATTAACACGCTGTTGGGCAATATTACCTGGATGAAGGCGCGGCAAGCGAATTTAGCTCACCCGAATTGGAGCCAAGCTGATATCGACACGTTCAACCCAATTGTCAATCCCGAAAGCAGCGATTCGGCAAACTTGGACAACGTGATGGAGTTGTTGGTACACTCCGGTCGCACTCCCCTGGAATCCCTGACAATTCTGGTGCCCGAAGCTTACAAAAATCAGCCGGATTTGGCTGAGTATCCAGAAATTGTCGATTTTTACGAATATTACAGCGGCATTCAAGAACCTTGGGACGGCCCGGCACTGCTGGTATTCAGCGACGGCAAACAAGTAGGTGCTACGCTCGATCGCAACGGTTTGCGGCCGGCACGCTACTGCATTACTAAAGACGGTTTGGTAATTGTGGCCTCCGAAGCCGGAGTTGTGGATATTCCCGAAGCAGATATTGTCGAAAAAGGCCGTTTGGGGCCCGGACAAATGATTGCAGTTGACCTGCAAACTCAAGAAATTCTCAAAAATTGGCAACTCAAGCAGCGCATTGCTAAGCGGCACCCCTACGGCGAATGGCTGCAACAAAACCGCGAAACCTTGGAACCGCAGCCTTTTGCGGAAACAGCAACCCTCGACTCGCAAACGCTGTTGGCAACCCAAACTGCTTTTGGCTACACAGCAGAAGATTTGGACATGGTGATCGTCGAGATGGCGAGTTCTGGGAAAGAACCGACTTTCTGCATGGGCGATGACGTTCCCTTAGCTGTGTTGTCAGAAAAGCCTCAGTTGCTGTACAACTATTTCAAACAGCGGTTCGCTCAAGTCACAAATCCGCCGATCGACCCCCTGCGCGAGGGGATGGTGATGTCGCTGACGATGAATGTGGGCCTGCGGGGCAATTTACTGCAAACAGTGCCGGAAAATGCCAAGCGGCTGAAAATTGATTCCCCCGTACTCAACGACGCTGAACTGTATTTCTTGAAAGAGCAAAACTCTTTCCCCGCAACCGAATTGTCAACGCTTTACAAAATTGCTGCCGGGCCTGGAGGTTTGAAAACCGCAGTCGAGCAACTTTGTCAAAAGGCGGCTCAAGCGGTGCGCGAGGGTTCGAGGATTCTGATTTTGAGCGATCGAGCTTTGAAGGAAGAAGGAAGAAGGAAGAAGGAAGAAGGAAGAGGGGAGAAGGAAGAAGGAGATGTATCTTCTGCTTTGGGATTGAGTGCTGAATATACTTATATTCCGCCTTTCCTGGCAGTTGGCGCGGTTCACCACCACTTAATTAGCGTCGGGCTGCGGATGCAAACTTCGCTGGTTGTGGATACCGCCCAATGTTGGAGCACTCACCACTTCGCTTGTTTGATTGGTTACGGGGCGGTGGCTGTTTGCCCTTACTTGGCATTGGAAAGCGTGCGCGCCTGGTGGTCTGACGCCAAGACTCAAAATTTGATGCAGCACGGCAAAGTTCCCAATATTACCGTGACACAGGCTCAAGCTAAATACCGCACAGCAGTGGAAAATGGGCTGCTGAAGATTCTGTCGAAAATGGGGATTTCGCTGCTGTCTAGCTATCAGGGGGCGCAAATCTTTGAGGCGATCGGCATTGGCGGTGATTTGCTCGATTTGGGTTTCAAAGGCACTGTTTCCCGCATCGGCGGTTTGAGTGTGGCGGAACTGGCTAACGAGGTAATGTCTTTCCACAGTCAGGCTTTCCCAGAATTGCACCTCAAAAAGCTGGAAAATTACGGCTTTGTGCAGTACCGGCGGGGTGGTGAATATCACAGGAACAGCCCGGAAATGGCCAAGGCTTTGCACAAAGCTGTGACTACTTTTAACGAAGGAAGAAGGAAGAAGGAAGAAGGAAGAAGGGAAGAGGAAGAAGGAAGCAACGGTAACGGTAATTCAGTCCTTCGCGCGAGCGGGGACGATCGCACTGAGGCAAAAACGGCTTACGACCATTATGAGGTTTACAAGCAACAGCTAGAAAATGGCCCGGTAACGGCTTTGCGGGATTTGCTGGATTTTGCGAGCGATCGCCCTCCGATTGCAATCGAAGAAGTAGAATCGGTAGCAGATGTTGTCAAACGCTTCGCCACCGGCGGAATGTCTCTCGGCGCTTTGTCCCCGGAAGCCCACGAAACGCTAGCGATTGCCATGAACCGCATCGGCGGCAAATCCAACTCCGGCGAGGGCGGCGAAGACCCGGTGCGCTACAAAGTGCTAAACGATGTGAGCGAGGCCGGTTTCTCACAAACGCTACCTCACTTGAAAGGTTTGCAGAACGGCGATACAGCTTCTTCATCCATCAAACAGGTAGCTTCGGGACGCTTCGGGGTGACTCCTGAATACCTGATGAACGCCCAACAAATCGAAATTAAAATCGCACAAGGTGCGAAACCAGGTGAAGGCGGTCAATTGCCAGGGGCGAAAGTGAGCGAGTACATTGCTTATTTGCGCCGATCGAAACCGGGTGTCACGCTGATTTCGCCTCCTCCTCACCACGACATTTATTCGATCGAGGATTTGGCGCAGTTGATTTTTGACTTGCACCAAATCAATCCGAAAGCAGGAGTTTCGGTGAAGTTGGTGTCGGAAGTTGGCATCGGGACTGTAGCCGCCGGTGTCGCCAAGGCAAATGCTGATGTGATTCAAATTTCCGGTCACGACGGCGGCACCGGTGCTTCGCCACTGAGTTCGATTAAGCACGCAGGTTCTCCGTGGGAACTCGGATTGACAGAAGTTCACCGGGTGCTGATGGAAAATAAATTGCGCGATCGAGTTTTGCTGCGCGTTGACGGTGGCTTTAAAAGCGGCTGGGACGTGATTGTAGGCGCTTTGATGGGCGGCGAAGAGTACGGTTTCGGCACGGTGGCAATGATTGCAGAAGGCTGCATTATGGCTCGGGTTTGCCACATGAATAGTTGTCCGGTGGGCGTGACAACTCAACAAGAACACTTGCGGAAACGGTTCCCCGGAACGCCGGAACACGTTGTTAATTTCTTCTATTTCGTAGCACAAGAAGTGCGGAGTTTGCTGGCGAAATTGGGTTATAAGTCGATCGCAGATATCATCGGCCGCGCGGATTTGCTGAAAATGCGCGAGGGGGTGCAACTAACTAAAACCCAAGCGATTAATTTGGATTGTTTGACCAAGTTACCGGATACTAAGAGCGATCGATCTTTCTTGATCCACGGCGACGTACACACCAACGGGCCAGTGTTAGACGATGATTTGCTCGCGGATGCTGAGATTCAAAGTGCGATCGCCAATCACGGCACTGTTAGCAAGAGTGTAAAATTGGTGAATACCGATCGCACTGTAGGCGCAAGAATCAGTGGTGCGATCGCACAGCAACACGGCAACACGGGCTTTAGCGGTCAAATCACCCTCAATTGCACTGGTAGCGCGGGCCAAAGCTTCGGCGCGTTCAATTTGCCGGGGATGACGCTGGTACTGTCAGGCCAAGCTAACGACTACGTTGGTAAAGGGATGCACGGCGGCGAAATCGCGATCGCACCGCCGGCTGGTGCGACTTACGATGCTTCCGAAAATGCGATCGTCGGCAACACTTGTTTGTATGGCGCGACGGGGGGAACTCTGTTGGCTGCGGGTAAAGCTGGCGAACGGTTTGCGGTGCGTAACTCGATGGCGAAAGCAGTCATTGAAGGTGCGGGCGATCACTGCTGCGAGTACATGACTGGTGGCGTGATTGTGGTGTTAGGAAAAGTCGGCCGCAACGTCGGCGCTGGAATGACTGGCGGCTTGGCTTATTTCCTCGATGAAGATGGCAGTTTCCCGGCTCATGTCAACGGGGAGATTGTGAAGATGCAGCGCGTTTGTACGGCGGCTGGGGAGGCGCAATTGAAGGAGTTGATTGAGGCTCAGTGCGATCGAACGGGCAGCAAGAAAGCTGAGAAGATTTTAGCAAATTGGTCGGAATATTTGCCTATGTTCTGGCAAGTTGTGCCGCCGAGTGAAGCGAATTCGCCGGAGGCTTCGGAACAAAAGATCGCTGTGGAAGTTTAATTTTGCAGTTGGTTAAATAGATGGGGGGCGACGCGAGTTGCCCCTTTTTTCATCTTCACATACTCAACAATTTCTGATTATTTGCGGTTGGCTAGAACAAAAGTTGCGATCGCACTTTCTTTTCTATTTGAAAAAATTCCTATCAAATCACTTATACTCAAAGGTCGATCGCACCCTGCCCCATTCAAAAAGCGTGTGAAGCGCAGCTATCCCGTAGGGAATCGCTGGCTCAAGAGTCAAAAACGCTACCTCTAAAGATGAGCTTGCTCTCATTTACTTTGCATATTGTAATTATCAAGAAAAGCTATAAGTTTTTCTCAGTAGCTTTCCGCTGCTCCCTCCCGGTTTTACAGCAAAAGTTAAATACGCCTGAGCTTATCTGCACGGAGCGAAAAGTTTTGTTACAATAGGTAAGCTGTTACAAATCGTAACTTATGCTGGTTTCTATTTTAATAATTGACGTTGCCCTCGTTGCCTGGTCTTTGCACTTAATGCAAGAGGCGATCGCGCAACGGGAATTTTCACTAATGCTAGCCGGCACCCTAGTTGCTGTCTCAGCCGCCGCCTTGGTAGTCGTCTACTTCCTCATGGGGTCTTGTTTGAGCCATTTGACCGAAATATCCCAACACACTTACTAAATCATAGTAGGGATTGACCATTGTCCAGAAGCGATGAGATTTTTTGGGAAAAAAAGCCGAAAGCCTTGCCAATCCAGGGTTAAAAACTAATTTGCCAAAAAAGCTTGACAAATATTGGTCACTTAAGGCATGATGAAAAGCGCGAAAAGAAAGGGGAATTAGCTCAGTTGGTAGAGCACTACAATGGCATTGTAGGGGTCAGCGGTTCGAGCCCGCTATTCTCCATAAACAAGCCGACCACAAAGCGGATTTTACAGTTTCTACAACAAAACTGCTAGGTTTGGCATTTTCAATTAGGGGTGACAGAATGTGTCAAGGTCAGCCCTTGACTGCGATAAAACTGCGATATGCCCAAAGGCTCAGTAAATGTAGAAGTTTTTAAATATCGACTGCGGTTGGCGTGATCGTGGCAGGGCAATCGCACGCAGTTTTACCCTCAATTTGTATGGCGATCATGGCTTTCAAAACATGGCTCAAGCTCAACTTTTGGCGGCGTGGCGTTGCAGATTTCTGGTCTGATCAAAAGATATAGTCATATCGATTCCGGTTGCACCGGAATGACTGTTGACTGTTGGCTGTTGGCTGTTGACTGTGAGTCAAAAAAATGACAATTGCGCGAATTATTTGTTGGCAGCTTGATTCGACTTTACGCCCGACGATGGAGCCCGGATTTGATATCATTCCGGCGCAGCCGGAATTGATATCAATTAACAAAACATATGATTTGTCCTGACTATCAATCCACTAATATAAAAAAAAATGGCTTAAAAAGAGGTAAACAAAACCCTATTTGTTGAGATTGCCGTCGGCAATTTTATAGCTGTTTATTCTGACGCCCGGTTATCCCCAATAGGTAAAAAGCAGTGCCTCCATCTCTACCTAGAAGGAAATGGGTTTCGGGGGATAGAACGTCTGACAGGGGTTTCTCATAATACAGTTATTAATTGCGTTAAAGAGGCCTGAAACAGCCGATCGGCCGAACCAGATTATTATGAAATTCCCGAAAGAGCATGAATAGATGAATTACAGACTTACGTCGGTAAAAAAAATCTTGCATCTGGCTATGAACAGTTGCAAACAAAGCAATAGCAGGGATTATCCCTTGGGTAATTAATTCCCGAAGCTCATAAAAATTTAAACCCTTATAGCAGATTGTTAAAGGATGGCAGGTTTTTTTTATGTAACAGATGGCTCTGTAGTTTATCCTCAGTTTATTGAGGATGCTGACCATATATAGTAAACAAAACATATATGAGACGGATAGAAGGAGAAACTACCAGATTGAGACATACTCTAGCTCGTTTACACAGAAAAACTTTATGTTACTCCCAAGCAGTAGAAATGTTAAACCTATAGGTGAGGCTGGTTGTCTACTATCTAAAACATAAAACTGTACCCCTCGCTTCCTTTATCATAGGATAAATGTGCAACGCCTGTCTCGCTGGTGTTAATTTCAACATACTCAAAGGCTTGTTTAGAATGAAAAAGCGCTGGCAATTATCACCTTCGGTACGATGCGCGATCGCTGCTATTCAAGGTAGCTTCTGATAAGGGTTAATAAGGAGTACCAGCAATGCAGCTTAAACCAATAGACCAACAAGTTGTCGCCGTTGTAGGAGCTTCCAGCGGCATCGGAAGAGAAACCGCTATTCAATTCGCGGCGCGGGGGGCGAAGTTGGTCGTTTCAGCTCGTAGCGAACCAGGATTGGATTCTCTAGTTGATGAAATAAGGCAGATAGGGGGCGAGGCGATCGCTGTGCCGGCAGACGTAGCAGATTTTGAACAGGTAAAAGCGATCGCAGACACAGCCATCCAGCAATACGGGCGGCTTGATACCTGGGTGCATTTAGCCGCCATCAATCTCTATGCCATTTTTGACCAGACAACACCAGAAGAGTTTAAGCGCGTCATCGATGTGAACCTAATGGGACAGGTACACGGGGCGATGGCGGCACTGCCCCATCTCAAGCGCGAGGGACGAGGATCGCTGCTCCATGTCTCCTCAGTGGAAGCCAAACGTTCGTTCCCATACCACAGCGCCTACGGGGCATCCAAGCATGGGATTGATGGCTTTTTGGAAGCCATGCGGCTGGAGTTGATACATGAGGGTTTGTCCAGCATCAATGTCACCAATGTCATGCCAGCCTCAATGAATACGCCTCTGTTTAACAAATCCCGTACCAAGATAGGCGTAAAACCCCAAGGGCTACCGCCTATATACCAGCCTGATATCGTAGTGGACGCTATCCTCTACGCGGCTTGCCACCCAACCCGTAACATTATCGCTGGAGGGGCAGGGCGGGCGATGGATCTAATTCAGCGGCTCTCACCCCAATTAATGGATACCTTGCTGCTGCAATTCGGAGCGGGCTTTAAGCTACAGGAAACGAGTGAGCCGAAGTCCAAAGATGCTCCAGATAATTTATTTGAGCCGATCGCCGGCTTCGATCGCGTTGAGGGAGATTTTAGCAAGCAATCACGGGCGAATAGCTATTCCACCTGGCTCGAAACCCATCCCACGGCAAAGTGGGGTGCGATCGCCGTTACAGCGCTGGGAGCCTTCGGGTTAGCGCTGCTGGCGGTGTAAGCCTTCAATTTGAATAGACTTATTGCAGAAGTCGGCAACTTCTTAACAGGGAACAGGAAACAGAAGTGCCTATACCAAACATTTGCAAGAGGTCTAATCTTTATTGATAGGAAAAGACTCATTCATGACACAAACTCAATCCCGAACAAGCGAGCCCGGGGTTGCCGCCGCCCCAACTTGGACGAGATGACGACCAATTCTTATCCTGTTTGGCATAACTCTCTCGATCGGCTGAGTGTAGGCTACGCGATTAATGCAATTAATAAAGATCGGGGAACACCCCTTCTCCAAACGGATGAGAGACAAAAACAGCTATCGCCTGAAAATCGGGCGGTTGCCGTTACCGAGGACTTGCTAAAACTGGGGCGTAAGGCGTTTTACTCGGAAACCTTTGGGAATGAAGTCTTTCAAAAGGATGCGGTTGGTGCTCTTGATAGCCCAATTAACCCTGTTACCCTTCAGAATTCTTCAACAAAATTGACCCAACGCCCGGTGAACCCGGTTTAAACCAAACTATCAGGATGTCCGGTTAAAAGAATCACCAAGAATCGGATCACTGATAAATAAAACTGATTTAGAGGATGAAAAATAATGCAATTGAAGCGAATCAATCAGCAAGTTGTTGCCGTCGTTGGGGCTTCCAGCGGCATCGGACGCGACACCGCTCTTCAGTTTGCCAAGCGAGGGGCCAAGTTAGTTGTCTCCGCTCGCAGTGAGTCGAAGCTAGCCTCCCTAGTGGATGAGATTCGGGGCTTCGGTGGTGAGGTAACGGCTGTAGTTGCCGATGTGTCGGTGTTCGAGCAGGTCAAAGCGATCGCAGACCGTACCGTCGAAGTGTATGGGCGACTCGATACGTGGGTGCACGTCCCTGCCGTCGGCATCTTTGCCACATTCGACAACACCACACCCGAAGAGTTCAAGCGCGTCATTGATGTGACCTTAATGGGGCAGGTATACGGTGCAATGGCGGCGCTACCCCATCTCAAGCGTGAGGGACGGGGGGCGCTGATCCACATCTCTTCAATGGAAGGTGTGCGAAGTCTCCCTTACCAAAGTGCATACTCCGCCGCCAAGCACGGCATTGAGGGATTCATCGAAGCTATGCGCCTGGAGTTGCAACATGAGAACATACCTGTCAGCGTGACGAGCGTGAAACCAGCGGTCATCAATACACCCTTCTGGAACAATGGGCTCACCAAGCTAGGCGTAAAGCCAGGAGGGATACCGCCCTACTACGACCCCAGGTTGGTAGCTGACGCCATCCTCTACGTTGCTGAACACCCAACTCGTGACTTCTTGGTTGGGGATTCGGCTAGAGCTCTAGCTGCGTTACAGCGGCTTTCACCCGAAGTGGCAGATGCCTTGTTGCTGCTCGTCGGCTTCCAGGGTCAACGCAGCAATCAGCCTAAGTCCCCAGAGGATCGAAACAACCTTTACGAACCTGTCCCAAGCGATACCAGAGTTGATGGAGACTATAGCCATATGGTCATACCGAGCGTTACTGACTGGCTGGCTAAGAATCCGGCTCTCCAGTGGGGTGCGATCGCTGGTGTGATGGCTTTAGGTTTGCTGGCAACACAAGCCTTCAACCACGAAGAGTGAATTTAGGATGAAATCAGTAACGCCCTTACATCAACAAATGTGAGTAGAAAGTGCTGCCTCATCCAATATTTAGGTAGATTTGAACGTTTCTGAGAGGGTAGCTAATCACAAATTAGCTTTATCTGTTTTATACTCAGGGTTTTATGAATGGATGAGGGAACTAACTTATTGATCTGCCATCTACGGCACTGTTGTAGAAATGGTAGATCGATGGTATCCCTCATCTAAAACTTGTTCAAACTGCGGTCACGTTCAACTAATGCCACTTCAAGCGCGAGTATTTATTTATTAGCAGGTTGGCTAGAGTTGTAATAGAGTTTTGAACAGAGCTATTAATTTAGCTTGAGTCTCAAAATAAAAAGTAAGGATGCGTCGTTCTGAATAGACGCCTGCCCAGTAGAAGGAGCCGGCTCCCTACCCTGAAGTAGGAAGTAAGTTTTAAGGGTACAAGATGTCCATCTTGTCCCTTTCATATCAATATTATGTAGCAGACGTGAATATGTGGGAAAGCTGGTTCGATTTCATCAAGTCTGCAACAACTCCCGCAACGCCTGCTGCGGTCAAGGCTACTCAAAATCAAGCCGAGTTGTGGCAGATTTACCTGAAGGGGCTGCAAAAGTTGACTCAGCTTTGGGCAGAATCATTACAGCAGTCACTAGAGAGCGGAACCGGAGCAGTAGGGGGTTACGCTGGAGCATTGATTGAACTCAGCAACCTCTACTGGAATATGTATGAAAATACATTTGGTAGCGTTCTACAAAGCCCAAACTTGGGATACGCTCGTGAGTTCAACAACAAACTACTTAAAAGCTTTGATGCCAGTATCAACTTTTCTAAGGCAAACTTTGACTATCAGATATTGCTCCTTGATGTCTGGCTGAAAGCTTCTGAGGAGCTGATGCGAGAGTTAGCTTCTTCTGAAGAAAAGGGCGAAACGGTTCAGAACTGGCAGCAGTTACTCCAAGTTTGGAGTAGCGTATTTGACGGGGTATTTGTACAGAGGTTCCGTGCAGAAGATGCTCTTGAAGCTCGGGGAAATTTGTTGAACTCAGCCATGCTCTACAGGCTTTACCAGCAACAGCTCATGGAAGTGTTTCTGAAGATGTATGACCTGCCAACTAGGAGCGAAGTAGACGAGATTCATCACAGCATTTACGAGCTGCGTAAGGAAGTTAAAAGCCTTAAAAAAGCCTTGGCAGAACCTCAGCTAAAAGGTTGAAGTATGAACTATGAAAAATTCGATGACGTGGAAGTACGTATTTTTGGGCAAGGCTGTAATAAATTGGGTTGAATCTGTCGGGTTACTGTTTGGCGACCAATGGATTCGCCAGTTGCTTAATCTGAAACCCCTGACCAATCCCGAGTATTTACATATGTTTATTATGTTGATATTCGTTTTCGGGATTGGCTATTGGTGGGTGGGTAACGACCTTTCCCGCCAGGATATCCTGAAACTTGGAATCTGCGCCCAATCCTCGGTTTTCCCCGTGCTGGTTTATCACACGGCGATCGGCAATCTTCACCCACTTTATCTAGTTCCGGGGGCGATCGACCTTGTGTTTTCGATTCTCTTCGGTCTGTTTCTCTACTCCTACAATGAGGCTAAACCAGCTCTGGAGTGACTATTCGCAATGAATTCAGAATATCAATATGGCAACGACAGAGCTAACCCAAAAACTAATCAAGGGCGTCGAGATTTTCACCCGCCTGCGGGAGGAAGATATTCAGGTCGGGGTGACTCCCAAGGAAGAGGTTTACCGGGAAGACAAGGTACTGCTGTACCACTTCTCGCCGAAAGTTGAGCATTCGCTGAATATTCCCATGCTCATCGTTTACGCCCTGGTTAATCGTCCTTACATTGTCGATTTACAGGAGGGACGATCGCTCGTTGCGAATTTGCTAGAGCTTGGTTTGGATGTTTACCTGATTGACTGGGGCTATCCGAGTCGAGGCGATCGCTGGTTAACCCTTGACGACTACATCAATGGCTATATCAATAACTGTGTGGATGTGGTACGCGATCGCCACAAATTAGAACAAATCAACCTGTTAGGCATTTGTCAGGGGGGAACCTTCAGCCTCTGCTACAGTTCCCTTTACCCAGAGAAGGTGAAAAACCTGATTACTACGGTCACTCCCGTCGATTTTCACATCAACGAGGGACTCCTCAATGTTTGGGGTGGATGCACTCTGGGGTCAAAGGCTGTAGATATCGATTTAATGGTGGATACTCTGGGGAACATTCCCGGCGACTTCCTGAATTTGGAGTTCTTGATGCTGAAGCCTTTTCAGTTAGGAGTTCAGAAGTATATTGACCTTCTGGAGAACATCGATTGTGAAAGCAAACTAATCAATTTTCTCCGGATGGAAAAGTGGATTTTTGATAGTCCCGACCAAGCTGGAGAGGCTTACCGACAGTTCATGAAGGATTTTTATCAGGGAAACAAACTGATTCAAGGTCAGGTCGAGATTGGCAACAAGCGAGTTGATCTGGGAAACATCCGCATCCCGATTTTAAACATTTACGCCGAGCAAGATCATCTAGTTCCTCCAGCATCTTCCTTAGCTCTGGAGAAGTACATTGGTAGCGAAGACTATACGGTGCGCTCCTTCCCAGTTGGGCACATCGGGATGTACGTCAGCAGTAAAGTGCAGCGAAACCTTCCTCCAACTATTGTCGATTGGCTCAAGGTGCGATCGTAGAAAAACCGATGCTGGTGTTCTGCCTCACCCCGATGCCTTCGTTTGCTGCGATCGCCCAGTTAGGCGCGTGCAAACGGGTGTTTCATTGTGGCAACCCTGTTCCTTCTACACAACCTAGCTTAACGTTAATATCCATCTAACAGTAGACAAGAACAGAGCTTCCTGGATGCTACTCTATGAGCATCTATAAAGATAAGCGATCGCATAATTAGGACGTAATTCAACACCCCAAACTCAGCACGCCAGCGGGGTGTTAATTAAAACAAACGTTGAACGGCAAGAGTACCTTAGCTAACAAAGAGAGAGGCTGTATGGCTCAAACAAAGAACGATTCAGAAATCTTGCCGGAGGATTTTAGTGACCCATCCGCAGATAACGCCTTAATCGAGCCGAAACAAGACCGATTAGGATATGCACCCTTCGCCAAACATCTTGCAGACAGTATTTGCCAAATGAACTTTCCTGAAGGGTTCGTTATTGCAGTTTACGGTTCCTCAGGTTTTGGCAAATCCACACTATTGAACTTTTTAACGTACTATCTCAAGGAAAAGCCAGAGAACGAGCAACCTATTATTGTTCCTTTTAATCCCTGGTTATTTTCTGGGGGCGAAGACATCACAAGGCGCTTTATTGGTCAATTACAGACTGTTTTGAGCCAATTTAAAGCTGTGTCCAAAGGCATCCTAGGCCGAATAACCAATCTGGCTAAAGCAGTTTCTGAAATTCCTATTCCTTACGCTCAAGCTAGCAAGGCACTTGTAAAATTATTTGACGATAAAGAAAAGGAGACTTCCGACTTAAAAGAAGAAGTCGAAGATACACTAGAAAAGCAGCATCCGCGAATCGTAGTAACGATTGACGATATTGACAGGCTCTCCGCTGAAGAGATTAGTCAATTGTTTTATCTTATTAAAGCAATTCCCAACTTTACTAACGTTGTCTATTTGCTATTTTTCGATAAAGAATTTGTCATCAAAACCCTTGCAGATACACAGCCTCTACCCGGAGATATCTACCTCAATCAGATTGTTCAAGCTTCTTTTGAGTTACCTCTCCCAGATAAAACCTCACTCCGCAAGCTACTTTTTGAAAAACTCAATGGCATACTGGCTGACGCGCCAAAGCCACTACTAAATCAAAATCGCTGGGGCAATGTTTATTTACAAGGGATAGATTACTTTATTACCAACCCTCGGGACATTACTCGTCTGACTAACATCTTAACCGTGACATACCCAGCGGTGAAAGGTGAAGTGAACCCACTTGATTTTATTGCTATTGAGTCCCTGCGAGTCTTTCGCCCAATGATCTATGACATAATCCGCACAAATCCTAAATTCTTTGCGGGGAATGTAGATGCGGAAGGTTCTCTAATTCCGACATTGGACGCAATCAAAGATTTTCATTATTCGTGGCTGGCTCAGTTGGAAGATGAGGATAAAGAACCAATCAAACGGCTGCTATTGCACCTTTTTCCTAAATTAGAAAGTGTTTGGTATAATACCTCTCCCCATGCCCAGGACGAGTCAATATGGGGCAAGCAATTACGTATTTGCAGCTTAGATATATTTCCCAACTACTTCCGTTTAGTCTTAACACAAGATGAATTCTCGGATGCTGAGATTAAAACAATTTTTGCCTTGGCAAAAGATGCAAAGGCATTTGGGGAAAATCTTGTAGAACTCGCTCATCAAAAACGCTCTGATGGCACGACGCAAATTCGGGCATTTCTTGAACGGCTTGAGGATTACCCTGAAAAAGAAATTCCTGCCAATTGCATTCCTTCAATTGTGAAAGCTTTGTTTGATGTCGGGGACCAGCTTTTGCCTCCGGAAGACGAACCGCAGGGAATGTTTGATTTTGGCAATGACATTAGAATTGAACGCCTGATCTCACAACTGTTGCGTCGGATTGACGAACAAGCACGGTTTGAAACCTTGAAAGAGGCAATGTCAAACGGTAACGCCTTATCCATAATTGTGCGCGAAGTAGCAGCCTTGGGTCAGGAACAAGGTAAGTATGGAGCAGAGGAATCTATCCCCGCAGAGGAATCGCTCCAGAGTGTAGAACACCTTAAGGAGCTTGAAGGAATAGCCTTGAAGCGACTGCGAGATGCTGCACAAGGAAACTCCCTACTGCAATCCCCAAAGCTCTCTGAAAAATTGCACTATTGGCAAAGTTGGGCAGGAGAAGAGGAAGTCAAGCAATGGGTTGAAAGGATTATTGATAATGACGAAGGGCTAGTTAATTTCTTGGAGAAGTTCCTGCAAAAAGATTTTAGTGAGTATGGGTCGAACGGTACTCAAAAAACAGGCTACAGACTTGACCCTAAGTGGCTCGAACCCTATCTCGAACCATCCTCGATCGTTGAGCGAATTAGCAGCCTCGATGAAACGAGCGAGTTAACAGAAGATCGGAAAAATGCGATCGCCCAATTTATCCGAGAATATGAGATGCAGCAGCAGGGAGAAGGCCCGGATTAGGCAAGGATTTAGGCGGCCCAATAGCAGTGGTAGAGCGTCGATCGGGTAATCGAAATGATGTGGAGGGTATGACGCAACTGACTGGCGACGAACGTTAGAAACTCATGGTTCAGGGAAGCAACCAAAGCTAGTTCATAAATAGATTGCTATTCCTTTGCTTCAATCAGCTTTATTGGTTGCCTGGCTGGGAAGAGGGCGCCTATTAGCTGACCTACAGACACAGAGCGCTGCTCGCGAACAAACGCCAAGGGTACGAGAGCAAACAGCCGCAGGACGGCTGAGAGAGCAAACGCCATTGGCAAACCACCAAAATGAGTCAGACTCGCGATATAGCCACCAACAGTGATTCCGATCGCCCCAGTGATTCCAGGAACCGCCGCCGCAATAGCAAAATAAATCGACTGGTTGCGTAGCGGCGTCACCGACATCATCAGATTGCCACTGCACAGGTCAATCGCTGCCCAAGTCCCACCGCCGAGTATGTGCAACAAGGGGAACCAAGCCCAAAGAAAAATCGGAGCCGTTCCAGCTTCTAGCCACAGTAGAGGTGTCAGAGCCACCAAAACTCCCACAGTTATCATCACGGGGCGATTGCCAATCCGGTCAGCCAGTCTGCCCCAGAACATCAGCATCAGCAAGTTAGCACCAGCTCCCAAACTGTTATAGAGCGTTACTACGCTGACATCTAGGTTGAGATCCTTCAGTAAGTAGAGGTTAAAGAAGGGAGCGCTGATGTTAACCGCAAAGCTCCAGAAGCCCGCGTAAACAAGAAACCTCAAAAAATTGGCATCCTTGAAGAAGCTAAAAACTGTCTCCCAAGGCGACAGGTGGTCTGTATCCGAATCGGTGGCCTGTAAAAGCTTTGGATTCACGTCAGTCATCCTGAAGTGAAAGCCCAGACTGATTATCCCCAGCACGATTCCCAGAACCAATACCGCACCGAAGCCAGAGAGCGAGCCACCGGGCCACTTCGATACTGCTACACCCAGAAGCGGCACAGCGATGAGATTGGTTAAGGTCACAACACTATTGCGAAACCCAAAATATCGCCCCCGCAATCGCTCTGGTACTAACACAGCCATCCAGCTAAAAAAGGAAGCACGCCCCAAAGCTTCCATGATATTAGTCACCCAGATAATTGCCAGTGTCAACACTACCAACTGGTGTCCAGGCATACGAGATGAGCTGACCAACCAAATCCCTGGCACAATCAGCAACCACAGCAGCCGCGACGAGCCGAAAATCAACAGGGAATACCAATTGCGGCTGTTCGTGCGGTCTCCCAGATAGGCTCCCAGCGGTTGCAGCAAATTGGTTAGCTGAGGAATTGAGGCAAGCAAACCAATTTCTACTGTACTCGCACCGAGATCCAGCAAGAAATTACTGAGCAACGCGCCGCCAATGATACTGGAAAAGACTGTAGCGAAGCCTCCTTCGGTAGTTAATGCCTTGAGGCTTCTCCGAATTTCTCGCCTGGAAATTTTTTGAGGCGGCTTTGGAGGAAATACCGTCTCTGATAATGCCCTATTCTCTGGTTCGACTTTTAATACTAAATCTTTCTCGGTGCGTTGAAAATCTTCAACTATTACTCCTTGCAAGTTTAGTAATCCTGTCATTAGAGGATTCATGAGCGTTCTTGGTAATATACGCTACATTAACATATGATAAGCAGAAAACCAATGCTCATTTTGTTTTTTGCCACATCCCCACTAGGATAGATCCGTCGAAAAGCTTTTAGGATAAGCAATTATACTTAATTATACTTAAATTTTCGGAAATGGCACAAGGCGGCTCTTGCCCCCGCAGTAGCTCATTGCAATGAACTATGAATAAAAATCCCTCCCCGTTTAGGGGGAGGGTTCGTCAATTCGCCATCTCAAGACTAAGTGGATGAGCTTGCAGGTGGACTTTCATCCTCAAGTTCTTCTACTAATGGTAATGGTTTCAAACTGGTGCGTCCTGCTTGAATAGCCCCTGCTTGACGCTTGAGTGTTGGGATCAGGACTCGCATTAGCTCACTCACAGGCACAGAGCGCTGCTCGTGAACAAACACCAAGGGCAGGAGGGCAACGACGCGCAGGACGGCTGAGAGAGCAAACACCATTGGCAAGCCACCAAAATCAGTCAGAGTCGCGACATAGCCACCAACGGTGATTCCGATCGCCCCAGTGATTCCAGGAACCGCCGCAGCAACAGCAAAATAAATCGACTGATTGCGTAGCGGTGTCACCGACATCATCAGATTGCCACTGCACAGGTCGATCGCTGCCCAAGTCGCACCGCCGAGTATGTGCAACAAGGGGAACCAAGCCCAAAGGAAAATTGGAGAAGTTCCAGATTCTAGCCACAGTAGAGGGGTCAGAGCCACCAAGATTCCCACAGTTATCATCAGTGGGCGATTGCCAATCCGGTCAGCCAGTCTGCCCCAGAACATCAGCATCAGCAAGTTAGCACCAGCTCCCAAGCTGTTATAGAGCGTTACCACGCTGACATCTAGGTTGAGATCCCCCAGCAAGTAGAGGTTAAAGAAGGGAGCGCTGATGTTAACCGCAAAGCTCCACAAGGATGAGTAAAACAAAAACCTCAAAAAATTGGCATCCTTGAGGAAGCTAAAAACTTTCTTCAAGGGCGAGCCGTGGTCTGTATCCGAATCGGCGGCGTGTACTAGCTGCGGGTTGACATCGGTTATCCAGAACTGAAAGATCAGACTGAGTATTGCGAACACAACTCCCACAACCAAGACCACACCGAAGCCAGAGAGCGAACCACCCGGCCACTTGGATACCGCTAGACCCAGCAGCGGCACGCCGATGAGATTGGTGAAGGTCACAATACTATTGCGAAACCCAAAATACCGCCCCCGCAATCGGTCTGGTACTAACACAGCGATCCAGCTAAGAAAGGAAGCACGACCCATAGCTTCCATAAAATTACTCAGGCAGATAATTGCCAATGTCAACAGCACCAACTGGCGCGGCTCGATACGAGATGTGCTGACCAACCAAATCCCTGGTACAATCAGCAACCACGGCAGGCGCGACGAGCCAAAAATCAACAGGGAATACCAGTGGCGACTCTTCATGCGGTCTCCCAGATAGGCTCCCAGCGGTTGCAGCAAATTGGTTAGCTGAGGAATTGAGGCGAGCAGACCAATTTCCACTGTACTGGCACCGAGATCCAGCAAGAAATTACTAAGCAACGCGCCGCCAATAATACTGTAAAAGACGGTAGCAAAGGCACCTTCGGTAGTTAATGCCTGGAGGCTTTTCCGAATATCTCGCTTGGGAATTTTAAGATGCGGGTTTGTAGTAAATACCGTCTCTGATAATGCCTTATTGTCTGGGATTTCCTGAATGGCCAGAGGGGCCAGAGGACTCGTTTCTACTAAAATGTTATCTTCTTGTGGATGCAGCATATTATCTAGGCAATATTTAAACAGTTAATCGGAACTACATTACTGCTTTGCTCTGAGTGCCTTTCTAAAGACAAGTGTCCTAAAAAATGCTTTATTTAAATCCTGTAATGGCAATCCCTTACCTGCTGAGCGTTAATTAGTAAACGCCATAAAGTATTTCAGAAATATAACCACAACCTGTCCCCAAACAGCCAGGTTTTTTGATACAGAACTTATAGAAAAATACTCTCTATTCTAGTATAGTATAAATTCAATAAGTTGCAAAAAATATTTATAGGAAATTCTTGTTTTTTGTAAATAAATTTTAAGCTTTCAGTTACACTGTTTGCTCAAATTATTTTAGAGTAAATCATTGAAAGTTATTTCTCAAGATAGATGTCTTTGTCAACTCTGAGGATGATGCAAATATGCTACCTCTAAGGTGTTGGGAGTTAGAAGTTGAGCTCGTAGATTTCTACTCGACCGAACTTTCCTAGAGTGACTTTATCTTCAAGCGGAAGAATTTTTTTTAATGAAGATTTTAAGGAGTAGGCTCGATGCAACTGAAGCCAATAAATTAGCAGGTGGTTGTTGTTGGGCTTCGAGGGGCATCGGACTTGAGGTAAACCTCCTGTTTGTTTCATGAGGGAGGGGCAAAAGGAAGAGGTTGTCTCTGCTGGCAGTGAGGTGGGGCTAAATTCTTTGGTGGGCGAGATTTGTATCTCTGGCGGTGAGGGAACCCCTTTCGTTTCAAGATAGGTCGATCGCCCTAGCAGTACATTCCATTAGCTAGAGGAAAGGAAATGGATCGCAGCTTAGGATGTTTAATAAAACAGGGAATTTTCTAGGGAACGATGAGCTTATTACTAATAGATATGGATGGTACGCTCCGTGAACCGCTCAGCGGACAACAATACTTCCAACATCCCAAAGATCAACGCATTATTGAAGGTGCCCAGATTGCCATTGGCGCTTACAAAGACGATTGGATAATTGCCGGCATCACCAACCAAGGTGGAGTTGCCGCAGGTCATAAGTCTATGCAAGAGTGCATCAAGGAACAGCAATACACGCTTGAGTTATTCCCCGAGTTGAGAGAAATCTACTTCTGCCCCGACTTTGAGGGTAAAAAGTGTTTCCGCGTCACTCGTCACAATGTTTATAACCACAGCCAAACTAAGTGGTCTGGACAGTACCGCAAACCGCGATCGGGTATGTTGCAACTAGCAATGGTCAGACACAAACACACCCCGCAAAATTCGCTGTATGTGGGCGATCGCCCCGAAGATGAACAAGCTGCCCAACGAATAGGTGTACGCTTTCAATGGGCATGGGACTGGATCGAGCAACATCAAGAGGCGATCGTCCCCAACCTTACAGAAGTACAGTAATTCACAGGATAGTCATGGAACGAGAAATTACAGATAGCAACGGCATTACCTGGATATGTATTCAAGCATATTCTGGGATTTCCCACAACGCAGAAAATAAAGATGCGGCTCAGGTTAAAGGGCAGGAGGATACCTACTGGGTAGTCTGTACGCCCAGTGGTGGCGCAAAGTCGGTGCGGCTCAAGCTTCAGGGCGAATGGGAAACGTCCTGCTCGGACGAGATGTTGCTCAACGAAATTGAAGCACAGCAGGGGGTATGACCAGACCCAAACCAAGTGGTCTGGACAGTACCGTAAACCGCGATCGGGTATGTTGCAACTAGCACCGATCGGACACAAACACACTCCGCTTACCGCTGCTTCAAAGGACTGCGACTTAGGAATGAAAAATAAATAACTTAATGAATTACTCAGGTTGAGGTACGGCTCGATAATTCCATTTGGGCAAATATTCGTCAAAAACAATTTGCATAGTATTTTTGAAATTATCAGCTACCTTTCGACCAGTTTGATAAACTTTATTAAGGATATTTACAGCTACAGATAGTCCCGTTTTAGTTTGAGTTTTTTCGACGAGAGCTTTGACTAATTCTAAACTTGTAAAAATTACTCCTTGACAAGCCCTGGTAATATGAGAAAAAAGTCGATGTTCTATGGGATTGTATTTAGATGTATAAGGAGGGTAATGAGCAATTCTGATCTCTATTCCTATTTCATTAACTAATTTCTGCAAATCTTCTTTGAAAATATAATGATTAGCATTATTACTACCTCCACCATCACATTTTGCCAAGATAGAATTAGCGTGAGGGTAGCTAGCTTTACCATAATTATTCCACCAAGTTTTTAAAGACTCACAGGCGAATTCACTGGTATCTTTACTATTTCCTAATGTTATATATCCTCGGTTTTGTTGACAATCATAAATCCCATGTGGAATGACTTTACCGTGACCTAAACTCCAAAAATCATGATCGAAAGTAGTGACAGGTTCCTTTGTATAGAGAGTTCCCGGACGATACAAATTTCCTAAAACTTCTTTCTTTTTGGTATCAAAACTAATAATAGGATTGCTGGATTCTCTATACTCTGCATGAAGTCGAGCAATGTTTTTAAATTGAGCATCTCGATTCTTATTAACTCCTATTGTTTGTTTTTTTTGAGCTTTTCGTTTCACATACCCCTGCTTTTTTAATAGTTGGGCAACTAAGGGGAGACTAATGGTAAAACCTGCCGCTCGTAGTCCAGAAGCTATTTCTTTATGCGTCAAATTAGTCCATTTGATTAATTCATTCATTGGATCTCCGGCTGTGTGATTTTTTAAAACTTCTAAAAATGCTGCATCAATGCCGATTTGAGTAGACAGAATACTTTTTCTTCCCCCTCCTTTCTTTCTGATCCTGGAACTCTTTAGTGTCTCTGAGTCCATTTTTTCTAAATCTTCTATTCCCTTGACGATGGTGTTTCGACTGCATCCCAAAAGTTGCATTACATAGCTAATTCCACCCCATCCTAATTTTTGAGATTCTATAGCTGCATACCTTCTTTTATCTTTTTCTGATAAAGATTTATAAAATTTTTTCATTTCTGACTCAATTGAATTAGAATAAGACATGGATTTAAAAGTCAATTAGAATAGTTAAGTAGAAAAATCCGTTGTAAGTTGATCTCTGTAGGAGTGAAAATTGTAATCTCACACTTTTTTCATTATAACCGATAAGTCATCAACTTATTTATTTTTCATTCCTTAAAGACCGACAAACAATCTTTAAACAACCGCCATCACCTGCAATCGAAGCTCTATAACGTTGCTTTTAGCTTTTCTTTAGAAACAGCTTCTAAAGTTTTTTGTCATTTAAATAAACTGCTTAAATTATTTGGAAGTCAGAAGTATTGCACGGATGGTTATGGCAGCTACGACCGCTTCTTCCCACAATAAAAACATGAAATCGGTAAACGAAAGACACAAATAACTGATAGAAAGCACTTCAACTTGAGGACAAGAATCAAAAGGTTGTAGAGAAAGACTATCTGCTTTTCCAAGACAGAAGAGATGCACGAGCTGGTAATGGGATTATTTATTAATCGATATGAGTTTGGTGTAGGAATTTAAAGCTCAAAAACAGATCGTTAACACCACCATTTTTTTGCTACACAACCCGCCGTTATGGTATTCTGTTGTGTGCAATTAACGCTTATTGACTCAGCTACTTGCCGATAGCTGAATGACATTATGATCGAGCCTACTGTGTTCATTGAGTCATCAAGCCGTTCGCGCATAAGCCGGAGCACGATCGTCAACAGAGCCGTGGAACTACAGGAGATACCAAAAGCATGAGTTCCAGAGTTTTGAGTTTCCTTGCTGCAATGCTCGTTTCCATATGCGTGGCGGTAAATGTTAGCTACGCGGTCGATGATGATGGCAACAACATCAAGAGCGCCGTGGATGAAGTAATCCGGCCAGTGATGTTGCAATACGGCATCCCTGGGATGGCGGTGGGGATCGTCACGAGGGGTGGGCACTACGTCTTCGACTACGGCGTGGTCTCCAAGGAGACTCGCAAGCCCGTTACTGGCGACACGCTTTTCGAGATCGGGTCAATTAGCAAGACGTTCACCGCTACGCTTGCTTCCTACGCGCAAGCCAACGGCGATCTTTCGTTGTCCGACAGTGCGAGCAAGTACCTCTCTTCCTTGCAAGGCAGCAACTTCGATCGGGTGAGTCTGCTAAACCTTGGGACGCATACGTCAGGTGGTCTCCCGTTGCAGGTCCCTGACGAAATTACCAACAACGACCAACTGATGGAGTATTTCAGGAACTGGAAACCGACCTACGCTCCAGGGACGTATCGGACCTACTCCAATCTGAGCATCGGGATGCTCGGCACGATCGCAGCCAGGAGCATGAACGAGGATTTCGTTGCCCTCATGCAAGGTAAGCTTTTTCCGGCGCTGGGAATGAACCGCACCTATCTCGACGTTCCCTCTTCCGAGAGGCAAAACTATGCACAAGGCTACACGAAAAATGACGAGCCGATTAGGATGATGCCCGGAGTTCTCGCGTCGGAAGCCTACGGTATCAGGACTACAGCCGACGACACGATCCATTTCATCGAGGCGAACATGGGGATGTTCAACCTTAATGAGAAACTGCAACGTGCGATCGCCGCCACGCACACCGGATACTTCAGGATTGGCGAGATGACGCAGGATCTGATCTGGGAGCAGTATTCCTATCCGGTCGCCTTGAAAGACCTGCTTGCGGGGAACTCCGTAAAGATAAGCTACGAGGCCAATCCGGCGATCGAGATCGATCCTCCGTCGCCGCCGAGGGAGAACGTTCTGATCAACAAGACTGGTTCGACGAACGGTTTCGCTGCCTACGTGGCGTTCATCCCGGAGAAGGCACTCGGAATCGTCCTCTTAGCGAATAAGAACTACCCGATCGATGCGCGGGTGACGGCCGCCCATCAAATACTGAATCGGTTAGACACCGACAACGTGTCCAGAGGTAGTGTCAACTTAAGCTGAATCGCTCACCGTTCGCTCATTTTTTTCGAGGTATAGAGAAATGGGCTTTGGGGTAGAAGACGCGATCGCTTAATCGAATGTGTAGAGAGATTAGGCTCAAAGGTTAAATAGCATAGAAGCTCCTAGAATCCTTGTTACTGAAACCAGTGTAAAAGAAGTAGTCCTTGTGAGACTACTTCTGCATCATATAATCAGTGCCAAAGAGTGCCGAAGAAATAATTTCCAGTTGTAAACATGAGAACCCTTTCTCTAGTTCGAGAAACTATTCTAGTTACACGCTAGCTTGAGCACTCGATGAACTCTGCATACTGATTTCTGCTGACTTCACAAATCCGCAGTAAAAAGCGAACGCAGCAGTAATAGCATTGAGCCAGATATTATTTCCAAAAAGTGGTGTCAGCCCGAACAAGGTATTCGCAAATGGCAGCAATCCTAAAATTGCACCTGCTGCATAAAGGATAGCGAAGATGCGAGTGAACACAATTGACCCGCTTAAGCTAGTAAATGCAGCAATTCCCCAAACACCCACTAAAATGCCAATTGCATTATGAAAATAGTTGGTGGGGAATACCCCGAATATATAGCCAAAGCCTGGTTGGGAGGTAAAGTTCTCAGAGGGAACGACAAAAGCAGGCAGAAACCCAGCCAAGCCAAGTAACAAGAAAAGGAGACCTAAACTCAGAGCACCGTAACTAATTGAGGAATTTGAAGATGTTGATGTTTTCATGGCAGTATTTTGATTTTCAAAAATTTTTGGTGTGGACTAAACAAGTGTTTTACTGCTGTTAGAGAAACACAAACAGCTTGTAACTGACAATTCAACTCCTAGCGAGCGAGGTGGAGTACATCCCGAAGAACGCTATAACCAGCCATATCCCAAAGAAGATAGGCGACAAAACCCAGCATTGCTAGACGCCCGTTCCATAGCTCTTGCTGTGGGTTCCAACCAAAAATCCAGGCATTGCGATCGGCACCGTTGTAAGCCGGAGTGACCGTAGGGACTCGATCGGTATTGATTGTTGTATTCTTCGTTGTATTGTTCATAGTGAGTAGTTCTCAATTATCCTGTTCCGCTTTCATGGTATCGAGTAGATTGGCTGGTATGGTCTACCATTAGACTTAAATTCTATCTATATCTAAAGATTGGATTTGTAATGCTCAACAATTAATAATATTGGCACAGAAAAAGTATCCTTGTTTACCGACAATATCGGTAAACTAGGGGAGGCAATCCCGAACTCTTACTCTTGATGATTGACTTCAGAATCGATTGGAAGTTTAATTGCGTCAGTATCGGGTAGCATTCCTTGAGCATCGCTAGCGGGTACGTCTGGATTGTTGTGAAGATTAACGACACCTTTTTCCGTCTGCTCGCCATCTACCGAATAAGAGCCTGCAATGGTTGAAGATCCAGCAGTTTTGGCATCACCTGTTGTTCCGGCTGCGGATGAGAAATTGGAGGCGATGGGATGAGCGATCGCTTCTCCCTATGGGTTTGTGCTGGTTCCTGCGGCAATGTTGGCATCTAAAACAGCACTTCCACCCGCATTGGGGGGTGCAAAAAGTTGAGCCTGTTGAGATGCGCCAACTTCTTGACTTGGCTCACTTGCTGGATTTGGCCTGGATACGTTACTCATTTCTAATTTCTCCGTGAATCTGTTAAACAATTACTGCGGTATCAATCTCTCCCCTTCCACTTCCACTGACTTCAGAACCTATTACCATCAGCCACAACTGCGGTGAAATACTTATCGAAAGCCAGAGTTTCAAGGCTTTTGCTTCAACCTGCATTCAACGTACTCAAGCTTAAATTCTTACTGAGCAATTCTTTTCTTCTTAACGCTATCTCGATTACCATTTTCACCTCATCCTACTGATGACACAAGCTATTATGAAGTCACTTTGAAAAAACGAATACAGTCGCCTTTGCTTTACGCTCCTACCTGAGAAAGACGTTGTAAAAAACACTAGCTGTTAATCTTGTTTGGTAGAGCCAAGAGCCATCATTATCTAACTTTTAATAAAATTAAGGAAGGCTGAGTATGGCTAATCGAGAACAGTTTGCTTATCCACTGCAAGATGCCATTTGCTCTCATTGGTGCCGGGAGAAAAATTCACTTTTCACAACAGGAGAAGCAAGGGCATCATGCTGAAGCAGAAAAGCGACATCGGTTCGCGATTAAGCCGAAGGCACCTACTTGGAATGTTTTTGGTAGGCATGACTGGGGCGATGGGATCAGCCTGTACCACCAACTCTATGGAGACAATTACATCAATGAGAACAGACAAACCACAGAATAAGGATCAGGCATCTATAAACGGACGCCTGCTGGCACGACCCACGCAGCCTACAGGAACGGCACCAACCGGTCTGCAACCGTTGGGACTTTCCACCAAGCGCGACGGACTCCTCTACGTGCCTAAAAATTACCAAGCTTCCCAACCCGCACCGCTGGTGGTGATGCTGCACGGCGCAGGCGGCGACGCACGCGGCGGTCTGACTCCGTTCCAAAACCTCGCCGATGCCACTGGACTCATCCTGCTGGCACCTGCCTCGCGCCGCCAGACGTGGGATGTGCTGGTCGGTGGGTACGGCCCCGATATCGCCTTGATTGACCAGGCGCTGGCGCAGACGTTCAGCCGCTACGCTGTAGACCCTACCCGCATTGCGATCGAGGGCTTCTCGGACGGGGCTTCCTATGCGCTAAGTGTCGGCATCACCAACGGCGACTTGTTCACCCATGTCATAGCGTTCTCGCCGGGGTTTATGGCACCAGCTTCACAGCTTGGAGAACCGCGTCTGTTCATCTCGCACGGCACGCGAGACTCTGTTTTACCGATCGATCCTTGTAGCCGTAAGATAGTGCGACAGGTGCGGGGTGCTGGCTACGATGTGGTTTATCGGGAGTTCGACGGCCCCCACACAATTCCCCCTGCGATCGTGGACTCGGCACTGGACTGGTTCACCGCGTAGCGGGGTATTCCCGTAGAATCCAAATTATCAACCCTCAATGAACACAAAAGGCACTGTAGTATTCGACATCATCGGCACCTGCTTCAGTTTGGAGAAGCCCCGCCAGAGATTGGTAGAGCTGGGTGGGCCCCCTCATGCTCTCGAACTCTGGTTTGCCCAAACCTTACGGGATGCCTTCGCCCTCTCCCATGCAGGCAGCTACCGACCGCTCAAGGAAGTCCTAGAGGCTGAACTACCTCGGACGCTCAAAGTGCTGGGCATTGAGGCAGATGCTCAGGAGCGATCGCATATAGTGAACGCTTTCTCCGAACTGGAGCCACAGCCCGAGGCTTTAGAAGCTTTTCGGCTTCTAACGACAGCAGGCTGGAAGGTAGTTGCCCTCACCAACGGCAGTGAGGACTCCACCCACAAGCTGCTGGAACGAGCCAATGCTCTTGAATACTTCGCCAGCATCTTCTCCTGTGATGCGATCGGGAAGACGAAGCCCCACCCGGATGTCTACGCCTTGGCGAAGCAGGATGTCGAGGGCGATGTCTGGATGGTTGCTGCTCATGCCTGGGATATTGCAGGTGCCGCCTGCGCTGGTTTGCGAACTGCTTTCATTAATAAGGAGGAGAAGGACTATCTCGGTGTTTACCCGCAACCAGAGATAATCGCTAGTGATTTAGTCGAAGCAGCGAACCAGATTGTGCAGGGATGACACGCCTGTTAAGGTAAATAGCGTTGGCTCTTTCCACGAATTTATAAGCACTTAAGTAGCGAAACCCAACAGACAAACCTTGAGTTGGGTTTCATCCCTCAACCTAACCTACAAAGTTGGCTGCGCGATCGCAGACATGGTATAAATGTTGGCAAAAAGCAGATGTTGGATTGACGCAGCAAACGCAATTTACAGGATATGCGATCGCACTACCTCGCCCTATCACAGGTAGTCGCGATATCCAGACTATCTTTTGTGCTTAGATAGAATATCTAAAAACTCTGCTACCACCGTTTTGGGTTGGTTATAACACCTTTCAGCAGAACGATGCTCAATACAAAGTATCCCTGATTTTTTAAACCAAGCATCCTTCTCAGCATCTTTTTCGTATCTATCAGGATGGTAAGAAACTTCTAAAATACCCCATATTCCATCTAGACAAACCAAAAAGTCAACTTCACGGTGATCTTTATAGTTATTTCCTGTTTCACGTCTTACAGCTAGAGGAAGTGGGAAGAATAGCACCTTTTTTGCCTCTAACTCTTGTGCAATTCTTATTTCTGCATTAGAAGCAAACTTTATTTCATTGTAAATAATAGCTTCTTGATCTTTTTTAGCAAAAGCTTTTTCTGTTATAAGTCCTTGATTAAGGTCTTTAGAATTAGCTATTAGATACTTTATTGTTTTCCTCCAGTCCGGCTCTATATCCAGTAATTTAGTAACTAAATCTATCTGAAATTCATCTTCAATGCAAGGAATGTTTCCCTGCAAAATAAACCAAAGTGAATTTCTAATCTCTTCTTCAAAGTCTTTATTGTCAAGTATGAATCGATGGCTAGCGTGAGGCAAATAAACTACAGCTTTAGCATAGTGGAAATAGCTGCTTCTATACTCATCAGATTCAACTAAACGTAATTCACCATCTACAACAAGACCTGCAAATTCTCTACGACTACCGTCGATTAAATACTGAACCCAGGTTCTATACAATCGTTCTTCAAGGTTTAGATCGTCTGACATACATGGCAACCTGCTAACAATGAAACCAGCGAAAGAGGGACTTTTTCAGCCTAACACGCCTTTCAGTGAATAGACTGAAACATTAGTCTTGCAGGAAATCCTGTGCCATAGCGATTAGAAAGTCTCGGCTCATACAGCGCCTTAATCTCAGCCCTCTCCCTCTCTAACCCCTAAACTGCCGTCGTTCCTTTTGCAGTCTCTCGAACAACAAAATCAACCACACCCTCTAATGAACCAGTGCGCTTGTAAAGATCCCGTTACCGTGCAGCACCGTTCCCTTGCTGCATCGTTTCCTGTGTGATCGCATAGACTTCATCCCATTCCCCAAATTCTTCGATGGTGTTGATGCCGATTAGCGATCGCGGACTCCGCACTAGACTGGTTCACCGTAGAGTGTTCTGCGATCACGTTGGCATCAGTTGCTGGACGCGCTGTGGCTCTTCTCCCAGCCAATCTAGATTCTGGGCAGTGCTGTCGAAAATTGATGAAGTTTTGAATGGCTCAAACTCGCCGCGCGATGCTGCTTCTGCTGTTTTTGCTAACAGCGATCGCACCTGCTCGTCATTCATTGGCTGGAACGTCCGCACCGCCTCAAACGCTTGATCGAGAATCTCCATGCTGTCAATTCCCGTAACCACAACCGATGTAGGTAGATTCAGCGCATAGTGCAGACACTCAATTGGCGTTACCGTATTTGACCGTAACAAAATCCCGTTTCCCATGCTTTTCATGCCAAGAATGCCGATGTCCTGTTTAACCAGTTCTGGCACAACCAGCTTCGCAAAGCTTCGGTAGTGTGCATCCATGACATTCAGCGGCAACTGAGCCGCATCAAACTTAAACCCATAACTGGCTGCAACTTCCAGCATATGCAGATGAATCTGGGGGTCTTTGTGTCCGGTGAAGCCAATATATCGGAGTTTGCCAGCTTCCCGCGCCTCAATTAAGGCGACATTTGCCCCTTCTGGATCGAAAACTCGATGCGGGTCCTCGAACCGGAGGATTTCGTGGTGCTGGACGAGATCGATGCAATCAACTTGCAGGCGTTGCAGTGATTCGTCTAGCTGTCTTGTGGCTTCTTTCTTGGAGCGACCGTCAATTTTCGTCATCAGGAACACTTTGTCTCGGTAGCCATCGCGGAGAGCTTTTCCCATGCGAATTTCGCTGGCTCCACCGTTGTAATCCCAACTGTTATCCATGAAGGTGATGCCACGGTCGATCGCAGTGCGAACAATCCGGATACCCAGTTGCTCATCAACATACTTCAATCCGATGTGCCAACCACCCAATCCAATCGCGGAAACTTTCTCTCCTGTGCTGCCAAGAGTTCGGTATACCATTTCTGAGTTTGACGTACTTTCTGACATCTGTTCTCCTTGTTTTGCAGCTATTGCTTTTGTATTAACAGCATTGGACGATCGCGCCGATCGCGTAGCCTCTTGTGAAAGAGAACCGCGCACTTTCGGCTCACCCATCCTCACCGTTGGACACAGATGATTGGTAGCTCGATCGCTCAGGGATGCGATCGCCATCCGGTTGCTCTTGGCCCCCAATCTCATTGTTTTGCCGTGCGGCTTTGTCACTCAAAAAGGTTAACACCGAAGGCGATAAAGATGAGTGGCTGTCTTTTCCAAAAGCGCGTTCGGTACCAATGCCACCTGTTCCAGGTAACAACCGATTTAACCAACCGATCGCAGTGGTAGAAAGCCCTGGAAAAAGAGCATAGAGTCTAGCACTAAACCAAGTCCAAAGTGGCACAATTACCTCTGCATCACCCCGTCGAAATCCAGCAATGGTTTCACGAGCAACCTTTTCGGCACTCGTCGAGATCAAGGGCAAGGAATCAGCAATGCTGAACCAGGTAAACTCCTTGCGGTGCTGACCTTTGAACATACCGTGGTCTATCACGCCTGTGCGGATGAAACCCGGACATACCGTTGTGACAGCAATCCCGTCCTTTGCCAGTTCTGTCCGCATCCCTTCCGAGAAACCGGTTAAGGCAAATTTGCTGGCGCAATAGGCCAACATATGCGGGGAAACTACCTTGCCGCCGATGGAAGAGATATTAACGATGCGTCCAGCCTGTCGTTGACGCATTTCGGGGAAAACCGCATAAGTAGTGTATAGCGGTGCCCAGAAATGCAGCTTCATCAAGTCGTCGTAGTCCTCCATCGTCAATACGTCCATTGGCCCCACAAGGTCGGTGCCTGCATTGTTGATGAGGATATCGATCTGACCGAAGCGATCGCGCACCTGCTGCACCATCTGGTCAACCTGGGAGCGATCGGTCACATCACAGGGAACTGTCAGCACCTCTCCACCGCACTGCTCCAGATCGACACGCGCCCTTTCGATCTCTGCGCGATCGCGGGCACAAATTGCCAAACGCGCTCCTTGCTGCACCAACTGGCGTGCCATAACCAAACCAAGGCCGCGAGAACCACCCGTAAGCAGCACCGTCTTGCCTGTGAGATCGTATTGACGTTCGCGCCACGATCGCACCACCCAAAGCACGACGAGCAAAGCACCCACGCCAACTGCAAAAAGAATAAGAGGATTCTGATTATCTATATAGGAATTCATGGTTAAAACTCAAATGATCATGTATTGTGAAGCGCAATCTACCCTATTACCTGAACCTGATACTAAAACCCTAAACTTCTCCTCTTCTCTGACTAAGAGGTTGTCATATTTGAGCTAATGCTGTGTCTAATAGGAGAGGTAATGTTAAATTTAAATGTAATTTAACATACAAATTTTTCTTTTTAAATCGCTGGCAGTTCAATTCCCTCGGCGAGTTATTTGTATCCATTTAAAATTAGCAAGACCTATCTACCTCTTGTCCTGGTTTAAGTTGTTAACCACACTTTTTTTCTTCTAAACAGAAGTTCCCCTCAAGGAGGAACTTCTGTTTAGAAGCTGCTGTTATGGCGATCGCGCTTTGCTAGAGTGTGGGAGCTAAAAAGCTATTCTCTTATTGCAGAATCAGCTCCACTCTCAATAAAAAGCCATCGAGTCGCTTAGCGGGCAATGCTTTGTCTTGTAATGAGAGGGTTGGCTGTTATTGCAATTAGGCTGCCATTTCTTGCTGAAGCTTGCTCTTGGCAGCTTTGAATTCAGTTGCCATTTGCTCTTTTTGAGCGTCGCTGCAATTCTTGTCGATCGCCGCAAACATCGTGGATTCTTCTTGACGAATGTGGTCGCCAACCGCCTCCATCAGGTCTTTAATTCTCGATCTAAATTCGTCGGCATTAGTGGGGTCCATAGCCTTAATTTCATCGAGCACCTGCTTCATTTGCGCTTGCTCATCGTACAGCTCTTGAGTGTTGTCATCACCGTAGAAGGAGCGAACTTTCGGATAGACAACTTCTTCTTCAGCTTGAGCGTGTACCAACAAATCTTTGTAGAGTTGCCCGAAATACTCTTGGAGCTTTTGAGGGTCTTTAGTAGCTCCGATTTCGGTGAAAATGGTATTCGTCTTGTTGTGATCCAGCCGGATGAGGGTCTGGATGTTCATATCTTGTTTGTCAGTGTTTTGGGTGGTTATGCTGCCAACTACACCCGACAATGCAGCAACCCCATCTTGTACCCGTGCCCAGAGTCCCTGGTCGGCGTCTTTACCAGTCATTTCGCGGACACCCACCAGCTCGAGCATTCCTTTGAGTTGTTCTTGGTGAGCGCGACCCTCAAAGTTGACGGTATTCAAAGGCCCAATTGCCACTTCAATATCAGCTCCCACCTTCTGAGCGGCTTTGTGAATAATGATTCCACTCATGGCTTGACCATGCTTCATCAGTTCGTGGTGCATGAGTTTCTGATAATACGTAAACTCATCGCCTGACATCATCTTCTCAAACTGCGGAATAAATATGTTGGTCGCAGCACTAGGTTCAGCTTGAATGCCGTATTGGACGATCACCGTCTCTATAATGCCCAAGTTTTTCTGGTCATCCTCAAGCATATTCTGGAGACGCTTGCGAACATCTTCATCAGGGCAGGCATCTATTAGCTTTTGATCGTTCGAGATAATTAAACTTTGAAAGGCTTTCAAGTCTGCCAATCTTTCGCCGATCGCAGCCCGTTTTGTATCGTCTAACGTTGTAACCATGTTTTATCTTCCTCGATGGTGAATAATCTGATTGATAGCTGTTTGATACCTGTAGCTACTCGCTTTTCCAGGCTATTTTGACCGACATTATTTACAAATAAGGCTGTATTTAAACAAACCTTATTTGTTGATTGACCAACGGTTCATCCCGAGCAAAAATTGGGCCCATTGTCAACAATCTTTTTAACGAGAGTCAGTTCCTTGATTTGGACTGCCAACCACGTTGCCAGCACCTCCAGGAGCTTCAGGCTCACTACCGGGACGGAGGTCACTGCCGGATTCTTGACCGGTCATGCGATATCTCTCATCAAGTGGAGTGTTACCCTCTTCTGTCGTTGGTATACTTGTTTGGGTGCCAGGATTATCTTGAGGCTCATATTTGGCATCATCTTGGCGATTGTCTTGAGGATTATTTGATGTCATGATTGGCACCTCTTTTTCACCTTACTATACAAGGCTATCATTCAGTTTCAAGTAGGTGATCTATCCTCAGACATGACTCGCTCTACGACTAATTCTAGAGGGAATCTTGAGCGAGAATTATGCACATATTTTGTGCAATAATTCTCAATCGGGCTTAACATTTGTTGTACACCCAACACCGCTGTAGAAAATCCGTACTTTTCCCCGCTGTATCGATTACCGCGTGTTGCCCTGTGCTTCGGCGTCCGAATCGCCGCGTCCGGTCAGGGTGCGAACAGCGGTCATAACCTCTGGCACTGCGAGTACGATGGACGCGATCGAGCAAACCGTCGCAACTTGGCAGTATTCACAAAACGCCTTGTTCTCGCTCCACTCCTCACGAGCTAACTCGACATTGGTCAGCCCGTCCAACACGAGCTTGATACCCATTGCAATTGGTAACAGAGGGTTGCGCCTAGCGCGGTCTAGACCACCAGCAGCAGCTACCCAAGCAGTGAGGGCATAATTAGCCACCATTATTGGCCCGTCGGGTGAGTTGAATTTGTTGTAAGCGTAATTAGAAGCGTCAACGCGGTCTGCATCGAAAAGCTTTTGTCCCGGCGGATCGGGTAGGTGATTAACGATCCCAGTCTGGTAGAGTGTGACGGCTTGTCCCATCGAACCCCCAAGCATAGATAAGCCGATAATCCATCGCCGACGGGTCATGTGAGGGTTCTGTCCTTTACGCAGCTCCTCACTCAGTTGTTTTGGGTCCATAGAGCGCAATCCTCAATAATAATAACGTATGCGTTAACGGTCACATCAGCCATACACGAAGCGGTTCAATGAAAATGAATAGGATACGCACTAGGAACCCAATTCAACGACGCGATCGTCCTGCGCTGAGAGTGTATAGATTTCTCATCATTTTATGGATTCAGTTTGATGCGTACCACTTACCTAAGAGGTACTTTAAATAAAGCGCTGTATTTCAAGCTCTTGTATACAAAAGCTTGAACTCGGTTAATATTAATAAGTCCTTTCTTTAGGTAGACCCTTAGACAAAGTAATAGCATTAAAGTTTAATAGAGGGCTTTTTAGTGAATTAAACCTTTTTATGGGGAAAACGAATAAGAAATTTTTCTTAGTGAAAACGGTTTCATCTTTAAAAAGCTCCCCAAGAGGTTATCTTAGGGAGCTTTGTTAGTCCTTCTAGCAGGTTTGTAAAGTCGATGGTTTCCTAATTACTTTCCCAACACCCGGTAAAAGATCAGAAATCACTCTCTAGGTAAAGTCATGCGACTCTAATCCTCAGTCGGCTTTTGTAATTTACGACCTGCCAAGCATTTTGAAATAGCTTTCCCAAAATTGCTTCTGGGTTTCGATTGACAGACGAGCCACCATAGCCTGCAATTCCAGAGAATTCGTCACCACCTGTTCCTGAAATTTCAGGGTGTTAGCGACAGTATCGCGGACGTTGGGCATATTGGAACTTGGCATATTCGGCATCATGGATGCCCAGTTAGTGAAAATGCCTCTCTGCAATTCGCTTAACTGTCTTAGGTATTGTTCGGTGTTACTATTCCAATCCATCATGTTTCTCCTTTGATTGGGGTATTAAATACTGATTGTCTTGTCTGCCAACAATCAAGTTGATAATCAATTATAGCCTGTATAGTGTGCAATGGATAATAACTAGGTTTTTTAAGTGCATCTGTAAATAAGATTTGTATGAATAGCAAGCTGTAATCAATACCTCATAGGCTTTACAGCTTGTCAAAAAATACATTTCAACGCCTATGCAGCCTGCGCCATAAGGTTGAGTTAGTTAGATGAAAGCCTAACTACTAATGACTGTGGAAATTTTCACTTTTCAATTTTCGATTGGTAGGAGAAGATGCTTCCGGATTCAGGCGTATGGATAATGCAAAATCCCAAAATCCTGAAATTTGTAATCCAAAATCTGTAATCCAAAATCAGCAAGTTCCCGGATTCATCTCTGGAGCTTGAGTGAGAGGAACAATCCAAAATCTAAAAGCCCAAACTCCAAAGTCTTTGACTTTTGATTGAGCTTTGAGCAATGACGAAAACTTCCTGATACTACTGACAGAATCCGCTTCCACAAGCATCCCGCTTGGACTTGGTAGCGCTTAACAACGCGAGAATTAAAAGATAGTGAGGATGTATGCAAGAAGCCTATATTGTCTCAGCATTACGCACGCCACTCGGTCGGTTTGGAGGTGTCTTTACGGACTTTTCCCCAGTGGATTTAGGGGCACACGCCATGCGAGCCGCCTTGGAGCAAGCCGGAGTATCGGGTGACGCTTTAGACCTGTACATTTTTGGCAACGTACTTAGGGCAGGTCACGGACAGTTACTGCCCCGTCAGGCAGCTTTCAAAGCCGGAATACCGGATACAGTGAACGGGTATGCCGTAGACATGGTGTGTTCGTCGGGAATGATGAGCGTGATGAACGCCGTCACAGCTATCCGCGCTCAAGAAGCGGAAATCGTACTGGCTGGCGGCATGGAAGCTATGTCTCAGACTGGATTTTTCTTATCGCACCGAGCCAGATGGGGGTACAAATTGCTGCTAGGTTCGCCAGAGCAACTCACCGATATTTTGCTCCACGACGGACTCACCGACGCCACCACCTCCGAAACAATGGGAGAGCAAGCTGAACGGCTGGCAGCAGCTTACCAGATCACGCGCCCTGAGTTGGACGAAGTTGCCTTCTATTCACAAGCTAGGGCAGCCATTGCAACCGAGCAAGGTTTCTTCAAGAAGGAGATCGTACCGATCGAGATCAAAGGGAAGAAAGGTCTGCAAATCGTGGATAAAGATGAGGGAATCCGCCCCGAAACCACGTTAGAGAGCCTTGCCAAACTCAAGCCTGCTTTCGGGGAAAATGGAGTATTCACTGCCGGCAACAGCAGTCAGATATCGGATGGAGCAGCAGCGCTAGTCTTAGCAAGCAAAACGGCGGTGGAACACTACGGGCTTAAGCCAATAGCACGGGTAATTGGAGGAGCGTCGATAGGTGGGGAAGCTTGGCGATTCCCCGAAGTTCCCATCCTGGCAGTCAACAAGCTTTTAGACAAGCTCAAGATGAGAATCTACGATTTCGATGTGTTCGAGAACAATGAGGCGTTCGCTTTAAGCAGCGTGCTGTTCAACCGGACGCTGGGCGTTCCTTACGAGAAGCTCAACGTCTATGGGGGAGCGATCGCTTTGGGGCATCCCATCGGGGCTTCTGGGGCGCGAATCATCGTCACGCTGCTCAACGCCTTGCAGGAGCGAAATGGGCAGCTAGGGCTGGCATCCGTGTGTCATGGAACTGGCGGCGGTACTGCGATCGCAATTGAGCGGCTTTGACAAGGAAAAAGGCGAAAGGAATAGGGAAAAATTCTTTTCTTGTTCCTTTTGCCTTTCTCCTTTCACCTTTTTCTTTTTCCTCCATACAGTGGAAGAGTGGCTTATGACATCTTTGGGACTGGAAGATAAAGTCGTTTTAGTAACGGGCGGTAATCGAGGCATAGGAGCGGCGATCGTCAGTCTGTTGCAGGAGTTGGGAACCCAGGTAGCTTACACCTACCGCAGCAGTAGTGAGGATCAGCATGGGGCTTTGGCAATCCAAGCCGATGTGACTGACAAGGCAGCGATGGAAGCAGTCGCAGAAAAAGTTGAACAGAAACTAGGGCCGATTTACGGGATTGTGGCGAATGCTGGGATTACCAGAGACAACTTCTTTCCCAAACTAGCGATAGAAGACTGGGACGCGGTAATCGACACAAACTTAAAGGGAGTCTACAACACACTGATGCCCGTTATCCCGAAGATGTACGAGCGGGAAGAAGGCTCTGTTGTCTGCATCAGCTCGATTTCGGGTGAGCGGGGAAACCTCGGTCAAACTAACTACGCTGCATCCAAGGCGGCTGTAATTGGTTTAACCAAGTCCCTAGCTAGAGAGGCAGCTCGGTACGGGGTACGGGTCAACGCTGTGTCACCGGGATTTATTGAGACTGATATGGTTAAGTCGGTTCCAGACAAAGTGAAAGAGCGTATTGTGTCTGAGATTCCGCTGCGTCGCTTCGGCAAGCCTGAAGAGGTTGCTTGGGCCATTGCGTTCCTGCTCTCGCCGATCGCCAGCAGCTATGTCACGGGCGAGGTTCTCCGAGTCAACGGTGCTCATCACACTTGACGGCAATGGCGATCGGCACTGGGTTGAAAATTCACAGTAATAAAATTAGATAAAAGTGGAGCCAAGCATGAAAACAGCGATTGAAGAGCGGCGAATCAATGTCAGCGGTTTAACCACCCGCTATTTTACGACAGGTAATGATGGCTTACCGTTAGTGCTGTTACATGGAGATAGTGCCAGCGCTCTTGATTGGTCTTGGGTGCTTCCCAAACTCGGAGCTAAGTATCAGGTCTACGCGCCAGATTTTCCAGGTTTTGGCGAGAGTGCTAAACCCAACCGCGAGTATTCACTAGAGTTTTTCAAACAGTTCCTGGGCGATTTTCTGGACGCGCTTGGAATTGAGCGGGCGGTGCTAGTTGGCAACTCGCTAGGTGGGCAGGTTTCCCTGCGCTTTGCGCTGTCCCATCCGGAACAAGTGGCGGCTTTGGTACTGGTGGACAGTTCCGGGCTAGGTTACGCGGTCACTCCGGCTTTGTCCCAGTTGACTTTGCCTTTGTACGGGGAGACTGCGATCGCCTGGTGCCAAACGCCTCTTGGCGCGAAGCAGCGGTCTTGGTTACGGACATTGCTGCTTTTTGCCCACCCCTCGCAGGTTCCTGATGCGTGGTTGGAGGAACAGGAGCGAATGGCGCAAATGCCTGGTTTTCTTAAAGCCACCGTGTCCTCGCTGCGTGCCCAGCTTAATGTATTTGGACAGCACCAGGTATTGCTCGACTCTCTACCGCAGTTGCAGATGCCCACTCTTGTCGTTTGGGGTACTGATGACCTGGTTTTGCCAAAAGACCAAGGTCAAGATGCCGTCAGCCGCCTAAAGCAAGGACAACTCGCGTTGATACCCGACTGCGGACACATACCCCATGTCGAGCGTCCCGAACTTTTTACCGAGGAGTTGAGTAAGTTTCTCGCTGGAGTTGGGTTTTAGTAAGCCCGCAATGTTTGAGCGGGAACTCAAGATATCACCTTCGGATGGTATTCTTCCGCCCCTTGTCGGAAGTAGCCTAATATACAACCTTAATTGATGGCCTATTTCTGAACCGAGCGAGAACTCATCCAGAGGGAACAATTTCCGGGATGGCCGGACGCAACTGCGCTCGTGTTTTCCAAAAGCAGCAACATCCACTGCGAGAGAGATGAGCTGATGTTGGAAATTCTCTCAAATCTACGGCAAAGTCTGTCTCCAATATCCAGTAAAGCAGTAAAGGAGTAATGAAAATGGTATCCACTGTTGATGACACCAAGCGCCTTGCGATCGCCACAAAACTGGCAGATATGAAAGCGCTACAAAATCTGCTGATTAGCAACGAGGAGAAATTCATTCAGGATTGTACTGATGATGAGATTCGCAAGCGCCTACAGGATATGCTCGAAGACGATCGCAAAAACCTGGGCGTTCTCGATACTGCGATCGTTCAGTACGGTGTCCAGAGCGAGCTTAAGGAAACGACCCAGAAGCTCGTAGAGGAAGTTGAGAAACTAATGGAAGGCTCTGAGCTAACTTTGTTTGAAAAAGTATTTGAGCATGAATTGCTCAAGCACAAACAGACGATGACTGGGCTGCTAATTCACAAAGCTGCTCAAGTTGTTGGTGCTGATATTGAAGCTGCGATCGCTCCTTTAAATGCAGCTAACTTTGAAAACCGCGCTCATCAAGAGCAACTCAAAGGAATTCTGGAAATTCTAGGCGTTCGCGAATTGACAGGACAAGAGCCATACCAAGGATTGTGGGGACGGGTTCAAGATGCTGTCGCCGCCTTATCAGGCGTGGCGGGTAGTGTGATAACGCGCACCGATGATGAGATGAGTATCCGCGACCTTCTCCGCATGGATCATACTAAAGCCGATACCTTATTCGCGGAAATTTTAGGTGCTGACGAGCCTCAAAAAATTGCAGAGTATTTTGGACAACTCTACAAAGATCTAAAAGTTCACGGTACAGCCGAAGAACAAGTTCTCTACCCGGCAATTCGTCCCTATTACGAACACACGCAGGAAATATACGAGCAAACCGATGAAGTGATGGAGATGTTAGATGAAATTAAGCCTTTAGAGCCAGCTTCATCTGAGTTTAAAGCAAAAATGGAGCAGTTAAGAACTGCGACGCGAAATCACATAAATCAAGAAGAAAAAGATATATTCACCCTAATCAGAGACAACTTCAGCGACGAGCAGCAAGAGCAAATGGCTACCGAGTTCAAAACCGTTAAAAGCCAACTACAAAAGCAAATGGCTGATTCCAATAGCGTAACAGCAAACTAATCAAAAATGGAGTGAATAGCTAAGCAAAATTTAGCTAAATTTTTGCTTTTATAACCCTCAAGTGAAACGTTTTCATCAAAAATCATTCTGGGACTTTGTGTAATTATGAACAATCCAATGACGTGGAAGTACATATTTCAACTCAAGGCTGCGATCAATTGGATCGAATCTCTGGCTTTGCTGTTTGCCGACCGATGGATTCGCGAGTTGCTTGGTGAGAAACCCCTCACCAATCCTGAGTATTTACAACTGTTTGTTGTGTTGGTATTTGTTATCGGAATTGGCTATTGGTGGGTCAGTCAGGACATCTCCCGCAATCGCGAAATTGTAAAACTTGGAATTTACGCGCAATGTTCCGTCTTCGTTGTGCTAGCTTATCAGACTTTGGTAGGCAATGTTCACCCACTTTATTTGATTCCAGGTGTCATTGATCTTACCTTTGCAATTCTATTCGGCCTGTTTCTATACTCCTATGCTCGGACTAAACCGACTTTTGAGTGACCGTATAGAAGCCTTAACAAGAAACTTTGTATTGGGGCTTAGAGACGATTGAATGTGAGAGACAAACCTTTAGCTTCGTTCGCCCCAAATAAGCCGATTGATACCAAATCCGGGTTAGCCACCCCCGTTATGATGGCGGCAAGGGAGCGCTTTAGGCGCTCACTCGCCATCTGTGTGTTGGCGGCAAGGGAGGAATCAGGAATTTCCCGAACCCTCAGTTAGAGTCGATTAGGGAGTTACCCCCCTAACCTCTCCTTCAGAACCGTGCTTGAGATTTTCACCTCACACGGCTCCTTGATAATGCCATCCTTGTTATGGATACGATTCAA
>JACJNY010000071.1 GCA_014695295.1 Microcoleus sp. FACHB-61 | reverse complement strand
TTATCTTATGGTTGAGTCTGATAGCTGATCGCCAGCGACCATTGCCGTTCTTGAGAACTGTTCGCTAGTCTCACAGCGAGCGTATTTTTTGACCTGCTTAGTCTAAACTCCAATTATGTTGGTCAAAGTTAAAAGAAATTCTTCGTTCCCAAGGAGCTCGCACATCCGATGCTCTTGATGAAGCCATCACTAGGGCTGTTAATCTTATTACTGATGAAAATGCTCTCAATTGGTTTAATCATTGTGGTTTGTTTTTTGAGCCTATTTAGAGAGCTGCGCTTTGTGGCGGGTTTGCTCGCAAATTGCTGTAATCCATGTATCCGTGTCCAAATCCTTGTCCTGCCTTGCTTCTGAATCAAACAGCCAAAAACCTCTGAATCACCTCATCACTTAACTCGCTAGTGCTTCCAGAAGCCACAATCCCCCCTTTTTGCATAGCATAATACCAGTCAGCTTGCCGAACAAAATGCAAATGTTGCTCCACCAACAACACAGAAATTCCCCTAGTGGCAACTACGCGCCGCACCGCAGCTTCTATATCTAAAATAATAGACGGTTGAATCCCCTCCGTAGGCTCATCCAAAACCAGCAACTGCGGTTCACCCATCAAAGCTCTAGCAATAGCTAACTGTTGCTGCTGTCCCCCGCTCAAATCACCTCCCAGGCGATCGAGCATAGTTTTCAAAACCGGGAATAACTCAAAAATTTCATCAGGAATTTCAGGATTTTTGGTTTTGGTTGGTTTCGCTTCCAAACCTAACAAGAGATTTTCTTTTACCGTCAGACGTGGAATGATTTCGCGCCCTTGAGGCACATAACCAATTCCTAATCTAGCCCGCTGGTGAGTTAACTTAGAAGCAATAGATTTTCCGCCAAAAGCAATAGTGCCGCTGCGCGGTTGCAGTAACCCCATAATCGTTTTTAGCATTGTAGTTTTGCCCACACCATTGCGGCCGATCAAGCAAACCATTTGTCCCGCCATGACGCTTAAATCGACATCGCGCAAAATGTGACTTTCGCCGTAGTAAACATTCAAATTAGAAACTTGCAGCATAGTTTTTAATTGGTAATTGGGCATGAAAATTAGTAGCAACTAACAAATAACTTCTTCCTTCTTCCTTCTTCCTTCTTCCTTCTTCCTTCTTCCTTCTTCCTTCTTCCTTCTTCCTTCTTCCTTCTTCTTACTCTTCCGGTTTGCCCAAATATACTTCAATTACCCGATCGTCATTTTGCACCTCATCCATAGTCCCCTCGCACAAAACTGCACCCTGATGCAACACCGTCACCTGCCGCGCAATTTGCCGCACAAACTCCATATCGTGTTCAATTACCAACACCGAATGACTTTGGGCCAGCGAAATTAGCAACTCTCCAGTTAACATCGTTTCCTCATCCGTCAAACCCGCCACAGGTTCATCTACCAACAACAAATCAGGAGATTGAGCCACCAACATTCCAATTTCCAACCATTGCTTTTCCCCGTGAGAAAGCAAACCAGCCGAAACATCAGCTTTAGCCACTAAACCAATTGTTTCTAACAAACCGGCAACCGTGCGTTTTTCAGCAGCAGAAGCAGGCTTAAACAAAGTAGAAAAAACATTTTTATGGCGGCTGCAAGACAATTCCAAATTTTCGCGCGGTGTTAAATTCAAGTAAACTCGCGGCGTCTGAAACTTGCGACCAATTCCCAAGCGCGAAATCCTATCTTCCGACAATTTGCGCAAATTTTGTCCCTTAAATAACACCCTGCCCTCTGTCGGCTGCACCTTCCCGGTAATCGAATCGAGAAAAGTAGTTTTCCCCGCACCGTTGGGGCCAATGATAACTCGCAGTTCGCCCGCATCCATGCTGAAATTTAAACCGTTGATAGCTTTAAAACCATCAAAACTAACAGTCAAGTTTTCTATTTCTAAGACTTTTCCATTCATAATTAGCAATTAACTCACTAATGGACAACAACCGATACCCATTGTAGGTGCCTAGCGCAAATATCCTCCCTTATTAAGCAGATTTTATCCCCTTCCGTGGCACCCTACTTTCTACTTTCTGCTGCCAGTTTACTCTCAAGTAAAACTGGTAGAACTGCTCGGAATTGCAGTTGGGCTTGCAGCCATAATTCGCTCCGCTAACTTCGATAGAGGCAGACTTTGCAAATACACTTTTCCTGGCCCGGTTAGCTTGACTAAAAACAAGCCTTCGCCACCAAATAGAGCATTTTTAAACCCGCCCACAAACTGAATATCGTAATCTACAGTCGGCGCAAAAGCTACTAAACAGCCAGTGTCCGCTCGCAACACTTCGCCAGAACCCAAATTTTTCTCAACTATTGTTCCTCCCGCATGAACAAAAGCTAACCCGTCACCCTGCAATTTTTGCAGAATAAAACCTTCTCCGCCAAAGAAACCGGCACCGAGGCGCTTCGTGAAAGCTACCTCAATTTCAATGCCGTTTGCCGCACAGAGAAATGAGTCTTTTTGACACAAAAATTGACCGCCAAGTTGGCCTAAATCGAGGGGAATTACTTTACCCGGATAGGGGGCGGCAAAAGCGACGCGGGCCTTGCGATTTCCGGCGTTGACAAAGGTGGTAATGAAAAAACCCGCTCCTGTCAGCATTCGTTTGAAACCTTGAAATAAGCCGCCGCCTGTGGAGGTTTGCATTTGGATGTCGCCTTCCATGTATGTCATGGTTCCAGCTTCAGCCCTGACGCCTTCTTTGGGATCGAGTTCAATCTCGATGAGTTGCAAATCGTCGCCGTAGATTTTGTAGTCAATAATATCTGCCATATGTTTCCTCTCAAGTTAAAGAACGAAGCTGTTTGCTAGAGATATTTAAGTAGGTGGACATATATATTGCGTCTTTTCAGAGATAAACCCACCTTTTCTCACGTCTATTGCGATTGCTTCGTTTGTATTTTGCCGGTGAAATTTATTTACGTCCGCCTACTTCTAAATTACCCGATCTTTTTGCACTCAATGTTCAAGTTCTTCTTTTTCGAGCTGCACTTGGGGGTCTTGTTCCAGGCTGGGGTAAGTAGATGCGTATTTTGGTCTTCTGAACAGGGTGCGGATTTGGTCAAAACCTTGATGTTGCAGCCATCCGACTAAGCCGTCTGGCAGCACTGTGACTACGATTAGGAATAGCGCGCCTTGGAAAAATAGCCACACTTCGGGAAATTGTTCGCTCAAAAAACTCTTGCCAAAGTTTACGAGGAGCGCTCCCAATATTGCTCCAGATAATGTGGCGCGACCTCCCACTGCGACCCAGATTACCATTTCAATTGAAAAGGCAATATCCATTGCTTTTGGCGAAATGATTCCGGTTTGTACGGTAAATAATGCGCCTGCAATCCCGGCTAAACCGGCAGAAATTGCAAAGACTAAAACTTTATATCCTGTGGGATTGTAACCTGAGAAACGCAGGCGCACTTCGTCGTCGCGAATTGCTACTAGCAGGCGGCCGAAGCGCCCGCTGGTGAGCCAGCGGCAGAGGGCGTAAGTGGCGGCTAGAAATAGTATGGTGAGAATGTAGAAAATATATTGAGTATCTCGGTCATTTACTGTGGCTCCGAACAAGGTTTTAAAGTCTGTGAGTCCGTTGGTTCCGTTAATGAGTTTTTGCTGACCGTTAAAGAAGTTGAAAAATACGATGGTTGCTGCTTGGGTGAGAATTGAAAAGTAAACGCCTCGAATCCGGTTTCGGAATACTAAATAACCCAAAAGTGCGCCCAAGATGGCGGGGATGAGAACTACTGCTGCTGCTGAGAAGGGAAATGAATAAAATGGTTGCCAAAACCAGGGGAGTTCGGTGACGCCGTAGAGGTTCATAAATTCTGGCAATTGACTGCTGGCGGTTGAGGGAATTTGCAATTTTAGGTGCATGGCGAAGGCGTAGCCGCCGATCGCAAAAAATACGCCGTGTCCGAGACTCAGCAAACCCGTGTATCCCCAAATCAAGTCTATGCCGAGGGCTGCAATTGCTAGTGCTAAAAATCGCCCTAATTGATTGAGGCGAACGTCGGGGAGTATGCCTGGGATAAGCAATATGAATGTGAGGGCGATCGCGCTGACAATTGCCGCTTCTTTTAGCCAGGGTTTTTGATGTTTTTTCTGCATTTTTCGCTACACTCGCAGTTGTAATTTTTAATTTTCTACCGTCCGCCCTTTTTGTGGGAAAATCCCTCCCGGCTTCACTTGCAGAAAAGCCATAATTAAGGCGAATACCATTACTTTTGCCATGCTGGTTGTGGCGAAAAATGTGAAGAAGTCGGCTAAAGGCTTGACCGGAGCGAACATTAATGCTAAGGTTCCCGAACCGATCAGGTAATTTGCAGTGCCGATCGCCATCGCAGCAACTACACTCCCCACAATCTTGCCGACACCGCCCACAACCACCACCATAAAGGTATCGACTATATAATTTTGTCCGGTATTTGACCCTACGGAACCGATCAAACTAATCGCGCACCCAGCCACACCAGCCAGCCCCGAACCCAAAGCAAAAGTCAGCGCGTCTACTTGTTCGGTAGGAATTCCCAAACACGCGCTCATGCTGCGATTTTGCGTCACAGCGCGAATGCGAAGTCCCCACACAGACTTTTGCAAAAATAGGTAAATTCCCGCCAAACAAATTCCTGTCAGCGCAATAATAAAAAGTCGGGCGAAGGGCAACTGGAAATTGCCCAGCGGGATGCCGCCGCGCAGCCATCCAGGCGCAGTCACATCAACGTTTTGAGCGCCAAACCAAGGTTTAGTTACTGCGAGTTGGTAAGTTTGCCCTAAAAAGGCGCTCACCGCCCAGGAAATACCCAAAGATAAAGGCAAAATTATGGCGATAATTTTGCTGCGAATGCGATCGAAGTCCGATCGCTGCTTCAGCACCCGCAAACCACCAAAAAACAGCAAACAAAATACCGCAATCCCAATTACCAGCACCCAACTGACGCTGCGGACAAACTGCTGCAAAATTAAACTTACGCCCCAAGTTGCCAGGAGAGTTTCTAGTGGCCGCCCGTAAAGATAGCGAATCACTCCGCGTTCGAGAATTAATCCTACCAATGCAGCTACTAAAAAAGCTAGGGGAATCGCAAATAAAATATAGGTTTCAAACGCAAATCCTCCGATACCTTTGAAGACATTTTGCACCACGAAAGTTGTATAAGCCCCCAGCATCATCAACTCGCCGTGAGCCATATTAATCACGCCCATCAGCCCGAAAATAATCGCTAATCCCAGCGCTGCAATTAGTAAAACAGCGCCGATGCTAAGGCCATTAAATAAACCGTCCAATAAGCCGATCGCCACTTTTTATGCTCCTATTCTTCTATAATATTTGGTGCAATTGTGTAATTGTAATGCGGGCATTGCGCACCCTAAATACGCGAAATTTTGTATAAGGGTAAGCTGCGAATTCAGCGCACGGAGCGATGTTTTAGGTGAGCTATTAAATCCGGGAAATGTAGGCATTGCGCCCCCTAAAAACGCGAATTATTGTATGAGGGGAAGGTGCGCCCTAAGCACCGGGAGCGACGTTTTCGGTGCGCTGTTATGTAAGGAGAAAGGTGCGCCATGCGCACCCGGCAAGAGTTGGAAATTTACTTAATTATGTACTCTTGAATTTTCCGCCTTTTGTGGGGTCTGACCAATCGCAAGAAAAGCCTTTTGTTTCAGCTACAAACTGATTCCAAGGAACCGGATTCACTACTGCTGGTGTAGCAAAAGCAATGTTAAACAAACCGTCGTCTCTCACTTCGCCCAACCGCACAAATTTAGAAAGGTGATGGTTAACATCCATCGTTACTTGGCCCCCCGGCGCGTCAAAGGTTTGACCCAAAGCTGCTGCCCGCACTTTTTCCAAATCGTCGGCTGCCCCTGCTTTTTCGACAGCTTGCTTCCACAGGTAAACCATGATGTAAGCTGCTTCCATCGGGTCGTTAGTCACTCTATCGTTGCCGTATTTTGCCCTGAAAGCTTCCACAAATTTTGTATTTGCCGGAGATTCCACAGTCATGAAGTAATTCCAGGCGGCGTAATGGCCTTTAAGATATTCTACGCCGATCGCCTTTACTTCTTCTTCCGCAATACTGACAGACATTGACGGATATTTGTCCGGGCCCAAACCTGCACCCTGCAACTGTTTGAAAAATGCTACGTTGCTGTCGCCGTTGAGGGAATTAAAAATAACGCCCCCGTCTGGCAAAGCTGCCTTAATTTTAGTAATAATTGGCGTGACTTCTGTCCCGCCCAAAGGTATGTAATCTTCCCCAACTAATTCGCCGCCTTTGGCTGCTAGCTGTGCCTTGATAATTGTATTTGCCGTGCGGGGAAAAACGTAGTCAGACCCGACTAAGAAGAATTTTTTGCCTTTATTTTCTAGCAGCCAGTCAACTGCTGGTTCGATTTGCTGGTTCGGCGCCGCCCCGGTATAAAAGATATTCTTGGAACACTCTTGACCCTCGTATTGTACGGGATACCAGAGCATATGATTTCTTTCTTCAAATACTGGCAATACTGCTTTGCGGCTGGCGGATGTCCAGCATCCGAAGACGGTGACAACTTTATCTTGGTCGATCAATTTTTTGGCTTTTTCGGCAAAAGTCGGCCAGTCTGAGTTGCCATCTTCTATTACTGCTTCGATTTGTTTTCCGAGGACACCCCCAGCTTTATTAATTTCTTCGATCGCTAATTGTTCGGCATCGACAACGCTTTTTTCGCTGATTGACATCGTGCCGCTCAAGGAATGCAAAATTCCTACTTTGATCGTGTTTCCGCCCCCGGCTGCTGCTGGTGTAGTTCCTGTTGATGTGGGAGAAGCGGCTGGAGTTGCTGTTGGAGTGGGAGTTCTACAAGCTTTTAGAAATAAACTTGATGTGAGGGTAGCAGAACTGTATAAAAGAAATTTCCGCCGATCGAATCGCTTTGTCATTTTTTCTGGTTACTCTTGAATAGATGAGTCAGATGATTGAGAATAATAACACATAGCGACTTGATATTAAGACTCGCTTCAGCAGACTGTTGTATTTTTAGATACAAAATTTACGATTTGTTGACAAAATGAAACTTTTGTGGGGATTGATGGCCGCTGCTGCAAAAACTGGGCTGATACCATTTTAGATTTCAGATTGACTCATGACATAGGGCTTTGAAGCTTACCTACCGTTGCATTCTTTTCTGAAACCGCGTTTAGACACCAAAATACGTCTTTTCAGCAATCAGTGTGAAATTAGAAACCGGGTTTCTTTACAGAAATTATCTTATTGATGCTAGGAGTTAGGCAGCAACTGGGTCATCGCACAAAATAGAAACCCGGTTTCTCGCTCTCAACAGGTTATTGATGCTAGAACTTAGGCAGCAACTGAGTCGATCGCACCAAATAGGCAGGCGTCAAAGCAGGTGACGATCGCACTTCGCTTTGAGTACGATCGTCACCTGTAGAAATGCCCCTGATTTATGGAGAATAGCGGACTCGAACCGCTGGCCTCTGCGGTGCGATCGCAGCGCTCTACCAACTGAGCTAATTCCCCTGATTGAGTTTTAATTTAGCATTTTAGATGCGGGATTCCCAAATCTAAAAGGCTTACAGGTCTTGCTTGCTTTCGCTTTGGCAGACCGTCACCTACGTTAGCACGTAAGTGCTAAAAACGTCAAGAGTTTTCCGCAGCCGGCTCAGTGGGGGCGATCGAGCAAAGTTGGGCCACTCTGTCCAACTCTAAATCAGCAAAATAGTCCACCGTCCAATTAGCTTGGCGCTGGATCATGTGAAACGGGTAAGTGTGAGTCACACCCGCTACCTGAATACCCGCTTTTTTTGCCGCTTCAATCCCCGCAAAAGTATCTTCTATCGCCAAACACTCGATCGGTTGCAGGTTAAATTCGGGATATTTCTGGTTGAGAAGTTCGACAGCCAATAGATAGCCGTCGGGTGCTGGTTTGCTCGCCCTCAAATCGTCGCCTGCGACAATTAACTCAAAGTTTGCTGCCAAACCGGCTCGCTCTAAAACCAATTCTATCTCCGATCGCATGGCCCCGCTAACTACGGCCATTTTCAGTCCGGCGACGCGAATGTTGGCAATAAATTCTGCCAAACCGGGATAAATCGGCAGCTTCTTCAAAGTATCTATTTGAACTTTGTAAGCTTCGGCCTTGCGCAGCAGCAGCCGATCGAGGTATGTTTCTGTCAAAAATCGTCCCCGGCGCTCGAGCAGTGCGGTAATGCAAGCGCGATCGCTCCTTCCCAAACAAACTTCTCGAAACTCCCCACGTTTGAGCTGGAGATTTTCATCGAGCATCAATCGATCGATGATTTTCTCGTGAATCGGCTCGTCATTAACAATCACACCATTAAAATCAAATAAAACTGCTTTTAGAGTCATTAGTCATGAGTCATTAGTCATGAGTCATTAGTTATTAGTCATTAGTCATTAGTCAGTCAACAGTCAACGGTCAACAGTCAACCGTCAACAATCAACAGTTAATAAATCAAGCGGGAGCTGGAATGCCAGGTAAATCCCCATCAAAATCAGGAGCTCGATCGATCGGATTCCACCCCACCGCCACCCGCACCTGTTCCAAATCTTCCCCAGGCAAAGGTTTCACGCCCTGCGTCACCTGATTCGTCCACCAGTGTTCGCGAGTTTGCACTGCCGCGAATCCAGCCGCCCCCGCCCAAGCATCGAGGCTGCCAGCAGCGTAAGACTTAATATAAGGCTCTTCAAAGATATCAGTCAGCCACTCTGTTTGCCGCAAAGTTTTTTGGTTTCCGTCCAAAATTGCCACTTGTCCCCCAACCTTCAGCAGTCGGAAGCTTTCTCGCAAAATTGCCCGCGATACAGCAGGCGGCGTCTCGTGAAACAGCAAGGAAGCTGCGACTAAATCGAAGCTGCCATCGGGAAAGGCAACGCTTTCGGCTTTTCCGTGCAACCACTGGATATTTAAGCCGGCTTTTTGCGCTTTCATGTCGGCAACTACCAGCATATAAGGCGACAAGTCCAGGCCGACAACTTCCGCTTCGGGAAAAGCCTGCTTGAGCATGAGCGTTGTCGAACCGGTGCCGCATCCCAAATCGATGATTCGGCGCGGTTTCACCCGCACAGCGTCAATTAAGCCTTGCCTGACGACTGTTTCGTGGGGAGGCAAAACATATTGCGTGATTGGATCGTAGGAAACGGCGGCACTGGGGTTGAGGTAGCCGCGTTTAATGCCGTGAAAGTTTTGGCTGGTGTAATATTCGGGATAAACTAAGTCGGGTTGTCGGTAGCGATCGCCCGCTGCTTCCCAGTCGATACCTTCGTAGAGTCGTTTCAGTGCTTGTTCGTCGATCGCCAGTCGCATCAGGGGCGACAAAAAGCGCTCGAAAATTGTATCCTTGCCAACAGCCATAAAACACCTTTAACAAAAACTCTTCTAATTTTAGCCAACGGCCGTAAATTTAGCATTAATTAAAACTTGCGCCCCTCTTCCCTCTTCCCTGTATCCCTTACCTCCGTTACAAAATCCGTGGGCTTCGTTTCCCACTTCCTTCTTATACCAGTTTCAAAAATAAATGCAACTATAGACAAGCTCCAAACATTATTTCATCAGTCATTACCAATTCTAAAATCTAAAATCTAAAATCTAAAATACTGTAGTTTAGACTAAATAAAGATGAGAACGGTGGCCAAAGAAGAACTAGAGCCACCGCGCCGGGAGAGAATAAGGGTGAAAAATAAAACCTATCCACTCCTTAAATGAACA